>NZ_AFXZ01000001.1 GCF_000224335.1 Bizionia argentinensis JUB59 | reverse complement strand
TTGGTAGACGCGCCAGCTTGAGGGGTTGGTGGACATTAGTCCGTGGAAGTTCGAGTCTTCTCGTGCGCACTTTAAGTTAATTGCCTAGTTTCATTTTAATATATTTTCCAAGAGTCGGAAATTCTCATCGCGAGAACTAGCACTTAAGTACTTCAACTAATTTATTATTTTTAGCAACTTGATGCTTTCTAAACATCTTTAAAACTGAAAATTTTAAATAACTCTATATAAAATAATCTCTTTCTAACTATTTAATAATTTAATTCATTACTTTTGTTTAATGTTTTCTAATAAAATATGAACAATATTAAGAGTAATTTTAGCATTAAAGATCTTGAAAATCTATCTGGTGTAAAAGCACATACCATTAGAATTTGGGAAAAGCGTTACAATCTTTTAAAACCTAACCGTACTGATACAAATATTAGATATTACAGTTTGGAAAGTCTGCAGAAGCTTCTCAATATCACCTTCCTTTATAATAATGGATTTAAAATATCTAAAATTGCAAAAATAAACGATTTGGATATTGCGGATACCGTTCGTGATTTATCATCTAAAGCCTATGCCGACGATCATGCCATAAACATGTTAAAGTTGGCTATGCTAAATTTTGATAAGGAGCTGTTTCTAAATACGTATGATAACTTATTACAGCATAAGGATTTTTCTGAAATTTTCATGGAAGTTTTTATACCACTTATGAGTGAAATAGGTTTTTTATGGCAAACAAATACGATTACACCCGCGCAAGAACATTTTATTTCTGAATTAATTAAGCAAAAGTTATTGGTTAATATTGAAAATTGCACATTAAAAGCAATAAAAAACAAGGATAAAAACTTTGTACTCTTTCTTCCAAATAACGAAATTCATGATTTAGGACTGCATTTTTTAAATTATAAGCTCACCAAAGCAAATCATCATACGCTATATTTGGGTCCAAGTGTTCCTATTGTAAGCCTAAAAGATGTTTTAAAGCACCATAAAAACATTATCTTTATTTCCTATTTCACGGTAAAACCCGAAACAGAAAATATTGAAAACTACTTAAAGGAATTTCATGATGAGCTCCTCAATAACGGTAATGAATTATGGATATTTGGCCGTATGGCAAATAATATAGACAACTCCAAATTGCCTAAAACCATTAAAGCTTTTCATTCCGTAAACGATTTAGATAAATATATCTAAAAAAAGAACTTGTTTTGTTTAGCCTTTTTGTATATTTGTTAAACATATGAAGAGAAATATTACCATAATTGGATCAGGGTTTTCATCCCTTGCTGCCGCATGCTATCTAGCACAGTCTGGACACAATGTTACTATTTTTGAAAAGAACGAAACTATTGGTGGTCGCGCAAGACAATTAATTAGAGACGGTTTCACGTTTGATATTGGGCCAACCTGGTATTGGATGCCTGACGTTTTTGAACGATTTTTTGCTGATTTCAATAAAAAACCTTCTGACTACTACCAGCTCGAAAAATTAAATCCAGCTTATTCTGTTTACTTCGGAAAGAATGATTTCATTACTATAGAAGATACGTTAGATAAGATACGAGCTGCTTTTGAAAAAGAAGAACCTGGAAGCTCTAAAACCTTACAGAAATTTATCGATAAAGCACAAGATAATTATAATGTTGCTATTAAAGATCTAGTATATAATCCTGGTGTTTCACCGTTTGAATTAGTGACAGCCAAAACATTCAAAAAAATTGATCAGTTTTTTAGTACCATAAAAAAAGATGTTCGTAAGGAATTCAAAAACGACCGTTTAGTTAAAATTTTGGAGTTTCCAGTTCTATTTCTAGGAGCCAAACCAAGCGATACGCCTTCTTTTTACAGCTTTATGAATTATGCCGATTTTGGTTTAGGTACCTTTCATCCTAAAAAAGGAATGTATCAGGTAATCTTAGCTATGGAAACCATGGCAAAAGATTTAGGCGTTACTTTTAAAACCAATTCACCTATAGAAAAAATACTAGTTTCTAATAAAGTGGCTTCAGGCGTAATTACAAATGGAAAAACGTACTTAAGTGATATTGTTTTAAGTGGTGCCGATTATCATCATACAGAAACCCTTTTAGATCAAGAATATAAGCAATACTCCGAAGCCTATTGGAATAAAAAGACATTTGCGCCATCATCCCTCCTATTTTATGTGGGTTTTGATAAGAAAATAAAAAATGTGAATCACCACACCTTATTTTTTGATGTAGATTTTGATAAACATGCAGAGTCCATTTACGACAAGCCGGAATGGCCAGAGAATCCCTTGTTTTATGCTAGCTTCCCTTCCATTACTGACAGTCATGTAGCACCAGAAGGCAAAGAAGCAGGAATATTTTTAGTTCCATTAGCACCTGGATTAAAAGACAATACTAAGTTACGTATGACGTATTTTAAAAAAATAATAGATCGTTTTGAGGACTTAACCTCTCAAAATGTAAGAGATCATATTTTATTTAAAGAGTCATTTTGCGTAAACGATTTTATAAAAGATTATAACTCTTACAAAGGAAATGCATATGGAATGGCCAATACTTTGCTACAAACTGCTTTTTTAAGACCAAAATTAAAAAGTAGTAAGGTAAAAAATTTGTACTTTACAGGACAGTTAACAGTTCCTGGACCAGGTGTGCCACCATCACTGATTTCAGGAAAATTGGTTGCCGAGCTCATTAATAAACATCATGCAAATTAAATAGAGGATAATATATATATCATTATTCTAACGTATTACAGAGCTTCCAATCACTAAAAAACTATCAGATGAAATCAATTTTTGACATCGTTTCACATTCGTGCAGCCAAACGGTTACTAAAACCTATAGCACGTCTTTTTCCTTGGCCACTAAAATGTTGGCAAGTTCCATACGTCAAGACATATACAATATTTATGGTTTTGTTAGATTTGCCGATGAAATAGTAGATAGTTTTCATGATTACGATAAAGAAGTACTTTTAAATGAATTCGAAAATGATTTAAATTTAGCTTTAGAGCGCAAAATAAGTTTAAATCCAATTTTAAATTCTTTTCAAGAAACCTATCATAAATATGGTATTGAAAAGCATATGGTAGATGCTTTTATGCGGAGCATGCGCTCCGATTTGCATAAAACTACCTATTTAACGGAAGCGGAATACAACTCCTACATTTATGGCTCTGCTGATGTCGTTGGCCTGATGTGTTTAAAAGTATTTGTAAAAGGTGATAATGAAAAATATAATCACCTTAAAGAATCTGCTATGCATTTAGGCTCTGCCTTTCAAAAAGTGAATTTTTTAAGAGATTTAAAAAGTGATTACGAAGACTTAAGCCGCACGTATTTTCCTAACACGGACTTATCTAAGTTAGACGAATTTTCAAAATCACTTATAATTGAAGAAATTGAGCGCGACTTTGAAATTGGTCTTCAAGGAATTAAAGAACTTCCAGCAGAAGCTAAATTTGGCGTGTTTACAGCCTACAGGTACTATAGTCAACTTTTAAAGAAGTTGAAGAAAACGCCTGCATTACAAATTAAAAATACTAGAATACGGGTTCCTAACTACAAAAAGATTGAGTTATTAACGCGCAGTTATGTGAAATATCAATTAAATTTGTTATAAAAATTATGATAGACATTATTTTGTGGATACTTATTTTTATTGGAACATTCCTGTTTATGGAATTTATGGCATGGTTTACTCATAAATACATCATGCATGGCTTTTTATGGAGTGTACACAAAGACCACCACCATAAAAAACACGACAGTTGGTTTGAAAGAAATGACCTATTTTTTATTTTTTACGCCATTGTAAGTATCACCTTATTTATACTATGGCAGTACGCAGGCTTTTGGGCTGGATTGCCATTAGGACTAGGAATTTTCGCTTACGGCTGCGCTTATTTTATGGTTCACGATATTTTTATACACCAACGTTTCAAGCTTTTAAGAAGCGCCGACAACTGGTATGCAAAAGGTGTTCGTCGCGCCCATAAAATGCACCATAAACATTTAGGTAAAGGTGATGGCGAATGCTTCGGTATGTTATTTGTACCCTTTAAATACTTCAAAAAATAAAGCTTTATAAATTCTGTTTTTATGCCTAATGAAAATCATTTCGATTATATCATTATTGGAAATGGTCTTGCTGGTTTACAACTAGCTTTAAAATTTATTTCTGATGATGAATTGAAGTTGAAAAAAGTAGCATTAATTGATCCCGATGATAAAAATAAAAACGATAAAACTTGGAGTTTTTGGGAAATCCAGGATGGTGCTTGGGAGTCTATCATTGAAAAATCATGGAAGACCGCCTTATTTAATTCCAAAAGCAAGGCGCTTACTCTGCCTTTAGAACCTTATACCTACAAAAGCATTCGTTCCATAGATTTTTATAAGTATGCAAAATCAGCATTAAAGCAGTCGGAAAACATCCACTTTATAAAAGACTCGGTCGTTTCTATAGTTGAGACTGATTCGCTTTTAGTTCAAGGGAAAAATAATACGTACACCACGAATCACGTTTTTGATAGTCGAATACCTGATGAATATACTACGGAAATATCTAAATACACATTAGTACAACAACATTTTAAAGGTTGGATTATTGAAACAGACACACCATGTTTTAATCCTGAAGCATTTACGATGATGGATTACCGCTTTCAACACAATAATACAACGAGTTTTGTTTATGTATTGCCTATTTCTGTAAATCGGGCACTAATTGAATATACCTTTTTCACTCCAGAAACCGTTGTGGAATCTGTATATGATGATGCTATTCGTAGTTACATAAAAAATCATTTAAAAATAAATAGCTATAAAGTTATTGAAACAGAAGCGGGAAATATTCCAATGACGGACTTCCCTTTTTGGAAATACAATAGGCAAAACGTCACTAAAATTGGCACAGGAGGTGGTTGGGTTAAGGGTTCCACGGGGTACTCCTTTAAACATACCGAAAAAAATGTGCGTAAAATTATATCGAATATTAAAAGTGGAAAACAGCCTTCGTATAAATTATTTAAGAGGAAATATAAATTCTATGATAAAATTTTTCTAGAAGTTTTAAAAACAAATAACAAAAAGGGCGTTTGGATTTTCGAGCAGTTCTATGCTAAAAATTCCATTCCAACCATGTTTCGGTTTTTAGATGAAGAATCAACTTTTACTGAGGATCTTCATATTATGCGCGCACTATTTTCTTGGGATTTTATAAGCGCTTTTTTTCGCGCATTATTCCGCCGCTATTAAATCGTCCAACACTTTTCTTACTTTATCACTATTCCAATTTGCCGCACCCGATTTATCCATAACAATACTTCCTTGTTTATCAATTAAGTAAGTTTGAGGAATACTATTGGTTTGAAATTGCGCTGGCGCATTTGTAACAGATTGATAAAATTCAAAATTAAATTCATTTTTACTTTGGAATCCTGAAATAGTTTCAGCCTTTTCGTTGGAGACTAATAAAAATATCACGTCATCTTTATAATCGGCATACAACTCGTCTATACTTGGCATTTCTGCAATACACGGCGGACACCAGGTTGCCCAGAAATTAATGAACACTACTTTGCCTTCTGCTTGCTTAAAGTCGAACGCATTCCCTTTAGAATCCACTAAATTCCAATTGTCATAAGACTTTAATGTTTCACGTTTATCGACACTAATTTCCGAAGGACTAATCATAGCTAATCCCTTCTGAAGAAAAACCTGAATAGGCTGACGCGTTTGTGGTATAATCATTAAACCAATAACGATGACAAAAATAATATTACTAGTAGAAAATTTCGGTTTTTTCATAATATGAGATAAGAAGCTTTAGTCGTACGTTAACGTAATTACTAACAATAAAAAAACTCCTGAAAATTATAAATAATCAGGAGTTCTTATGGAATTCAATAAAACCTAAAAATTAAGCCTTATTTTCTTTTTTAATTAAGTTTAAAGCAGAACCTTCATTATACCAATCAATTTGAGCTTGGTTGTAGGTATGGTTTGTTTTAATAACATCTTTAGATCCGTCTGCATGAACAAACTCTAATGTTAACTGCTTGTCTGGTGCAAAAGCATCTAAATCTAGGAAGTTAATTGTGTCGTCTTCTTGGATTAAATCGTAATCACTTTCCTTATCAAACGTTAAGCCTAACATACCTTGTTTCTTAAGGTTAGTTTCGTGTATACGCGCAAATGACTTCACTAAAACAGCAGCAACACCTAAATGTCTTGGCTCCATAGCGGCATGCTCACGAGATGATCCTTCACCGTAGTTATGATCACCAACGACAATAGTTTTTACGCCTGCCGCTTTATAAGCACGAGCAACATCTGGAACACCACCATACTCACCTGTTAATTGGTTTTTAATAAAATTGGTTTTTTTACCGAAAGCGTTAACAGCCCCTATAAGCATGTTGTTAGAAATATTATCTAAATGTCCTCTAAAACGCAACCAAGGTCCCGCCATAGAAATATGGTCTGTTGTACACTTACCAAAAGCTTTAATTAAAAGTTTAGCACCAGTGATGTTATTTCCTAATGGAGTAAACGGTGTCAACAATTGTAAACGTTCAGACGTTGGACTAACGGTAATATTAATATTACTACCATCCTCTAACGGTTCTACATAACCAGATTCTTTAACATCAAAACCTAATGGCGGTAACTCAAGACCGTGTGGCTCATCTAATTTAATTTCTTCACCATCTTCATTTAGCAAAGTGTCATTCATTGGATCAAAATCCAAACGACCTGATATAGCAATTGCTGCTACCATTTCTGGCGATCCAACAAAGGCATGTGTATTAGGATTTCCATCTGCACGTTTAGAGAAGTTCCTGTTAAAGGAATGTACAATAGTATTCTTCTCATCACCTTTTCTATCACTTCTGTCCCATTGTCCAATACATGGACCACAAGCATTGGTAAAGATAGTTGCATCTAGATCTTCAAATATTTTTAAAACTCCATCACGTTCTGCTGTAAAGCGAATTTGCTCTGAACCTGGATTAATTCCAAAATCAGATTTCGGTTTAATTTTTTTGTCCACGGCTTGTTTAGCAATTGAAGCTGCACGTGTTAAATCCTCGTAAGATGAATTTGTACATGACCCGATTAATCCCCAATCAACTTTTAAAGGCCAGCCATTTGCTTTCGCTTTAGGGCCTAATTCTCCAACTGGCGTAGCCAAATCTGGTGTAAAAGGTCCATTTAAATGTGGACGTAATGTATCTAAATTAATTTCTATAACTTGATCGAAGTATGTTTCTGGCGAAGCATAAACTTCATCATCACCCGTTAAATACTCACGGATTTTGTTTGCTTCATCAGCAATATCGCTTCTATCGGTAGCACGTAAATAACGCTCCATAGAATCGTCGTAACCAAATGTAGAGGTGGTTGCTCCAATTTCAGCACCCATATTACAAATAGTTCCTTTTCCTGTACACGATAAATTTTTAGCACCTTCGCCAAAATACTCAACAATAGCACCTGTTCCACCTTTTACAGTTAGGATTCCAGCAACTTTAAGAATTACATCTTTTGCAGATGTCCAACCATTTAAACTACCTGTTAATTTAACACCAATTAACTTCGGAAACTTTAATTCCCAAGCCATTCCTGCCATAACATCAACAGCATCAGCACCACCAACACCAATAGCAACCATTCCTAATCCACCAGCATTAACTGTATGTGAATCTGTTCCAATCATCATTCCTCCTGGGAATGCGTAATTTTCTAATACAACTTGGTGAATAATACCAGCTCCTGGCTTCCAGAAACCAATTCCATACTTATTAGAAACCGATGCTAAAAAGTCAAAAACTTCACTACTGGTTTCGTTAGCACGTTTTAAATCGGGTACAGCTCCTTGTTTTGCTTGAATTAAGTGATCACAATGTACCGTTGTTGGAACTGCCACTTTAGGCTTTCCAGCTTGCATAAATTGTAATAAAGCCATTTGAGCTGTAGCATCCTGTAATGCAATCCGGTCTGGTGCAAAATTTACATAATCCTTACCTCTTACAAAGGCTGTATTAGGGTTTCCATCCCAAAGGTGAGAATATAAAATCTTTTCTGAAAGTGTTAATGGTTTACCAACAACTTCACGCGCTTTATCTACACGTTCGGTCATATCTTCATAAACCTTCTTGATCATGTCAATATCGAATGCCATATAATATATTTTATGTGAATAAACTTTTTTATCTCCAAACTAATGGGACTGCAAAAGTACGAATTTTAAAGACCATTTAAAAATATGTAACGAAAACGTACTATTAGTGAAGTATTTTTAAAAATTAAGCGATTTACACTTTATTTATTGAGAATTTCATGATTTAAATGCTTAAATAATAATAAATTAACAAATATGTATCGAAAAATTACATAAGCGTCAATTTAGAACGAATTAAAATAAACTCTTAATTATTTGCTCTTCGGTAATACCTTCGGCTTCTGCTTTATAATTTTTGATTATTCGGTGTTTAAATATCGAATAAGCTACAGCTTGAACATTGTCCATGTCTGGTGAGAACTTACCGTTAATAGCAGCATGTGTTTTAGCTGCCAAAATTAAATTTTGTGAAGCCCTTGGACCAGCACCCCAATCGATGTAATTTTTAACCAGGTCTGCAGCTTCTGCACTATTTGGCCTTGTTTTCCCTGTCATTCTCACTGCGTATTCTATTACATTATCTGCAACAGGAATTCGGCGTAATAACTGCTGAATATCTACAATTTCTTTTGCTGTAAACAACGCGTTTACCTCTTGTTTGACGTCGGATGTGGTGGATTTCACAACATCTACTTCTTCTTGAAAACTTGGATAATCTAAATTAATAGCAAACATAAAGCGGTCTAATTGCGCTTCTGGCAACGGATAGGTTCCCTCCTGCTCTATGGGGTTTTGAGTTGCTAAAACAAAATACGGTAAGTCTAATTTATAATGATGTCCAGAAACCGTAACCGTACGCTCTTGCATGGCTTCTAGCAAAGCTGCTTGCGTTTTTGGCGGTGTTCTGTTAATTTCATCCGCTAAAATAATATTAGCAAATACAGGTCCTTTTATAAATTTAAAATGTCTATTTTCATCTAAAATTTCACTCCCAAGGATGTCACTTGGCATTAAATCTGGTGTAAACTGAATACGCTTGAAATCCAGTCCTAATGTTTTCGCTATCGTATTAACCATTAAGGTTTTTGCCAAACCCGGAACACCTATTAATAAGGCGTGACCACCAGAGAATATGGAAATTAAAATTTGATCGATAACCGCATCTTGACCAATAATAACTTTAGCTATTTCGGTTTTTAATTCTTTATATTTTTTTACGAAGCTTTCAATTGCAGCAACATCAGACATACTTATTCTTTTAACCAGTTACTTGAAAAGTCACAACCCCTATATTCATTATTTATTTTAATATAGGTGTCCATAATTTTTTCATTTTGCCATTTATCAATAGCTTTAATTTTCTTTTCATTAAGGGCTAATTCTTTAATTTTTAAATAATCGCGCGAATAATCTGCAACATGCTCTTCAACACGATCACTAACCATTAAAATTTTATATTTTACGTTTCCAGTTCTACCTTGATCGGTTTGTACTAAACTTACTTCACCTTCCTCTAGATCTTGAATTTGCCCGTATACCTCCGGATCAATTTTTGTCAACTCAAAATTATAATCTTGCGTTTGTGGATTAATTAAAAGACCACCGTCACCTCGCGTTTCTTTTTCATCACTAGACTCTTTAGCTGCCTCTGCAAAACTAATATCTCCATCCACAATACTCTTTCTTATTTTCTCTAATTTTTCACGTGCTTCCACAGTAGCTTTTTCTGAAACTTTAGGTATTAATAAAATATGACGTACATCGTACTCCTGTCCTCTAATTTTTTCTAAAAATATAATATGGTAACCATAATCCGTTTTTACAGGATCGGAAATTTCACCTTCTTGTAAAGAAAAGGCCACTTCACGGAATTCCTTAACCATTTTTGGCTGCTTTCTATTAAGAGTATACATACCACCCTGTGCTGTAGAAGCTTTATCATCAGAATACAGAACTACTTTAGATCTAAAATTTGCACCGTTATCAACAACATCAGCTTTAAATTCCTTTAACTGGTTAATAACGCGTTGATTTTCTTCTTCCGTCACTTTAGGCTCTATAACAATTTGAGAGACTTTTAATTCCGTACCAAATGTTGGACGTTCGTCCTCTGGAATAGCGTTAAAAAATTGACGTGTTTCTTCTGGTGTAATTTCAACATCGGCAAGAATTTTCTTTTGCATTTCACTTGCTAATTTCTGACTCTTATTAATTTCATACATTTCATCTCTGAAAGCCTTTTCATTTGGATGATTATATAACTTTATAAGCTCATCCATGGACTGACCTGATTGTGCCATAAATTGTTGTAATTGGTAATCCACATTGGAACGAATTTCAGCTTCAGAAACCACAATACTATCTTGAATAGCGTGATGTGCATACAACTTATCTTCCAAAAGCTTCCCAAATAACTGACAACGTGTTACGCCCTCTAACGAGGCACCTTGCGCTTTAAATTGCGCAATACTTTTATCGACATCCGAATCTAATATAACATACTCACCAATAACAGCCGAAACGCCATCTATCTTTTGAGCAACCGTTGATAAAGTAGTATCTATTTCCTTTACAACAGCAGGAGCTTCTTCTTCAACAATAAGTTCTTGTGCTTGCATAGCAAAAGAAAAAAGTATGGTTAAAATGGTAACTATGTAGCGCATATTATTAGTTGTAGATTTCAAATTTTTTATTCTTAATAGCATCTTTTGTAATGTCTTTTTCTAATTCTTTAATCAGTTCTAACTTCCGTTTATTTATAATGATTTGGTCGATAGTTGGCTTAATATATTCTAATGGTGCCGTACTATTACGTTCCAAAACGTCTTCAATTTGCATCAAATATACTCCTAATGAATCTTTGAGTTGTATAAAATTAGATTTTTTTAACAATTCATTTTTATTTTCGGTGTTAATCCCATGAATTTTGGAGATAGCTTGGCTGGCTTTTATCCAAATAGAATCGTTTAATGAATAAGACTTAAATTGAATAGCTATAGAATCCAACTCATACCTGTCTTCACTATTAAACCGCTGAAGTTTTGTTTTCAAATCGGCTAAATCCCTTCTATTTTCATCCACATGAATATATCTGAATTTAATTAAATCTTCCTTTAAGGTAAAAATAGAATTATTTGAACTATAATAAATTTCTGCTTCATCCATAGTAATTACGGTATCAATACTCCTACGCACCAAAGCATCTAAATAAGAGGACGCATATAAATCGTTTTTATACTGTTTTGCCAAACGATTAAATTCATGAAGTTTTTGCTCGTTTAAATTGAGTTTAGCACCAGAAACCAACAACTCTTTAGTTGCCCAGCGTGTTACAAAATTGCTTACACGAAGCAAACTATCGGATTTAGTCATGGTATCGGTATACAAATGCTGCAGGTCGGTAGGATATAAAAATACATCATTTACGCGAGCCACCGGTTTCTGTTCGTCTTCATGTTTGTAAAAATACTCACATGACACTAATAAAAAAGTGATTAATAATATGATGGAGAATGAATATTTCAATTATTTAGTTTTTAAATTAGCTTTTACTTTCGCTAAAACTGCGCTATTTATGTGGACTGGAAATTTCTGTTCTAATTCCTGTAACCACAATCTCTCTTTTACCACTTGATAATCGCTGCTTATTTGTCCTTTAGCTTCTTCATATATTTTATGTGTTTTTGGCAACACATCTTTAATGTTAGCAACGACATAGGCATTATCATGACGGTAAATGTTAGAAACGCCTTTTTCAAACAACATATCACTAGTTAAAGCTTGATGATCTTTTTCCATGATTCCTGACGTAAAAATAACATAAACTTTATCGTTTTTATTAAGTGCTTCTTTTATAGATTCAGGAGATTGTCCGTTGCCTAACATTTCCTTAACGGTTTTTATTGTTCTTTTTTTAGAAGCCGATGCCACATCCGCATCAATACGCTGGTTCCAAATATAATTGTTTTTATGGGTTTTATAATAGGATTTTAAAGCTACTGAATCCGTCTGCGAAGCATTCCAAATTTCTTTCTCCATTAAATCAAACAACAATAAGCCATCGCGATATTCAGTAACAATATGCGAAAAATCTTCATTTTCATTCTCTAGATTTTCTTCTTGATATTGAATTAAATTCGCATTTATAAAATCTTCATAATTTTCTGAAACCAAAATATCAAAAGCCTTTTTAGTTGATACTCTGCGTTGGTTTTCAAACAAATAATCACCAAAATCTTTATATGTCAATTCTTTGTTAGCGATAACAACCAAAATCTTATTGCTAGTAAAGTCTTGTGGCAAACTCCAATTACCTAAAAAGTAGCCTTCGTTTAAAATAGTTTCGAAATAACGCAACCCCTCTGGGTTACCCTTAATACTATAACGCTCCTTTAAATTATTAACTAAAGACGTATTAATTAATTTAGAGCGCGAATCACGCTTAACCCTTCCTTCTAATTCAGGTTTCATAGCATCAAAACTTGCTAATTCCGTCTTTTTAATCAATTTAATAATATGCCAACCAAAACCAGTTTCAAAAGGTTTTGAAACCTGACCTTCTTTTTCTAATGAAAAGGCAACCTCTTCAAATTCAGAAGAACTTAATTCTCCCCCACTAAAAGCAACTAACTCACCTCCTTTTTCTACTGAACTTTTATCTTCAGAAAACTGTTTAGCTAGAGATGAAAACGCTTCACCTTGATTAATTTTCTTATATATTTCTTGTATACGCGTTTTAGAATTTTGCTGCTTATCATCGCGCTTATTAGCCACCATAATATGAGCCACTTTAAGTTCTCCACGAGAATCCCGTTCATCTTCAACCATAACTATATGATAACCAAATTGCGTTTTAAATGGCATGGAAACCTCACCTACTTTGGTAGTATAAGCTACGTTTTCAAAATCGTAAACCATTTTAAAAGCCGAGAAATATCCTAAATTTTCAGCATATACTTTTTTACCGTCATGAACGTCTTTTTGAACTTGAGCATAACCCTCATTTTCAATACGTTCTTTTAATTTCAGTAATTCATTATACACTTCTAACGTATCTTGCGGACTTGCGCCCTCGTCTAATCGAATCAGAATATGACTCGCTTTAACCTCATTAGATAAGCGGTGGTAAGCTTCTTCTACCAAAGCTTCTGTAACTTTCGTATCCGTTAAATAATTTTTTGCCAATTGCTTTTTATAGCTCTCAAATTCCCGAAGATAAGTTGGCATAGTATCCAAACCCTTTGCTTGCGCTTCTTTGATTTTCAATTTATAGTTTACAAAAAGTTTTAGATATGAGTCCACATCTTTTTGAGATTCATCTTTAACTAAATCCAAATTTTTATTAAATATTCGGATAAATTCTTCTGAATAAACAGGCTCTTTAGCAACCGTAAACAAGACATCTTTATTAGTTTTCTGTGCCTGTAAATTTATGAAAAACGTGAAAAATACTAATACATAAAAACATCTAAACATTAATAATTAGTTTTTTTAATTAAAGCAAAAATAAGAATATTAACCCATATAGCAAGATTCCACAACTAACGGATCGCAAAGTTTTTTAGTATGTCCCAATCGCAGGAACTTAAACGAATAATAATTGTATATTTATGGTGGCCTGTTTAGTTTATAGTTGAACTATCACTTCGGAAACTTAATTAATATAAATTTTAGAACACTTTTTTTAGAACACTTTTTTTTAAAACCACAATAAGCGTCAAAAAACGTTATAAAAGCTTCCGGTTTTACTCAAAATCACCCTTTTTATTAAAATATTTAGATTGTATAAGTTGATTAGTAAAACAAGTTAACATCTTTAACCTTTTTTAATTAAAACATTTCAAAATAAATACATATAAATAATATAGCGATCATGACACTTTAAAAACCTGTCTTTATGGGGTTTAAAAAAATAAACCTTCAATTTTAAAGCATTATATAAACCCATAATTTCAAGACGAAATTATCAGAGAAAAAATAAACAGCCAATGGTTGTAAACTAATATTCTTTATACTATTTTTATTTTATGACAGATATTGATATTGAAAAAGAAAATGCCGCTATTGCCAAGGCTTACCGAGAGCTTTTGCGTGTAAGCTACCGCACACTAACAAAAGAAGATAAAGTTCAAATTAGGAAGGCTTTTGATGTTGCTGTAGATGCCCATAAAGATCAACGAAGAAAATCTGGCGAAGCCTATATTTTTCATCCAATTGCGGTTGCCAAAATTGTAGCTAAAGAAATTGGCTTGGACGCTACTTCTATTACTGCAGCATTATTACATGATGTTGTTGAAGATAGCGAGCGTTATACAATTAAAGATATCGAAGAGCTTTTTGGGGAAACTGTTGCTAAAATTGTTGATGGTTTAACTAAAATCTCATCATTAAATAAGGAGTCCGACATGGACGTTTCCTTACAGGCAGAAAATTTTCGTAAAATGCTACTCACATTAAATGATGATGTGCGTGTTATAATTATAAAAATAGCCGACCGCCTGCACAATATGCAAACTATGGATTCCATGCGTGCGGATAAGCAGATAAAAATTGCTTCGGAAACTTTATACATATATGCGCCACTTGCGCATAAAATCGGTTTGTATAATATTAAAACCGAATTGGAAGATTTAGGATTAAAATATACCGAACCCGATGTGTATTTTGATATTTTAAATAAACTGAAAGAAAGCAAGGAAGATCAAGACATTTATATAAATGAGTTTAGCAAAGTTATTTCTACATCTTTAGATAAAGAACAATTAGATTACACGATTAAAGGACGTCCAAAATCTATTTTCTCTATACGCCGAAAAATGCTCAATCAAGGTGTAACGTTCGATGAAGTTTATGATCAATTTGCGGTAAGAATCGTTTATAACAGCGATCCTGAAAACGAAAAGTTTCTAGCTTGGAAAATATATTCCATCGTAACAGATCACTTCCGACCAAACCCAACACGATTACGAGACTGGATATCATCTCCAAAATCCACAGGCTATGAAGCCTTACACATTACCGTTGTTGGACCAAAAGGCCGCTGGGTAGAAGTCCAAATACGAAGTGGACGTATGAATGAAATAGCAGAAAAAGGCTACGCAGCACATTATAAATATAAGGAAGGTGGCGAAAAAGAAGACGATAGCATTGATAGCTGGATTTCAAAATTACAGGAATCGTTGGAGAATCCTGAAGCCAATGCTGTCGATTTTGTAGAGCAGTTTAAATTGAACCTTTACTCCAAAGAAATATTTGTTTTTACACCTCGAGGCGATTTAAAGTCTTTACCTAAAGGTGCTACTCCTTTAGATTTTGCCTTTAGTATCCACACCGAAATAGGGATGAAAACACGTGGCGCAAAAGTAAATGGTAAATTAGTCCCTTTGACGCACGTTTTAAAAAGTGGCGATCGCGTAGACATTTTAACCGCAGAAAATGCTAAACCTAATCCAAACTGGTTAGACTATGCAACAACTGCCAAAGCACGAGGCAAAATAAAATCGGCTTTAAAAGAAGATAAGAAAATTGTTGCGGAAGATGGTAAAGAAATATTACGTAGAAAACTAAAACAATTAAAGATAAGTCTGGATGAAAAATCAGTAAACGAATTGGTAGCTTATTTTAAGCTAAAAACAAGTTTAGATTTATTTTATCGTATAGGAACCGCATCTATAGACAATACCATGCTCAAGGAGTTTGCTGCATCGCGAAGCAATGCTTTTATGAGTTATATTAAAAACAAGATGTCTAGGAAACCGAGTATTCCTAAAGAAGAGCTTGATAAGGATGAAATTACCACCAAATACGATTTACTTGTTTTTGGAAAGGACGAACAAAAGCTGGATTATAAGTTCGCCAATTGCTGTAACCCAATACCTGGCGATCCTGTTTTCGGATTCTTAACTATTAATGACGGCTTGAAGGTTCATAAAAACAATTGTCCGAATGCCGTTAGCTTACAATCCAATTATGCTTACCGGATTATGATAGCGAAATGGATAGATTCATCACAACAGGAATTTCCAGCACAAATTAAATTATCAGGAATTGATAATTTAGGATTAGTAAATACCATTACTAAAGTCATCTCATCTAATATGCATGTGAATATGAAAAGTATCAGTTTTGAAAGTGATGGTGGTGTTTTTATAGGCAAAATACACGTGGTGGTTACCAATAATAATATGTTGAAAAAGCTGATAGATAATCTAAAAAAAATTAATGGTATTGATAAAGTAGAAAGAGTTTAAAAATATATGTAAATTCGCAATCAATTATGAGCGTTAAAACAGATACAAAAAATCAGGAGATCGTTAAAAATGTGTTTACCGCATTTTTAAGCGATAAAGGGCACCGTAAAACACCTGAACGGTATGCCATTTTACAAGAGATTTACAATAGTGAAGAGCACTTTGATATTGAATCGCTTTACTTGAACATGAAAAACAAAAAGTATCGTGTAAGTCGTGCAACACTATATAACACAATCGAGTTACTTCTAGAATGTGGTTTGGTACGTAAACACCAATTTGGTCAAAATCAAGCACATTACGAGAAATCGTACTTTGACAGACAACATGATCATGTTATTTTAACCGATACTGGAGAAGTTATCGAGTTTTGCGATCCAAGAATTCAATCTATAAAACAAACAATTGAAGAGGTTTTTGATATTGAAATCACCAACCATTCACTCTACTTTTACGGCAACAAAAAATCAACTAAATAATATTTTACAAGATGGCAGTAGATCTACTACTAGGATTACAATGGGGAGACGAAGGCAAAGGAAAAATTGTTGATGTTCTTACCTCCAACTACAACATTATTGCACGTTTTCAAGGTGGCCCAAACGCGGGACACACTTTGGAGTTTGATGGCATTAAACACGTTTTAAGAACTATACCTTCTGGAATTTTCCATAAGGATTCCATTAATGTTATTGGTAATGGTGTGGTAATTGACCCAGTTGTGTTTGTAAAGGAATTGGAAGGATTAGATCAGTTTAAAATTGATTATAAATCCAAATTAATAATCTCCAGAAAAGCACATGTTATTTTACCAACGCACCGCATGCTAGATGCTGCAAGTGAAACATCTAAAGGGAAAGCTAAAATAGGTTCTACTTTAAAAGGTATTGGTCCAACATACATGGATAAAACTGGTAGAAATGGTATTCGTATTGGCGATTTAGAACTACCAAATTGGAAAGATAAGTACCGTGCTTTAGCTAATAAACACGAAGCAATGATTGATTTCTACAACGTAGAAATTCAATACAATTTAGAAGAATTAGAAACAGAGTTTTTTGAAGCTGTTGCGCGTTTAAAAGAATTAACTTTTATTGACTCTGAAGAATATTTCCACCAAGCTCAAAAACAAGGAAAAACAATTTTAGCCGAAGGTGCACAAGGTTCACTTCTAGATATCGATTTTGGAACATATCCATTTGTAACGTCTAGTAATACAACTGCAGCAGGCGCTTGTACAGGTTTAGGTGTAGCGCCAAATCAAATTGGCGAGGTTTATGGTATTTTTAAAGCCTACACGACTCGCGTTGGTTCTGGCCCATTTCCAACAGAATTATTTGATCAAATAGGTGAAGATATGGCTAGAATTGGTCATGAAGTTGGAGCCGTAACTGGTCGTTCTAGACGTTGTGGCTGGTTGGATTTAGTAGCTTTAAAATATGCATGTCAAATAAATGGTGTTACTAAATTAATGATGATGAAAGGCGATGTGCTTTCAGGATTTAAAACGCTTAAAGTTTGTACCGCATACAAATACAAAGGTGAAACCATTACGCATTTACCGTATAATATTGAACCAGAAAATATAACGCCGATTTACACCGACTTTAAAGGGTGGAAAGAAGATTTGACCAAAATGACGGAGAAATCGCAATTTCCAAAAGAATTAAACGCGTATATCGCTTTTATGGAAAAAGAATTAGAAATCCCTATTACAGTCGTTTCTGTTGGCCCAGATAGAAAACAGACTATCTGGATGTAAACATCTTGACATTCAACATGAAGTTAATAATTCTACAATAAACAAAAACCTGTCACATTTAATTATGACAGGTTTTTTCATTTTAAAAAGCTTTTAAATTTTCTAATTCTATTAAAAAACTCACAAACAAACAAATCACTCCAATTTTATCATTATTTTTGAAGCAAATTTTATAATTTGAAACACTCATTAGTTATATATATATCCTTAATATCCTGTCTGTTCATTTTTCAATTAGCTACAGCACAAGAGCAGAAACAAAAGCAAATTCAAATTATCTATAGTGGTTTTTTGAATTTTGACGACGCCAAAGACCCTGGTTTGAAAGTCATGACTCGAGATGATTCAGGTCAAGTTCACGTAATCCATGAAGGCATAGATATGTGGTGCGATCAAGCTAATTTATATGGCAATGAAAACTTTATTGAAGCTTACGGTAACGTAAAAATGAAACAAGGCGACACCATTAATATGAACGCTAAATATGTGGAATATAGCGGAAAAACACAATTAGCTTTTGCCAGTGGAGAGGTAATTCTTACTGAACCAAACTCCGTTTTAACAACAGACACTTTGTATTTTGATCGTGTTAAGCAGGAATCTTATTATAAAAGTGGCGGTCGTGTGGAGCGTGATTCTTCTGGGGTTATTACCAGCAGAATTGGTCGATATTACATGAATGCCCAAAAATACCAGTTTGTAAACTCCGTAGTTCTAACAAATCCGGATTATGTTATTAACACTAATCAACTCGATTTTTACTCGGAAACTGGTCATGCCTATTTATTTGGCCCTTCCACCATTGTTACCGACGAAAGTAAAACTTACTGTGAAAAAGGTTTTTATGATACAGAAAACAAAACAGGTTATGGCTTAAAAAAAACACGTATTGATTACGATAATCGTGTTTTTGAAGGCGATAGTGTGTATTTTGATAATAGTCGCAATTTTGCATCAGCAACTAATAATATTACGGTTACCGACACCTTAAATAAAAGCATTATTAAAGGCCATTACGCCGAAATTTATAAAGCGAAAGATTCTGTTTTTATTACCAAACGCGCTTTAGCTATTACGGTTCAGGAAACCGATTCCATTTATATGCATGCCGACACCTTAATGGTCACTGGTGTTCCCGAGAAACGGATAACCCGAGCTTTTAGAAATGCTAAATTCTACAAATCGGATATGAGTGGAAAAGCGGATTCCGTACACGTTAATCAGGCTACAGGTTTAACCAAACTAATTAATTTAAAGCGATTATCATCCCAGGATGCTTTTGCCAAACGCCGCGATCCCGTAATTTGGAATTTAGAAAACCAAATGACAGGAGATACAATTCACATTAAATCCAATCCGAAAACCGAAAAATTAGATTCTCTTTTTGTTTTTGAAAATGCTTTTGTAGCCAGCAGAGATTCCATTAGTAAAAATGGTTTCAATCAGGTAAAAGGAAAAACTCTGGTCGGTTTATTTGATGAGGAAAACAATTTACGTCAAGTAAATATTAATAAAAATGCCGAATCTATATCTTATGCTCGAAATGAAAACCAAGAATTAATAGGTATAGAAAAAGCTAAATCAGGCAGTGTTTCTATTTTCTTTTCCGAAGGAGATATTGAACAGTTTACTAGGTATTTACAACCCGATGCGGAAATTACACCAGAATCACAATATCCCGAAAACGCCTTGTTATTAAGAGGTTTTGTTTGGCGCGATGAAGAACGACCTAAAAGTGTAGAAGATTTATTCAGTGATGATCCACCACTTAACTTACCAATAATTAAAGGGCTTGAAGATTATGTGCCCCAGGAAGAATTTTTTGATGAAGCATTGCTAAAACGTGTTGAAAAAGCTGATAAAAGCACTAAAAAAAATGAATCAACCTCAAAAGGTGAGGAATCACAACCAACAAAAGCCGCTCGGAATATTCCAGAAAAATCTATGAATCCTGTAAAAGAAAAGAAGGCTGAAAAACAGGTGAAAAATGAGGATTCTATTAAGTCTAAAAAGGACTAATTGTGAAAACGGATTTCTACAAATATCAAGCACAAACCTCGCCTCATCCTTTGGCAATGGAAATTTCGCATGCCGAGGGTTCTTATATTTATAACACTAAAAACAAAGCATTTTTAGATTTTGTTGCCGGCGTTTCGGCTTGTACTTTAGGACATAAACATCCGAAAATTATAAATGCCATAAAAAACCAGCTTGATAAGTATTTGCATGTGATGGTTTATGGCGAATACATTCAAGAATCGGCCGTAGCACTTACCAAATTATTAGCCAAAAACTTACCAGAATCGTTACAAACTACATACTTAACGAATTCTGGAACGGAAGCCGTTGAAGGTGCATTAAAATTAGCAAAACGAGCAACTGGCCGAAGTGAAATTATTTCGGCAAATCAAGCCTATCATGGAAACACTATGGGTTCGTTAAGTGTTATGGGCTTTGAAGAACGCAAAAGAGCATTCCGTCCTTTAGTTCCAGATGTTCGGTTTATAACATTCAATAACGAAGCAGATATTCAAAAAATAACAGCTAAAACAGCAGGCGTTATTTTGGAAACTATTCAAGGTGGTGCGGGATTTATTCAACCTGAAAATGGTTATTTAGCGAAAGTCAAAAAACGCTGTGAAGATGTTGGAGCATTACTAATTTTAGATGAAATCCAACCTGGAATCGGTAGAACAGGGAAGCTGTTTGCATTTGAACACTACAATTGCATACCAGACATTTTAGTAACAGGAAAAGGTTTAGGGGGTGGTATGCCCATTGGCGCTTTTACCGCTTCCAATAATTTGATGCAACTTTTACAAGACAACCCTAAATTAGGACACATTACTACATTTGGCGGACATCCTGTCATAGCGGCTGCGGCTCATGCCACATTACAAGAAGTGGTTTCAACCAATTTAATGACGCAAGCAGTAGAGAAAGAAGCGCTATTTAAAAAACATTTAAAGCACCCACTAATTACAGAAATTCGTGGAAGAGGTTTAATGCTGGCTGCTTTAACAACATCGGCTGATATAACCAATCAGGTAATTTTAAAGGCCCAGGACGCCGGACTTATTTTATTTTGGCTGTTGTTTGAAACAAAAGCTATCCGTATTACGCCTCCTTTAACTATTAGCAATGAAGAAATTATTAAAGGTTGTAAAATTATAACATCGATTTTGGATGAAATCTTAGTTGAAAAACCTATTTAAACCTTTGTTTTACAGCATTTACTACTCTTGTTTGGCTCAGTTGTTGATTACTTTGTTAAGAACATTTAAGTTTATAAGCCTACAATGCCCATTAGAACCTTACTTTTATTAAAGGAAAAACTATTTAAATCTGCCTATGGAGTTACGTCCAAACGACAATAATAATATATCTCTCACCCGCTTCGAATCGATGCTAAAGACCAATCATGTCTTGTTTTTCGATTCTGAAGAATTTGAGAATATCATACACCATTACCTAAACTTAGGTAAAATTGCATTAGCAAAAAAAGCACTGAAGCTTGGCCTGCTACAACATCCCGCATCTGTAAATTTAAAACTTTTTAAAGTCGAAATTTTCGTTTTCGAAGACGATTTAGAAAAAGCAGATACGCTCATTAACGACCTTTACGCATTAGAGCCTCTAAATGAAGAAATTTATATTCAAAAGGCTAATATTTTATCCAAGCGAAACAATCATAAAAAGGCGATTGAAGTGCTAGAAGAGGCCATAAAGCTTTGTGAAGACCCAATCGATATTTACTCTTTAATTGGTATGGAACATTTGTTTTTAGACCAATTTGAAGAAGCAAAATTCAATTTCATGAAATGTTTGGAGGCAGATATAGAAGATTATTCTGCCTTGCATAACATGATTTATTGCTTTGATTTCTTGGATCAGCATGAAGAAGCTATAATATATCTTAATAAGTTTTTAGAAACTAATCCGTATTCTGAAGTGGCTTGGCATCAACTTGGAAGACAATATTTCGATTTAGAAGATTATGAAAACGCATTAACTTCTTTCGATTTCGCCATTATCTCTGACGATCAATTTATTGGTGCTTATTTAGAAAAAGGTAAAGCTTTAGAAAAACTGAAACGTTTTGAAGAGGCTATCGAAAATTATAGTATTACCCTTAGATTAGATGACCCTACGTCGTTTGCTTTATTACGTATTGGTTTATGCCATCAAAATCTAGGTAATAAGAATTTAGCCGTCCAATATTTTTTTAAGGCAATTGAAGAGGATCCTCTTTTAGATAAAGGATGGATTGCTATTACCAAATTTTATATTCGACAAAAAGACTTTCAGAAATCACTTTATTATATTAATAAAGCCCTTAACATTGACAGTGAAAATGTTAAATACTGGAAACTTTACGCTAAAATTAATGAACGTCTAAATTTATTAGAGGAAGCCGAACGCGGATACAAAAAAGCATTAGAGTTAGGGAATTATGAGTTAAGTACATGGTTAACCCGTGGTGATATTCTACACCAATTAGGAGAGCCTGAAGCTGCAGTTTCTAATTTGATTCAAGCTTCTGAATTTTACCCCGAAAATGCCGAAATTGAATTTCGTTTAGCTGGTTTATATTATATGCTTTTAGAGACTGTAAAAGGATCTTATCATCTAAAGAATGGTATTCGTTTTGATTCAGAGTCCGTTATTATTTTGGAAGAACTTTTTCCAAATGTCTATAAATCTCAACAGGTAAAAAGCCTACTAAAAGCAAAACTTTAAGTAAGGCGACTGATTATATTTAATTACCTTTGATTTCTTGTAATTAAAACTGAATCATGCAAAGACGTTTGTCCGATTATTTAATAATTTCCTTAAAAGGCCTAGCCATGGGGGCAGCAGATGCCGTTCCTGGTGTTTCGGGAGGAACAATAGCTTTTATTTCTGGGATTTATGAAGAATTAATTACCACAATAAGCAATGTAAATTTAGGTTTACTAAAAACGCTCCGTAAATCGGGATTTTCAGCTTTTTGGAAAGCACTCAATGGTAATTTTTTAGTAGCTTTATTACTCGGAATTATTATCAGTTTTGTCTTCTTTATGCGATTGGCAAAGTACTTAATTGAATACCATCCCGTTTTAATTTGGTCCTTCTTTTTCGGACTCATTATTGCCAGTATTTATTTTGTAGGAAAACAAATCAACAAATGGCATATCGCTACCTATTCAGCATTGATAATTGGCACCTTATTAGCATATTATATAACAACGGTGCCTTCATCTGCTAGTAATGACTCTCCTTACTTTTTGTTTTTCGCGGGCGCTATTGCTATTTGTGCAATGATATTACCAGGCATTTCAGGTTCATTTATTCTCTTAATTTTGGGTGCTTATAAAACCTTAAGCGATGCATTTTATGATTATGATTTTCAACGTATCGCTATTTTCGCAAGTGGTGCTTTGATCGGGTTATTAAGCTTTAGTCATGTTTTGAAGTGGCTATTTAAAAATCACAAAAACATCACATTAGCCTTATTAACCGGTTTTATATTTGGATCGTTAAATAAAGTTTGGCCTTGGAAAACAACAGGTTTAGTTATAGAGAAATCATCTGGTGCAGAAATGTACTTATCCGATATTACCAATTTAGGGAATTTAACGATATATCAACAACAAATTTCCGATTTTGATTCTCTTAAAGTCATTTCAGAATCGAGCATATTACCCAATCTGTATTCAATTCAAAATAGCGGATTAGATGCCCAGTTGTTACCTGCTATTATACTAATGATTGTAGGTTTCTCCACTATTTTTATTCTAGAACGTCTTGGTAAAAATATTGAATAATGCAAAGCACAAGAACCTTTACTGACAAATTTTTTTTAGTCTTAAAAGGATTAGGAATGGGCGCCGCCAACAAAGTTCCTGGCGTTTCTGGTGGCGTTGTCGCATTTGTTGCTGGATTTTATGAAGAGTTTATCTATTCCCTTCAAAAAGTAAACGTTAAAGCATTTAAACTGTTAATTAATGGCCGGTTTAAAAGTTTCTACCAATATATAAATGGTCGTTTTTTAAGCTTACTTTTTTTAGGAATGATTATTAGTTACTTTAGTGTTTCTAAAGCATTAGACTATTTAATCAAACATTATGAACTTTACGTTTGGAGCGTATTTTTTGGTATGATTCTCGGTTCCATTTATTATATTCGGAAAGATTTTAAAGAATGGAATTTTAAAACCTACACGGCATTAGCTATTGGTATTACTCTAGGAATAAGTATAAGTTTTTTAGATCCTGCCATCGAGAATGATAATTTATGGTTTGTATTTTTCTGCGGAATTATTAGCGTATCTGGCATGACACTTCCTGGGTTTTCCGGCTCGTTTATTCTTATTATACTCGGTAATTACGTTTTACTTTTAGTGGATTCGGTAAACGCTTTAACAGATACTTTTGCCGAAGTAATTCAAGGCAACTTCAGTTTTATTGAAAACGCAGCACGTATTCGAATGTTGAAAATATTAGCAGTATTTACCTTCGGCTCTGTAGTTGGTTTAGTAACCTTTTCACATGCCTTAAGTTATATTTTAAAATATTATAAAAGCATAACTATTGCTACTATTATTGGTTTTATTGTCGGTTCGTTAGGTGTGGTTTGGCCCTGGAAGAAGATGATTTTTAAATTAGAATCTGATGGCACTGTCTTATTAGATTCTTCAGGAAGAGAAATAATTGCAAATTATCAACGATATATTCCGGAGCTTAACACTGAAACATATGTAGCAGGTGGTTTTATTCTTCTGGGAATAGCCATAGTTTTAGCATTAGAATTTTACGGACATAAAACAGAAAAACAGCATGCGTAAATTTGGATTAATAGGTAAAAATATTTCGTATTCTTTCTCTCAAAATTATTTTACAAATAAATTTACTTCAGAAGAAATTATAGACGCTTCCTATCAAAACTTTGATCTCTCAAATATTGAAGCTGCTACCGATATTCTTGAAAACACGGAAATTAAAGGTCTAAACGTAACTATTCCATATAAAGAAGCTATAATTCCATATTTAGATAAACTTGATAAGAAAGCAAAAAAAATTGGAGCCGTTAACACCATTAAACGTAGTAAAAAAGGTAAACTTGTTGGCTATAATACGGATTATTATGGTTTTAAGAAATCATTAAAGCCACTATTAAAACCGAATCATAAAAATGCCTTAATTTTAGGGACAGGCGGTGCCAGTAAAGCAGTTGCTTTCACTTTAGACGAACTTGATATTGCCTATAAGTTCGTTTCTAGAACATCTAAAAATCTAGACCATTTAACCTACAGTGATTTGAACGAATCTATTATTAATAACCATCAAATCATCATAAACTGCACGCCATTAGGGACCTTTCCAAATATTACAGAAGCACCTAATATTCCTTATGAATCCCTAACCGAGTTCCACATACTTTACGATTTAATTTACAATCCCGAAGAAACAACTTTTTTAAAGCATGGCCGTGATAAAAATGCGACAACCATAAACGGGTTGCCGATGCTTAAACTGCAAGCTGAAAAAGCATGGCGTATTTGGAACAAAAACGAATTGAGAGGTTTGTAAGATATATACGTGCTAACCTTTTGTATTTATTGCAGTTGTTGTTATCTTTAACGCTAGAGTTATTTTTAAAAAACTAACACATTTACAAAATGTCAGAGCACGATAACCTGCCAACAGCAGATGGAAAACCAGAAGAATTACAAACTGAAGTCACAGAAAAAACGGATTCAAATATTGATTCTAATACAGAAGCTACTAACTACAAAGCACCTTCAGATCCTCTAGATACTTTGGAAACAGAAGTTACTGCTGAAGTTGAAACACCAGAAGAAGCTGCACCAGAAGATCAGGATGAAGTTATTAATGAAATCGAAGAATCTAACGCAGAAGACGCCGAAGATGAAGGTAATGCCGACAGACATGAAATAGCCGAAAAAGACTATGATAAAATGTCTATGGAAGCACTGGTTAATGAACTGGACGATTTGGTTTCCAAACATAAAGTGCAAGCCGTTAAAAAACATGTAGAAGAAATTCGTTCTGAATTTAAGACACAATTCAACACCTTGCTCGACGAGAAAAAAGAGGAGTTTTTAAACGAAGGTGGAAATGAGATAGACTTCTTTTTTTCTAGCCCGCTTCAAAAACGCTTTAAGGATACTTATAAAGAATACAAAGGTAAATTACACGTACATCATAAAAAAATTGAGAATAACCTAAAAGATAATTTAGCTAACAGGCTTGAAATTATTGAAGAAATAAAAGGTTTATTCAACGATGAAGAAAATATAAACACAACTTACAAACATTTTAAAGAACTTCAAGATCGTTGGAAAACTGCTGGTCCAATTCCACGTGATAAATATAATAACGCCTGGAATAGTTACCACCACCACGTGGAAGTTTTTTATGATTTTCTGCATATAAATCGGGATTTACGCGATTTAGATTTCAAACATAATTTAGATCAGAAATTAAGAATCATTGAGCGCGCCGAGGAGTTAGCACAAGACGATAATTTAAACCGTGCATTTAGAGAATTACAGGTTCTCCATAAAATGTGGAAAGAGGAATTAGGCCCAGTAGACAAGGAACACCGTGAAGATGTTTGGAATCGTTTTAAGACCGCTACAAAAACTATTCATGACAGACGTCAGGTGCATTTTGCCGAATTAGAAGAGGTTTATGAGAAGAATTTAGAAGTTAAAAATGAAATTATTGAGCAAATTAATATAATCAGTGAAAGAAATGCAGACTCTCATAACTCTTGGCAGAAAAGCATTAAAGTTGTCGAAGAATTTAGAACCCTATTTTTCAGTGCAGGAAAAGTTCCTATTAAAGTAAATGAAGAAACTTGGGCTAAATTTAAAGATGCAGTAAGAAACTTTAATCGCAAGAAAAATGCTTTTTATAAAAACTTAAAGAAAGCACAATTTGATAATCTCCAGAAAAAAATGGACTTAATTCAAATAGCGGAAGACAATAAGGAAAGTGAAGATTTTGATGCTACCACAGCATTAATGAAAAAAATTCAGAACGATTGGAAAAAAATCGGACACGTTCCTAGAAAAAATAGCGACAAAATTTGGAAGCAATTTAAATCGGCTTGTAACTATTTTTTCGATCGTTTACATAAAGAAAAAGACGCAGTAAATGCTGAAGGTAATGAAGCATACACCAAAAAAGCAAAAATGTTGGACGAATTGAAAAACATGGAGCTTTCTGGCGAGAAAGAAACTGATTTGGCTAGTATAAAAGCATTTATTGAAAATTGGAAATTAGTAGGAAATGTACCTTCTAATAAACGTTATATAGAAGGGAAATTAAATAAAGCTTTAGATGGTGTTTTCAAAAAACTAAATCTAAACAAAAACGAAGCCGAATTAATTAAGTTTGAAAACAAGCTTGAATCACTAAATAACTCGGATGATTCAAGGCATTTGGATAACGAACGACAATTTATAAGCAAGCGTATTAACGAGGTTAAGAGCGAAATTAATCAGCTTGAAAACAACTTGCAGTTTTTTAAGAATGTAAAAGATGATAATCCATTAGTTCAGGAAGTTCATAAAAACATTGAAAAACATAAACAAGAATTAAATCTGTGGAAAACAAAATTACGTAAAATTAAAGAGCTTTATTAATTAGCGATTTACGTTTTATAACATCCATTAATTACAAAATCCTGCTCGTCGTATAAAAACGTCAAGCAGGATTTTTTCTAACTAAACTAACCAATAGTTGTTCTTTGTCCCAACCTAAAACAACTATTTCTACCTATTACACACGTTTTTCGTAAGAAAAGATATTAGTGATTATGCTATTAATCTACTTATTGAAACGTGCATTTGATATATATACGCACTTAAAATAGTTTTGGATGTTTTGGTATAAAAAAAACAAAATTATTTTTTAATTAAAACAACAAGCTCAATAAACAAAGGAGTTTTAATACCAAAACATCCAGATTGTTCCAGAAAAC
>NZ_AFXZ01000002.1 GCF_000224335.1 Bizionia argentinensis JUB59 | reverse complement strand
AACCACCAAAATGGTTTCATTTTTGCTTTATATATAAATGCATAGTGCAAGGTTAATTTTAGCCAGTGACCTGCTAAACCAATATCTCCAAAGGTTTTTCCTAATTGTCTACCTTGCGTTCTTGGATATTTTACATAATCGGGAACAATTGGAAATGTCGTAATGCTCACCCCACTACCTGATGTTAATCCATAACCTGCTGATGCAATACACGCAGCGCCCATATTTCCCATGGATCCTTTGTGGTTTAAAGATGGTTTGCCATTTTTAACGGAGTCAATAATATTATCGGCTACAATCCGAGCTGATATTCCGGATGGCATACCAGTTCTTGGTGGAGCAGGTGTAATATCTGTTCCATTTTTACTGGTTCTGGGTTTTGAAATTGGATGTGGTGGCGCAAAAGCAATTCCTGGCGCAAAAATATTTTTATAAGTTGGATTTTGGTAGGTTTCTGGCCAATCTTGAACGGTCCATTTTTCATAGGGCTTTACAGTATAATCGGCATCCACAATCATAAAGCCTCTAAAAAGTTTATCGGTAATATCCTCATTGTTTTTGCCAAAAGCTTTAAATCCGTGTCCAGCAAATGCAGGAATTAGCATAGCAAAATCGTAGGTTTCAGTTTTGAATTCACCTTCTAAATTTTCGTAATGCGCAATGCCATCTTCAATTTTATTAACCGCCGAACCCAAAATCCATTTTATGCCCCTGTCTTCAAAAACCATCTCAATCATTTCATGGGACTTCATGGTCATACTTTTGTAACTTAATAGCATACCATCCATACCGAAATCGCCTAATCTATATTCATTGGATATCCAAGTTACTTCTGCCATATCGCGTACTTTATGACGGCGTAATTCTTGTTCCACATTCAAAATATACTCGAATGCGGCACCTTGGCAAGTAGATTTCGCATGTCCAGTACCAATTAATATTTTTACTTTTTTTCCGTTTTTCATTTCTTGGATAAGTGCATCTAAAGCTTCCCAGGCATGATCAGCGTGCGTATATGTACAAACCGAATATGCTTTATTTTGACCAGGAATTAAACCTTCAGTTGCTTCAAAGTCTAATTTTGGACCTGTACCGTTTATAAGGTAATCGTACGTAACTTTTTCTTGCTCACCTTTATTTTCACCTTTCACATATTCCACCATAACATATGGTTTCACTTCTTGCTTATCGCCTTCTGGATGAAACGTTATGGCCTTGGCTTGTTTATAACCAATGTTTTTCCTTTTGTATAAAGGTGCTAGTGGAAATAGAATTTGTTTCGACTTCATTCTACCAATACCTACCCAAATATTTGATGGAATCCATTGGTAATTACTATTGGGTGACACTACTAAAACTTCATGTTGTTTTGGTAATTTTCTGCGCAAATGAGCTGCTGCTACATGCCCAGAAATACCTGCTCCGAGAATAACTATTTTAGCCATTGTTCTAATTTTTATTAAAGGTATGCTACTATTAAACATTGCACAGTAACTTTGGTTACATACATACCGAATGATATTATCATTTTCTGTTAGTAAATCGATGAATCTATTTTAATTATTATTATTATTATTATTATTATTTAAATAATAGAACGTGGTATTTATATGAATAAATCTTCTATTATAATATACGAGAATTGTTTTAACTTATAATGTTTTTCTATTCAATTATTTATCAGTGAACCTTTTACATGTGTTTTTATTGAGGTTTAGTAAATGAGAAAAATGAAAACCTGTTGTTTAAATATGTTTTTTTATTATTTAAGAATTTTTTAACAGACAAGTAGAGTTAAGGTTAATAATCAAACCTATTCTTTTCTTATGTTTGTTTAACCAAAAATCGAGTTTTATTAAGTCTTTTATGTAGATATTCAATTTTGAAATCTGTTACTTTTCAATAATAATTTTAATTAATGTACTAGGTAATTAAATATTATTTGAGCAATTAATTATTGCAGTTTAACCTTTTAGCTCTTTAGTGAATTATGAATAGCATTATTGATCAACTTATAGAAGAGTTTCAACTCCCCCTTCAAAACCCTGTATTAATTTTTTCTTTAATTCTTTTTATTATTTTGTTAGCACCGGTGGTGTTAAATAGAATTCGAATTCCAGGTATTATTGGACTTATAGTATCAGGGATAATAATTGGTCCTGCAGGATTAAATATTTTGGAAAAAAGTCTATTTGTCGATGTTTTTTCTACAATAGGACTTCTTTATATTATGTTCATTGCTGGTTTGGAGTTGGATCTAAATGAATTTAAAGCAACCAGAAATAAAAGTTTGCTTTTTGGATTTCTTACTTTTACTATTCCCCTAGGTATAGGGTTTCCAGTATGTCATTATTTGTTGGGATTTGATTTTAATGCCAGCTTGCTTACTTCAAGTATGTTTGCAACACATACTTTAGTAACATACCCCATAGTCAGTAAACTAGGTGTGTCTAAAAATGCTGCTGTTGCCATAACAGTGGGTGGAACTATTATTACGGACACAGCTGTTCTTATTATGCTAGCTGTAATTTTAGGATCTCATAATGGCGGATTAACACAAGAATTTTGGATTCGTTTAGGTGTATCATTGGCTGTTTTTTCTGCAATTATGTTTCTAGTTATACCAAGAATTGCAAAATGGTTTTTCCGAAAGTTAGAAAGTGAAAAGCATTCGCATTATATTTTTGTGCTGTCGGTAGTTTTCTTTTCTGCATTTTTGGCTGAAATGGCTGGATTGGAATCAATTATAGGAGCTTTCGTTGCGGGATTAGCTTTAAATAAACTTATTCCACACTCTTCGGCACTTATGAATCGTATTGGCTTTATTGGGAACTCGTTGTTCATTCCATTTTTTCTTATAAGTGTTGGAATGCTGGTTGATATAAGTGTAATTTTTAGTGGTCCAATGGCGCTTGTAATAGCCAGTACTTTAACGGTAGTGGCAATTTTAGGAAAGTGGCTTGCTGCATTTTTTACGCAAATAGTTTTCAGATTCTCCAAAGGCCAACGTAAATTGATTTTTGGATTAAGTAGTGCGCACGCGGCTGCAACTTTGGCCGTGATTTTAGTGGGTTACAAAGCAGGAATTTTGGATGATAATATTTTAAACGGAACGGTTGTTCTTATCCTTGTTACCTGTATAATTGCATCTTTTGCTACTGAAAGTGCAGCTAAAGAAATTATTCATAATTCAGATGAAGATGATAGCTTAGAATTAAGTTCCTTAACTAAAGGAGAAACCATTCTTATTCCAATTGCTAATTTGGTTAATATAGAGAAAGTGCTGGATTTTGCCGTTTTAATTAAAGAGAAAAAATCTCCTAATGCATTACACATGTTAACGGTAGTACCTAATACTGATGAGGCTGAAAAAGCTATTTTTAAGTCTAAACAAGGTCTAGAATCATTTATTAAAGAGACTACGGCTTCAGATACTAATGCTAAAATTATGGCCACCATTGATCATAATGCTGCTAGTGGAATTTCCAGGACAGCCAAGGAGATTATGGCAGATATTATCTTGCTAGGATGGCCGCAAAAAACAGGGTTTCTAGATAAATTGATAGGTGATAAAATGGAAAGTATATTAGAGAATACAGATAAAACACTTTTTATATGTGATTTTGAAATGCCTTTGGTAAACCATAAACGATTATTTTTAGTTGTTCCTCCAAATGCAGAGATGGAAGAAGGTTTTGCTATTTGGATCCATAAAATCGCAAAACTATCTTTAGAGTTGTCCATTCCAATTCATCTATATTGTACAAAGGAAACATATACTTCCATTTTGAAATATGCTAAAACCAATAAATTAACTATGACTTTAAATTACCATAATTTTAAAGACTGGGAAGATTTTCTCATTCTTTCTAAAGTCATAAATGATAGCGATTTTATTATATTGGTATCGGCTAGAAGAGGTTATATATCTTATTTTGGTCAATTGGATAAAATTCCAGCTAAACTTGAAAAACATTTTTCTGAATTAAGTAAAATGATTATTTATCCGCAGTAATTCTTTCTGCCAAAATATTTTACTTAAATAAATATAAGGAGTTCTAGAAAAACATAGGACTGTGAAACTTGAGTGTTGTTCTATTTTAATAGTAATTTAACATTGATACGTAACAAAGGTTACAAATAGAGCCTATTCTTTTCTTATGTTTGTCCCATCGTGAAGAATAAAACGTACATATCGACTCTTTTGATATTCATTTTTATGGCAAAATTTCTTGCTGTAGATGCTAATGGATTGAATACGTTTATATCCAACGGTGATATTATGTTGGTAAATCCGTTTTGTAAGAAACACACGAATTCTAAAAATACAGATGATACTGCCAGCTTTTCTCAATTAGATCATGCAAGTGTGCAATTGCTAACTTTAAGTATTAATTGTACAACATCATTTCAATTTGATTTATTCTCGTGGGAAACTAGAGATGCAGAATTTATTACTGTTTTTGACGATCATTTCACGTCCTCATTAAGTTACCGTTATTTAGATAACGTATCACCTCCTCCTCGGACGGCTTAATTTCTATTACTAATTATTTAAAAGTCAATGCTCTCGTTGTAATTCTATTTCTGTAAAAACACAGTCTTATGAATTATAGCATTCTAACATTGAGAAATATCAACAATTCATTTTACATCATTTATAATGACGACCAAAATATTAATTAGTCGCCGTTCCATACAACTCTTACGCATAATGGTGAGCGGTATATTCCTAGTGGCGGGATTAAATCACTTATTAAACGTAGAGAAAACGGCGCAACGCATAGAACAAGTTAATTTTAAAGGTTTCGCCTATTTTTTCGGTGAACCTCAATTACTAGTCATTCTATCAGGTATAGTAATGCTGGCAGCAGGTTTCTTTTTTCTCATAGGTTATAAAACTAAATTGGCGGCTATCGTACTGGTGGCAGTTTTAATTCCCATTACATTAACGGTTCAAGTTGGACAAATTACATCACTTGGACCTCTGTTTAAAAACATAGCAATACTAGGTGGACTTCTATTTTTTATACTCAACGACACCAAAAACACTCAAATATAAATCAATATAAATAAATATGAAAACGTACATTTTTAGTTCAGTCTTATTCATTATGACCCTGTTTGCTCATACAGATATTCAGGCGCAGCAAGTGGATTCCAGTAAAAATAATTATGTGGTACTAACCAAGAAAATCCCACAATTACAACCCATAATTTTAACCGCTCAAGCTTTAAAAGCTGAAGAAGGTAACGATTTTGGGCAATTTAAAGTCATTATTTGCGGAAGGAATATCGGCGATATTACAAATCCCGAAAAAATGAAAAACTTTATTGGTGAAGCCGAAAAAGCAGGAGTGGAGTTAATAGCATGTGGTTTCTCGATGAATAAATTTAAAGTAGATAAATCAAAAATCCCAAATAAAATAAATACCGTAGAAAACGGCATATTACACAATTTTCAATTACAAAAACAAGGGTATAAAAGCTTAAGCCTATAAATTATGAAAAATATTAAACAAACTATTTTAGCAGCCGTTGGTCTATTAGGAATACTAACGTTATCAGTTTCCTGCAAATCAGAAAAAGGAAATGCCTTGACAGAAAACAAGGTCAAGAAAAATGACACAATAAGTATAACCATACTTCAAACGGCGGATATTCATGGGCAATTAGATTCGCACCCCGAATTATTTTGGGAAGATGGCGAGATCGTTTTTAAAGAACGAGGTGGTTTAGCAAACATTAAAACTATTTTTGATGAGGAACGCAAAAAAAATCCAAATAGAACGCTTATTATAGATGGTGGCGATTTAATACAGGGTAGTGGCTATGCAGCATTATCTCAAGGTCGAGTAATGTCCAAAGTCATAAAAAACATGGGTTATGACGTGATCATTCCAGGAAACTGGGAAGTTGTTTACGGTAAAGACATCATGATGGAAGTTATGGAAGATTTTGATACGGAAGTTATTGTTCAGAATATGTACCACGACGAAGATAAAGAACCATTATTTCCAGCTTATACCATAAAAGAAATTGAAGGCGTTCGTTTAGCTTTTATTGGTATTAATGATCCAGATGTTCCAGTAAGACAAAACCCGATTTTTAGTGAAGGAATTGCTTTTAGTGGTTTAGATAATAGCGTGAAGCAATTAGTAGATGATATTAAATTTAAAGAAAAAGCAGATGTTATTTTCTTGGTAACGCATATTGGAATTTTTAAACAAGTAGAATTAGCAAGTAGCCCAATTGCAGAAAATGCGGATTATATATTAGGAAATGATACACACGAGCGCCTGCGAGAAATGATTCAAGGTAAATATGCCAAGGTTACAGAACCAGGTGCATTTGGCTCGTTTGTTGGAAAATTAACGCTTCATTTTGTTGAAGGTAAATTAGTAGGCGATGATTACGATTTAATTGATGTAGATCCTGAAGTTTACCCAGCCAATAAACAGATGCAAGCACTTGTAGATCAAGAAAAAGCACCTTATAAAGATCATTTAGAAACGATAATTGGCTATACAAACGCACCTCTTTATCGTTACTTAACCGTTGAAAATCCAATGGATAATTTATTCACGGATGCAGCAAGATGGAAAACTGGAGCTGATATTTCTATTTCAAACGGTTTTCGTTTTGGTAATCCAGTGGTTCCAGAAAATGGAGAGCCAGCGGCTATTACAAGAGCAAACCTTTGGAATTTACTACCGGTTAATGAAAATGTTAAAACAGGGAAAGCTACTGGTAAACAAATTAAGGATTGGTTAGAAAAGGAAATGCATAATGCGTTTGCGCAAAATCCAACCGAGCGTTTTGGTGGTTGGTTAGTTAGATTCTCTGGAATGGATGTCGATTTTAAAAGTCAGAACCCACGAGGCGAACGTATTTCTAGCATCATAGTAAAAGGTGAAGAAATGAAAGACGACCAATATTATACAATTTCTGCTTGTGTGCGTCCTGGTGATCCAATTGATAACTTGTGTAGAATGTCTGATGTAAAGGATGTGAAAGAAATGAATTATACCATTCATGATGTGATAGAAGAATACCTTAAAGTACATTCACCAGTTTCACCAAAATTAGATGGTCGTGCTTATTGCGATTATTTAGGAGAGTATTCTTTTTCGACGGTTCCAGGAACTGATTATAAATTTCAATAAGTCCGAAAGATTATGAAAAATATTAAATCATCTTATAAGAAAAATAAAACATGGTTAAACTACGGCATCATTGCCGTAGTTGCTATAACACTTTATGCAACTGGAATGCATGCGGAAGTTATTGGTTTTGCACAACGTGGTATATTGGCTACAGGTATTATGAATCTTAATTTGGAAAATGAAATACAAAATGCAGACAAAAATAAAGATAGTAAGGAGGTGACGAACGCTATAAAGGCTGATTATAATTTGAAGCTGATGGATAAAGATGGAAACATCACATCTATGGAAGCATTAAAAGGTAAAGTTATCTTTATAAATTTTTGGGCCACTTGGTGTCCGCCTTGTATAGCTGAAATGCCCAGCATTAAAAACTTGTACGATGAAGTAGGGGATGATGTAGCTTTTGTAATTCTGTCCGTAGATAAGAATTTTGAAACAGCCAAAGCTTTTAATTCAAGTAAAGGTTATAATTTGCCTATTTATGCAGCAGCTAGCAGATTACCAAAAATGTATGAATCAACCGCGATACCAACAACCTATGTTATTGACGCTAAAGGAAATTTAGCACTAAAACACAAAGGAATGGCAGATTATAATGCACCCGATTTTAAAGAATTTTTGAAGAGTTTGAAATAATAATCTTCAAATTAGTATATAAAAAAAACCGCATCAGATTTTTAATCTAATGCGGTTTTCTATTTATAATTTTATAAAGTGTTAATTAATATCCTTGGAGCATACAAAACTTAATCTTGAAATTCTTTTATGGCGTCACTTAAGTCAAAAACCGTTGCATAATCAAGATTTTTTTGAAGAATGCTGCTTCCCGCTGCACTTCTATAACCGCCGGCGCAATGCACAACAAAAGGTTTGTTAGTTGGAAGCGTTTCTTCTGATTCTCGTAATTCGTTAAGCGGAATATTAATGGCAGTTTCAAATATCTTGCCTTCAGCAACCTCACTCTTATTTCTTATATCGATAATAGTATACGCATCCTCATTATTTTTAAAATGTTCTAAATCAAATGTTTCTGATTTTTGTAATGAATTATCTGAAAGTGTAACAATAGCTTCAATTTGATTTTCGTAGCCTATTTTGGCAATACGCGCAATTATTTCATCTTTATCATTAATAGAATTTAAAACGAGATAAAACTTTTCTTTAGGATTAACAATAGAGCCTAACCAAGTTTCTATTTTATCGTCTTCATTTCTAGCCATAATATTAATGCTTCCTTTAAGATGATTTTTTTTGAAATCGGCCTCATCTCTAATATCAATAATCAAACTTGATTCTGGAAGACTTTTAACTTCAAGTTTTATAGGAATACTATTAGTATTTTTATCAAAATTTTCAGCGCCCGTTTTATTTATATCCACATTATAACCGAAATAGGAAGGAATAAAAGGTTGATCCATTAAAATAGTATCGACAAACTCTTTTTCTGTTTGTTTTTTGAAAGCCCAATTGCTCGCGCGCTCTTCGCCTAAAGTACTGGATGGATCTGTGCTCATGTTTTTTCCACATAAGGAACCAGCTCCGTGTGCTGGATATACTAAAGTATCATCAGGTAAATGGTTGAATTTATTTTGGATGGTATGGTACATACTTTTGGCCAATTTCTCTCTGGTAGCTCTCATGTTACCCGCTTTTTCACGTAAATCGGGTCTTCCAACATCGCCAATAAACAACGTGTCTCCAGAAAACATAGCGTGTTTATTATTTTCATCTTTAGCCATAATAGTAATCCCGTCTGGCGAATGACCAGGCGTATTAATAGCGGAGAATGTGATTTTTCCCATTTTAAGAGTATCTCCATCATCAAAAGATTGATGTGGGTAATTGGCATCAACCAATTTACTTACATAGATTGTTGCGCCTTTTTCCTCATGTATTTGTAAATGACTACTCACAAAATCGGCATGCGGATGTGTTTCAAAAATCGCTATAATTTTAGCATTATTTTCTTCAGCATATTTATAATAGGGCGTAGGATTTCTAGCTGGATCTACCAACGCCATCTTACCTTCGCTAATAATAGCGTAGGAGTAATGTGCTAACGGTTTGTCTTGAAATTGCTTTATTATCATAAGTTATGGAGTTAAATTAAAAAAATATCAGTCTTGATTTAATTAAAATCAAGACTGATCTGAATATACTAAATATTTTTCATAGCAAGGTACCAATCTACTTTTTCAACAGAATCATCTGCTAATCGTGCATTTAACTCATCTAAAGTTTTTGGTGGACCTACAATAACTTTATCACCTTTTTTCCAATCTAATGGCATGGCAACTTTATGTTTATCTGAAATTTGAAGGGCTTCCAAAGAACGTAAAATTTCATTCATATTTCTACCAACGTTTAATGGGTAATACATGACTAACCGAATTTTTTTCTTCGGATCTATAAAGAATACCGCACGTACAGCAGCTGTTTCACTTTCATTAGGTTGTAACATCCCGTAAAGTTTGGCTACTTTCATATCGATATCCGCTATAATTGGAAAGTCGAAATAAACGCCTGTGTTTTCTCTTACGTTTTGAACCCAACCTAAATGGGAATGAATACTATCAATACTTAAACCTAATAGCTGGGTATTAAGTGCGTCAAATTCGCCTTTACGTTTAGCAAAACCAGTTAACTCTGTTGTGCATACTGGCGTGAAATCCGCTGGATGCGAAAACATTATAACCCACTTATCTATTGCGAATTCTGAAAATTTTATTTTGCCTGTAGTTGTGACGGCTTCAAAATCAGGAGCATTATCGCCAATTCTTGGCATAGCGTTTACTTCCTGAATATTTAAATCTGCTTCCATAATTATTGTTTTTTATTATTGTTTTTAAATTTACTATAAAGATAAGCTATAGTCGAGTGCTATACTGTAACATAAGTTACTTTGCGCAGAAAAGCAAGACAAAAGCCCGAAAATTAGATAACTAAAAAGAGGTAAAGGCTTATAATAAGTCCATACCTCTTTTATCATTTTAAGTGTAAAATAGAATATTTTAAATCTCTTTTCCTTTCAGCATTTTGTTCCAGTATAAATAAGGAAGTATGTATTTTTTAACCATCCATAATCTCCAATGCTCTTTTTGGCAATTAAAAACAAGCATGCGTTTTAATTTTGGATCTGAAATATTATTAAAGTCAACATTAAACTTGCCAGAATAGAAATCGATGTTTTTTGCATCTTTAATATGTCCAGACTGGTATTCGTCAGGCGATCTAACGTCTATTAATTGTACATTTTGGTTTAATGTAGCATCTTTAAAATCGGCAGGATCCAGAAGTTTAACGGTATCTTTTGGTTTTTCTTTTTTTCCAAAAATAGAATTGAAAAAATTTATACGTAAAATGATTTAATAACTTCAAATTAAAAATATAACTTCTAAATCATAAAAGTTATGATATTTATCATCTATTTCTACTGCACAAAAAATTCCATATAGAAAATAAAGGCAGCCATTACGAAAATGAAGTATCCAAAGCCTTTTTTTAGTTTTTTACCATCAATAAAATTACTTAAATAACTACCAATAAAAATTCCAACAAAGGATAAACCTGTAAAAAGCATTAGAAAAGACCAATCTATAGTCATGGTTAAGGCGTCGCCAATAAAGAAACCGAGTAGGGATTTAATAGCTATAATTATTAAAGATGTGCCAATGGCTATCTTCATTTCTACTTTTGCTAATATAACAAGTGCAGGAATAATTAAAAAACCACCGCCGGCTCCAATAAAACCAGTAATTCCGCCAACTATTAATCCTTCAAGAATAATTAAAGGATAATTATAAGAAACTTGAACAGTTAAATCCGCTAGTTTTTCTTTTGGTTTTTTTAGCATAGAAAAAGCCGCAGGAATCATTAAGAAAGCAAAAAAACCGAACATTGCCATACGTCTGGTAACTTCAAAGTCGCCAATATAAAATAAAGATTCAGGTAAAGCAGGAACGACATATAAGCGAACTAATGAGACACCAATTATAGATGGAATACCAAAAACTATAGCTGTTTTCCAGTCTACAAAACCTTTTAGGTGCTGTTTTACACCACCAACTAAAGCGCTGGCGCCAACAATAAATAGGGAATAGGCTGTTGCTGCTTTTTCATCGATAGAAAATAAATAGGCCAATACTGGAACAGCTAAAATAGATCCGCCGCCGCCAATAAGACCGAGCGTGATACCAATTACTAATGCGCTTAAATATCCAAAAACTTCTATTAATTCCATGGCTTGTAATTTATGATTTTAAAAATGTTATGCTAATAATTCGTCAGCAGTATAATGAGTTTTATTAAGAAGTTATTTTTTTTTAGTTTAACGCAATATAAACGTTTTTATAAAATAGAGTCTCATTGTAGCTTTGTTTCATGCTGCCTTTTGCTTCATAATTAAATATGTGTTTTAATTCCATAATTAATTTGGTTAATCACAATGGAAAGTCAACCCTTAAATTAAATAATCTATTCACTCTCTAGGGGTGTCCGCCTTATTCAACTTTTTCATTATTTTTTTTACAACTACAACTCCTAAAGCGCCGCCTAAAAATGAAACCACGCAATTTATTATAAATAAATTAATATTGAAGCCGTCATTATAAATAATATCCCAGGGACTAAAACCTATTCTTCCAAAAGACTTTACAAGTAAAATACTACCAAACACACCGACTAAAGTATTTCCCGTAAAACCTAAAGCGTATTTCTTTTTGAAATACCCCATAAGATTAGCACCAACAATACCTATGAAAATACTGATTAAAGAAATTAAAGTTCCCGTCATGGTTTTAAATATTTTAATTAGTGGTCTCCGTAACCTACATCGTCCATTTTGCCATTAAAAACTCTGTATTGAATGATCATATAAATAACCACTAAAACGGCGGCAATGGCAAACCAATAGACTCCAACTGTTAATCCATAATCATCCGCAGCCACATTATAGATTGTTAAATCTGGGTTTATAGCATTTGTTGAAGGCAAAACTTTAGGAAAAATTGAAGCTACCGTAGAAGCCAAGCCTCCTAATAGAAATAAGGTTGAAAAAACAAAACCATGTCCATCTTTTTTGAAAGATTTCACTTTAAACAACCCGATTAAACCTGTTAAAGCAATTACTGGCAATATCCATAACCATGGGTATTGCATAAAGTTATGAAATGGTTTAGGCTCTATAACATGCCAAACTAATAATGAGGTGATAACTAAAGCCACCATAACTATATTCAGATTAAAGACTACTTTTTTAAGTTTTTTATTAAGGTCTGAATTCGTTTTAAAAATAATCCAATTGGCGCCATGGATAGTCAGCGCTACAACACCAATTACCCCTAATAATAATGTAAACCAATCTATAACTCCTAATTGCTCTGCTTGCGGACTAAAAGTTGAATTCCAAAGCGGTAAAAAGAAATAATGCGCTTCATGGGTAGAAACACCATTTACAACATTTCCTAAATTTACACCTCTTACAATATTTCCTAAAGCGACACCAAAAAATAGTGCTAATAATAAACTGGCTATTCCAAAAGCCTTATCCCATATGGCTTCCCACATGGCGTTTTTAATTTGACCGCGTAGCTCTAAACCAATAGCTCTAAAAATAAGTAACCACAAAATTAACATGAGCGGTAAATAAAAACCACTAAATGATGACGCATACAAAGTAGGAAAGGCAAAAAATAAGACACCTCCTACAGCAATTAACCAAACTTCATTAGCGTCCCAAAAGGGTCCAATAGCATTGGTAATTGCTTTTTTATCTTTTTCTGTTTTTGCAAAGAATAAATGAATAATTCCTGCACCAAAATCATAGCCATCTAAAACGACGTAAATAGCTAGCATAGTCATTAATACTATATACCAAAATAACTCCATAATTAATGTTGATTAAGTTGTGGTCCTTTATTAATAATTTTCCCTGCTAACATTAAAAACAACATGCCTAAAAGCAGATATAAACCTATAAAACCAAGTAAAGTAAATAATGTGTTTCCAGAAGAAACCGTTGGTGATGCACCGTCGGCCGTGCGCAATAAATTGTATACTAACCAAGGCTGTCGCCCTAATTCGGCTGTGTACCAACCCGTGGTATTAGCAATATATGGAAACGGAATCATAAGCATGAGCGCCCAGAGAATCCAAGTAGTTTTGTAGAGCTTTTTTCGAAACAGCTGAAAAGCTGCTAAAAGCATTAAGCCAATAAAAATAGTTCCTAAACCAACCATAATATGATATGCATAATATAAACCAGGAACGTTAGTAGGATGAACATCTTCATCAAACTCATTCAGCCCTTTTATTTGCATATTCCAATCCTGGTAGGTTAAGAAGCTTAAAATGTTAGGAACGGCAATTTTATTGTCTAGTTTTTTCTCTAACATGTTAGGTTGGCCAATTAGTACAATTTCGGCTCCACCATCTTCTGTTTCAAAAATACCTTCCATAGCCGCAAAAGCAACAGGTTGATGTTCTGCAACATTTTTAGCTAATAAATCGCCTGTAGGAAATGCGACTAATAAACTTGAAATTAGACCGAAAATAACACCTGTTTTTACAAAAAGTTTTCCGAATTCATTATGTTTATTACTCAACAAGTAAAAAGCACCAACACCGGCCATAACAAATGATGATGTTACCATGGAGCCAGCTTGATTATGTAAATAGGAGGGAAGTAGCCAAGGATTAGAAAATAAGGCACCAAAATTATTTAGAACAAATTTACCGTTTTCTAAAATTTCATAACCAACAGGATATTGCATCCATGAGTGTGTGGCAAGTATTAAATAACCACTAGCCCAAGAGCCTAGAAAGACCAAAAACCCGGTAACAAAGTGTAATTTATGGCCAAGTAGTTTTTCGCCAAACAGAAATAGACCTAAAAAGGAGGATTCTAAAAAGAAAGAAAACATACCTTCCATGGCAAGGGTTTGACCAATTATACCACCGGTGAGTTCCGAAAATTTTGCCCAATTGGTTCCAAATTGAAATTCCATGGGGATTCCGGTTACAACACCCATAGCGAAATTTAATGCGAAAATTTTCATCCAAAATATGGCAGCATCATTATATTTATCGATTTTAGTTCTTAAAAATTTCCATTTAAAATAGACAATTAGTAAGGATAAACCCATGGTTAATTGCGGAAACAAATAATGAAACGTGATAGTAAATGCAAATTGCATTCTATCATAAAAGATCATATCCTCCATTTATATTTGAATTTGATTTGTTGTTTTATTCCAACTATTTAAAATAACAACTTCTATTACGTGCAAAATTAGAAGTTATCAGTGTTTTTAAGTGTAACAATAGTTGCACAATCACTCTTTTAATCATCTTTTTTTTAAGTTGTAATCTTAAAGATAATTATAAAACAATCATATGAAAACTTGTAAAGGGAATTATTTTGTAGTATTATATGCTTTGATCATTTTTAAGACAATCACTTATGAAAACCAGCCTTATTCGCTATAAATTACTGCCTCAACTTCAGATTACTATTTATAACTTTTTCTGATTTATAATTCATTTATAAAGGATTTTAATTAACCGTTATTTCTAAAACTACAATCTCTATCGCTTTATCGATTTGGTTTTTTATTCTTACTTATTTTTAACAATTTATTTTTAATATGTCAATAAAAGTCACTAGAAAAGAAAGTGCTTCCCAGTTTTTAGGTCTGGTTGTTAACAAAACGGTGTTTTTCTCCGCTATTGCCGTTATGATTCTTACTGTTGGTTTCACTTTAATATTTGAGGAAGAAGCCGATTATTATTTCGGAATGGCTCAAACCTATGTTTCTGCTCACGGCGGGTGGATTTATACCTTGGCAGTTAATTTATTCATTGTCTTTTGTTTGTATATGGCCTTTAGTAAGTTTGGAGCTATTCGAATAGGCGGTAATAAAGCAAAACCCGAATTTAGTTTATGGGCATGGTTTGCTATGCTTTTTAGTGCTGGAATTGGAAATGGATTGGTGCTTTTCAGTATTGCCGATCCTGTTCGCGATTTTTTAAATCCACCACGATTAGCAGGACAAGACCCAGCGCTTATAGCACAAGAAGCTATTAATTTTTCTTTTCTTCACCACGGTATTCACGGTTGGGCTATTTATTCGGTTGTTGGACTTTCTTTAGCGTATTTTACGTTTAATAGAAAAATGCCATTAACGTTACGTTCCGCATTTTATCCCTTATTAGGAAATCGAATTTATGGATGGATGGGAGATGTAATTGATATTATGGCTGTCATTACAACACTCTTTGGGCTAGCTACAACTATCGGATTTGGAGTAGGACAAATTAACTCCGGACTTACGCATGTATTTGGTATTCCGAGTTCCTTGTTTTATCAAGTACTTATTATTGTAGGGGTAACATTAGCAGCCACTATTTCCGCGTTTAGCGGTGTTAATAGAGGTGTTCAAATGTTAAGTAAGTTGAACGTGAGAGTTGCATCAACTATCTTTTTGCTCGTATTAATTTTAGGACCTACCACATTTATTTTTAAATCCTATATACAAAATATTGGAAGTTATTTAGTGCATTTTGTAGATATGTCCACTTGGACCGAATCCTTACAAGGAACTAATTGGCAAAAAACACGAACCATTATGTATTGGGGTTGGTGGATATCTTGGTCGCCATTCGTTGGGACGTTTATTGCACGAATTTCTAAAGGACGAACCATAAAAGAGTTTATTCTATGTGTACTTATTTTACCTGCTTTGGTAACATTCCTATGGTTTAGTGCCTTTGGAGGTACCACCATGCGCGATATACTTCTCGGAGATACAGCAATGATTGCCGCAGTTAATGATAATATTTCTACAGCACTTTATGTGTTTTTCGATAAGTTTCCATTAGCCATGTTACTCAAAGTTTTAGGCGTTATTCTTATATGTAGTTTTATAATAACTTCAGCGGATTCAGGCGCTTTAGTTGTTGATAGTATTACGTCTGGCGGCAAATTAAAAACGCCAAGATATCAAAGAGTCATCTGGGCAGTTGCCACAGGTATTATTGCTTCTGTTTTAATGTACGGAGGTGGTTTAAACGCGCTACAAACGGTTGTTACCATTTCTGGATTACCCTTTGCTATTCTCTTAATTATGATGTGCTTTTCCTTGTTTAGAGGAATTAATGAAGATTATGATAAAGCAGAACGAAAAGAAAAGTTACTGGAGCGGGCAACCTATAGAAAAAACATATTGAATCTGGTAAACGAGGAGCGGGAAGAGAAAAACTTGAAAAAGATTGAACCTGAAAAAGAACCCGATAAAAAATCGAATACAACGGATCTGTAAATAAACCAAAATTTGAAATAGTTAAGCTAAAAAAATGACAAAGAAGATAAAGTTAGAAAATGAGTTGAGATTAATGGTGGCTTTGGACTTGACTGAAATGGATGCCATTTTATTGGGATATGTAAGCTTTCTTTGTAAGGTATGGAATATTGAACATTTATATTTTACACATAACATTAAACAATATAAATTATACGATTTATACGACGAGTTCCTTGAAGAAGGTATTACGGTAGAAGACATTGTAGATCGTGGTTTGCAAAAAACTATCGATAAAAATTATACGGCTGCAGTTCCGCATACGGTGCTAATTACTTCTGACGATTATACCGAAAGCATTTTAAGTCATATGGCTGACGAATATAGAATTGATGTCATGGTTACAGGTAATAAGGACGAACTGCAGGGAACAGGTGCTTTAAGTCAGAAATTAGTTAGGATGCTAGACGCTCATGTTTTGTTGGTTCCGGAAGAAGCCAAACATAGCATGGACAACGTTTTAGTTCCAACGGATTTCAGTTCCGCTTCATCAAAATGTTTTGGAGTAGCTGACAGTTTAGTCGAACGATCTGGCGGAAAAATTGAGGCGCTTCACGTTTACAATATTCCGTCCTTTTTCTTCCCATATATCAACACTGAAAAAGCAATCGGTAAAACGATTCTTCATTTGAAGGAGAAAGTTAAGCAATTTCGGAAAAAATATAAACTTCCAGAGCAACTTCAATTCCGGTATACGGACAGAGAGAACTTGTCTGTAGTTGAAGCCATTGTGCTTCACGCCAAAAAAGGTAAATTTGATATTATTGTAAGTTCGGCAATAGGCGGAAATAATATAACATCCTTATTTGTGGGAAGTGTTACCAACGATTTATTGATAAGTAATATAAAAGTGCCCTTGCTCGTTATTCGTTAAAAAAGCGCTTGATAATTTAGGTGTAGTTATAAATTTTATGGTGTTCGAAAGCAGGATTTAAGCATTTTGTACAATTCAGGATGCTTTTTTTTCATCAGTTTAGGTTGTTCGAAAAAATACTCTGAAGCAACTGCTAAAAATTCTGCTTCATTGGTTCCTCCGTAATTTCTGATATCCGATTTATTATCATTAATAGCTTCCATTTCCTTATGTATGAGTTTTAGCCATGGAATAATATAAGGTCTAGCAACTAATCGCTCTGGAACGCCGTCTGTAATACCATCCATTTTGTCAATTAAATGTACAAATTCATGAACAGCTGTATTAGTTTTATGAGAACTTGGATGAAATCCATGATGCAGTGCTTTCCGCGAGAGAATCATTTGTTTTTCAAATCGGCCATTTCCCACAACTCCCGAGATATGACGTTTTTTATCGGTCTCATCAAAACCCAGATCTTCATTAAAATCTTCAGGGTATACTAAAACAGTACTTAAATTGTGGTAGTGCCATTCTGCGAAATTAAAAACGGGAATTACGGCGCTGGAAGCAATCAGGATTTTATCTAAATCATTAAGTTCAAAACCGACACTGTCCAAGTATACTTCGCTTAAAAACAACATCATACGTTGCTGAAAACGCTTTTGGTCAACTTTTGAAAGTTGACTATAATATTCGACATGCTCCAAAAGTAAATCGTGCCAAGGCTTTGGAAAGGGTTCAACAGGCTTTTTCCTTGTAAAGAAAAAGGCGAAAATGACAAATCCAACCAATGCCACAAAAGCGATTATAATATACGTCATAAAATATTGCTATTAGTTATGTAAAAGTATTGTAATTTTTATAGTATTAACGTCGGCTTAAGGAGAAACTATATAGGATTTATCCTTTAGTCTTTATTTTAACAGCTTTGGTATTAATCCTTATGTAAGTGATTTTGATGGAACAAACAGGCGTGAAATTATTTTTGGTTACGGGTTTAAGTTCCAATACGGCAAAATATTTTATAATAAGTCATAGTTTAGTCGAAAGACCCAGAGGATAAATTGACGCCCATCACGTTTAAAATTTTTAGCCCTTTTTATTCCCTATATAAATATTTAAAAAGAAGTTATTAAAACCATTCGTCATTTAAAAGAAACGTGAAGCCATTTTAATTCATGCTATAAAAGGTTAAATTAATATTATTTTAAGTTAAGCAATAACCGGAAATAATATTATGGATTTATTTTTGGGAAGTGTTACTAGAGATGTCCAGATTTTAAAAAACTATGCATATAAAGAGTATATAGTGCTTACCTTTGCCAATTACGTTAAAAAAACGTCAGATTAAGTGGGCGAAAATCTATTGAGAAACCTTAATTTTAAATAAAAGAATCCGAATCCTATGAATGAAAGTATCTGGACAAAACTAAAAGATGCCTTATTAAAGTTTTTAATCGATTTTGGTCCCAATGTGATATATGCTGCTGTGGCTTTATTCTTTGGTTTATTTGTTATTAAATTTACGATGCGCTTGCTTCGTACTTTTATGAATAAATCGCATATGGAGCCCACTTTGAAAACTTTTATTCAAAGTTTGAGTATTTTCGTTCTTTATGCCTTATTAATTTTTGTTGTTGGTACCATTCTCGGAATTGAAGCCTCTTCGTTTATGGCCATGTTTGGCGCTGCGGCGCTTGCTATTGGTTTTGCTCTACAAGGCAGTTTAGCCAACTTTGCTGGTGGCGTGCTTATTTTGGCGTTTAAACCTTTCAAAATTAATGATTTGGTTTACATCAATGATCATTTGGGTTATGTACAACAAATTGACATTTTGTATACCCGAATTAAAACTTTTGATGGCAGGTTAATCACCTTGCCAAATGGTAAAGTAGCCAACGATGATATGGACAATCGTTCCATAGAACCTTATCGACGAATAGAAATAGATCTAAATTTTTCATTCGATGAAGATTTTGACGAACTCCGTGAAATAATCACGAACGCTTTAAAAGTACATCCTGATTTGGTTAAAGGCGAACCTATACAAGTTTGGTTAACCGGTATGGGTGATTATGCAATGAAAGTTTCTGCCAGATGTTGGTCTACTTCCGATGATTTTTGGAATGTATATTTTGAACAAATGGAAGCCGTTAAAAAAGCGCTTGATAAAAATGATATTCATCTCGCTATTCCAAAACGTCTTGTTTATCAAGGTGATAAAAACTAGCTCTAGAAACAAGAAATCTGTTTATTCCTTTTCATCCTTCTCGATTTAAAGAAAAATAAGAGATAATAATATGGACGTAGTTATTTAATTTATTAGAGGAGTGATTTTTATAAAAACACCCAACCATTTTATCCATTAAGGCTCAAATTGAAACTTTTTAGTTTATATAGAAAGACAAAGAATTAACTATTGCAAAAAGCCTTTCAGTTTTCAACTGATTGAACAGTGTTTGATATAAGTATAAATTGCGAACTATAACTTGATAAAATAGGTCGATCTTAAACTTAAGATAATAAATTTTGAATAATCTAAAGGTATTGACGACTCCTTATAAATTAAAGAAACTTCGAACAAACTAATAGATATTCTCGAATAACTGAATAATTCCAGACTATCTAGTCCCCATTTCTTCTAAAACTTATTTGTTTTAATAAATCAAGATTTACTATTTCTTATTCCGCTTATTATAATTCTTATCGCCACGAGTTTTAGGCTTTTTATATTTCGCTGCTATCTTCGCTTTATAAGATCCTCCTAAATTTTCCTTCTGATTTTTTTCTTTCTTCTCATGAAATGAAGGTCCGGGTGCATCTTCATCACGCAACTTTGTTGGATTGTTTCGTTCTTTAATTTGCGGACGTTCTTCTTCTAATAAATCTGTAGAAATCGCAACATCTTCAGGAAAAGGCAATTCTGGAATCGTCATTTGCATTAAACTTTCAATGCGATCTAAAGCTTCTTTTTCTTTTTCAGTATAAAAAAGTAGGGCATGACCTTCGCGTTCTGCACGACCGGTTCTACCAATTCGATGCATATAGTTTTCCGGGAAACTTGGTGTATCAAAATTTATAACATGCGATACATTATCAATATCCAATCCACGAGCCATTACATCTGTAGCGACTAATATTCTATTGTCTCCAGCGCGAAACTGCTCAATACTGCGTAAACGATAATTTTGTGTTTTGTTAGAGTGAATTACGCATAATTCTTCGTGAAAGCGTTCATCTAAAGCGTCAAAAAGTCTGTCGGCCATTTTCTTATAAGCCACAAAAATTAATACTTTATGATAGTTTTCCTTATCCTTTAAAAGACTTTTAAGTAAATTTAATTTGGTGTAAAAGTTAGGAACAGCAAATTTCTCTTGGGCAATATTTTCTAAAGGTGTTCCAGAAACTGCAATAGAAACGCGTTGTGGGGCAATAAAAAAACTATTTATTAATTCGTCCACATCGTCTGTCATTGTTGCCGAAAACATAATGTTTTGACGACGTTCTGGCAAAATATCAAAAATATTAATCAGTTGGTGTCTAAACCCTAAATCCAACATAACGTCCACTTCATCAATTACTAATTTCTGTATGGATTTTAACTGTAAAACACGACTTACTGCTAAATCATATAATCGTCCTGGTGTTGCTACAATAATATCTACGCCTTCAGCTACCGCACGTTTTTGGGCATTAATATTTACACCACCATAAACGCCTAAAACACGAACGTTAATGTATTTGGCAAGTTTTTCAATTTCATCAACCACTTGAACCACCAATTCCCGAGTTGGCACTAAAACCAAAATACGTGGATTTTCCTGATCCGAGTATTTTAGACTTCTTAAAATAGGTAACATATAAGCAAAGGTTTTCCCCGTACCAGTTTGTGCTATACCAACAACATCCTTTCCTGATGCCACCACGTTAAAGGCTTCAGCTTGAATTGGTGTGGGATTGGTAAAACCTAAATCGTCTAATCCGTTGTATAAAGGTGTATTTAATTTTAAATCTTGAAATGTAATAGCGTCCAAAAGTTTTTGTTTTAGTCTACAAAGATAAATCTTTTATAACTCTTATGCTTTATGGCATTGCAACTTTATAACATGTATTTAATGTGTGGTCGGAAATACAGCCAAACTAAAAATGTTTTTTTTTGCGCGTTTTTTATAGAATTTTAATCTCACGACACTAAAGCATTAACTCAAGAAAATTAAAATAAAATGGTATCAAAAACAAATCATTTTTTAAAATTCGTCTCTTTCTAACCGAACACTATTTATAACAAGGGCATTCTTGCTTTTTTATCCAATGAAATTTTCGGTAATTTGTAAATAACTTTTTTCTTGAGAAAATTACACATATATCAGCCAAAAGACATTCAGGTCTTTAAAAATCAGTTACTTCTTTGGAGTCAACAATTCCGTGAGGTTTTATGGTTGGATTCTAATAACTACACCGACGTAAATAACAGTTATGATGCTGTTTTAGCCGTGGATGCTTTTACAAGCATGCAAACCGATTTTATAGACGCTTTTCAAAAATTAAAAGAATATCAAACGTTAACAAACGATTGGCTATTTGGCTATTTAACTTACGACTTGAAAAACGACACCGAACCATTGAAATCCAAAAATTTTGATGGTTTAGAATTTCCTGATTTATGTTTTTTTCAACCAAAGAAAATCTTTTTATTTAAAGGTAATCAGGTTGAAATGCTTTATTTGAATATGATAGATGACGAAATTGAGGAGGATTTAGAGTTTATTGAAGAGTTTAACGATTGTCATCTTGAGTGCAGTCGAAAGACATCCAATCTGAAAATTTCTGATAATCTTATCAAAATAAAACAGCGAATCTCAAAGGATGCGTATTTAGAAAAAGTAAAACAAGTGCTCGTTCATATTCATCGTGGCGATATTTACGAAGCTAATTTCTGTCAGGAATTTTATGCTGAAAACACTCAAGTTAATCCATTAGAAATTTATAATAATCTCAATTCAATTTCTAAACCACCATTTGCCACATTTTTAAAAATAGCAGATAAATATCTCATGTCTGCTTCTCCTGAACGGTATTTGAAAAAAACAGGAAACACCGTGATTTCTCAACCTATAAAAGGAACCGCTAAACGTTCAGGGAATCAAGAAGAAGATAATAGGCTTAAAACTGCATTAGCAGCTGATGAAAAAGAACGGAGTGAAAACATAATGATTGTCGATTTAGTACGAAATGATTTATCCAAAACCGCTATAAAAGGGAGCGTTCATGTACCCGAATTATGCCAGATATATAGTTTTGAGCAAGTACATCAAATGATTTCAACTGTTCAAAGTACGGTTACAGAAACCGCAAATCCTGTAGATATTATTGAGTCTACATTTCCTATGGGAAGCATGACGGGAGCGCCGAAAATATCGGCCATGAATATTATTGAAAATCTGGAAGAAACCAAGCGCGGTTTATATTCTGGCGCTGTTGGGTATATTACGCCGACTGGTAATTTCGATTTTAATGTAGTTATTCGCAGTATTCTGTATAACCAGACCAATCAATATGTATCCTATTCAGTTGGTAGCGCTATTACGGCAAAAAGTAATCCGCTAAATGAGTATGATGAGTGTTTAGTGAAAGCGAAAGCTATGCGACAAGCCTTGGAAGCTAAAGGATTATAGATTTTGCTTATTTAAAAAGTGTAAATTGGTAATTATGTTATTTTAAGTCGACTAAAAAAACGCAATATAAATATATGACCTTAATTGATTTTGAAAACCATATCGAGAAAAACCTTCCCTTTTTAGCGAAGAGCAAGCTAATAATTGCCATTTCTGGAGGTATGGATAGCGTAGTTTTAACGCATTTATGTCATAAATTAAAATTAAATATATCTTTAGCACACTGTAATTTTAACTTACGTGGAGATGAAAGTGATGGAGACGAAGATTTTGTATTGGAGTTAGCCGAAGATTTAGATTTGGAAGTTTTTATAGAGAGTTTTGAGACTGAAGTTTACGCCGAAGAACATAATATTTCCATTCAAATGGCCGCAAGAGATTTGCGTTATAACTGGTTTCAAGAATTAGCTGAACAGTTAAAATTTGATTATGTTTTAACCGCTCATCACGCCGATGATAATTTGGAAACGTTTTTTATAAATCTAATGCGTGGAACAGGTTTAGACGGATTAATTGGGATTCCAGAAACGAATGGTGTTTTAGTGCGACCAATATTACCGTTTTCTCACGCTGAATTGAAAACTTTTGCTCAAAGCGAAAAAATAGATTGGTGTGAGGATAGTACTAATGCATCCACTAAATATGTTCGTAATAAATTACGACATAATGTCATTCCGATTCTTAAAGAAATGAATCCGAAATTGCTTCAAAATTTTCAAAAAACGCAAGCCCATTTACAAGAGTCAACAGAAATAATTGATGATGCTTTGGTTCGCGTCCAGAAGAAAGTGGTAAAAGCAACGGATGATTTCATTCATTTAGACATTAAAAAATTACAGCAATTATCTAATCCGAAGATATATTTATATCAACTTCTTAAAGATTTTCATTTTACGGAATGGGATGATGTTTATCAATTATTAGATGCGCAATCGGGGAAATTTTTAGTATCAAAAACGCACCGACTGTTAAAGGATCGCGATACGTTAATTTTATCAGAACTTATTGAGGAATCTGAAGAAACGACTATTTTCTTACAAGAAGAGGTAAATGAAGCATCATTTCTTATGGGGAAATTGCGCTTTGAAGACGTTGATAATATGGAGGATACATCCGTAAAGACGATTTATGTTAATAAAAATTTGTTAAAATATCCTTTATCCTTGAAAAAATGGGAAAAAGGGGCTTATTTTTACCCCTTTGGAATGACGGGAAAAAAGAAATTAAGTAAATTTTTTAAAGATGAAAAACTCTCCCTTCTAGAAAAAGAACAAACATGGTTATTGTATTCCGGTAATCAAATTGTTTGGGTTATTGGTTTACGAGCTGATAACCGATTTAAAGTAACTAACGAAACGAATCCCATATTAAAAATTAGTCTCCACAATGATGAAACGTAATTTAGTCCTATTTGCAACCCTGTTCATTACTGCACTTTCAATAAATGCGCAAGTTTTAAATCCTGTAAAATGGAGTGGTAAAACTGAAAAATTATCAGAAACAGAATATACCTTAATTTTTGAGGCTACAATTGAAGATAAATGGCATTTGTATACTCAAGATTTACCAGAAGGTGGACCATTAGAAACAGTGTTTATGTTTGATTCCATTAGTCAGGTGGATAACTATAAGCGGATTGGCAAAGTAAAAGAAAGTAAATATATTACTTCTTACGATCAGGTGTTTGAAATGGATTTAAACTTTTTTGATCGTGAGGCAACGTTTGCTCAAACAATAGAAGTTTTAAACCCTAATTTAAAAACAATAAAGGTTAATATTGAATATCAAGCCTGTGATGATGCCCGATGTATTTATGAGCAAGAGTCGATAACATTTAATTTAGAAACGGCTACGAAAGCTACTATAGCAACTCTAGCAGATTCAGAAACACCTTCAAACGTTGCATCTGCCGATGATAACAAAGCAGATGCCAAACAAGATACTACAGCTATAGATTCTGATGTAGAAACAGAAAACGAATCCAAGGGGCTTTGGATTACATTCTTTACCGCTTTCTTTTTAGGCTTCTTGGTTTTATTAACACCGTGCGTGTTTCCAATGATTCCTATGACGGTGAGTTTCTTTACTAAACAAAGTAAAACAAGAGCACAAGGTATTAGAAATGCTTTATTATATGGTTTCTTTATCATCGTTATCTATACACTTTTAGGAACAGCTATTTCAGCGTTATTTGGAAGTAACGCGATGTATGAATTCTCAACAGGTGTAACATTCAACACCATCATGTTTATTGCCTTATTAGTATTCGCCTTTTCATTTTTAGGTGCGTTTGAAATTATGCTACCTAATTCATGGGTTAATAAGGTAGATAGTGGTGCCAATAGAGGTGGCATTGTCGGTATCTTCTTTATGGCTTTAGCTTTAGCAGTAGTGTCATTTTCATGTACCTTCCCAATTGCCGGAACTGCTTTATTAGATGCGGCAACAAAAGGTGGTATTGCACCAATAATTAGTATGCTAGGTTTTTCATCAGCTATAGCATTACCATTTGCCTTATTTGCATTTTTTCCAAGTTGGTTAAATTCCATGCCAAAATCTGGTGGTTGGTTAAATACAGTAAAAGTAGTTTTAGGATTTTTAGAATTAGCTTTTGCATTCAAATTCCTATCAATGGTCGATTTAGTATTAGAATGGCACATCCTATCACGTGAAGTGTTTTTAGCGATTTGGATTTCTATTTTTGGAGCGCTAGGCTTGTATTTATTAGGGAAAATTAAATTACCAAACGATTCGCCTTTACCACATATTTCGGTAGGACGTTTATGTATGGCGTTATTAGCTTTATCGTTTACCATATACATGTTACCAGGACTTTGGGGTGCGCCAGTAGAATTAATTAGTGGTTTTCCACCTCCAATGAGCACAAATAGTGAATCACCTTATGGCGTTGGTAACACGAAGCCGGCTGCTTTTTCTGGTGGATCAGGAACAGCTGTTAAACTTCCAGAACATGCACATTATGGCCCAAATAACCTAATTGCTTTTCGCGATTATGAACATGGTTTAGCGTATGCGAAGAAAGTAAATAAACCTATTATGTTAGATTTCACGGGGTTAACCTGCGTGAATTGTCGTAAAATGGAAGAACAAGTTTGGGTTAAAGAACATGTTTTTAATGTGTTGAATAACGATGTTGTTTTAATTTCACTTTATGTGGATGATAGAACTAAACTTCCTAAAGAAGAACAGTACGAGTCTGAATTAACCGGGAATAATGTTACGACTTTAGGTCATAAATGGTTAGAACTTCAGCAAGTTCGTTATAATACCAATGCACAACCTTTATATGTAATGCAGGATACCGAAGGAAAGGATATTAGTAAACCTGTAGGTTATACACCAGATGCGGAAGAGTATCACGAATGGTTATCTAAAGGTGTAGACCGATTTAAAGAGAACTAATAATTATAATTTGTATAAATCAAGCGAGACTAGTTCTCGCTTTTTTTATATAAAATAAGTAATTTTACCAAAATGATTTTATGAAAATTCAAGGACAGATTGTCGATATTCCGAACAGACGTATTTTTTCAGGTGAAATTACGGTGCTGAATGGCAAAATTTCGGCAATTGAAGAATTAGAACACAACGTAGCGCATTTTATTATTCCTGGTTTTGTAGATGCACATATTCATATTGAAAGCTCCATGTTGGTGCCGAGTGAGTTTGCAAGAATCGCTGTTACGCATGGAACTGTTGCAACCGTTTCAGATCCGCATGAAATTGCCAATGTTTTAGGAATTGAAGGTGTTGAATTCATGATTAAAAATGGCAAACAAACGCCTTTTAAATTCAATTTTGGCGCGCCGTCTTGCGTTCCAGCCACAACCTTTGAATCTGCAGGTGCGGTAATAGATTCGGAAGATATTAAGAAGCTAATGGCGAATCCGGATATTATGTATTTAGCCGAAATGATGAATTATCCCGGTGTTTTATTTGATGATGAGGAAGTTTTAAAAAAAATAGCATGGGCAAAAAATTATAATAAACCTGTTGATGGTCATGCACCAGGGTTACATGGGGACGATATAACAAAATATATCAAGGCGGGAATAACCACAGATCATGAATGTTTTTCTTTTGAAGAAGGTTTAGAGAAACTTCAAAAAGGCATGAAAGTTTTAATCCGAGAGGGTAGTGCAGCCAAAAATTTTGAAGCTTTAATCGGTTTATTACCGCAGCACTATGAAAACATGATGTTCTGTAGTGATGACAAACATCCCGACGATTTATTAATTGGTCATATAAATCAATTGTGCGCGCGCGCCGTTGCTAAAGGTTATGATGTATTCCAAGTTTTGCAAATGGCTTGTATTAATCCTGTAAAGCATTATAAGTTACCTATTGGTTTACTTCAAGTAAATGATGCTGCTGATTTTATTGTTATTGAAAACTTGATTAATTTTAAAACATTGCAAACTTATATCAATGGCGAAGTGGTTTTCGAGAATGAAAAATCACTAATTCCTCATACACCGTTTCAAATTCTCAATAATTTTAATACCTCTAAAAAACAAATTTCCGACTTTAGAATTAATTCAACTGCTAAAGAAATAAGAGTGATTGAAGCTTTAGAAGGTCAATTGGTGACCAATGAATTAATTGAAGAGGCATTAATTGAAGATGGCAATATCATTTCAAACATAGAAAAAGATATTCTAAAAATGACGGTGGTTAATCGGTATAACGATGATAAACCTTCATGCGCATTTATAAAAAACTTTGGACTAAAATCTGGAGCCATTGCAAGTTCTGTTGGTCATGATTCGCATAATATTATTGCCGTTGGTGTTAACGATGAAGCCATTTGCAAAGCTGTAAATCTTATTATTGAAAACAAAGGCGGAATTTGTGCGGTTTCAGAAACGGACAGTCAAATTGTGTCATTACCGGTCGCTGGTATTATGAGCGATCAAGATGCCGAAACAATTGGTGAAGCATATGGAAAACTAGACAAAATGGCGAAGCAACTAGGTAGTACATTAAATGCGCCTTATATGACTTTGAGTTTTATGGCCTTGTTAGTTATTCCTTCATTAAAATTGAGTGATAAAGGTTTGTTTGATGGGAATACATTTAAATTTACCTCTTTAGAAGTTTAGTTCATACACAGATTGACCCGTATATAAGCGGACAAAGTATTAAGTGTTTTTCTCGCCAAGTTGGTAAAGTAATTGGTTGTTTGTTTTTGAAAAGTGTAATTGTTTGTGCTGTAGTTTATTTTAATCAAATTCTGCAAAATACCTCTGTGGATCTCATTCTGTTTAAGACAGGTTTGTGAAAATCCTCCGTGCAACTTCGTGGAAAAACCAGGTAATAATCCATTTAATAACATATTATTTTATGCCCATAATAGAATCAACCTACAAAGCACCTTATTTATTCAGAAAAGGCTTTGTTGCAACCGTTTATTCAGGATTAATTCGAAATGTTAAAGGTCTAACTCAACAAAGAGAACGCATTACTGTTTCTGATGGTGATTTTTTAGATTTAGATTGGAGTTTTACCAAGGAAAAAACAAAGAAACTCATCATAATTTTGCATGGTTTGGAAGGTAGTGCCCAGCGCGCTTATGTTACAGGAACTGCTAAATTGTGTAATCAAAATAGTGTTGATGCAGTTTCTGTTAATTTTCGAGGGTGTAGTGGTGAAGATAATTTATTATTTCAATCGTATCATTCCGGAGCTACGGAAGATTTACAAGAAGTAATCTCTCATGTTATGGAAACTAAGGCTTATTCAGAAATCTATATAAAAGGTTTTAGTTTAGGTGGCAATGTTACCCTTAAATATTTGGGCCAAAACACTAACATTCCAACAGAAGTTAAAGGCGGGATAGCAATTTCAGTACCTTGTTATTTGGCCGGTTCAGCTAGAGAGTTGCATACGTTTAAAAACAAAGCGTTTCATGAAAGATTTAAGCGCAATTTAGTTAATAAGTTACGTGCTAAAAGTTTGAGTTATCCAGATAAAATTTCGCTAGAAGATTTAAAAGGAATAAGAACTTTATATGATTTTGATAATTTTTATACGGCGAAAGCTCATGGTTTTAAAGACGCGTCGGATTATTATGAACAAAGTAGTTCTTTACAGTTTCTTCCGAATATCAAGATTCCTACGCTTATAATAAACGCGTTAAACGATTCTTTTTTATCATCCGAATGCTACCCCATAAAAGCAGCAAAAAACAATCCGAATTTATTTTTAGAAATGCCAAAATATGGCGGTCATGTGGGGTTTATTCAAAAAGGAGCTTTTTATTATAATGAACTACGCACTTTGGAGTTTATTCAGGAGAATTGAAATGATAGTGAGTTGTTTTAGTTGATACGCGGAGATTCACAGAGAAACACGGAGTTTTTCGGAAAAGGATTTACGTTGTTTTCTCGCGAAGGCGTAAAGGTGCAAAGGTGTTAAGCTGTTTGTTGCCTGCCCGCCATTTGGAAGGTAGAGTTGCTACACGGAGTTTTGAAGAAGGAACGTGTAAGCAGATTTAAATATCAGAAATATTTCTCTGTACATCTCCGTAATTTTTTCATGTATCTCTGTGAAATTACATCCGAGTCTAAAAACCCATGTGAACTCTACTTATAAATATCCAAATACTTAATTTGCTCTTCAATAGCCTCTAAAAATCCTTTCTTTAATTCAGCCACCAATTCCGAAACATGTGGCGTATCATGAATATTCGTTACACCTTGTCCAGCCGACCAAATAGTCGCCCATGCTTTAGCTTCATCTTTATGAACGGTTAATTCGTTTCCAAAATCGACCTTTTTCTCACGTGTTAACATTTCTTCAGTAATTCCCATAGCTTTAATGCTTGGTCCTAAAAAGTTAGCAGCAACACCAGAAATAGCAGCTGTGTAAACAATGTCGTCTGCTCCAGCATCTATTATCATATCCCGATATGCTGCAGGCGCTTTACTTTCCTGCACATTAATAAATCGTGTTCCCATATAAGCTAAATCAGCACCCATTTGCAAAGCGGAAGCAATATCGCGTCCCGTGCTAATAGTACCAGCAAGTACAATCGTTTTCTTAAAAAAGCGCTTAATTTCAGCCACTAATGGCATTGGGTTAAGAGTTCCTGCATGACCACCAGCGCCGGCCGACACTAATATTAAACCATCTACACCAGCTTCCGCAGCTTTTTCTGCGTGACGCTTTTTAATAATATCATGAAAAACTAATCCGCCGTAACTATGAACGGCATCCACCAATTCTGAAACTGTTCCTAAAGAGGTAATAATTAAAGGGACCTTATGTTTCACACATAATTCTAAATCGGCTTGAACTCGTGGATTCGTTTGATGAACAATTAAATTGACACCGAATGGCGCCGCTTTTTTACCCGTTTCTTTTTCAAAATCGGCAAGCGCTGTTTTAATCTCTATAAGCCATTCCTCAAAACCTTCACTGGTTCGTTGGTTTAAGGCAGGGAAAGTACCAACAATACCATTTTTACAACATTCAATAACCAATTTTGGTCCAGAAATTAAAAACATAGGTGCTGCAATTGCTGGCAATGTCAAATCTTTTATAAAGGAAGCTTTACTCATTTTATTTTTTTTTTGATAGGGTATCAAATATAATTAAAAACTGCTTATTAGTCTCGAAATTCCATCTTAAGTGTTTATTAATATTAGATAGTTGCGATTAAGAATTTAGATTTTTTATTCCGCACAATTTACCTACATTTATGCAAATCAATCAATTATGCTAAAAAAAGTCTTTGGAAGTGCCGTTTTTGGCGTTGAAGCTACAACAATTACAGTAGAAGTAAACGTGGATAAAGGCGTAGGCTATCATTTAGTAGGTTTGCCAGATAATGCTATTAAAGAAAGCAATTTTAGAATAGCTGCTGCACTTCAAAATAACGGTTTTAAAATTCCAGGAAAGAAAATTATAATTAATATGTCTCCAGCCGATTTACGCAAGGAGGGAAGTGCATACGATTTAACGCTAGCCATGGGGATTCTGACAGCCACTAATCAAATAAAAGCCGATGATCTAGAGAATTATGTTATTATGGGCGAATTGTCTTTAGATGGAACCTTGCAGCCCATAAAAGGCGCGTTGCCCATTGCTATTAAAGCACACGAAGAAGGTTTTAAAGGCTTTATTTTGCCAAGCCAAAATGCAAAAGAAGCTGCTATCGTTTCTGGTTTTAATGTATATGGTGTGGATAATATTACGCAAGTCATTAATTATTTTGATAAAGGCGAAGCTTTAGAGCAAACTATTATTGATGTGAAGGAAGAATTTAATAAAAGTCTTAATTTTCCTGAATTCGATTTTGCTGATGTTAAAGGTCAAGAAGGTATAAAACGTTGTATGGAAATTGCGGCAGCTGGAGGTCATAACATTATATTAATTGGTCCACCAGGTGCTGGAAAAACGATGCTTGCCAAACGTTTACCTAGTATTTTACCACCTATGACCTTGCAAGAAGCCTTGGAAACTACTAAAATTCATTCTGTAGTTGGTCGCGTAAAAGAAAATACAGGTTTAATGGCTCAACGGCCTTTTAGAAGTCCTCACCACACAATTTCAAATGTCGCTTTAGTTGGTGGCGGAAGCTACCCACAACCGGGCGAAATTTCCATGTCCCATAACGGTGTTTTATTTTTAGATGAACTACCAGAATTTAAGCGCGATGTTTTAGAAGTCATGCGCCAACCTTTGGAGGATCGGGAAGTGACAATTTCTAGAGCCAAGTTTACGGTTACTTATCCATGTTCGTTTATGTTAGTAGCCAGTATGAATCCGAGTCCAAGCGGTTATTTTAACGATCCTAGTGCGCCGGTAACGTCATCCCCAGCAGAAATGCAACGCTACTTGAGCAAAGTTTCTGGACCTCTATTGGATCGAATTGATATCCATATTGAAGTGACGCCAGTACCTTTTGAAAAACTATCTGATGAACGCAAAGGAGAAGGTTCCATAGATATTAGAAAACGTGTTACAGAAGCTAGAGAGAGGCAAACCGATCGTTTTGTAGAATCCGAAAGCGTACATTATAATGCGCAAATGAATGTTAAGCAAATTAGAAAACATTGCCGATTAGATGATACATCCAAAGAACTTTTAAAAACCGCAATGGAACGTTTAAATTTATCTGCTCGTGCTTACGACAGGATTTTAAAAGTATCCCGAACCATTGCCGATTTAGAAGCAAGTCCACACATAAATGGGTCGCATATTAGTGAAGCTATTCAGTACCGCAGTTTAGATCGTGATGGCTGGTTAGGTTAGGTAAAGTCTTTCTGACAAGTTAAATGGTAAATATTAGATATTATGAGAATTGAAAACTTACTGATTTTACATTTAAAGTCTAAAACAGGTCTATTCACATTCTTTTTTATAAATTTAACTTTTAAATTAGCTAACTAATCAACCATGAAAAATTTATCCTTATTTATTGTAGGCATCATCATTGGTGCTTTAGTCACGTATTATTTTGTTTTTAATTCTGAAATTAGTAAAAACGTCAGTAGTACAGATCCAGCATTATTTAGTAAAGTGAGTATGAAACCTAAGGGCATCATTACATCTGAACAAGCTAAAAAATTAGATAATGCTTTTAACGATAGACACAAACTCATCAGTGATTCCATTGTTAAGCGTCCAGATAACCGTTCGGCTTGGTGGTCCTTGGAGGATGTGCGGAATTATTTAAAACATGCTGAAACTCAAACACAAGAACTAGGCTATAAAATGGATGGAATTCGAGTATATTTAGGTGCGTATCCAGATACAAAGGAGAAAGGTGGTGGCTATACAACTATGTTTTTTATACCTACAGGCATGAAAGCGTTGTCTAAAGGATCTAGTATACCATTTAATTTTCAGAATGGAGGCGAAGACATTCCTGGAGGAGATGGCTTGAATGTGGGAGGATTAGGAGACCCACCTTCTGCCAGCTATCCACAATAACCTCGTAATTGTTAACCCTTAAATAAATTATTTTAATTTGAAATTCTTATGTATGTTGTTTATTAACTTTAGTTGTTCTAATGATGACGTTAAAGTTACTAATAATGATGATGCCTTGTCACCCAGGAAATTTAAAGCATCTTATGGTATTATTTCGCCAGAGCGAGCCCAAGAATTAAATAATAATTGGTCGGCTATACATGCAAACGCCATTGAGGCTGCTATCGGAAAACCGGACAATCGTTCGGTAAAATTTTCGCTACAAGATATAAGAGCATATCTGGATTATACTGAAAATCAAGCTCAAGATTTGGGTTATGATATGGATGGTGTCCGTATTTATATTGCCTTATGGTGAAAATGAAACAAATGGTAAGGCAGGTCAAGCTACGGTATTTTTAGTACCAACCGGAAATAGAAATATGTATGATTCCTTTCTTACGTGAAGAAGGCGGTGGCATTCCTTGTGGTGATGGATTGTATATGGGTAGTGATGGTGATCCACCAAGTGCCAATTACCAACAATAATCTCTAAAAATGAAGGAGTTTTTAAGCCAAAATTATTTTTTAATTACGCATACAGTTGAATTTTTAGCGGCAGTTACTGGCTTATTCTTTTATAAAAAGTATAAATCAACTGCTGTTATTTATTTTATATGGTTTCTTGTTTATAGCTCACTTTCAGATTTAACATCAAGGTATCCAAGATTTTTTCATTATTTGGAAATTTTTGATAGTATTGAGAATACCATCTTTGAAAAGAATTATTGGTATGCTACTATATTTTGGTTTATTGGCAGTACTATATTTTACGTTTTCTATTTTCAGAAAATAATTCATAAAATTCTATTGAAAAATTTTTTAAATTTTATAAAATGGTTATTTATCATATTATCTATACTTTTTTTAATTATTTATTTTGAAAATTTATATTTGGGAACTATCCCTATTATACACATTATGTCAACTATAGTGGTTGTTATCGCTACCAGTTTATATCTTTATGAAATTTTAAATAGTGATACCATTCTAAATTTCTACAAATCCATCAACTTTTATATAAGTGTTACCGTATTAATTTGGTGGTTAATTACCACGCCATTGGTTTTTTATGAGATCTATTTTTCAACTGCGGATTGGAATTTTGTGTTTTTAAAATATCAAATTTTTCTGTTTGCTAATGTATTTATGTACTTAAGTTTTACTTTAGCCTTAATTTTTTGCCAACCAAAGTATGATTAATAATTTACCTCTTAAAGTGTTTCAAGAAATATCTGTCTCAACAGCCGCTGAACGCTATTTGTTAGTCTACATGATAGGTGTTCTACTTATTATTTGTACGCTTATTATTTTGATTTTTATATTTTTTAATAAACGTAAAAATAAATTATTATTAGATAAAATTGAACGCGAACAAGCGTTTCAAGAAGAATTAACCAGTACCCAAATTGAAATTCAAGAACAAACACTAAAAAATATTGGTCAGGAGTTACATGATAATATCGGTCAGTTATTATCTGTTGCCAATATGCAAATGAGTATTATGAATACCCAAGTTCAGGAAGGTATTAGGGAGCAATTCACAGAAACGAAGAATGTCGTTAAAGAAAGTTTAAGTGAAGTGCGTGCGCTTTCTAAATCCTTAAATAGTGATGTGATTATTAATAAGGGTTTTCAGAAATCAGTTGAAAATGAAATCTCTCGGTTAAACAAATTAAAATTATTGTCGGCTAATCTAGAAATTATTGGTGATGAAACGTTGTTTAGTAATTCAAAAGACAGCATTATCTTATTCCGTATTATTCAAGAGTTTATTTCGAATACCGTTAAATATGCGTCTGCCGCTAGTTTATTTGTGAGATTAGAATATCAAAAAGAAAGCTTATTGATTAAAATTTTAGATGATGGGAAAGGCTTTGATATCGCTTCCGCAGAAAAAGGTTCAGGTTTAATTAATATGAAAAGTCGAGCAGATTTAATTCATGCTGATTTAAAATTACATTCAGCCATAAAACAAGGAACCAAATTAGAATTACAGTATCCATATCGTGAAGAAACGATGTTAACTTTCTAAACAGGCATCCCAAACAGGATCTTTTGGTAATGCTGCGGTAACATCAATAACATGGTTAGAAACGGGATGTGTAAACTTTAAATATCTGGCGTGCAAACTAATACTACCATCGGGATTGCTTCGGTTAAAGCCGTACTTTAAGTCGCCTTTTATTGGACTTCCAATACTTGCCAATTGTACTCGAATTTGATGATGTCTACCGGTTTCTAAAGATACTTCAACTAAAACGTAATTATCTAATTGTTTTAAAACTTGATAGTGTAAGATAGCCTTTTTACTATCTGGAGATTTATTAGGAAAGGCTGTCGATTTATTATTCTTAGGATTCTTTCGTAACCAATGCGTTAACGTATCGGCTTGTTTTTCCGGTACATTTTTAACCAAAGCCCAATAGGTTTTATCGGCTTTTCTGTCTACAAATAATTTGTTAAGTCGCGGTAATGCTTTACTGGTTTTTGCAAACATAACGACACCAGTTGTGGGTCTATCCAAACGATGAACCACCCCCAAATATACGTTTCCTGGTTTGTTGTATTTATCTTTTATATAGTCTTTCACAACGTCGCTTAACGGAGTGTCACCCGTTTTATCGCCTTGAACAATATCACCAGCACGTTTATTGACAATTATTAAGTGATTGTCTTCGTAGAGAACTTGGAGATTTGATTTGTTGGATAGGGTTTTCGACACGAATTATTAAATTTTACTTGACACGGATTTCACGGATGTTATAGCGCGGAAATTCACAAAGAATACCACAGAGATTCGCGGAGAATTGCTCACGAACTTTTAAACTTTAGTTCTTTAGGTCCTTGCGATAAAAAAATCTAAATTACCTACTGTAAACCGCGATTGATTATTGAACACTGTCTAAAGCAACTACAAACTGAACACTAATACTGCTCATCGTCATTTGGAAAGTCAACCGACTTAACATCTTTCGCATATTGTGAAATAGCATTGGTCATATCTTCATACAAATTCATATAACGACGTAAAAAACGTGGGTTGAATTCGTGGGTCATACCAATCATATCATGTAAAACTAAAACTTGACCATCCACACCTTTTCCTGCGCCAATTCCTATGACAGGAATACTGACACTTTCGGCAACTTCTTGTGCTAATTTCGCAGGGATTTTTTCTAAAACAATAGAAAAACAACCAGCTCTTTCAAGCATTAAAGCATCTTCTTTTAGTTTCTCAGCTTCTTCATCTTCTTTGGCGCGAACTGTATATGTTCCAAATTTATAAATAGATTGTGGCGTTAATCCTAAATGGCCCATAACAGGAATTCCAGCATTTAAAATACGCTTGATAGAGTCCTTAACTTCCTTTCCTCCTTCTAATTTAACGGCATGTCCGCCACTTTCTTTCATAATACGAATAGCAGAGCGTAAGGCTTCTTTAGGGTCACTTTGGTAACTTCCAAAAGGCAAATCTACAACAACCAAAGCGCGCTCAACTGCACGAACTACAGAAGATGCATGATAAATCATATGATCTAGAGTAATAGGTAAGGTCGTTTCATGACCAGCCATTACATTACTTGCAGAATCACCAACAAGAATAACATCTATCCCAGCGCCATCAACAATTTTTGCCATGGTATAATCATAGGCAGTTAACATGGATATTTTTTCGCCTTTGGCTTTCATATCCACTAATGTTTTAACTGTAATTCGTTTGTACTGTTTTTTTGCGACTGACATATGTTTTGTTTAAAATGCGTGTAAAATTAATAAATTTAGAATTGATATGATTAAATTTATAATTATTTCAATCCATTTATTGGTTCAAAAAGCAAATTCGGAATCATTCCAATTAATAATATAAATACAGAATGAAATTAGTTTTGTTTTATTTATAACCGATTAACAATCCGTTATATTGACACTTACTGCTAATCCACCTTCACTCGTTTCTTTATATTTGGAATTCATGTCCTTAGCGGTTTCCCACATAGTTTGAACCACTTTATCCAATGGTACTTTTACGTTTTTAGGATCCGTATCTAATGCTAATTCAGCAGCATTAATGGCTTTTATAGCGCCCATAGAATTTCGTTCAATACATGGTATTTGTACTAAACCTCCAATAGGATCGCAGGTAAGACCTAAATGATGCTCCATAGCAATTTCGGCAGCAATTAAAACTTGATCCGGTGTTCCGCCTAATAATTCACATAATGCACCAGCTGCCATGGCAGACGATACACCAATTTCAGCTTGACAACCTCCCATAGCGGCAGAAATAGTGGCTCCTTTTTTAAAGATAGAACCAATTTCACCAGCTACTAATAAGAATTTTTTAATATGTTCAAAGTCAGCTTCATGGTTTTCAATTACCAAATAATACATTAAAACAGCAGGAATAACGCCAGCGCTTCCGTTAGTAGGTGCCGTAACTACACGACCTAATGCCGCATTAACTTCATTAACCGATAATGCAAAGCAGCTAACCCATTTTAATATAGATCGGAATTTAACTTCAGTTTGGCGAATACCTTGTAACCATGTTTCAGGTGAATCGTAAGGCACATCATTATTTAATTTCTCATGCATATCGAAAGCACGACGGCGCACATTTAAACCACCAGGTAAATTACCTTCGGTATGACAGCCTGTGTACATACACTCTAACATGGTATTCCAGATACGTTTTAATTCGAAATCGATTTCTTCTTCACTACGTAAAGATTTTTCGTTTTCTAAAACAACACTTGAAACTGGTAAATTTAATTGCTTACAAAACTCTAATAATTTCACGCCATTTTCAACAGGATAAGGAAATGTGCGATAGAATGTTTCTTTTTTGGCTTTGGAGTTTTTACGCTCTTCTTGAACTACAAAACCACCCCCAATGGAGTAGTAATAAGCATGTGATTTTTTACCATTAATTTCTGCCGTAAACCGCATACCGTTTGCATGGTATGGTAAAAACTTTCTATTGAAAATAATATCGGTTTTCGGATTAAAATCGACTGTACGTTCGCCATTAAAACTTATTTTATTAGTATTATTTATTTCTGCAATAATACCATCAATAGAATCCACTGGAATATATTCGGGATCGCCACCACTTAAGCCTAGCATAACGGCGAAATCGGTAGCATGACCTTTACCAGTTAAGGATAAAGAGCCATATAGATCGACTGTAATTCTTTCTACTTTTTCAAACTTATTATCAGTTTTCAAATCGGCTATCCAACGTTCGGCAGCACGCCAGGGTCCTAGTGTGTGAGAACTGGAAGGACCAACACCAATTTTTAGCATATCAAATACAGAAATACACTCCATGTAGCAATAGTTTTTAGTTTTAAAGCAAAGATACAGTTAGTTTATGATGTTTCTTAAAGAAACCCATGGATATTCAAAACAGAATTTAATAGATTTTTAATCTACCGTTTATCAAAATGTGTAATATTATAATGTGCCATCACAGCATTGATATCGCTGAAGTCTTGTCTGCCAACATTATCAGCAGGAACAACAACAACACGGAATACGCGATTATTTGTCCAAGAAATATCGAGCGTATTAAAATCTATGGTTCCATCTAAAAAAATACTGACTTCAGTTTGAGTGAAATCGTAATTATAGACCAAAGTACCGTTATTAAATTCCACTGTTTGAGGCAATAAACGCCAAACATCTTGACCGTTATTTACTTCCCAAAGAATATAAACTAAAGTTATATCAGAAGAAAGGGTGTTAAAACCATAAGGTTCGAAAAACTCAAAATTATTAGCTGCCGTAAAATCGAGCTCTATTTCGAAAGAAGGCGCAACAATAGTTTCCCCATCAATTCCATCATTCCCTTGCAATCCGGGGGAGCCTGGAGGACCTTGTGGCCCTTCGCAAGACGTTATAAGTAAAGCAGATACAAATAATACAGCTATAAGATTTTTCATAATCATTTTTTATTAGAACTTAAAAGTAGTGATAATTCCATATAACGTCGTGTTTTTGTTTATAATTAACAAAGAGTTCTGACAAGGTGTCATATTTTTTGTCATGGCACAATCCTTGTCTTATACTATTCGAAATCAAAAAGAATATAACGTTTCCAGGGTCACTTGGAAAAATACAAATTAAAAGAACATATATATTATGAGTAAAATTATTGGAATCGATTTAGGTACAACCAACTCTTGTGTTTCTGTAATGGAAGGTAATGAGCCAGTTGTAATACCAAATGCAGAAGGCAAAAGAACAACGCCATCTGTAATCGCTTTCGTTGAAGGCGGAGAAATTAAAGTTGGAGATCCAGCAAAACGTCAAGCCGTAACCAATCCAACAAAAACGGTTTATTCTATTAAGCGTTTTATGGGTAATAAGTTTTCTGAATCTTCAAAAGAAGCAGGACGCGTACCTTACAAAGTAGTAAAAGGTGACAATGACACACCACGTGTGGATATTGATGGTCGTTTATATACGCCACAAGAATTATCAGCTATGATTCTTCAGAAAATGAAGAAAACTGCTGAAGATTATTTAGGTCAAGATGTAACACGTGCTGTAATTACAGTACCTGCTTACTTTAATGACTCACAACGTCAAGCAACTAAAGAAGCTGGTGAAATTGCAGGTTTAAAAGTAGAACGTATTATTAACGAACCTACTGCTGCTGCTTTAGCATACGGAATGGATAAGAAAGGAACTGACCAAAAAATCGTAGTTTTCGATTTTGGTGGTGGAACTCATGATGTATCTATTTTAGAATTAGGTGATGGTGTTTTTGAAGTATTATCAACTGAAGGTGATACCCATTTAGGTGGTGATGATGTAGATGAGAAAATCATTGATTGGTTAGCTGACGAATTTAAATCTGAAGAAGATATTGATTTACGTAAAGACCCAATGGCTTTACAACGTTTAAAAGAAGCTGCTGAAAAAGCGAAGATTGAATTATCATCTACTGCACAAACAGAAATTAATTTACCATATGTAACGGCTACTGCAAGTGGACCAAAACACTTGGTACGAACATTATCACGTTCTAAATTTGAGCAGTTAATTGACGATTTAGTTAAGCGTACAATCGCACCTTGTGCATCTGCTATGAAAGCAGCAGGTTTAACGAAAAGTGATATTGATGAAATTATTTTAGTAGGTGGATCAACGCGTATTCCTGCAGTTCAGGAAGCTGTTGAGAAATTTTTCGGTAAAAAACCAAGTAAAGGTGTAAATGCTGATGAAGTAGTGTCATTAGGAGCTGCTATTCAAGGTGGTGTTTTAACAGGTGATGTTAAAGATGTACTTTTATTAGATGTTACACCATTATCATTAGGTATTGAAACAATGGGTAACGTAATGACGAAACTTATTGAAGCCAACACGACTATTCCGACTAAAAAATCGCAAGTATTCTCTACAGCGGCCGATAATCAGCCATCTGTTGAAATACATGTGTTACAAGGAGAGCGTGCTATGGCAGCCGATAATAAAACAATTGGACGTTTCCATTTAGATGGTATTCCACCATCTCAACGTGGTACACCTCAAATTGAAGTAACGTTTGACATTGATGCCAACGGTATCATTAAGGTATCTGCAACGGATAAAGCGACGAATAAAACACAAGATATTCGTATTGAAGCATCTTCAGGTTTATCAGAAGAAGATATTAAGAAAATGAAAGCTGATGCTGAAGCAAATGCAGATGCAGATGCCAAAGCAAAAGAAACTGCTGAAAAATTGAATAGTGCTGACGCTATGATTTTCCAAACGGAAAGTCAGCTGAAAGAATTTGGTGAGAAATTATCTGACGATAAGAAAAAGCCAATTGAAGATGCACTTGAAGAATTGAAGACTGCTTACGAAACAAAAGATATCGCAGTTATTGATCCAGCTTTAGAGAAAATCAACGAAGCATGGAAAGTAGCAAGCGAAGAAATGTACAAAGCACAAGGTGAAGGTCAACCAGAAGGTGGTCAAGCTGGTCCAGATGCTTCAGGACAATCTGAAGATGAAGGTAGCGATGTAGAAGATGTTGACTTCGAAGAAGTGAAATAATTAAATTGATATTGTAATGTTGAGCCCAATTGAAAGGCCTTAAAAAGCAATATTATATTAGTATTAAAAACGCAATCTCCCGATAATTACCGGTGTAGATTGCGTTTTTTTTTATTTATAATTGTTAAAAAAGTTATCTTCGAAACATATAAGAATTACAGCTAAATGTACCAAATACTAAAGAAAAAAATAAAAAGCGTCTTACCCAGTAAATTCATAGAGAAAAATGAGGGCTTTTTTAGAAGTATTATTGCATTCTTTTACAGAGGAAATACCCACCAATGTAATATGTGTGATTTTAAATTATCCAAATTTGTTAGAACAGAAAACTTCGATAAACTTTGTCCAAAATGTGGCAGTGTTGCTCGAAATAGAAGATTATATACCATACTTGAAAATACGTTAGAAAATAAAAGAATATTTTACTTTTCACCTTCTAAAAGCATGAAAAGTAAAATAGAGAAATATAATACTTGCGAGTATATAACATCAGATTATTTGGGTGAGTTTAAGACTATGAAAACGCTCAACATCGAAGCGATTGATGAGCCAGACAATTACTATGATGTTGTATTATGTTATCATGTTTTAGAGCACGTTTTGCAAGATAAAAAAGCCATGCATGAACTATATAGAATATTAAAAACAAAAGGCTTGTGTTATGTACAAACGCCTTTTAAAGCTGGAGAAATCTATAAAAATCATTCCATTACAACTGAAAAAGAACTTTTACAGCATTTTGGCCAAGAAGATCATTTAAGAGTATATTCAGTTTCAGGATTATCTAAAAGATTAGAAGAATCTGGTTTTAAAACAGAAGTTTTATCCTTTAATGAAACTGCTGACAATTACTTTGGATTTTCAGAAAATGAAAACATTATTCTAGCGCAGAAGTCTTAAGTTTTTACATCAAATAAACTATGCGTGCATAATAAATTTAATTACATTTGCATTCGTTATTTAAATCTCACAGGTTTTAGAAAGCTGTAAGGTCCATTAAAAATTTAAAAATGTCTACACAACTCACAAAACTTCTTAAAATAAAACACCCAATTATCATAGCACCAATGTTTTTGGTGTCCAATACCGCAATGGTTATAGAAGGCATGAAAAGTGGCGTTGCTGGTTGTATTCCCGCTTTAAACTACCGCACTTTAGACGAGTTACGTGAAGCTATTTTAGAATTAAAAGAAGCGAAAGCAAAAGCTAGCCAGCCGGATGGCACGGGAGGATCGTTTGGATTTAACCTAATTGTAAACAAATCTAACGTTAAATACCTTGAGCAGTTACGCGTAATTTGCGAAGAGGGTTGCGATTTTATAATTACCTCTCTTGGAAGTCCTGAAGAAACTATTAGAGAAGCACACGCTGTTGGTATTAAAGTATTATGTGATGTTACCGATTTACATTTCGCTAAAAAAGTAGAGCAGCTCGGAGCCGATGCTGCCATTGCGGTAAATAGCGAAGCAGGTGGTCATCGTGGAAATTTATCACCGGAAGAATTAATCCTTTTACTTAAAAAAGAAATATCTATTCCTGTTATCTCTGCAGGTGGTGTTGGCTGCAAAGCGGATATGGATAAAATGATGAGTTATGGAGCTGACGGCGTTTCTGTGGGAAGTCCATTTATTGCCTCAATAGAAGCTGGTGTAACCGACGATTATAAGCAAGCGTGTGTGAATTATGGCGCCAAAGATATCGTCATGACAGAGCGTATTTCCGGAACGCCATGTACCGTTATTAACACACCTTATGTTCAGAAAATTGGAACCAAATCTACTGGAATCGAAAAGCTATTAAATAAAAACAAAACGCTTAAAAAATGGGTTAAAATGGTTCGTTTTTATATTGGTATGAAAGCTACAGAAAAAGCAGCTAAAGAAGCAACGTATAAAACGGTTTGGGTTGCTGGACCAAGTATTGAACATACTAAAGCTATTTTACCAACACGAGAGATTATCCAAAATCTGATTAGCTAAATATTAAACCAGACTGTTTATAATTTCAACATTTACTTCATGTTTACCTTGAAAAGGTACTAATTGTAAACGTTTGCCAAATAATTCTTGCGCACGCTTTTCTTCATAATTCATACGTTCATCATTTAAATACTCATCAGAATCACCATATATTAGGGAAACCTTGGTTGTTTCACTTAAGTAGTCAAAATCATTCTCCGTTAATTCTTTAGGAATACCGCCAGAATGCAACACTAATTGGGCACACTTTAATTGCCGTTTCACTAAATACCGTGTGGCAACACTTACACCTTGGGAATACCCTAAAACTATAAGATTCACATCCTCTGGAATTGCTTCGGCTTCTAAAACCGAATCAAAATAACGCATAATATTCTCGGTTTCTTTAACCGTATTTTCTTTGGTTAACCAACTGGAGCCAACATGTTTGAATTTAGGAGGAATATAGTATTTACTTTGGGCTTGTGGTGCAATAATATAATTTTCTTCAGCAGATAATGCTTGAAAATACCGTAAAAAATACCGACTTAAAAAACCCATGCCATGGCAAACAAACCAAACGTTTTTTGTGGAAGCGGTTAGCGTATTTAAAGTGGCATAACTATTTGTGGTGGTATAGGATATTTCCTTTTCGGTTAAATTCATTTTGTAGCGCGTGTTTTTGTACTTTTACATTTGGATTTAAAAATACAGTATTTTATGTCAATATCTAAAGAAGCCAAACTTAAACAAATCAATGCGGTTTGCAAAAATACCTTAATGGAAACTCTGGAAATTACGATTTCGGATTTTGGAGATGATTTCCTAATTGCTAAAATGCCTGTTAATTCGCGCGTATATCAACCAGATGGTGTTTTACATGGTGGCGCGACAGCAGCATTAGCGGAAAGTGTTGGTAGTTTTGCTTCGCATTTATTTTCAAATTTAGATGAAGTATTTGTTCGTGGTATTGAAATTACGGCCAATCACGTAAAAAGTGTAACCGAAGGCCATGTTTATGCAAAAGCGACTTTTTTACATAAGGGTAGAACCACGCAACTTTTAGATATTCGTGTGACTGACGATGATGACAATTTGATTTCAATTTGCCGACTTTCAACTATTTCTTTACCACGAAAAAAATAAGCTATGACTTTTACGACTTTTTTTGAGCGACTTCAAGATCAGTTTGCCAACAATTTACCTTTTGCTGCCTATAGAAACCCAGGTGCCACTGCTATAAAATCTTTTTTACAGAATGATAATACACTTTATAAAACGACAGATTTTACGGAAAGTGGATTCGTTTTTGCGCCATTTAATTTAGAAGATCCTAGTGTTTTAATTCCTGTAGATGCATCTGAAATTATGGAATGTGATTCCCTTGATTTTAAAGTTAAAAAAAGCACAAATTCAACTTCTGAAGCGACTCAAATAATAAAGGAATCTTCCGCAAAGCAAGATCATATTGAACTTGTAGAAAAAGGTGTCGAAGCCATTCTTGATGATGCTTTTGAAAAAGTGGTATTATCCAGAAAAGAAGCAGTTACAATTTCAGAAGCACAACAGATTGAAGTATTTAAAAAATTACTATCTGCCTATCCAACCGCTTATGTTTACATATGGTTTCATCCACAAATAGGGTTGTGGTTAGGCGCTACACCAGAAACCTTACTACACGTAGAAAATAAGCAAGTAAAAACTATGGCACTCGCGGGTACGCAAGTTTATAAAGATACCACCGATGTTATTTGGCAGGAAAAGGAATTACATGAGCAACAAATAGTTACTGATTTTATAGTTTCAGGTCTAAAGAATCATCTGGAATCTATTACAGTTTCAGACGTGGAAACAACAAAAGCAGGAAGTTTACTGCATTTAAAAACGCATATTTCAGGGCGCATCAATTCCGAAGAGTCAGGTTTAAAGAATATTATAAAAACGTTACATCCAACACCGGCGGTTTGTGGAATGCCAAAAGAAATTGCTAAAAGTTTTATCATTGAAAATGAACTTTATAAACGTACCTATTACTCTGGGTTTTTAGGAGAATTAAATCTTAAAAAATCAGTTTCCAGAAACTCCAATCGACGTAATGTTGAAAACAATGCCTACGCGAGTATTAAAACTGTTTCTAATTTATTTGTCAATCTTCGCTGTATGGAAATTCAAAATAATGAAGCCTTTATATATATAGGCGGCGGTATTACCGATGGATCTAATCCGACCAAGGAATGGGAGGAAACGGTGGCAAAATCTCAAACTATGAAAAAGGTATTACAATAATTTTTTTACAGTCCGCTATTTGTTATTTTTACCGTTAGAATCAACCTTAAATGCAATACCCAAAAATTCCGCTTGCTCAAACGATTATTCAGCTTTGTAAAGCTAAAAACGTTCAACACATAGTAATCTCTCCGGGTAGCCGAAATGCACCTATAACTCTTGGTTTTTCCAACGATGATTTCTTTACTTGTTACAGCATTGTGGACGAGCGTTGTGCTGCTTTTTTTGCTTTAGGAATTGCGCAGCAAATTCAAAAACCAGTTGCTGTTGTTTGTAGTTCTGGTAGTGCGCTTTTAAATTATTATCCAGCAGTTGCGGAGGCATATTATAGTCATATTCCATTAGTCGTTTTATCGGCAGACAGGCCAAAGCATTTAATTGGAATAGGAGATGGGCAAACCATTAATCAGCAGGATGTTTATAAAAACCATATACTTTATACGGCTAATTTGAGTTCTCAAATGGATGCTGAATTTAAAAACCGCGATGAAGACGAACCTGCTATTTTTAAAAATATTGAAAATAAACTTGAACGTCTTTTAGGAAGAAAACAGGAATTGCAGCAGGAAAATGAAACCGAAATTAATAAAGCGTTGAATAAAGCTTTATCGAAACGTGGACCTGTTCACATAAATATGCCTTTTCATGAGCCACTTTATGAATTAACGGATACTTTAATTGTAAACCCGAAAGTTATAGGTTTTGAAAAACGCCCTAGTAAAATAGACGATTTTATTTACAACCAATGCTTGGATGCATGGAACAGTTCAGCTAAAAAAATGGTTTTGGTAGGTGTTAATCCTCCAAATGCTGTTGAGCAAAAATGGTTAGACGAGTTAGTTAAGGATAATAGCGTTATTGTTTTTACAGAAACAACATCCAATATTCATAATCCTGGGTTTTTTAATAGTATTGATACCATGATTGCCTCTTTGGATGAGGAAGATTTCAAGGCTTTACAACCGGATATTCTACTTACTTTTGGAGGATTGATAGTTTCTAAAAAAATTAAAGACTATTTAAGAACATATCAGCCTAAAGAACATTGGCACATTGACAGGGATTATGCAAATGATACTTTTTTCTGTTTAGAAAAGCATATTGAAACAACACCGAATAATTTCTTTGAAACCTTTTTACCGCAAATCACACATTTTGTAAAAAGTGATTATAAAGCTACTTGGGAAGCGGTTAAAAATCACCGTAAAGAGAAGCATAGCGAATATTTAACCACAATTCCTTTTAGCGATTTTCAAGCTTTTGAAACCTTATTTAAAAGTCTACCACGCGGTATTGTGTTACAATTAGGAAACAGCTCCACAATTAGGTACGCTCAACTTTTCGATATTCATAAATCCATACAAGTGTTCTGTAATCGCGGTACAAGTGGTATTGATGGTAGTACATCAACTGCTATTGGTTGTGCGGTAAGTAACACCAAGCAAACCGTTTTTATTACTGGCGATTTAAGCTTTTTTTACGACAGTAATGCTTTATGGAATAATTATATTCCAGCAAATTTTAGGATTGTTATAATCAATAATCAGGGTGGTGGTATTTTTAGAATTTTACCAGGAAATACAGATTCCGAAAATTTTGAAAACTTCTTTGAAACAAAACATGATTTAACAGCTAAGCATCTTGCTAGCATGTATGGTTTTCAATATGTAACCGCATCCAATGCCATACAGGTTAAAAATAAATTAAAGGATTTTTATAGTGAGTCCGAAAAGCCTAAAATATTGGAGATATTTACACCTAGAACGGTAAACGATGAAGTTTTACTGAATTATTTCAAGTTTGTTAAGTAATTTTCTTTTAAATTAACTAGATATTATTTATATTTAGATCAAAGAGTGATTTTTTAATTTAAATGCAAAATAAAATGAGTAAGAGAGACGATTTAATCACCAAATACGCAGCCGATTTAAAAGATAAAATTGGTGTAACTGCAGATATGGACTTATTAACTAAAGTAACTATTGGTTGTGGACCATCAATTTACAATGCAGATGCTGCAACAGTATCGGCTACAGATCCAGCTGAATTAGCTACGGTAAAGAATAATTTCTTAATTAAGAAGCTAGGCTTAAAAGATAGTCCAGAATTAGATAAAGCAATTGATTCAGTCATGGAACAATACGGCAAATCAAACCGAAATAAGTACAGAGCAGTTGTTTATTATTTATTAACGAAACATTTCAAAAAAGAAGGTATTTACTAAATATTAGTAAAACTTCATAAATATAAAATTTCAAATTTTAAAAACGTCACTTGTTTCAAGTGACGTTTTTTTTATGGACAAAAGTGATTTTAAAATTACCATATCTAAATCCAATAAACAGATGTGCTTAGTATCCTATAAAATATTATCTTTGTGCCATGATAAAAATTGGAGAATACAATACATTAGAAATATTACGGGAAACAGAACCTGGATTGTTTTTAGAAGACGATGAAGGCAATGAAGTATTATTGCCAAACCGCTATGTACCGAAGGAATTTAAAATTTGGGATAAGCTGGATGTATTTGTGTATCTAGATAATGAAGAACGACTAGTTGCCGTTACCGATAAGCCTTATATAATGCGCGGTGAGTTTGCTGTATTACGCTGTAATGCAGTTACCGATCATGGTGCTTTTTTAGACTGGGGAATGGTTAAAGAATTATTCTGTCCGTTTAGAGAGCAAGCTTTTAGTATGAAAAAAGGCGGCTGGTATTTAGTTTATTGTTTTCTAGATGACGAATCGAATCGTTTAGTGGCTTCTAGTAAAACCAATCAGTTTTTAGATAATAAGGAATTAACTGTTGAACAATTTCAGGAAGTGGATTTAATAGTTTCGCATCCATCGGATATTGGCATGAATGTTATTGTAAACAAAATACATCAAGGCTTAATTTTTACCGATGATATTTTTCAAGATTTATCTATTGGTGATCGCTTAAAAGGTTTTGTTAAAAAAATACGTCCTGACAATAAGCTGGATATCGGTTTAGGTAAAATAGGATATAGAAGTATTGAGCCTAATGCTGATTTAATCATGAAAGAACTCGATGATCATGGTGGTTTTTTAAAGTTGACGGATAAATCTGATCCGGAAGCTATTAAAAATGCGCTTCAAATGAGTAAAAAGAGCTTTAAAAAAGCGATCGGTACACTTTATAAGCAAAAACTTATTGAAATTAAAGACGACGGAATTTATTTAGTAGAATAAGATTTTTCTGGTATATTCAATAACTAGAAAAGCATTTAAAAAAAAGTCATCAACTACGATTTAGAAGTTGATGACTTTTTTGTGTTTTAAAGCATTAGTAGTCTTAACTATGAAAGTTGTGAAGTAGAAAACTCAAAGAATGGATTTATAACTATGATTTTTTGCGTATTTATGTTTTAAATGCATATAAATCAGGTTTTCATTCCTTGGCTAGCGTCAGACGGGTTGTTTCTATAAGCGAAGGGGTCTAAATTATCTGTCCGGCATTACTATTTTTACAACTTCAATTTCTTTTTCAAATCTTTAGTCATAGCATCTTTATGAATCATTATTGCAATAGTTTTTAGGCGCATATAAGCTTCACTCATGTAAACGAATCCACCATTAGCTATATACATGTCATCGGTTCCCCAAGAGTTTTTTACTTTATAATAAATTTTGCCATTTTGATCGCTCATGGTTCCAGTAATATGCATTAAATGATCGTCTTGCGTTGCATAGCTTTCAAACTCTTGTTGTCTGTATGCTTGCGTAATATTTTTCTCTGGACGAACTTGCGTCATAATTTCTTTAAAATGCGCTTCATCATCTGGAATTACAGCAAGACCTTGCTTGGCAGAAAAAGTTCTTTCACTTACATCACAATCTAATTCAACTGTATAACCATTTTCTAATGCACGATTAAGTGTCGCCATCATATCATCTAAAGTCACATTATAAAAACTACCATTTGAGAAATTATCAGGAATATTTAAAATGAATTGCGAGTAAAAAGGATGATGTGTAAATGACGTTAGACTCACATAATTATCAGGATTAATTTTAGTCATTGCCTGAAAGGATTTTGGGGTGTATTGAACACCTTCATAAGTGAAATCTGTAATATCTTTACCTAAATACGTATCTAGCGTATGGCTAACAATCCCTTGCCATTTAGGCGATAAGCTTCTGCTCGGATTATCAATATAAACATCTAACATGCCTTTTAAAAGGGCAGCCAATTCGGCGTGGTTATGTCCGCTAGCATCGGCGTCCATTCCACTATAAACCGATTTTGGAACTAACCCATTTTCACGAATACTATTCATAACATCATGTGCTAAACCGCCTTCTCCAAATTGCGCTTTTCCTTGGCGCATAACGTAATTCCAAGCTTTTTTAGGATAGGTATGGCGGACCTGATACATTTCAGAAACATCAATTTGTTTTCCGGTTAAACGTTTTATTTCACTTTCTAAAAATGAAGAGGTCGAAAAACTCCAGCACGTTCCCGTAGTTCCTTGACTAATAACTTCGGTAGTTTCCAAATTAATAACTTGTTCAAAGGTGTAAACTTGCGAAAAACTGTTTGTAAAACTGAAAAGAAGGGCTAATAAAAATAGAATGTTCTTCATAGGATGGTTTGTTAGCTAAATAATAATTATTTTTGTCTAAAATAGATAAAATGAGTGTAGCAAACTGGAAAACCGCTAAAGAATATGAAGATATCACCTATCAGAAATGTAATGGTGTGGCGCGTATTGCTTTTAACAGACCTGATATTAGAAATGCTTTTCGTCCGAAAACGACGAAAGAATTATATGATGCATTCTATGATGCCGGGGAAGATGTAAATATTGGTGTTGTATTATTATCTGCTGAAGGACCTTCAAGTAAGGATGGTGTTTACAGTTTTTGCTCTGGCGGCGATCAAAAGGCGCGAGGTCATCAAGGTTATGTAGGTGAAGATGGTTATCACCGTTTAAATATTTTAGAAGTACAACGCTTAATTCGCTTTATGCCTAAAGCGGTTATTGCCGTAGTTCCAGGTTGGGCTGTTGGTGGTGGACACAGTTTACATGTTGTTTGCGATTTAACGCTTGCCAGTAAAGAACACGCTATTTTTAAACAAACGGATGCCGATGTTACCAGTTTTGATGGTGGCTATGGTTCTGCGTATTTAGCAAAAATGGTTGGTCAGAAACGCGCACGTGAAATTTTCTTTTTAGGTCGAAACTACTCTGCTCAAGAAGCTTACGAAATGGGTATGGTTAACGCTGTAATTCCGCATGATGAGTTAGAAGCGACAGCTTATGAATGGGCGCAGGAAATTTTAGCAAAATCACCAACATCCATTAAAATGTTGAAATTTGCTATGAATTTAACAGACGATGGCATGGTTGGGCAACAGGTTTTTGCTGGCGAAGCAACACGTTTAGCTTATATGACAGACGAAGCAAAAGAAGGTCGTGATGCCTTTTTAGAAAAACGTAAGCCTAACTTTCCTAAAAAGTGGATTCCTTAAATAATAACTATGCCATCATTTAAACATTGGGTTTCTGCGGCACGTGTCCGCACGTTACCCTTATCTCTTTCTGGAATTATTATAGCCACCTGTTTTGCGGCTTATAATGGTTTTATGAATTGGCCTATTTGTATTTTGGCCATTTTAACTACGGTTGCATTACAAGTGTTATCCAATTTTGCTAATGATTATGGTGATGGCGTAAAAGGTACCGATAATCACGAACGGATTGGTCCACAGCGGGCTTTACAAAGTGGCGCGGTATCTGCAGCGCAGATGCTGGTCGCTATTAAAATCAATATTGCCATCATTATAATTTTGGTTATTGCTTTGCTTTTAACTGCATTTGGTATGCGCTATTTCCTTTATACTATGGGGTTTTTAGTACTTGGAGGTTTTTCAGTTTACGCGGCTATTAGTTATACAGTGGGCGATTCTGCTTATGGCTATCGCGGTTTAGGTGATATTTTCGTTTTTATTTTCTTCGGAATAGTCAGCACTTTTGGAACGTATTTTCTCTATGCATTAAAAATTGATCATATCATTTTTCTTCCAGCCTGTATTATCGGTTTATTAAGTGTGGCAGTTTTGAATTTGAATAATATGCGTGATATTATTTCCGATAAAAATGCCAATAAAATCACATTGGCTGTTAAATTAGGTTTGAAAAATGCGAAAAAATATCATTACTTTTTAATTGGTGGTGCTATCGTTCTATCTTTGGTATTTACCGCTTTCTACTATGTATCGCCATTTAATTTATTGTTTATGGTGTTGTATATTCCGTTGGTAAAGCATTTGTTTTACGTTAAAAAAACAACAGAACCTTCGAATTTAGATCAGGAATTAAAAAAAGTAGCGCTTTCTACATTTTTCTTGGCTATTTTAATGGGTGTTGGGTATCTCATCTAATATATTTTATCCACTTCTTTTGATGAAATTGTTTTAGATTTTGTATTTTTCAGTACATAAAATTTAAAACGTTTTTCAATGAAAATTACATTTTACGGCCACGCCAGTTTAGGAATAGAAGTAGATGGTGTTCACATCTTGGTGGATCCTTTTATTACTGGTAACGAAAAGGCCTCTCACATAGATATCAATACGTTAAAAGCCGATTATATTTTACTTACGCACGCGCATCAAGATCATATTCTGGACGTAGAAGCGATTGCCAAGCGAACAGATGCTGTAATTGTTTCGAACTTTGAAATCGTTACGTATTTTCAAAATAAAGGATTTGAAGGGCATCCAATGAATCATGGAGGTTCTTGGGATTTCGAGTTTGGTGAAGTCAAATATGTAAATGCAATTCACACATCGTCATTTCCAGATGGTAGTTATGGTGGGCAACCTGGTGGATTTGTCATTAAAGGCGAACATAAAAATATTTATATTGCTGGTGATACAGCGCTAACAATGGATATGAAACTGATTCCGTTAAGCACGAAATTAGATTTAGCTATTTTACCAATCGGAGATAATTTTACCATGGGAATCGACGATGCTATTTTAGCCAGTGATTTTGTGGAATGCGATAAAGTACTCGGTTACCATTTTGACACCTTTGGTTATATAGAAATCAATCATGAAGATGCTAAACGCAAGTTTTTTGAAAAAGATAAAGACTTGATGTTATTGGGAATTGGTGAGAGTTTAGATTTGTAGAGTTTATCGTACCACACTTCTCAAAATATACCAATGCAAAAACTTGGGAAAAAAGCGTTTTAAATATACACCCAAAACTTCTTTTTTTCCAAAATACGCTTCGAATTTATTTTTATGAATAGCTTTTAGCATGCGCTCGGCAAAAAGGTTTACGTCTAGTCCGTTTTTGGTAGCAGTATCTTGAGTGTTTTGTAAACTGCCATCACCAGTTAAAGCATTTTTGGCAATATCTGTATTTACGAATCCCGGACAAATAAGCGTGACGCTAATCCCATCTTTTTCATGCTCTAATCGCAAAGCATCAAAAAAGCCATGAAGCGCATGTTTGGCCCCACAATACCCCGATCGATAAGGCGAAGCAAATTTCCCCATTAAACTTGTAACCGCTACAAATTGCCCAGACTGCTGTTTAACAAAATAGGGCAGAAGTGCTTTGGAAAGTGCAACAGTTCCTAAATAATCGACTTCCATTAATTTTTTATCCACGGAAATATCGGTTTCAATAATTAGCGATCGTTGACTAATACCACCGTTGTTTATTAAAATATTAATTTTGCCAAATGCAGAAACTGCCTTTTCTACAATAGTTGACATAGTTTGGTAATCAGCCAAATCAAATGGTAAACAGGCTATGTTTTCGGGTTTTGGACAGGCATTTTTTACGGCTTCCAAATCAGCTATCCGTCGTGAGGAAATAATGAGTTGACAGTTTTGTTTTGCTAAAATCATCACTAACGCTTTTCCTATTCCGCTAGAAGCACCTGTAATCCAAATAACTTGATTGTTGAAATCCATAATAATGCTCGCGAAAGTGGTTATCTCTTAATTAATAAATCAATTTTCATTATGCGACTGCGACTGCGACTGCGACTGCGACTGCGACTGCGACTGCGACTGCGACTGCGACTGCGAGCTATTTTCAAGCCACTCATCCCGTAAATCACCACTCATTTTTCCGGTGCCATCGTGGAGCCATCCAGGTGGTTTTATAAAATATAGTAAGCGACTTTTAAAAGGTTTGTTGCCCGAAAAGGCATCTTTAAATAAATTTCGCCATTCTATAAAAGCAATTTTCACTGGATTATAAGTATCAATGTTAACTACTAATCCATACACTACTTTTTCGTCTTTTAATTCCGGTTGAAAGGTTCCAAATAATTTATCCCAAATAATAAGAATACCGGCGTGATTCCTATCTAAATACAATGGATTACTACCATGATGTACGCGATGGTGAGAAGGTGTATTCATAACGGCTTCAAACCATTTTGGCATTTTATCAATTGCTTCAGTATGAATCCAGAACTGATATAATAAACTAATAGACATCTGCAGTAAAATCATGCCAGGATGAAAACCGACTAGCGGCATCCATAACCAAAATATAAAAGAGTAAAATCCGCCAGACCAGGTTTGCCGTAAGGCCGTACTTAAATTATAATGTTTTGAGGAATGATGCACGACATGCGAGGCCCAAAACAACCGACTTTCATGAGAAATACGATGAAACCAATAATAGGACAAATCATCGGCAAAGAAAATCAATATAAAACTCCACCAGGCAATCGGAATGGTAAATAGACGGAAGTTATCATAAATCCAAAAAAATGCTAATAATACGATAGCCTTACTCAAAAATCCAACAAAAACATTACCCAATCCCATGGCAATGGATGAAAAGGAGTCTTTTACTTCGTAAGATTTAATCTGTTGTTTGGCAGTAACATACATTTCTAGCAACATGGCCAAGACAAAAACTGGAATGGCAAATAGTATGATGTTTGGAAATTCAGGCATTTGGTTTGTTTTATGTTGTCTAAAATACAAAATAATTTGAGTACTTTTGAATACTATATGAAAGCAACTTATTATCAACATATTCTTAATTTTAAACAAGCAAGTGGAACCTCTCGCGGTGTTTTGAAAACGAAAGAAACTTGGTTTATTATTCTAGAAGAAAACAAAAAGCAAGGTATTGGCGAATGTGGTATTTTACGTGGTTTAAGTGCTGACGATGTTCCTAATTACGAGGAGAAACTACAATGGACTTGCGCAAATATTCATTTGGGTTTATCCGTTTTATATAACGAATTAAAAGAATTTCCAAGCATTCAATTCGGATTGGAAATGGCTTTTAAATCATTGCAAGCAGAAAATAAATTCGATTTATTTCCTTCAGAATTCACTCAAAATAACCAATCGATTCCTATAAATGGTTTGATTTGGATGGGAACAGAAGCATTTATGAAACAGCAAATTCAGGAGAAAATTGAAGCCGGTTTCCGCTGTATAAAAATGAAAATTGGAGCGATAGACTTTGAAACTGAATACACGTTGCTAAAAGCTATAAGAAAAGAGTTTTCAGCAAAAGATATCGAATTGCGTGTGGATGCTAACGGCGCGTTTTCACCAGATGAAGCATTAGAGAAATTAAAGCGTTTATCCGAACTAGAATTACATTCCATTGAGCAACCAATAAAAGCGGGACAAATAGAAGTTATGGCAAAACTGTGTAAACAAACACCTTTGCCAATTGCTTTGGATGAAGAATTGATTGGGGTTTTTAAAACTTCGGAAAAAGAAGTTTTATTAAAGACTATCAATCCCCAATTTATTATTTTAAAGCCGAGTTTTGTTGGTGGTTTTCAGGGTAGTACTGAATGGATTCAATTTGCCGAAAAACAACAAATAGGTTGGTGGATAACCAGTGCTTTGGAAAGCAATGTGGGTTTAAATGCGATTGCACAATGGACCTATACGTTGCAAAGTAATTTACCTCAAGGTTTAGGAACAGGTAGTTTATTTACTAACAATTTTGAAAGCCCGTTGACTGTAAAACATGGTTCTTTATATTACGATCACAACAAATTTTGGGAATTTAATTTCCCAAATTAATTTATAATTTCACTAAAATATAATCATAAATAAAATATGTATATAGCTCAAGCATTTAAAGGATTTCACGATTGGTGGCGGTATATTATTGGAACTGTTGCTATAGTTGCGGCAGTGGTGATTGGTCAAATACCATTTACAGTCGCCGTATTTGTAAAAGCATTTTCAGAGGGCGGAAGTGTAATGGGCATGAATGAGGCCGATTTAATGGGGATGTTAGAATCTAATTTGAATTTATTTTTGATGCTTCTATCCTTTGCAGGTGGTTTAGTAGGGGTCTTTTTAGTTGTGAAATATCTGCATAAGCAATCTATTACTGAATTAACAACAGCACGTAAAAAAATTGATTGGAACCGATTTTGGTTTGCCTTTATTTTATGGGGCGTAATTGCTACTAGCTTTATTTTTTTAGATTATTATTCATCACCTGAAAATTACGTCTTAAACTTTAAATTAGTCCCATTTTTAATTTTATGCATGATTGCAATTGTATTGATTCCTATTCAAACTAGTTTTGAAGAATATTTATTTCGTGGTTATTTCATGCAAGGTTTAGGGATAGCAACAATTCAAAATAAGTTTCCTTTTATTTTTATTTTTTCAATTGCCTCAATTCTGATTTACTTCTATTTAGATTATGTTTTTGTATTTAGTTCCATTTTGAAATCAGCATATTACATTTTTATGCCATTACTTTTAATCTGGCTAACGAGTTCTAATCTTTTTAAAAATATCGTTATTTCCAAACCAAATAGCTTGCTATATAAAGTTTTGAACAGAAATTCAACACCCCTTCTAATCACATCTTTAGTTTTCGGTTTACTGCACATTGCCAATCCAGAAGTGGCGCAATTAGGCTATGTAGTTATGGTATATTATATTGGAACAGGCTTGTTTTTAGGTGTTATGACCTTAATGGACGACGGCCTGGAACTTGCTTTGGGTTTTCATGCTGCTAATAATTTATTTACGGCTTTACTTGTTACGGCTGATTGGACTGCCTTTCAAACGCATTCTGTTTTTAAAGACACATCATTGCCTGAAGCAGCAGGATTTATGGATGTATTTATGCCAGTATTTATCGTGTTTCCTATATTACTTTATATATTTTCGAGAAAATACAAATGGAACAATTGGCAACAGAAACTTTTTGGTACAGTAAAAGAGCCGGCAAACGAATCAACTAATAGTATAAACGAATAATTTAAGATGACACCTACATTTGATAAAGTACACAACCATTTTCAACTTAATGGTTTTCATTATAATCGCGAAGGTTTAAAAGAAGTCGCTTACAGTTATATTAAGGAAGGTGATGATTTTGAAATCGCTATTGGCGAATTCCTGGCGGATTGGTTAGATCCTAATGATACTTTGGAAGCCAAAACTTCTGGATCTACAGGAGCGCCTAAAACCATTGGTATTAGTAAACAAGCCATGGTACATTCAGCGTTGACGACTGGAGATTTTTTCGAATTACAACCTAAAGATGGTGCGCTTTTGTGTTTGCCCGCGGGAACTATTGCTGGTAAAATGATGCTAATTCGTGCTATGATGTTGGGTTTACACTTGGACATTATTTCACCAAAAAAAATATTGGAAATTAATGAGCGTAAAGTATACAGGTTTGCTGCTATGATTCCGATGCAATTGCAAATGAATCTTTCTAAAGTCGAAAAAATAGAAATGATTATTGTTGGTGGCGCTCCTGTGTCAAGCGATTTAAAAAAGACGATTCAAAATATTACTCCAACCGTTTTTGAATCCTATGGTATGACGGAAACTGTTAGTCATATAGCACTTAAACAGCTTAATAATTTTCCGGAAGCAAGCGCTAACAACTTTTTTGTAGTGTTGCCTGGTGTTCTAATTTCGCAAGATGAGCGCGGTTGTCTGGTTATAGATGCCAAAAATATTGCTGAAGAGATAATTACAACCAACGATGTTGTAAAAATTCATGGCGATTCAACCTTTGAATGGTTAGGTCGAACGGATTTTGTAATTAATTCTGGAGGTGTTAAAATTCATCCGGAAATGGTTGAAAATGCTTTAGCGACAAATATCGATTCTCGATTTTTTATCGCCTCTTTACCAGATAATGAATTAGGAGAACGTGTTATTCTTATTATTGAAGGTGAAACAAAAACATTTAAACCAGAGGTGTTTTCAAATTTAAATAAACATGAAATTCCTAAAGAAATTTTCTTCGTAAAACGGTTTAAAGAAACAGATTCCGGGAAAATTCAACGTAAAAAGACGGTTGCCTCAATCAAATAGCGCATACACGAATTTCAGATTTTATATATAGTATTTGTGTTTTAGGTTTACATAGAATTTAAAACACAAAACCATGAATAATCTATTACAATTTGTATTTGTAGCTTTTATAAGTCTTCAAATTCATGCGCAACAACGAACTATCTCTGGAACTATCTCTGACGAAAACGGTATTGCGTTACCCGGTGTGAATGTTATTATAAAAGGCACATCAGACGGAACTCAAACTAATTTTGATGGTTTTTACAGTATTAAAGCAAAACCAGGTGATTTATTAGTATTCTCATTTATCGGTTATCAAATCGAAGAAAAAGAAGTCAACAAAAATACATCTAATCTTACGTTTGCTATGCAAGTGGATTCTGCTGTTTTAGAAGAAGTGGTTGTGTCATCTATAGGTTTTGAAAAGGAATTAAACAGAGAACGAAACACCCAAACAAATAGAGTTCATTCATTACAAGGCAAAGTAGCAGCTGTTAATATTAACTCTAATGGCAAACATATTAATCAAACCTCACAAATTGTTTTACGCGGAAATCGGTCAATTCTAGGACCCCAAGAAGCCATAATAGTTATTGATGGCAATATATCTAGTGCCGAAACTTTAGCGAATTTAGAACCTGAAAATATAGATATCGTAAATGTAATAAAAGGAGCAGGAGGTAAAGCTTTATATGGTGCACAAGGCGCAAATGGGGTTGTAATTGTAACAACAAAGGATGGGAATTATATCCTTCCAAATGAAGTTAAGCAGCACATTTTGCATCCAAATACTTATGATAATTCTGATTCCTATGAAGAAATTGTAGAAAACGCTTTTGAAAACGTAAAAACTAAACCCTTATCAACGTTTTCCATTGATGTAGATAAAGCTTCTTACAGCAATATCAGACGCATGATAAATAATGGTCAAGAAGTTCCTGCCAATTCAGTTAAAATTGAGGAAATGGTAAACTATTTCGATTATGATTATCCACAGCCAGTTGATAAGCATCCATTTTCTATCAATACCGAACAAATTAAAACACCTTGGAATACCGATACACAATTAGTTCGGATTGGTTTACAAGGGAAAACCTACGAGAATGATGCGCTGCCAGCTTCTAACTTAACATTCCTTATTGATGTTTCTGGTTCTATGAATGGTACAAATAGACTGCCATTATTAAAATCTGCTTTTAAATTATTAGTTAACCAATTACGAGAAAAAGATTTGGTTTCCATAGTAGTTTACGCTGGAGCGGCAGGTGTGGTTTTAGAGCCGACTTCAGGAAATAAAAAGGATAGAATAATAGCAGCTTTAGATAAATTAGCGGCAGGAGGATCAACTGCTGGTGGACAAGGTATAGAATTGGCATATAGTTTAGCAGAAAAGCATTTTAAGAAAAACGGCAATAATCGTGTTATATTAGCAACGGATGGCGATTTTAACGTTGGTGCTTCTTCAGATAAAGACATGGAAAAATTAATTGAAGAAAAACGTAAAACGGGTGTATTCTTGTCGGTTTTAGGTTTTGGATATGGCAATTACAAAGACTCTAAACTCGAAACATTAGCTGATAAAGGAAATGGAAATCACGCATACATTGACACCATGCAAGAAGCTCAAAAAGTATTTGGAAAAGAATTTGGTGGTACTTTATATACGATAGCTAAAGATGTTAAAATTCAAGTTGAATTTAATCCTGCAGTCGTTCAAGCTTATCGTTTAATTGGTTACGAAAATAGAATATTAGCAGATGAAGATTTTATAGACGATACCAAAGATGCTGGTGAATTAGGAAGTGGACATTCCGTAACTGCCTTATATGAAGTGATCCCAGTAGGTGTAAAGAGTCCTTATATGAAAAATATTTCCGATTTGAAATATACAAAAAGTGAAAATACTTTAAATTTTTCTGATGAATTGTTTACCGTGAAATTCCGTTACAAAAAACCTGATGGCGAAAAAAGCATTGAAATGGTTCATGTGCATGAAAACAAAGTTCATAAAGCTTCTACGGATATGCAATTTGCATCGGCAGTCGCCTTATTTGGCATGCAATTACGGGATTCTAAATATGATAACAACGGACAAATAACAGATGTCTTGGTATTAGCGAAACAGGGTAGAGGTATTGATAATAATGGCTACCGTTCGGAGTTTTTAAGATTGGTAAATGCATATAACAGCTTGTAATTAAATTTAAAAAATTAGAAAGAACGCTTAAGGAATTAAGCGTTCTTTCTTGTTGAAATTTTATAGAAAGCATAAGAAGCAATCAGGCCTATTAGAGATACTACTGCCATAATCATAAATACATGTCTATGACCCAGCGCTCCTGGTGATGCATCTAGAAAGTAACCAATTATTGGGCCAGCAAAAATGTCTGGCGTGTAGCCAACAACAGAAATAAAACCAACAGCTGTACCGGTTAAAGCTACAGGGATTTTAGCTTCGTTTAATGTGGCAAAATATAGTACGCGTGCCGAATATACACCAATAGCCATAATGATAATTGATAATACAAAAAGCATGGTGGTATGACTGTTTATCATAGACGTCGAAAAAATAAGGCTCGTAATTAGCATTGCCAAAAACCCAATGACAATCCACAAGGAAGCACGCGTTTTATCGGCTAATAAACCTATAACGACACCAATTATTGGGCGCATATAAAGTAAATAGGTACCAACTTGAGCAGAATCTATATCATTATAGAGCATGACGTCTTTTGCGTATAAACTAAAAACATCTGTCATTTTATAACCAAAATAAGCACACAGAATAATTATCATTAGCAACCAAACACTAGGATATGCCATGACTGTTTTAAAGTTCCGCCAAGTTAAGTTTTGAGTTGAATTTGAGGCTGTTTCAGAATAGCCTTTATTTTTTAGAAAAAAATAGACTAAAAACGCGATAAAGCAAACAATTGAAGAGGTGACAATAATCACCATTTTAAAGGCTTTTTGTCGTTCTAGTAAACTCGTTTCTGCAATATCCGAAGTGATAAACACAGAAAATAATAATACACCGAGGGAACCAAAAAGTGCAGCCGTTAAACCACGACCACCATCCAAAAATCCAAATGCCAAGCCTTGATGGTTATTACCGCCCCATATGCGGGTGGCTTTTATCATAGCAGCCCAAAATAAAAAAATAGTAGTAAATCCCCAAAAACCATACAAAATATGAAGCATGATTAAAGAGGGATATGAGGCAAGATAGAAACCACCAAATGCTGTTAGCATTAATGCTACAGCCATTAATTTACTAGGTTTAAATTTATCTGCTAAAGGTCCGCCGAAAAGGTAGGAAATAAGCGCAACAGCACCATAAACGGAAAAACAACTTCCCAATTGGGTGTTATTAATGGCAAAAACTTCGAGAAAAGTTGGTCTAAAAATACGCGCTAATACAAAAGGTAAAACAAAAACAGCTTCACCCGCCAATATAAGCAAGATGATTATAAATGCAGATGAAGCCGATTTTTTCTTAAGCATTATACCTGTAAAACACCCATATTAAATTTCTTTTCAATAGGCGAGTGATTAGCAGCTTCTATTCCCATACTTATCCATTTTCGGGTATCTAACGGATCAATTATGGCGTCAGTCCAAATTCGAGCAGCTGCATAATATGGCGAAACCTGATTATCGTAACGATCTTTGATTTCTTTAAACATGGCATCTTCTTTTTCTTGAGTAATTTCTTCACCTTTCTTTTTAAGCGATGCTTTTTCAATTTGTAACAATACCTTTGCAGCACTATTACCACTCATAACTGCTAATTCAGCACTTGGCCAAGCAACAATCAGTCTTGGATCGTAAGCTTTTCCGCACATAGCATAGTTTCCAGCACCGTAACTATTACCTAGGATAATAGTGAATTTTGGTACCACACTATTACTTACAGCATTTACCATTTTAGCACCGTCTTTTATAATACCGCCGTGTTCACTTTTACTTCCTACCATAAATCCGGTAACGTCTTGTAGAAAGACTAAAGGTATTTTCTTCTGGTTACAATTCGCAATAAATCGGGTGGACTTATCAGCTGAATCGTTATAAATAACACCACCAAATTGCATTTCACCTTTTGCGGTTTTCACTAATTTTCGTTGGTTAGCAACAATTCCAACAGCCCAACCATCAATACGTGCATAACAGGTAATAATAGTTTTTCCGTAATCGGCTTTGTACTCTTCAAATTCACTATTATCAACCAAACGCTTAATCACTTCATACATATCGTATTGATCAGCACGAGATTTTGGAAGAATACCATAAATGTCTTCTGGATTTTCTTTAGGCTTTAGGGCGTCAGAACGATTATAACCTGCTTTATCATAATCACCAATTTTATCGATAATATTCTTGATTTTATCTAAAGCATCCTTATCATCTTTCGCTTTATAATCTGTAACTCCCGAAATTTCGCAATGGGTAGTTGCACCTCCTAAAGTTTCGTTATCAATAGTCTCTCCAATAGCAGCTTTTACTAAATAGCTTCCAGCTAAAAAGATACTTCCTGTTTTATCAACAATCATTGCTTCATCACTCATAATTGGTAAATAAGCGCCACCAGCAACACAGCTCCCCATAACGGCAGCAATTTGGGTAATTCCCATACTACTCATAATGGCGTTATTTCTAAAAATACGTCCGAAATGTTCTTTATCTGGAAAAATTTCATCTTGCATTGGTAAATAAACTCCTGCAGAATCCACTAAATATATAATTGGTAATCTGTTTTCAATAGAAATTTCTTGCGCGCGTAAATTCTTTTTGGCAGTAATTGGAAACCAGGCGCCAGCTTTTACGGTAGCATCGTTAGCTACAACTAAACACTGTTTACCTTTTACATAACCCATTTTAACAACCACACCACCAGAAGGACAACCACCTTGCTCTTCGTACATATCTTCGCCGGCAAAAGCGCCGATTTCAATGCTTGGTTTTTTCGGGTCTAATAAATAATCAACACGTTCGCGTGCGGTTAGTTTTCCTTTAGCATGTTGCTTTTCAATACTCGGTTTTCCGCCTCCTAATTTAACATGCGCCAGGCGTTTTTTTAATTCTGAAACGAGCATTTTATTATGATCTTCGTTTTTATTGAAGTTGATGTCCATAGATTTTTTCTTTGCCACGAATTTACGAAAGAAGAACATGGTTTGAAAGTGAATATTTTAATAAATAATTTTACACGGAAATAGTTTCCTTGGAAACTATTAATATTGTCCTTATATTTGTCTTCTAACTTTAAAACAATTAAAATGAAAAGAAACACAATTATTTATTACATCTCCACAGGTTTGTTAAGCTTGTTACTTTTGTATTCCGTTAGTATGTATTTTCTTATGTATGATGATGTGGCAGGTCAGTTTACTAATTTCGGTTATCCAACTTATTTAATTTATCCTTACGCCGTAATTAAACTAATAGGCGTAATTGTTTTATGGGTTCCAACTTTAAAAATTATTAAGGAATGGACTTATGCCGGATTCTTTTTTGCATTTATATTAGCATTTTTTGCACATTACATGATTGGAGATGGCGAGCAAATAGCAGCAGTTTTAGCTATAATATTATTGCTTGTTTCATATTTTTTTAATAAAAAGATTAACGCGTAATATGAAAAGAATCATTGCTTTTGCCGGTAGTAATAGTAAACAATCTATAAATAAAATGCTGGTAGAATATACCAGAAAACAAGTCGAAGAATCAGGATTAGAAGTAATTATTTTAGATTTAAACGATTTTGAAATGCCAATTTTTGGAGTCGATTTAGAATCTCGTGATGGTTATCCGGAATCAGCTAAAAACTTATTTAATTACATTAAAAATTGTGATGGGATTATTTTAAGTTTAGCAGAGCACAATGGCGCGTATAGTACGGTTTTTAAAAATGCTTTTGATTGGATGTCTCGAATAGAGGCCAAATTATTTGCTAAAAAACCCATGTTACTTATGGCCACCTCGTCTGGAGGTCGCGGTGGTGCTTCGGTTTTAGCTATTGCCAAAGATAGATTTCCTAGACATGATGCTCATATTGTAGCTGACTTCTCATTACCTATGTTTAACACACATTTTAAAAATGGCGAAATAATTGAGGAGTTGCTTAAAACCGAATTCAAAAATAAAGTAGAACTATTTAAAAATGAAATCAAAAATGGAGATTAAACATCAAAAAGACCAAGAAAGCGGAACATTTTTTATCGAAATCAATGGAACTAGAGAGGCTGAAATGACCTATAGGTACATAAATACAAACACTATTGATATCAATCATACAGAAGTAAATGATGCTTTAAAAGGTGAAGGTGTCGGTTCTAAATTAGTAGAAGCTGCCGTTAAATTTTTAAGAGAAAATAATTTAAAAGCTGTGGCAAGTTGTTCGTATGTATCTCATGTTTTTGATAAAAAACAGGAAATGTATAAGGATATTATTTCTGGCTAATTTGGTCAAAATATTTAAAATTTGAAACTATGGGGAATATTGTAGAAGATGTACAGTCGCGTTTTGAAAACAATAAAGTAAAAGCTTTAATTAATATTTTATATACAGCTAGTTGGATATCGAATAAGCAGAATATGTTTTTTAAACAGTTTGGTATTTCTCCGCAGCAATATAATATTTTACGTATTTTAAAAGGTGCTAAAAAGCCGTTAAAGGCTCAAGAAGTTAAGGATCGGATGATAGAACGTTCACCAAATTCAACGCGGCTCATGGATAAGTTAGTTGCTAAAAATTTGATTAAACGTTCGCCTTGCGAAAATGATAGGCGGGTTGTTTACATCCATATAACTACTGACGGTTTGAATCTTTTAAAATCAATTTCCAGTGATTATAACCTTGATATTTTAAAAAATTTATCTGAAGGTGAAGCAGAAGAGTTAAGTGATTTATTAGATAAATTACGATAAAAATTTGGATTTAACACTAATCGGATAGAATAAATAATAAATAAATATACCCACTTTCGTGGGCAATAAAGATGAACTTTCGTGGGCAATAAAGATGAAAACTATACTATATAAAGCAGAAGACAGAGGTTTTGCCAATCACGGTTGGTTACAAGCAAATCATTCTTTTAGTTTTGCCAATTATTTTGATAAAGAAAAAATGAATTTCGGGGCTCTACGCGTTTTAAATGATGATGTTATTGCGCCTAAAATGGGGTTTGGAACACATCCTCACGAGAATATGGAAATTATAACCATTCCATTAAGTGGCGTTTTAAAACATCGTGATGATATGCATCAGGATTGGCAATCTGTTTCGTCCGATGAAGTACAAGTAATGAGTGCTGGAACGGGTATACAACATTCTGAAATTAATGGGTCGGAAAAGGAACATTTAAATATTTTCCAAATATGGATAACGCCTAATAAGCAGAATGTTAATCCGCGATATGGCCAGAAAAAATTTTTAAAGGAAGATCGGAACAATAATCTTCAAATTTTGGTTATTTCAATGGATGATAGTCATGAAGGCAGTTTAAAAATTAATCAAGATGCTGTCATTTCTAGAATTGACTTGGATGCTGATAAAACGTACAATTATACGTTGAAAAGCAATAACCACGGAGTATATATTATGAATATTTCAGGGAACGTAACTATTGATAGTACGACTTTAGAAACACGAGATGCACTTGGAGTTTCACAAACAGATCAATTTTTAATAACAGCAAATGATGCTTCAGGTCTTTTATTTATTGAAGTTCCAATGAGTTAATGTCTTTATCGCAGGCGTGTTAAAAAGCAAGCATTAGCGTGTAAATTCTATTAAAAATACCGATATTTGTTATTGCTAACTTTTAAACTAAAAAAACAGATTATGTCAATGAATAAAAACACAGTATTAGCGTGGGCAACGGCTATTATGATTTTTGTAGGTCTAGCGCTAATTGCGCTAGGAGCCTTTAGATATGATGATGTGGCCGGCTGGGGATTTGCTGCTGTAGGAATCGGTTTTTTTGCAATAGCATGGGTTTTCAATGCACTTAAAGGACGGGTTTAATTAGCTTCCGAATTATTCGTAATTGACAATTAAAGTCATAAAATTTATCACAAATCAACAATAAAACTTATTTAAAAAATGAGCGACGATAAAAAAGTAATTTTTTCTATGTCTGGTTTAACCAAGACATTTCCAGGTGCTAATTCACCTGTTTTAAAGAATATTCATTTAAGTTTTTTCTATGGCGCTAAAATTGGAATTTTAGGTCTTAATGGTTCTGGAAAATCAACTTTACTAAAAATTATTGCAGGTCAGGATAAAAACTATCAAGGCGATGTAACCTTTTTACAAGATTATTCTGTAGGATTTTTAGAACAAGAACCGCAATTGGATAATGAAAAAACGGTAATGGAAATCGTTCGTGAAGGTGCTGCTGAAACCGTTGCTATTCTTGATGAATACAATAAAATTAACGAAATGTTTGGTCTGGAAGAAGTATATTCTGATGCAGACAAAATGGAAAAACTCATGAACCGCCAAGCTTTGCTTCAAGATCAAATTGATGCATCAGATGCTTGGGAATTGGATACTAAATTAGAAATTGCCATGGATGCTTTAAGAACTCCAGATGGCGACAAGAAAATTGGTGTGCTTTCCGGTGGTGAGCGTCGTCGTGTAGCATTATGTCGTTTGTTATTGCAAGAGCCTGATGTATTATTACTAGATGAGCCTACCAACCACTTGGATGCAGAATCCGTACATTGGTTGGAGCACCATTTAGCACAATATAAAGGAACTGTAATTGCTGTAACGCACGATAGATATTTCTTGGACAATGTAGCAGGATGGATTTTAGAACTGGATAGAGGTGAAGGTATTCCTTGGAAAGGGAACTATTCGTCTTGGTTAGATCAGAAATCAAAACGTATGGCTCAAGAAGGTAAAGCTGCTTCTAAACGTCAGAAAACATTAGAACGTGAGTTGGAATGGGTTCGTCAAGGTGCCAAAGGGCGTCAGACCAAACAAAAAGCGCGTTTGAATAACTATGACAAATTAATGAGTCAGGATCAAAAGCAATTGGATGAGAAATTAGAAATTTACATTCCAAATGGTCCACGCTTAGGAACTAATGTTATTGAAGCCAAAGGTGTGAGTAAAGGTTATGACGATAAGTTGTTATATGAAGATTTAAACTTCAATTTACCTCAAGCAGGAATAGTTGGTGTTATTGGACCTAACGGTGCCGGTAAAACAACTATTTTTAGAATGATTATGGGTGAGGAAACTCCAGATAAAGGCGAGTTTATAGTGGGTGATACTGCTAAAATCTCCTATGTAGATCAGAGTCACTCTAATATTGATCAAGAGAAATCTATTTGGCAAAACTTCAGTGATGAGCAGGAGTTAGTAATGATGGGTGGTAAACAAGTGAATTCTCGAGCTTATTTAAGTCGCTTTAATTTCAGTGGAAGTGAGCAGAATAAGAAAGTGAAATTACTTTCTGGTGGTGAGCGTAACCGATTGCATTTAGCAATGACTTTAAAAGAAGAAGGCAACGTATTATTACTGGATGAGCCTACAAACGACTTGGATGTAAACACATTGAGAGCTTTAGAAGAAGGTTTAGAAAACTTTGCTGGGTGTGCAGTAGTTATTAGTCACGACAGATGGTTTTTAGATAGAATTTGTACACATATTTTAGCTTTTGAAGGCAATAGTGAAGTCTATTTCTTTGAAGGAGGCTTTAGTGAATATGAAGAGAATAAGAAAAAACGTTTGGGTGGCGATTTAATGCCAAAACGAATTAAGTATAAAAAATTAGTTCGCTAATTAAACCTAAAAAGCCTCGATTAGTTCGAGGCTTTTTTATGCTTTATTTTGAAATTATTAATTCCGTTCGTATAGATGTCCCTCTCTGAAATCTTTGTAGAATAGTTTAGATTTTTTGTTTTTTAAAGTTTGTGATTTGCTCAAACGTTCATTTTCTTTATTTAAAAGGAAAGATTCCCTAATAACCAGAATTAATAATGCCAAAAAAAATAAAACAATGATAGCAAGTATATTTACAATACTAGTTTGATCAATTAAAAAAAGAGAATGAATAAGTTCGATTATTTGTATGCGCAACATAGTAGAAGATATAATTTGTTCTTATATCTAATCAAATATAAATCTATTATATCACTAATAAACTAAAGATGAAAATATTGTGATATTTTTTGGAGTCTTTTAAGATGATTTTAAGGAATTAGATACTGTTTGAAATTAAATAAATTTCAATACTAGATATACAGTGCGCTTTAGGAGATTATAATTTACAAATCTAAAATCATTTTAATATCACCCCGAGTATAAGGCGAGTTTTCTTCTACAGGAACATTTACAAATCCATACTTACTATAAATATGAATAGCATTTTTTAATTTGCTATTCGTATACAATATCAGACTTTTTAAATTTTGTTCTTTAGCAAAATCAATACAATGCTGCATTAACTTCTGACCCATATTTTGGCCACGTAATGTTGGTGAAATCGCCATTTTAGTCAATTCTAAAATAGATCTATCTGTGGTTGGCATAAGTGCAACAGTACCGACTATTTTGTTATCCAGACGCACAAAAAATATAAACCCTCCCTTATTAATTATATAGATTTCAGGATTGCTTAATACCTCTTTATCCAAAGGTTCAACATAAAAATAGCTTTCCAACCATTCTATATTAAGTTTGTAAAATGCGTTTGCGTATTGTTTTTCAAAAGGAATAATTTCAAGCATTATTGTGGGCTTTTATAAAATCAGTTATTAAATATGATAATAGTTTTCCAACTTGTGATTCTGTTTCGGGTGTTGGAGCAGCCTCACAAAGATGTAAGTACATGGCTTGCTTATTTTGCGCCATAATGTGTAAAAAATTACGCGCTTTAGATGTGCTAAAACCGCTTGGTGTCATGGCGCTACTCGGTATATTTAAAATGGCATCACAATCTATTTCTACTCCAAAAGGTTTAGATTGTATAAATTGCAAGGCGCGATTTAATTCCGATTTAAAGGATAACTCTTTACGTACTTCAATAGCTTCGAAGCTGTTGAACTCAATATGTGGATTATCTGATAATTCTTTGAAAATAGCCTCCGAAGTGTAATTTTCATGTAGACCGAAAATAAAGTAATTCTTTAAAAAACCTTCTGAATAGGCGTAGCGAAAACCATTTCCACTGTGTCGGCCTTCTTCATTTCTAAAATCGGTATGCGCATCAAAATTAATAACGTTTATAGGTTTTTTAAGTGCTAATGATGTGCCTTTAATATTCCCGTAAGCATTATTATGACCACCCCCAATTACAATCGGCGTTTTTCCAGCTTTTACAATAATAGAAACGAGGTCCGAAACATGTTTATCAATTTTAGATACTAGTTTACGTGATTTCTGGATGTCTTTTGAGTTTTTTTGGTCTAATTCGGAAAGTTTTTGCATTTCTTTGGAAAAATCTAAATGTCCTAAAACAAGCACCTTATTAGCATGTGTAAATTGATTGCTTTGAATATTTAAAAGAACCATAAGACAGGCATCCCAAGCATTTGAGGTGCCTGGTTTCCCTAAATTGGCAAAAACGCCAACATCTTCGGGAATACCAAAAATGATGTATTGGACGTCCAAAGTTTTGATTTGTTCGTATATATCGGTATGTTGAAGCGGTATATGTATATGTTCGCCAAACTTGGATTCGTCTGAACGCTTAGTTAATAATGATTTAAGTTTCGTTTCATTAAATACTTCCAGCTTTTCCATATACACAGTCAATTTTAGTATAAAGAACAAAAGTACTTTATATTTGAAACTTTAGGAGCAAATGATTAAAAAAGCCTAAAATAATAGTAACTTTATTTTTTTAATTAATAACATTTATGAAAAACAACGGAAATAATACAGGATTAAAAGTCGCATTAGGCATCGCCTTGGTTTTATTTGTAGCTACTGGAATTTACACCTCTAAACTTTATAAAGAAAAAGAGAGTACAGAAGCGCATTTATTGCAAGAGAAAGAAATGGTCATGAAGGATTTAAGCAACATGGCTAAACAGTATGATGTTGTTATCGGCGAGAATGATATTGCCAATGAAAAACTAATTGAAGCTAAAGGTCGTATTCAAGGATTAATCGATTCTTTAAAAGTCTCTGAAACAAATGTGCAGAGTTTGTATCGTTATAAATCTAAATACACGGCTTTACAAAAGGAAATGACCGTTTTATTAAAAGAAAATGACCGTTTGAAAGTTGAAAATCAATCGTTATCAACGTCATTAGATAGTACGAGAGTTCGTTTAGAGGAACGTACCATGTTTACAGATTCTTTACTTGTTCAAAACACGGCATTAGCTGAGGTAGTAAGTAATGCATCAGTTTTAAGTGCGGTTTCTTTAGAAGGTTTTGGCGTTATTGAACGCAATTCAGGAAAGTTAATCCCAACAGAAAGTGCAAGACGTGCTGATAAAATACGCGTATGTTTTACTGTTCCTAAAAACAAACTAGTTGAAGGTGGCGAACAAGAACTATACATTCAAGTTATCGATCCTAATAATAATACCATGGGTGCAAACGAGCAAATTGAATTTGATGAAAAAGTACTGAACTATAGTATGGTCAGTAAGTTTAATTATGAGAACACAAGTTTAAATATTTGTGAATTTGTGGCAGGTAACGATAATAAATTTGAAAAAGGACGTTATATTGTTAATGTTTTCAATAAGAAGGATTTAGTTGCCACATCAGAATTTACTCTAAAATAGTAGTCTTACAGTAATTTTATAAAGCGAACTAATTACAAAAAACCCGAAGGTTTAAACTTTCGGGTTTTTTGTGCTTTATTAAATACGCAGTGTAATTTCCGTCTATGTGAAATTATACAATTTGTCCATTAATAATAACGGTATCAATATGATTGTTACCAAAGGCATAAGGCAAAAATGCATAACTAGGAATTTCTTTAGTAATAATAATATTTGCTTTTTTACCACGCGTGATACTCCCATATAAATTACCAACTTCCATAGCGTAAGCACCATTTATGGTAGCCGCATTAATAGCCTCTTCTGGCGTTAATTTCATTTTAATACACGCTGCACTCACTACAAAATTCATGTTACCACTTGGAGTGGTGCCAGGATTAAAGTCTGAAGCCAAAGCCACAGGTAATCCAGCATCAATTAATTTACGCGCTGGTGTGTACGGAATACTTATAAAAAATGAACAGGAGGGAAGTGCCACAGGCATAGTTTCACTGTTTTTTAGAACTTCGATATCATTATCATTTAAAACTTCTAAATGATCAACCGATAGAGCTTTATTATTTACGCCCACTTCAATACCGCCAAAAGCATTAAATTGATTCACGTGAATTTTAGGAATTAAACCATGTTTTGCGCCAGCTTTTAAAATACGATCGGTGTCTTGTAAATCGAAATACCCTTTTTCACAAAAAACATCAATGTAACTTGCTAATTGTTCTTTGGCTACTGTTGGTATCATTTCATTGATTAGTAAATCAACAAAACCATCCTTATTATCTTTGTACTCTTTTGGAACCGCATGAGCAGCCAAAAATGTCGCTTTTACTTTTAAAGGAAAATCCTGTTTTAAGCGCTTAATTACGCGGAGCATTTTAAGTTCTGCCTCAATTGTAAGACCGTAGCCTGATTTAATTTCAATAGCTCCGGTACCCAATTTCATAACCTGCTGTAAACGGATTGCCGATTGCTGGTATATATCCTCTTCACTGGTGTTTTGTAGTTTTTCGGCTGAATTTAAAATCCCTCCGCCGCGATTAGCAATTTCTTCATAACTCAAACCGTTAATTCTATCTACAAATTCTTGCTCTCTATTTCCAGCATATACAATATGTGTATGGGAGTCGCACCAGGTTGGTAATACCAGTTTTCCAGTTGCATCAATAACCGTATCCGCTTTCATATTATTTAAATCCGTCATAATGCCATAATCGACAATAGTGTCGCCATCTATTAAAAGATAAGCGTTTTTAAGGGTTGGAAGATGCTTCATGTCTTTTCCAGAAACTTTTAATACATTGGTGTCCCTAACCTGAAGTAATTCTTTGATATTTGTAATTATTGTTGTCACGTTGCTTGTTTTTTCAAAGTTCCTTAATTTTTAGGTAATAAAAAAACGCTAACAATATTAATGCTAACGTTTTCGATTTTTATTAAAATAGGATGATTTTTATTTTTGAATTGCTCCTACCATTTCTTCTGGTTTAACCCAAGCGTCATAATCTTCAGCGGAAACATAACCTAAATTAACGGCTTCTTCTTTTAAAGTAGTACCATTTTTATGAGCGGTATTAGCAATTTCAGCTGCTTTATAGTACCCTATTTTAGTGTTTAAAGCTGTAACTAACATTAAAGAGTTATTAAGTAACTGTTTAATAACTTCATGATTAGGCTCAATACCCTGTGCACAATGCTCGTCAAAACTCATACAAGCATCGCCTAATAATTGCGCAGACTGTAAAACGTTTGCTGCCATCATTGGTTTAAAAACATTCAATTCATAATGACCTTGCGTACCACCAACGGTCACCGCTACATCATTACCCATAACTTGTGCACAAACCATTGTTAAGGCTTCGCATTGCGTAGGATTCACTTTTCCTGGCATGATAGAGCTTCCTGGTTCGTTAGCAGGAATGTTAATTTCGCCAATTCCAGAACGCGGTCCAGATGCCATCATTCGAATATCATTAGCAATTTTATTCAAGGAAACGGCTAATTGTTTTAATGCGCCATGTGTTCCGACTAAAGCATCGTGTGCTGCTAAAGCTTCAAATTTATTTGGTGCTGTAATAAATGGTAGATTCGTGAAATCAGCGATATATTTAGCCACTAATTCCGAGTAACCTTCTGGTGTATTTAAACCCGTACCAACTGCGGTTCCGCCTAAAGCAAGCTCCGATAAATGTGGCAACGTGTTTTCAAGAGCTTTTAATCCATGATCAAGTTGAGAAACATAACCAGAAAACTCCTGGCCTAATGTTATAGGTGTAGCATCCATTAAATGTGTACGACCTATTTTAACAACATCTTGAAATTCAGTCGATTTGTTATGAAGCGTATTTCGTAGTTGAATAACACCGTGTATGGTTGTTTCTACAATTTTTTTATAGGCAGCAATATGCATTCCTGTTGGAAAGGTATCGTTTGATGATTGCGATTTGTTAACATCATCATTTGGCTGAATGGTTTTTTCACCTTCACCAATAGTTTTACCTGCAATTTGATGTGCTCTGTTGGCAATAACCTCATTCACATTCATATTACTTTGCGTTCCTGAACCTGTTTGCCAGATAACTAATGGAAACTGATCGTCATGCTTGCCTTGTAAAATTTCTTCGCAAACTTGAGCAATAAGGTCCCGTTTATCTTCCGGAAGTACGCCTAAATCGCAGTTAGTATAAGCGGCAGCTTTCTTTAAATAAGCAAATCCGTAAACTATTTCTAAAGGCATAGATGCTGGTGCACCAATTTTAAAGTTATTTCTTGAGCGTTCTGTTTGCGCTCCCCAAAGTTTGTCCGCAGGCACTTTAACGTCGCCCATCGTATCTTTTTCTATTCTAAAAGCCATGATTTTGTAAAATTGAAATAAAAATTAGTTGTCCTACAAATTTACGCTTTTAAGATCAAAATCGAGAATAGATAGTAGGCAATTTATTGGAATATAATAGCTGTAATACTATATAATGCTAAAAATTTGACTTTTACCTGTAGCTATTTAAAGTATTCGATAAAATTATTAGTTTCTAAAATGCTAAATTTTTTTGATTGAAGCGTTACTTAATGATCTTGGCAACCTATTGCACATATCTAAAAGTCTTTTTATTATTTGTTAGCAGTTTTAAGCCATAGTAAAAGATAAAACAACTGCTTTTCGTAAAATATTCGGGATAAATATTATTTTAAGACTTGAAATTCCGATAATATTTGTTTGATATAGCCGATGTAATTCTCATATATTCAGTTGTTTTCATGTGCTTTTGAATTAAAAACATCTATAACAATTGGCGTATAAATAAAAGTTGCATCAACTATTGTAAAACATAAGTCTTTATTATATCTTTGCTTTAATTAATAGTAAAGAAACCACCATGTTTGAATTTGAACAGTATTTAGGATTTATAGCGTTTTTAACCATTTTAACCATCGGTTTTTGGTTGATGATTTTCTTATTGACCTTTGTTATTCCTTATTGGATTGGTGGCTCATTAATGGAACGCATGAAAGAAATGCGTGACGAAAAGAAAGCAAAAAGAGAAAGCTTAAACTAATACAATATTAGTTTTTTTATATAGAACGTTTAAAAGAAATTTTAAACGTTTTTTTTATGCCTGAAATCTAAATATTAAATACTTTCGAAATTTCATGTTAGTTACGATGCTGTATACTGATTAACATAACTTAGAGTCAGGGTAGTGATGTGGTTTCAATAATCGTATTTATAACTTTTAGTCGGCCACTAATTTTAAAGAGGGTAGCAAAATTAATTCACCCTAAAAAAGCAATTCAATTTAAAGCAAAAAAAACTGCCCCGAAAGGCAGTTTTATACTTTAATATGTTGTGTGATTTATCCTTCGAATTCAAAATCGCCACCACCATTTGGAGCGCCACCTCGGTCTTGACGTTTCTTCTGCTGATTAAACCTATAAGTGAAGGACAGGTTGAAACTACGCTCACTCCATTTAAATTCAGATGTACTGTTATAAGTATCTGTGAACGTGTTCATATTACGTTTTCTACTATTTAATAAATCACTTACGTTAACGGCAATAGATGCTCTGTCGTTAAATAAGTCCTTACTAAAAGCCATATTAGCAGAAAATACACCATCACGCTCGTTTTGAGCATCCGCTGATGGGCCTCTGTAATTTAAACTTGTTTGCCATTCTATGCTACCTGGTAAGGTATATTTGTTATTTAAACGCGCAAACCAGCTAGTATTATCATTATCTAAAGATAAACCATTAGGTGTTGTACCCGTTATAGACTGCTGGAATATATTAAAGTTTGAATTAATATTCCAGTTTTTAGTCGGTTTGTAAGTTACCGTAAATTCAAAACCGTAACGATTTTCTTCTGCCAAGTTAATTGGAGAACGCTCAATTACAGTTAATGCTTGACCGTCTACTATTTCAGTTCTTCCAGTGTCGAAACTAACAAAGCTAAAAGCATCGGTTGCATGTTGATAGTAAGCTGATGTATTTAAAGATACTTTACCAAACTTTTTATAATAACCAGCATCAAATAGACCTGAATAACTAGGTGCTAAATCTGGATTTCCTCTAAATATATTCGTTACACTAGATCTAGAAGGGAATGGATTGATAAACCAAGAGTTTGGACGACGAATACGTCTGCTATAACCTAAAGTTATATTTTCGGTATCGCTTAGCTCATAACTTAAGTTTAACGTTGGAAATAAACCAGTATAATCTTTTTTACTAAAATCGCCACTAGTAGGCTGATCGATTGTCGTACGTGTATTCTCTAAACGAAGTCCCATTAGAAATGAGAACTTATCACCAAGTTTACTTCCAAACTGTGTGTAAACAGAATTCACATATTCGCGATAGTTTAAAAAGTTTGTAAGACCATTATCAATTTCAAATTGATTTGTACCAGTATTTAAAAGGGAGACTTCATAATCAGTATCTTGATCGTTGAAGTTTCCACGATATCCTGCTTCAAATTGACTTTTTTCGCCAATAGGCAATACATAATCCGCTTGTAATAAAATACGGCTTTGATCTTCAATCGTTGAAACACGTTCTGAATTAATATTACCAACAAAAACTTCAGAAAATTCATCTTCTGAATTATCTTCATATTGAAAATCAACGGTTAGTTTATGGCCAGTATTATCAAAGTCCTTCATGAAGTTTAAGGCGTATTGCATAACCGTGTCATCTTCTCGTTCTGGATCAAAACGATTTGTTTGAGAAACTAAATTCTTGTTTTCATCGAATTGCGTTAATTGGTTTCTCGTGTTACTTTCATTATCGCCATTTCTATAAGAAATAGACCCCGTTAAAGAAGCTGAATTTGTAATATACCATTCTGCACCGAAGTTGGTAGTAAAACCTTTTCTTATGCGCTCATAGTCGTTTGTTTCATCTAAATAACTATCCGGGTTATCAACCATTAGATTACCAAAACTATCATATTCCTTATTAAAATATTGTGTGTATGAATTAGAGCTTCCAGGAACCTCACGATAGTTATAACTTGTGGTGTTAAAAATGTTCACATCACCAGTACGGTAATTAATGTTTCCTGAAAGGCCTGCAGAGTTTGGGTAACCGCCATTGGCTGTAATAGCACCGTTGAAACCTTGTAGCTTACTACGGCGTAAAATTATATTTAAAATACCAGCAGTTCCTTCAGCATCATATCTAGCAGAAGGCGATGTAATAACTTCAATACGTTCTATAGACTCGGCTGGTAACTGACGCAGCGCATCGGTACTGTTTAAACCAACTAAACCAGAAGGTTTTCCGTTAATTAAAATCTTTACGTTTTCATTACCACGTAAAGCTACATTTCCTTCAAGATCCACGGATACGGAAGGAACGTTGTCTAAAACATCACTTACGGTACCACCTCTAACAGTTAAATCTTTACCGACGTTATATATTTTTTTATCTAGCTTAATTTCAACTGTTGTTGTTTCCGCTATAATTTCTACTTCATCTAAAGCTTGGGCATCTTCAACTAAACCTATATTTCCTAGATTTCTGTTGGTAGTTAGCGTTTGGTTAGGGATTGTTAATTTAATGAATCCAATAAACTCAATAGTTACATCATAAACACCTGCTGGAATAGGGATACTAAATGCACCAGATTCAGTGGTTATACCACCTGTAACAATGCGGTTGTCGTCTTTATCTACAAAAGCAACAGTTGCGTACTCTAAAGGATAGCTGGTTGCTTTTTCAAAAACTTTACCAGTAATGGTAATTTGTTTGTCGTTCTGAGCTGTCAGGTTGAAAACAGCTAAAACTATTAGGGAAAAGGTTAAAATTAGTTTATTCATGAATCTATTTTTGCATATTGGACTGCGAAAATAGTACTTGGTTTAGTGGTGTTTGGTTAAAGATTTGTTAAATAAAAAAGCTTCAATTGTAACAACTGAAGCGTGTAAGATTATAGAATTTCTAATATTTTTTCTTGTGGTCTACCAATTATAGCTTGATTACCATTTACTACAATTGGTCTTTCAATTAATTTTGGGTTTTGAATCATAGCTGAAATTATTTCAGCATCCGATAACACCTTTCCTTTATAGTTTTCTTTCCAAATTACTTCATTTTTCCGAACCAACTCTATAGGTTCAATTTTTAACAAAGAAATGATGTTTTTTAATTCTTCTTCGGAAGGAACATCTTCTAAATATTTTTTCACCTCGAAAGGTTTGCCTGAATTTTCTACAATTTCTAATCCACTGCGAGATTTACTACAGCGATTGTTGTGATATATTGTTATCATAATTATAAGTTTTAAAAAGTTTAAAGCTGGCTGGAATCCTCTGTTTTTTGGCCCATCATCATTAAATATGCTTTTAGAAAAGGTTGAATTTCACCGTCCATAACATCATCTACATTTCCGGTTTCATGGGCTGTTCTTACATCTTTCACCAATTTATAAGGATGCATCACGTAATTACGAATTTGACTTCCCCATTCAATTTTCATTTTATCGGATTCGATATCCTCACGTTGGGCGAGTTGTTTTTGAAGTTCAATTTCATATAACTGCGATCTTAACATCTGCATAGCACGCGATCGGTTATCGTGCTGCGAGCGTGTTTCACTACAAGAAATTTGAATTCCAGTTGGTTTATGAACTAATTGGACTTTTGTTTCAACTTTATTCACATTCTGACCACCAGCACCACCAGATCGCGACGTTGTTATTTCAATATCTGCTGGATTAATGTCAATTTCAATAGTATCATCCACCAAAGGATATACATAAACCGAAGCAAAGCTGGTATGACGCTTGGCATTACTATCAAATGGGGAAATACGTACCAATCTGTGCACGCCATTTTCACCTTTTAACCAACCAAAGGCAAAATCTCCTTCAATTTCCAGTGTCACTGTTTTTATACCGGCTACATCACCTTCTTGGTAGTTTAGTTCTTTTACTTTAAATCCGCTTTTTTCAGCATACATTAAATACATACGCATAAGCATGCTGGCCCAGTCGCAAGACTCGGTTCCACCAGCTCCTGATGTAATTTGTAAAACAGCGCTTAAACTATCACCTTCTTCCGAAAGCATATTTTTAAACTCTAAATCTTCAATAAGCGTTTGGCATTCATTAAACCGATTTTGAACATCCTCGGCTGTTGCTTCATCTTCTTTATAAAACTCGTAAATAACTTCTAAATCGTCATGAAGTGTTATGCCAGCTTCATATTCAGAAACCCATTTCTTTTTTGCTTGAAGGGATTGCATAATCGCTTCGGCTGCTTTAGAGTCATTCCAGAAATCTGGGGAGAAGGTTTGCTCTTCTTCGTTTTGAATTTCAATTAGTTTGGCATCAACGTCAAAGATAGTGCCTAAGTTTGTCTAGGCGGGTTTTGAGATCTTTAATTTGATCTGAAGTAATCATAGGTTATAAATTTTAACAAAAATATAATTAAAACAGTCAACAGAAAACTTAAAATGAATTAATTTTAGACCAAACTTAATTGCTGTTATATGAAAATTGACTTACGAAGTGATACTGTTACCAAACCCACAGAAGGCATGTTAGACGCCATGATGTCTGCCAAAGTTGGCGACGATGTATATAAGGAGGATGAAACCGTAAATGCTTTAGAGGAAAGACTTGCCAAGCTTTTTGGAAAGCCAAAAGCCTTATTTTTTCCTACTGGAACAATGGCAAATCAAACGGCCATAAAGTTACATACTAATCCTGGAGATCAGATTATTTGCGATAAAGACGCCCATATTTACCATTACGAAGGTGGCGGCGTATCCTTTAATAGTGGTGTTTCGTGTAAATTGGTAGCTGGTAATCGTGGAATGTTTACAGCAGAAGACGTTTTGGATGCCATTAATCCACCAGATTTTTATCATAGTCCATTAACGAAACTCGTAGAAGTTGAAAATACAGCGAATAGAGGAGGAGGTTCCTGTTGGGATTTTGAAGAACTCCAAAAAATCCGAACTGTTTGTGACGATAATCAATTAGGGTTTCATTTAGATGGTGCCCGCTTATGGAACGCATTGGTAGCTAAAAATGAAACAGCTAAAGATTATGGTGGTATATTCGATACGATTTCAGTTTGTTTAAGTAAAGGATTGGGTTGCCCCGTTGGTTCTGTATTAATTGGTGACGAGCACATCATGCAAAATGCCATCCGAATCCGTAAAATTTTAGGTGGTGGTATGCGTCAAGTCGGTTATTTGGCCGCAGCTGGTTTATATGCTTTAGATAATCATGTAGCACGTTTGGCTGAAGATCATGAAAAAGCGAAGGAGATTGAAACTGTTTTAAAATCCTTGTCATTTATAAATAAAGTAGAACCTGTTGAAACCAATATCATTATATTCGAATTAGCTGAAAAGAAGAAAGAACATGCTTTTTTTAACCATTTTGAAGAAAAAGGTATTCGTTTAAGTTCTATGGGAAGTGGAAAACTCCGTATTGTTACACATTTAGATTATACCGATGCCATGCATGATTATTTTTTAACGGTTTTGAGAAACGTTAAACTGTAATGGTGGTAAGAGAATCTAGGCATAAATAATTTATTAAATTGTAATTTCTGATTAAACTATTGCATGAAATCAGAAATTACATTTCTAACAACTATTTAAACATATCCATTCCAGGAATATTTGGCATCCCATCTTTAGCAACAGCACCAATTTCGGTTTCATGAACTTCGGAGGCGCGTCCAATAGCTTTATTTAAAGTCATTAATAAATAGTCTTCTAAAGCTTCTTTATCTGCTAAAAGCGACTCATCAATACTAATATCTTTTATGGTTCTATTAGCTGTGATGGTAATTTTCAGTTTACCATCAGAACTCGATTCATCTAGTAGAACTGTATTTAAACGCGCTTTTGTTTCTTCAACTTTCTTTTGGGTTTCCTTTATTTTACCCATCATTCCCATTAAATCTCCAAACATAATATTATCATTTTTTATTGAATACAAAGCTATTTAAATTTTCTATTTTTGCACGTTGAATAACTGCACTTTTTTAAAATAAAATTCATGAATCCACCTATAGCAAAAAAAATTCCAGAATCATTAATTACACATGGTGATGAACGTATAGATAATTATTTCTGGCTTAATGACCGTGAGGATACCGAAGTAATAGATTATTTAAATGCCGAAAACACCTATACCGAGGAGGTTATGAAGCCTACAGAGGCGTTTCAGGAATCGCTTTTTGAGGAAATGAAAGCCCGTATTAAGGAAGATGACGAATCGGTGCCTTATTTTTACAATGGTTATTGGTATATAACACGATTTGAAACAGGAAAAGATTATCCTTTTTACACCCGAAAAAAAGAATCTTTAGAAGCCGAGGAAGAAGTGATGTTCGATTGTAATGAAATGGCAAAAGATCATAAATACTTCAAATTAGGCGGTATTTCTATCAGTCCAGATAATTCTATGGCGGCTTTTTCCGTAGATACTGTAAGCAGGCGTCAATATACTATTCAAATTAAAAATTTGAAAACTGGAAAATTACGAGCGCATAAAATTGAAAACACAACAGGTGGTTGTACCTGGGCAAATGATAACAAGACAGTTTTTTATTCAATAAAAGACTCGGTTACGCTGCGTTCTTCTAAAATTTTTAAACACAAAATAAATCAAGATGCTTCAGAAGATATTGAAGTGTTTCATGAAGACGACGAAACATTTAACGCTTTTGTTTATAAAACCAAGTCACGAAAATTTATTGTTATTGGTTCATCTAGTACGTTAACTTCAGAATATCGTATAGTATCTGCCGATAAACCGGATCAAGAATTCCGTATTTTTCATGAGCGCGAGCGTGGATTGGAATATGCTATTGCTCATTATAATAATACGTTCTATATTATTACCAATAGTGACAAGGCAATAAATTTCAAGCTTCAAAAAACGCTAGAAACAGCTACAAATAAAGCAAACTGGGAAGATGTTATTCCGCATAGATCAGACGTTCTATTAGAAGACATTGAAATATTTCATGATTATTATGTTTTAAGTGAACGGGAGCAAGGCCTCAATAAATTACGAATTATTAGCTGGAATGGAGAAGAAGATTACTATTTACCTTTTAATAGTGAAACATACACAGCGTACATAGGCAACAATCCTGAATTTAATTCGGATGTGTTACGCTATGGATATAATGGCATGACCACGCCAAGCTCAATAATTGAGTATAGTTTTAAAACAAAGGAACGCGTCATTTTAAAAGAACAAGAAGTCTTAGGCGATTTCGATAAAGATAATTATACATCAGAACGGATTTGGGCAACAGCGCGTGATGGCGAGAAAATTCCTATGTCGGTTGTATATAAAAAAGGCTTAAAAATGGATGGTAAGAATCCGTTGCTACAATATGCTTATGGCTCCTATGGAATGACTATCGATCCTTATTTTTCTACCATTCGCTTAAGTTTATTAGACCGCGGTTTTATATATGTTATTGCACATATTCGTGGTGGCGAATATTTAGGTCGCGGTTGGTATGAAGACGGAAAGCTTCTTAAAAAAGCAAATACTTTTTACGATTATATTGATTGCTCTAAGTATTTAATAGAACAAAAATATACGTCTAGTGCGCATTTGTACGCAAATGGCGGTTCGGCTGGTGGATTACTTATGGGTGTTATTGTTAATATGAATCCGGAATTATATAACGGTGTTGTTGCAGCAGTGCCTTTTGTAGATGTGGTTTCTACCATGCTGGACGATTCTATTCCGCTAACAACTGGAGAATATGACGAATGGGGAAATCCAAACAATGAAACCTTCTATCATTATATTAAGTCCTACTCACCTTATGATAATGTGAAAGCACAAGCTTATCCAAACATGCTAGTAACAACAGGAATTCACGATTCGCAAGTACAATATTGGGAACCGGCTAAATGGGTTGCCAAGCTACGTGACTTAAAAATAGACACGAATAAATTACTTTTACAAGTGGACATGCATACTGGTCATGGTGGTGCGTCCGGACGTTTTGAAAGCTTAAAAGAAGTAGCTTTAGAGTATGCCTTTTTACTGGAATTAGAGGGTATTAGCCAATAGTTTAAAAAAAAATTGTATTTTTGCTGGGTTTTAAGCTGCATTTCACCTAAAAAATGGAGCTACTTAAATAGCAAATATGGGACACAAAAACAAAGTTTACAATAACGTGTTGGACCTAATCGGGAATACACCATTAATAAAACTTAATAAAATTACAGCACCTTTTAGCGGTAAGTACTTTGCAAAATTAGAAGCCTCTAATCCAGGCCACTCTTCTAAAGATAGAATTGCATTATACATTATTGATCAAGCTGAAAAGCAAGGTCTTTTAAAGCCGGGCGATACTATTGTAGAAACCACTTCGGGTAATACTGGTTTTAGTTTGGCTATGGTTAGCATTGTAAAAGGTTATAAGTGTATTTTAGCCGTGAGTTCAAAATCATCGCCAGATAAAATTGATATGTTGAGAACCATGGGAGCGGAAGTTCATATTTGTCCAGCTCATGTGGCAGCGGACGATCCGAAATCCTATTATGAAGTCGCAAAAAGACTGCATGAGGAAACTCCAGGTTCAATTTATATTAATCAATATTTTAACGATTTAAATGTGGATGCTCACTACCATTCAACTGGTCCAGAAATTTGGAATCAAACAGAAGGTAAAATCACCCATTTAGTTGCTTGTAGTGGAACAGGTGGAACTATTTCTGGAACTGCTAAATATTTAAAGGAACAAAATCCTGATATCAAAATTTTAGGTGTTGATGCTTATGGTTCGGTATTAAAAAAATATCATGAAACCAGAGAGTTCGATAAAGCAGAAATCTATCCATACCGTATTGAAGGTTTGGGTAAAAATTTAATTCCTACTGCCACCGAATTTGACTTAATTGATGAATTCATCAAAGTAACCGATGAAGAAAGTGCGCTAACTGCACGCGAAATAGCTAAAACTGAAGGATTATTCGTTGGCTATACTTCTGGCGCAGCTATTCAAGCCATAAAACAACTAAATGACGATAATACATTTGATGAAAATGATGTTATTGTTGTTATTTTTCCAGATCATGGATCCCGCTATATGAGTAAAATATACAGTGATAAATGGATGAATGATCAAGGCTTTTTAGATTCATTTAAAGTAGAAGAAAAAGAGGACGTTAAAATTACATAGTATATCAATTTACACAACAGATGATAGTTAACTTTACATAATAATGAGTTAGCTATCATCTGTTGTTAATAATAGTAGGTAAAATTATTATGCTGTGAGGATTAAAATATCTAATTTCGCAGTATCTAACTAGATTAATAGCTTTATGAGAGATTTATTTGATAAAATTTATAGAGATAAAGGGCCTCTAGGAAAATGGGCTTCCCACGCCGAAGGTTATTTCGTATTCCCAAAATTAGAAGGTGAAATTTCTAATCGTATGAAATTCCAAGGAAAAGAAGTGGTAACATGGAGTATAAACGATTATTTAGGTTTAGCTAACCATCCAGAAGTTCGTAAAGTAGATGCGGAAGCTGGTGCAGCTTACGGTTCTGCATACCCTATGGGTGCGCGTATGATGTCTGGACACACTGAACTTCACGAAACTTTACAAACCGAATTAGCAGCTTTTGTTAATAAAGAGGCAGCGTACTTATTAAATTTTGGTTACCAAGGTATGGTATCAACTATAGACGCTTTGGTGTCTAAAGATGATATTATTGTTTATGATGTGGATGCTCACGCTTGTATTATTGACGGTGTACGCTTACATATGGGTAAACGTTTTACATATAAGCACAACGATGTTGAAAGTTTAGAAAAGAACTTGGAGCGTGCAACTAAAATGGCTGAACAAACGGGCGGTGGTATTTTAGTAATTTCAGAAGGTGTTTTTGGAATGCGTGGCGAACAAGGTCGACTTAAAGAAATTGTTGAATTAAAAAAGAAATATAATTTTAGATTCTTCGTTGACGATGCCCATGGTTTTGGTACACTTGGTGCTACTGGAGCTGGAGCAGGTGAGGAGCAAGGTGTTCAAGATGGTATTGATGTATATTTTGCAACTTTCGCAAAATCTATGGCTAGTACGGGTGCATTTATTGCTGCTGACAAAGAAATAATTGATTATTTAAAATACAACTTACGTTCACAAATGTTTGCAAAATCTTTGCAAATGCAATTAGTTGTTGGTGCGCTAAAACGTTTAGATATGTTGCGTACTATGCCAGAACTGAAAGAAAATCTGTGGAAAATAGTTAACGCTTTACAATCTGGTTTAACAGAACGCGGTTTTGATATTGGAACTACACAAAGTTGTGTAACGCCGGTTTATTTAAAAGGAAGTATTCCTGAAGCCATGGCTTTAGTAAAAGATTTACGTGAGAATTACGGAATTTTCTGCTCTATTGTAGTTTATCCGGTTATTCCTAAAGGATTAATATTGCTGCGTATGATTCCAACAGCAACACATACTTTAGAAGACGTAAGTGTAACTTTAGATGCATTTGATGCTATTAGAACCCGTTTAGAAAACGGAACTTATAAGCGTTTATCTGCGGCGGTTACAGCTGCAATGGAGAAGTAATTCTATAATTTTAAGATAATAAAAAAGCCGATTTTAATTTAAAATCGGCTTTTTGTCATTATATAATTCGTGTTCTTCATTTAAAACTAAAGTACGTTTGGAATACATGCGTTTTATAAGAGTAACCCGCTGTATTTTGTTCAAAGCCTTATAGTTTTAGTCTAGACTCAAATAGTTCAATTTTTTTATAGAACAAACTATAATACTATAATACTTTTTTAAATGTTTTGCGGCGTTTAATAATCCGGGTATCGAAATCTTTCCATATTTGATGAGACGCTAAATTGTCTGCTAATTCTGGCAAACGAATACAGGTTTCAACACCGAATTTTGTAAAGGATTTATGGAACTCATTAAAAATAATAGCCGTTACTCCTTTATTTTGATATTGTGGTTCCACACCAATCAGGTAGAAAAGCGCCGTCTTACTCGTTTTTTTAGCTTTTAGTAATTTTAAAAACCCAAAGGGGAATAATTTGCCATTTGTTTCTTGTAATGCTTCAGAAAACGAGGGTAATACAATAGCAAATGCTACCATTTTATCATGTTCATCAAATACAAATTTGATAAACTCTGGATTGATAAAGTTGATAAATTTCTTTTTGAAATAATCCCGTTGTGCATCAGAAATGGGTACGAAAGAGGATAATTTAGAATAAGATCTATTAAATAAATTGAACATGCTGTCCAAATGTGGGACAATTTCTTTAGTAGTTGTAAAAGTGCCAGCTTTTAATTTAAATCGCTTTAAAATGATATCATTGGCTCTAACAAAACGTTCAACCGGTAAGTCTATGAATGAAAACTTACTTTCTATATATTCTTTCTCCGTTTCATATCCTAATTGCTCCAAATGGTCAATATAATACGCATGATTGTACCAAGTTGCCATTGTTCCTATATGATCAAACCCTTCGGTTAAAGCGCCATTTTTATCTAAATTTGAAAAACCTACTGGTCCTTCAATATATTCCAGTTTATGTTCTTTACCAATTTCAGCGACTTTATTTAACAGCGCTTTTGAAACGTCAACATCATTAATTGTATCAAACCAACCGAAGCGCATTTTCTTAACTTTCTGCTCATTAATTTCAGTCCAATTTATAATAGCAGCAACACGACCAACAATTTGCTTGTTTTTATAAGCCAAAAAGTACCGAGCTTCAGCATGTTGAAAAGCGGGATTTTTATCCGCACTTAAGGTGGCAACTTCATCAGAAATAATAGGTGGTACCCAGTATTTAGAATCTTTATATAACGAAAAAGGAAACGTTACAAAGTTTTTGAGGTCTTTTTTGTTTTTTACTTCTTGTAATTGTATCATGAATCTTTCCGCATCAAATTATTTAATCATCAAAATCGGTTTCTTGTTTTTCGCGCTTGTCTTTATCTTTTCCTCGCGATTTGTTTTCACGACGTTCAAGCTCTTCTTTCGCAGAGGTCCCGTTGTTTCTTTCTTTATCTTTATGAAAATCCAATCGGTACGATGCACCAATGGTTAAACCTAAAACACTAGGTGTGTCTTTAGTGTTAAATGTTAAAGCAGTATCAAGTTGGAAATTTTTATTCATAAGGTAAGCACCTCCAAATCGAATAAGGTTATCCGCATAAAAATCGCTACTAATGCCTTGAGTTTCTCCAAATAGAACCCATTGATCGGTAACAGATTTTGTAAGGGTTAAAATATATGAGAAATCCGATTGGTCGGTTCCAATTCTATCTAAAATAAAGTTGGTAACAAATACCCAACCACTAGAAAAATTGTTTTGAGTAGCTGCCATTACTTTAGGGCTAAATCCTTCAACACCAGGTGCTGTAAATGGGTTATCTTTCGGGTCGTAATTAGCGCCAGCATATATGGCAATGGCTGGAATTAATTGCTTCCATTTAAAAGCTTGGTTGGCTTTCCAACTTCTAACATTAGGTTTTTCTTCACCCGCATTTTTATAGGGATCATAAATCAAATATTTAGCACCAACCGTTAAGGTTTTAAAATTACTAAAAGATTCTTCATTGTCAACAATTCCTGTGTATGAGCGATCGGTAGATTGAAATGTTCCTTCAACATTTAGTTCTAATTGTGGAAAAAGCAAGCCATATCGAACAGCGAAATCTGCGCCAAAGCTTTTATCTTCTCTATTTAAAAGGTTATGATTTTCATTTAATATATAAGGTCCCACTTCAAATTGAACCACATTGGTTCCAACAGAAAATGCGCTACGAGAAACACCCGGTCGGTTAGAATTTATTACATCTGTATATTGCGCATGCGAGTAAAGCGCTGAAAGCGAAACAAGTAGAAATAAAAAGGATTTAATAGATTTCATAAGTCTGTCATTAAAGTCAAATATAGATATTTTATATTTTTTTTAAGTAATTAGGAGCTAATTTAAATGGATAAGAATTGTATTTTTGTAAAAAATTAAGAATATGCTACATCACGCATCTTTTACGGGCTTAATTAAAACAATTTTAATCATATTGTTAGTTTGGTATGGTATGAAAATTTTAACCCGTTTGTTTGCGCCTGCTTTAATGCGCTATGTCGCAAAAAAAGCAGAGGCTAAATTTGGCCAACAGTTCGGACAACAATTTCAACAGAAACAAAAGCAAAATCAGCAACAACCTTCCCAAAAAGAAGGGGAAACAGTTATTGGAAAAGTACCGGAATCAAATACTTCAAATAAAAACGTTGGCGAATATGTAGATTACGAAGAAATTGATTAATTTTCGCTTTAATTGATTAATCCGATTTCATGCAATTTTCAGTAAAAAAATGCCTGCCTCATATTCTTGTATTAGTAGGCTTTATTAGTATTTCATTAGCTTATTTCAGCCCAGTTTTAAAAGGTAAGGAAATTTATCAAAGCGATATAAAACACTATATCGGGATGGCGCAGCAGCAAAAGGATTTTAAAGCCGATACTGGCGAAGAAACCTATTGGACCAATAGTGCTTTTGGTGGTATGCCAACTTATCAATTAGGTGCTAAATACCCGCATAACTATATTAAGAAACTCGATTTGACGCTGCGTTTTTTACCAAGACCTGCGGATTACTTATTCCTTTATTTTATAGGATTTTACATACTGTTAATTACACTAAAGGTTGACTTTAAGTTAGCCGCTTTAGGAGCCTTGGCTTTTGGTTTTTCCACGTATTTAATAATTATTCTCGGTGTTGGTCATAATAGTAAAGCACATGCCATTGCATATATGCCGCTAGTGTTAAGCGGTATTATTCTAACTTTTAGAAAAAAGTACATTATTGGCTTTTTATTGACTACCGTCGCTATGGCTTTGGAATTGGTGGCGAATCATTTCCAAATGACTTACTACCTTATGTTTTTAGTGGTCATTTTAGGTATTGCATATTTTATAGATGCTTATAAAAAACAATTATTACCTCATTATTTTAAATCAGTCGGTATCATGGTGGTTGCCGTTGTTTTGGCTTTAGGTCTAAATGCCACAAACATTCTAGCAACGCAAGAATATGCCGCAGAAAGTACACGTAGTAAAAGCGATTTAACTATAAACACCGATGGTTCTCCAAAAGAAATTACTTCGGGACTAGACAAAGATTATATTACCGAATACAGTTACGGTATTTTAGAAACTTTTAACTTATATATTCCTCGTTTTCTAGGTGGTGGAAGCCGTGAGGATGTTGGAAAAGAATCGGCATCTTATGAGTACTTTTTAGGTCTTGGTGCATCGCCACTTCAGGCTATGGAGCAAGTGAAAAATACACCAACTTATTGGGGAGACCAAACTATTGTTGAGGCGCCTGCTTATATTGGAGCAGTCGTATTATTTTTGTTTGTACTGGCTTTGTTTTTAGTAAAAGGTCGCTTGAAATGGTGGTTAGTCGGAGGTACGGTGTTATCCTTATTGCTTTCTTATGGTAAGAACCTTGGTTTTTTAACCGATTTCTTTATCGATTTTGTACCCATGTATAATAAATTTAGAGCGGTGAGTTCTATTCAAGTAATTTTGGAATTATGTATTCCAATTCTAGCCATTTTTGGGTTGGTACGCTTATTTGATCCACTGGAAAAACAAGAAGAAAAACTAAAAGCCTTAAAATATACCGCAATGATTACTGCTGGTTTAGCTGTGGTTTTTTTACTGTTTAAATCTTCGTTATTTAATTTTGTGGGTGTAAATGATGGTTATTACCGTCAAAATTACGGCCCACCATTTATTGATGCTGTCATTAAAGATAGAAAGGCATTTTTCACGCAAGATACCTTACGAACATTGATTTTAGTAGTGCTTTCTGCTGGAACTATATTTATGTTCCTTAAAGAGAAACTATCCGAAAAATTGGTGATTATCATTTTTGCTGGTTTAATAGTTTTCGATTTAGTGGGCGTAGACAGACGTTATGTGAATAATGATAATTTCGTATCGTCTATTGAAGTTAATAAGCCATACAAGGCCAATTCAGCCGATTTGGAAATTCAGAAGGACAAAGGTCACTTCCGTGTATTCGATTTAGCTTCTGGTGGTGCCCGCGCATCGTACTTTCACAATTCTATTTCTGGTTATCATGCAGCCAAGTTGAAGCGTTTTAATGAATTATTTGATTTTCATATTTCGCAAAATAACATCAACGTATTGAATATGTTGAACACCAAATACATAATCGCTCAAGAAGAGGATGGTACCATTTTCCCTTATACCAATACTGATGCGAATGGCAATGCTTGGTTTATTAGTAGTTTAGAGCAGGTGAATGATGCAAATAATGAAATACTAAAACTCGATAGTTTAAACACCAAACAAAATGCTATAACATCCATGAAAGGTGTGAATAGTAAAAAATTTCCAAAAGATTCAACAGCAAGTATTAACGTTGAAGTGTATAAGCCAAATTATCTAAAATACCAATCGGAATCTTCTGTTGATGGTTTTGCAGTATTCTCTGAAATATATTATAGCAAGGGTTGGAATGCTTATATAGATGGAGAATTAACACCGCATACACGTGTAAATTATGTGTTGCGAGCCATGAATATTCCAGCAGGAAAACATACCATTGAATTTAAGTTTGAACCGCAAGTCATTCAAAAAGGCGGGAATATTGCGTTGGCGAGTTCCGTTATTTTTGGATTACTATGTTTAGGAGGTTTGTATTTTGTATTTAAACGTAAAACTGACTAGTGTGCGTAAAAAGGTACTTATTGTTTCGTATTACTGGCCACCAGCGGGTGGGCCTGGTGTTCAACGTTGGTTGAAATTTATAAAATATTTACCTGATTTTAATATAGAACCTATTGTTTATATTCCTGAAAATCCGAATTATCCCATTGTTGACGAGAGTTTACTTTCCGAAGTATCGGAATCATTAACCATTATTAAACAACCCATTTCAGAACCTTATAAATTAGCAGGTTTGTTTTCGAAAAAGAAAACCGACACTATTAGTAAAGGCATTATTACAAGTGACGAAAAACAGTCGGCTTTAGAGAAGTCACTGCTTTTTATTCGCGGTAATTTTTTTATTCCTGATGCGCGTAAAAGTTGGGTGAAACCTTCTGTAGTTTTTTTGGAAAATTATATTAAAAATGAAGGTATAGATACGGTTATAACTACAGGGCCGCCTCATAGTTTGCATTTAATTGGCTTACAACTTAAAAAGAAACTTAATGTAAATTGGTTAGCAGATTTTAGAGACCCCTGGACAACTATTGGGTACCACAAACAATTAAAGCTCACGAAAAGTGCTAAAAATAAGCATCTGCAATTAGAACGCGATGTCCTGAATACAGCGGATAGAATATTAGTAACTAGTCATGTTACGAAAGCGGAATTTAAAACGAAAACAGATAAACCTATTTCTGTTATTACCAATGGTTATGATGTAAATCATATAGCTAAACCAGCATTAGATTCATCTTTTACTTTAGCACATATAGGTTCCTTATTGTCTAAACGTAATCCAGTAATATTATGGCAAGTTTTAAGTGATTTGATTGCTGAAAACATGGACTTTGCAAAAGATTTTAAACTCAATTTAATAGGTTTTGTGAGTGAAGATATTCTGAAATCTATTGAGAAATATAATTTAAGTAATTATTTAAATAAAATAGGTTATGTGTCACATGAAGAGGCTATTATATTTCAAAAAAAATCACAAGTGTTATTGTTAATTGAAATAAATTCACCAGATACACGCTGTATTATTCCTGGGAAGTTATTTGAATATATGGTTTCTGAAAGACCAATTATAGCGCTCGGCCCTGACGGGTCGGATGTGGCTGAAATTTTAAAAGAAACAAACACAGGTACTTACTTTAAATATGCCGATTACGATGCTCTAAAACTTCAGATACAAGCACATTTTGATGCTTATAAAAAAGGGGCTTTAGAATCTCACGGGATAGGACTGCAAAAATACAGTCGGAAAGCATTAACTAAAACACTAGCGGAATTATTATAAATGGGAGTCGTTGCCAACCAATCCATAAAAAACACGATTATCACCTATCTAGGTTTCGGATTGGGTGCGATAAATGTATTATTTTTATTTACTGAATTTATTAGTGACGAATACTTCGGATTGATAACTTATATTTTTTCTACTGCTAATGTTATGATGCCTATTCTGGCATTTGGTGTTCATAATACAATTATCAAATTCTATTCAACTTATAAAACACGTCAATCACAAAACAGCTTTTTAATATTGATGCTATTTTTACCTTTAGCAATTATTATTCCCGCAACTATAATTGGCTATTTTGCTTTTGATTTAATTAGTTCGTGGCTGGTTGGTAATAATCCCATTGTAGAAGATTATGTGTGGCTCATATTTATTTCAGCGGTGTCATTCTCATATTTCGAAGTGTTTTATGCTTGGTCACGCGTACAAATGCAGAGTGTTTTTGGCAATTTCATGAAAGAGGTTTTCCACAGAGTTGGAACCATGATTCTGTTATTTTTTCTGTATTTAGATTATATTGATGTACAGCAGCTAATTTATGGATTGACTGGTGTTTACGTTGTTCGAATGGTTATCATGAAATTATACGCTTACAGCTTGCGATTTCCGTCTTTTAATACAACTAAAATCACCAATCTTTCATCAGTTTTAAAATATACATCATTAATTATAATAGCGGGATCGGTTGCCAATGTAATTTTAGAAGTCGACAAAATTATGTTGAATCGTTACTTGACTATGGAATATGTGGCTTATTATGGTGTGGCTATTTATATTGCGTCTGTTATTGGTGTTCCTAGTCGCTCTATGCATCAAATTATTAGTCCACTAACAGCTAAATTACTAAACGAAAAGGATAGAATAGGCTTGAAAGATCTTTATAAGAAAAGTTCTTTAAATTTATTCATTATCAGCGGTTTTATTTTTCTGATGATTATTTTGAATATCAATGAATTGTACGAAGTTATCAATGAGAATTATGCCGATGGACTTGTCGTGGTTTTTATAATTAGTTTATCTAAACTTACCGATAGTTTATTGGGGAATAATAATGCTATTTTATTTAATAGTGATTATTACCGAATGGTGTTAGTTTTAGGTGTGCTTCTGGCGGTAACAACCATCGTTTTAAATATGGTATTTATTCCGCTATATGGTATAAATGGCGCTGCTTTTGCTACTTTTTTAGCTATTTCTACTTACAATATAGCTAAATTATGGTTTGTAAAAACCAAATTAAAAATGCAGCCATTTACATCTACAACCGTTAAGGTTTTACTACTTATTTTAGTTAGTTTAGGAGCGTTTTATTTTTGGGACTTCCCTTGGCATCCAATTATAAATATTGGACTAAAAGCTTTACTAGTTGCCATTTTTTATGGGACAGTGGTATATGTATTAGATTTTTCTGAAGACATATCGCATCTTATCAATAAGATTCTAAAACATTTAAAATGAGAAAATCCCACGGTGTAGCTTTTAGGCATACAATTCATGGGACTTTCTAACTAACCAACCAAAATTTTAATTTCTTCTTCTACCAGAGTTATTCTCTCTAGAATTACTGGTAGTATTTCTTTCTTTGCTATATGTACGAGAATTAACCACATTTGGATTTCTATTTCTCAAATTATTTTGAATTCTTTTTTCAGAGGGCTTTCTTACTGAACTACTTCGTGTGTTTTTTCTTTCCTTATTGCGCGTTGATACTTCTCTTTTAGAGTTTCTAGAACCTATCGTATTCTCAATTCGCTTTGGTCTTGACTCTTGTGTAGCGGTTGAAGATCTAGGCGTCGTATTTCTTGTTACACTGTTGGTTCTATTTCGCGTTTGTGGTGCTCTAGAAGCATTACTATTTCTATTAGAACGTGGTGTTTGCGTCGTATTTGCACGTTTAGATGTTGTGTTTCTACTTACATTATCCATTGAATTTCTTCTAGAAGTTTGCTGGGATACACCTTTCCCTCGTCTGTTTGGAGTACGCGTTGCCAACTCTTGGTTTCTTGAAACGGTGTTTCCTCTGCGATTTGCCACGGCTGTTGAACGTCTGTTATTATTCGTATACGCATTGGTATATCTATGTCTAACAGGTGCATAATGTTGTCTGTATGGTGTTGTGTAAACCACACGGTATTTATGCACAGGAACAACATAATACTGGTGCCATGGTCTGTAAACATATCCGCGGTTATACGGGTTTATGTATCCAGTATAATGACTAAAATGGTTATGACGGTTATAGTGTACATATAATCCACCAATACGGGTTAAATAACCAAAGTTATTATAACTGATGCGTACATCCCCAACACGCACTACGCGACCGTAATAATCGTAATAAACAGGTACATGCTCAATTTGAACAATGGCACCAAATTCATCATATTGAACATAAGCATTGTAATCATATCCAGTGTTAAAACTAATATTCACGTTAGATCTGTTTACCGATATGTTCATATTATTCGTGTAATTGGCCATATGAAAATCAAACTGACCATCTGGGAATACGGAAAATTCAATTCCACCTTCAACAAAAATAAAATTATTACCATAACCTCTATAATTGTTTGCATGGGATTCCGCACTAGGTGTTTCACTTGTGCTTGCCATGACTGCTGTACTCGATAAAAATAGTACCGAAAGAAAATATGCTAACTGTTTCATAATTGTAGTGTATTAAATTAAACTCATTTGTTATAAACAAACAACGTGCCAAAAACAGACAGAGACATCTAATGTGTTGACAGTCAGTTTTAAATAATTATATCTCAAAAGAAAATTGCGGAAAATCTAATTTTATTATTTACGATTTTGAACAAAGCTAATAAGATTTAAAAATTTAAACTTTACTTCTTAAACCTTATTAAGGCGTTGATTTGCACTTTTTTAGTCTCATTTAATTTGTCGGAATAAAAGTCTTCTGAATTATTAATATTATGGTGATTTCCTGATATATGATGTATACAAAAGCAAAGTGTATCACAAATTTGACACATATTATCAAACGGTTTAACTAAATCTTTTTAACTGATAATTTGGTTTACAGTTATAGTTTTCAATCCTATTTACCATTTTTTAAATAAAGGCACGTGTTTTCTATCTTATTAGGGTTTATATTTTACTTATTCATGAACATATCGGCTTACGCTTTGATGTTTGATTTAATAAATTGTTTAGTCGAAAACATAAATCATTGATTTTGAATACTTAATAGTTCTGATAAAACGGTTTCTTTTTTATAGATTTAGAAATCAATAAAACCTCATGACGAATAGTAAGTATACTTGTAAAAATTGTGAAGTAAATTTCAATAAATCATTTGCTTTTTGTCCGCATTGTGGTCAGAAACGAAATGATAAGCTTACAATTAAGGTTTTATTTTACAATACAATAAGTAATTATTTTTCTTTTGATGCGCGCTTTTTTAAAAGTTTTTTTCCGCTCATATTTAGGCCGGGATTTCTAGCCATAAAATTCATAGAAGGTAAGCGCTTGTTGTGTTTACATCCTGCACAAATGTATCTTTTTGTCTCCTTGGTCTTTTTCTTTTTGTTCTCTTTTGTGGAGCAGGACCAAGCGGAACGATTAGATGCTAATTTAATTGAAGCGTTTCAAAAAAACCATTCAGAAAATTCGACCAAACGACCATCTCAAATTGTGGAAGTTTTTAAAGACTCCTTAAATAAAGGTGAACTACGAGAGTCTAATAATAGAAAACAAATTAGATCTAATCTAAAGCGTATTGAAACAGATTCTAGTTTAGCTAATGCGGAATTGGAGAATTTTGACATTAACAACTTTTTATCATTAGAACGTAAACTTGACTCTTTAATTGAAATCGACGCGCCAAATGAACTAATATATAAAAAAATGGGAATGACCGATGCAGATGGTTATTTTACAAAACGCGCTTATGCACAATCGTTGAAGTTTTATAAATCTAAAAAAGCTTCTAGTATTTTGATGTCATTTTATAGTATGATACCAATAGTTATGTTTTTTCTTCTGCCTATTTTCGCCCTTATTTTGAAAATCTTACACTTAAAGCGTGGAACTTATACGCATCATCTTGTGTTTAGCTTTTATTACTTTTCGTTTTTATTCACATTACTAAGCGCCGTAATTGGAATTAGCTTTATTTGGAGAATCCCTAACTGGATAGATTGGCTTCTGGTATTATGTTCAGTGTTGTATCTATTATTCGCCCTGAAAAATTTTTATGAACAAGGCTGGGGCAAAAGCATTCTGAAATGGGGAATTACCATATTTGTATTTTTAGCTTTTATTATACCTGTAACTATGAGCTTTTTAATGATATATTCATTTTTATATCATTAAAGTTTTTCCTTCAAGTATTTACCTGTAATAGATTTTTTATTCTTGACAAGTTCTTCTGGCGTACCTTCGGCAATTAGGTAACCACCGCGTTCGCCACCTTCAGGTCCTAAATCTATTATATAATCGGCACACTTTATCAGTTCTAGATTATGTTCAATCACAATTATAGAATGTCCTTTTTCAATTAAAGCGTAAAAGGATTTTAATAACTTCTGAATATCATGAAAATGTAATCCAGTTGTAGGTTCATCAAATATGAATAAAGCCTGATCACTTTTACTACCTTTTCCTAAAAAAGTAGCCAGTTTAATACGTTGTGCTTCACCACCAGAAAGGGTAGAGGAGCTTTGGCCTAAAGTAACATAGCCAAGCCCAACATCTTGTAAAGGTTGTAGTTTAATTTGAATTTTTTTCTGTTCGTGTTGGGTGAAAAATGCAATAGCGTCATCAATGGTTAGATTTAAAACATCGTCGATAGATTTTCCTTCAAAAGTAACTTCTAATACCTCTTTTTTAAATCGTTTACCATTACAGGTTTCGCAGGTTAAATGCACATCGGCCATAAATTGCATTTCAATAGTCACTTCACCTTCACCTTTACAGGTTTCACAGCGACCACCATCCACATTAAAACTAAAATGCTTCGGTTGAAAATTTCGAATTTTACTTAATTTCTGACCTGCAAAAAGTGCGCGAATATCATCATAAGCTTTAATATAAGTAACGGGATTGGAACGTGAAGATCGTCCAATAGGATTTTGATCTACAAACTCAATATGTTTCACGTTGCTAAAATTTCCTTTCAATTCAGAAAACTGTCCTGGTTTATCACCTAAATCTGTTATTTTCTTTTGTAAGGCAGGATAGACAATCTTTTTAATTAAGGTACTTTTTCCACTTCCAGAAACTCCAGTAACCACGGTTAACATGCCTAGCGGCAAGGTAACATCAATGTTTTTTAAATTATTTTCTTTAGCACCGATAATTTCAACAGCATATTTGGACGTGCGTCTTTTTTCAGGAACTTTAATTTCTAAATCGCCATTTAAATATTTAGCAGTCAAAGATGATGATTTCAAAATATCTTGAAACGTACCTGTTGCTACTACGTGTCCACCAAGTGTTCCAGCTTCAGGTCCAATATCTATGATTTCGTCGGCCGCCATCATAATATCTTCATCATGTTCGACCACAATCACCGTGTTTCCAAGATCACGTAAAGCTTTTAAAACGTCAATTAATCTTTCGGTATCTTTTGGGTGTAAACCAATACTAGGTTCATCTAAAATATACATAGAACCAACTAAACTACTCCCTAAAGAAGTTGCTAAATTTATTCGCTGACTTTCACCACCTGAAAGGGTATTGGACTTTCTGTTAAGCGTTAAATAACTTAATCCTACATTATCTAAAAAGCTTAAACGGTTGTTTATTTCTTTTAATAAACGTTTAGCAATTTGATTGTCGTGTTCGTTTAATTCAAGGTTTTTAAAGAATTCTGCCAGTTTATCCAATGGCATATCCACCAAATCGGTGATAGTGGCATCCGTGATTTTTATGTAGTCTGCTTCTGGACGTAAACGTTTCCCGTTACAGGTTTTACACTTGGTTTTTCCACGATATCTAGAAAGCATTACACGATTCTGAATCTTATATGCTTTCGATTCTAGTTCGGCAAAAAAGCTATTCAATCCTTCAAAATATTGGTTACCGTCCCAAACTAATTGTTTTTGAGCAACCGTTAAATCATAAAAAGGTTTATGTATTGGAAAGTCAAATTTATGAGAATTATTAACCAGCTGATCACGAAACCAGCTCATACTATCGCCACGCCAAGCAAAAACGGCATTTTCATAAATGGATAATCCGGTATTTGGAATCACTAAATCTTCATCAATTCCAATAACGTCACCGTATCCTTCACAAGTTGGACAGGCGCCATACGGATTATTAAAACTAAATAAATGAACGTTTGGTTCTAAAAAATCGATACCATCCAATTCAAATTTATTACTAAAATGTTCTTGTTTATTATCGGAGAGCGATTCGATATAGCAATTGCCTTTTCCTTCAAAAAAAGCGGTTTCAATGGCATCTGCTAATCGGTTATAAAAATCTTCTTCATCTTTTGTAATTACGCGATCGACAACCAAAAAGATATTCTCTGGTTTTTCGTCAATGTCCATGGCATCATCAATTCTAACAACGGAGTCTTTTACTTTAATTCTGGCATAACCTTGCTGATTTAAAACCTTTAGTTTGTCTTCTAACGTTCTGCCTTCTTCTAAAAAAATAGGAGCGAGGAGAAGGAGTTTTTCACCTTCAGGAAAAGCTTTTACCGATTTTAGTACATCGGCAACGGTGTCTTTTTTAACCTCTTTACCTGATTTTGGTGAATAGGTTTTACCAATTCTAGCAAATAGTAATTTTAGGTAATCGTAAATCTCGGTAGTAGTTCCAACGGTAGATCGTGGGTTTGTAGAGTTTACTTTCTGCTCTATGGCAATGGCAGGTGCGATACCCTTTATATAGTCGACTTTTGGTTTATTCAATCTGCCTAAAAATTGTCGGGCATAACTAGATAAGCTTTCTACATAACGTCTCTGACCTTCAGCATAAAGCGTATCAAAAGCTAAACTTGACTTACCAGAACCCGATAACCCTGTAATAACAACGAGTTTATTCCTAGGAATAACAACATCTATATTTTTTAAATTGTGCAATTTCGCACCTTTTATAATGATGTTTTCTTTCGGATTGACTTCAGAAATATTAGTGTACATAAGCTATTAGCAGAATTAATCTTGCAAAGATACTACAACTAAATTCCATTAAAAAATAGAATGGTTTACAAATTATTCAACTTAAAAGTAATAATAGTTTGTTTTTATGAGGGTTTTGTTGTTATCTTTGAATTCTATAAACCTAAAAACCATTGGAGTAGCCTATACGTTTAACATTACTTTATAAATTATACCCTATTTAACCCAATCCAGACATAGTCTGGTATAAAAGTAATGATTATGCAGGACGATCTTATCACAGACGCTACCTTGGTCACCAAATATATTCACGGAAACGAGCAAGCTATTGAATCTTTAATCAATAGACACAAGCAACGTATATTTAGTTTTATTTATTCAAAAGTTTATGATCGGGATGTTGCCGATGATATTTTTCAAGACACCTTTATTAAGGTTATTCGGACTTTAAAAGCCGGGAAATACAACGAAGAAGGTAAATTTTTACCTTGGACTATGCGTATTGCCCATAATTTGGTTATAGATCATTTCCGAAGAAACAACCGTATGCCTAAATTCAGTAATACGGGCGATTTTAATATTTTTTCTGTTTTGAGCGATAGTACTTTAGATGCCGAAAGACGCCTTATTAAAGATCAAGTAGAGCATGATGTTCGTCGCGTTATTGAAGAGTTACCTGAAGATCAAAAAGAAGTTCTCATGATGCGTATGTACAACGACATGAGTTTTAAGGAAATATCGGAAAAAACAGGCGTTAGTATTAATACAGCTTTAGGTAGAATGCGCTATGCTTTAATTAATATGAGAAAGATTATAGATAGACACAATATTGTTTTAACTAATTGATACAATATAATTTAACTTGTTGCGTTAAGTAAGTATAACCATAAAATTTGAAAATAAATGGCAAAACTTTACTCTCAAAAAACAAACCAACGACAAGTTGATTTAAACCCAAAAGAGGAAACCATAAAATTTCTTCTTGATTACTCGAAGGCTTTAAGTGTTATAAATTGTAATAAGATGAAGTTTGAAGCACTTCTCAACTAAACTTTGAAAAAGTCCTGATTTATTAGTCTCAGGACTTTTTTTTATTCCTGTATAGACAGGAATCTCATTTATATTGTCGCTTAATACAAAATTTATATGGTTATATTGAAGCGAGAAGAATTATCCCATTCACTAATGTTTATTTCCCGCTGAATTCGTAGATTTTCGCTGATCAAGTCTATATTCTAAATTCTAAAATTTTCGATAGCATTGTTGCAACGGTTTATCCTCTTTAATACCTACTTCTTCTTTTTAGCATAATAATCATTCAACACAATTCCTGCGAAGGCAGGAATCTCATAAATGAAGTTCTTTATTACAACGATACTGATAAATTACAACGAAGCGTATTTCCTCATTCGCTAATGTTTATTTCCCGCTGATTACGCAGATGTTCGCAGATGTTCGCAGATTAAGTATTAATTATATATTCTTAAAGTTCCGATAGCTTTCGAACGATCTATTCCTTTTAAATACTCACTTCTTTTTAGCATAATAATCATTCAACACAATTCCTGCGAAGGCAGGAATCTCATAAATGAAGTTCTTTATTACAACGATACTGATAAATTACAACGAAGCGTATTTCCCCATTCGCTAATGTTTATTTCCCGCTGATTACGCAGATGTTCGCAGATCAAGTATTAAATATATATTCTTAAAGTTCCGATAGCTTTCGAACGATCTATACCTCTTAAATACTTACTTCTTTTTAGCATAATAATCATTCAACACAATTCCTGCGTAGGCAGGAATCTCATAAATGAAGTTCTTTATTACAACGATACTGATAAATTACAACGAAGCGTATTTCCCCATTCGCTAATGTTTATTTCCCGCTGATTACGCAGATGTTCGCAGATGTTCGCAGATCAAGTATTAATTATATATTCTTAAAGTTCCGATAGCTTTCGAACGATCTATTCCTTTTAAATACTCACTTCTTTTTAGCATAATAATCATTCAACACTGTTTTGCGACCAATAGTTCTAGTAATAATGTCCTTTTCCATATCCCAACCACGCGCTGGCGAATATTGACGGGCATACCAGATTATTTGTAAATGTAAGTCGTTCCAGATGTCTTCCGGAAATAGTCGTTTAGCATCTTTCTCTGTTTGAACCACATTTTTACCATTTGTAAATCCCCAACGATACATTAATCTATGGATATGCGTATCTACTGGGAAAGCAGGTATTCCAAAGGCTTGCGATAAAACTACAGCTGCTGTTTTATGTCCAACAGCTGGTAACGCTTCTAAATCTTCATAAGTTTTAGGAACTTGACCGTCGTGTTTATCAATAAGTATATGTGATAAACCATGAATACCTTTACTTTTCATCGGTGATAATCCAACAGGTCTAATAATATCTCGTATTTCATCAACCGTTAGTTTTATCATATCATAAGGATTGTCGGCCTTTGCAAAGAGTAGCGGCGTTATTTTATTTACGCGAACATCGGTGCTTTGAGCGGACATTAAAACGGCAATTAGTAAGGTGTATGGATCTTTATGATCTAAAGGCACGGGAATAGTTGGATATATTTCCTTTAACGTTTTTATAACGAATTCTACCTTTTCTTGCTTGGTCATAATTTGTATGTTTACAGAAATTGAATTTAAACAAAGATACTATGACAAATTTGAAACCAGGAGATAAAGCACCAGATTTTACGGCTAAAGACCAAGATGGAAATGCTATTTCTTTAAGCGATTATAAAGGAAAAAAATTAGTGTTGTTTTTTTATCCTAAAGCCAGTACGCCAGGGTGTACGGCTGAAGCTTGTAATTTAAGTGATAATTACAGCCGTTTTCAAAAAGAAGGTTATGATATTTTAGGTGTCAGTGCTGATAGTGAAAAAAGACAAAGTAATTTTAGAAATAAATACGATTTTCCATATCCACTTTTAGCCGATGAAGATAAAGCAGTTATTGAGGCCTATGGTATTTGGGGACCGAAAAAATTTATGGGCAAGGAATACGATGGGATTCACAGAACTAGCTTTGTTATTGATGAAAATGGATTGATTGAAGAGGTTATTTCAAAAGTAAAAACCAAAGCGCATACGGATCAGATCTTGGATTAAAATCAAGCTTTAGATTACTATTGGTATTATATTTAAACAGTTTTATAATCTGTAGCTAATACCAAACAAAATGTAACGCGGAAACAAAACAGTAGCCTGTTCATTTACTGTGGTAATATCATAGTTAGTAATGACTCTAGTCTTACTATCTAGTAGGTTGTTTGCTTTAAGTAAAAAAGTCCAAGCACTTTCTGCTTTATTATAAGTTATTTCAGCGTTTAATGAATTATAACTAGAACTTGTTTTCGTTATGTTTTTGTTTTTAAAAAATGTTTGATCAAAACTGGTGTTTATTTTCCAATTTTCTGGCTCATAGCGCAGGCCAAAGTACATATCAGTGGTTACACTAGTATTATTAAAGCTATCGAATTTGTTTTTATCTAGTCGATGTTTGAAAGCGATATCATAATTTAAAGGATGGTTAAAATAACTTTCAAAACTTAAATCGATTCCGTAACTATCTCGTTTATTTTCAACTTCTATGTTGTTTATAATCGAGTGGAAACTGGCGATTTCGAAAGTAGGTGTCAATCTAATTCTATAGTATTTATGACTGTACGCTGTTCTAAAATTTAGAAGATAATTATCATTCGGATTTATACCATTTAGGGGCTTTGTTTCAGAATAAATACTATTAAGAGAGCGGTTATAAATTAGGGGATTATTTGTTTTTTTATAATAAAAAGAAGGAAAGTAGCTAATACCATAAGATTTAAAGTTTCTATAATTTATAGAAAATCGATTGGAAACGCTCAAAGTTAAGTCTGAATTTCCATAAAAAATAGAATTGAATGATTTTATCTGGTTTCTCAGTAAAATGTTGTCAAAATCAAAAAACCGGCTAGTACTTTTATAAGATACTTTGAGATCCTTTTTAGTATCAAACTCCCACGTAGCATTTATTTCAGGTAACCAATAAGTTTCAGAGTTTTTGGCTTTACTATCTATTTGAGTGCTTTTCCAGTTATGACTTTCTAGGTTTAGTTTGGCTTCTATCAATATATCGCCAAGATAGCTGCGAACTTCTAAATAGGCGTTTGATTTTAAGTATTTGTTTTCTGTATCATTACTAAAATTTGAAAAGCTATTAATACTGTTGTCGGATAAATTCTGATAATTATTGAATTTTATATCGCTACTTTGATAATCTAGTTCTAAAAAAGTATTTAAATGAAGCAGATTATTTACAATCCAATATAATTTTACATTATTAGTAAGGAGATTTTTATCGACATCAATAATTTTATTTATGTTATAATTTTCGTCTATATCTAAAGGAATAGAGCTATTAAATAAATTAGTAGGACTTATCCATTGTGTTAATCCTGAATTATCCTGGTAATTATATTTAGAGAAAAATGTTAAGGTATGCTTTTTTGATAGCTTGGACTTTAAAGAAGCTGAAACAAGAACTTCAGTGTTTTTTGATTTTAAATAGCTGTTATATGTCGTGTTGGTGGTGTCAAATTTTACGGCATTAAACATATCAGAATTTAAATCGGATCTATTTAATTTACTAATAATCTTGATTTCTGTGTTTGAATTGGGCTGATATTTATAATGCGTCTTGGCTAATAAACCTTTTAAATCATTGTTTGTGATGTTGGTTTTATTCTCGGTAATGTTTTCTGTTTGGTAGAACTTGGCGTTTCTAGTTTCATAATTAGAAACATCGTCAAATGCAATTGCAAAAACTCTAAACTCATTTTTTGTGTTTGGATTAAATTGCATGTTTAAAGCGTTAAATAAATGTTGATTATTGTAATATTCCGAATTTCTTAAAAATCTATTCAAATCAGAATTTAAGATGTCTGAAATATTATTATCAGACAAACCACCTTCAAAATCAATATAATCTTTAAGTGTGAAAGATTTTTCAGCCGTATTATTTAAATCACCAATATAATTATAGGTTGCTTTTTCACCGTATTTAAAAATAGTAGGATTAACTTTATATTTGTTTTCTATACCAGCATTACCCTCCAAGTCCCCAAAAATAAAATTCTTTTTGTCCTCTTTAAGGTTTATATTCATAGCAACTTCCTCACTGGTTTCTAGACCTTTCATAAAAGCCGTTTCATGATAGTCATCAATAATTTCAATTTCTAATACGGCATCTGCTGGAATATTATTTACTGCCAATTTAGATTTTCCATTAAAAAAGGGTTTGTTTTCCACCAAAACGTTAGTTACCTTTTTCCCTTGAGATGTAACATTGCCATCGCGATCCACAGTTAGACCTGGCAGTTTTTTTAATATTTCACGCAATTTACGCTCATTTCCATCTGTAAACGCGTCCACTTGGTAAGTTGTTGTGTCTTTTTTTACGGTAATAGGTGGTGTATAATTTAAAACAACTTCTGTTAAGATGTTTTTATCAAGTTGCAAAATAAAATTTTTGGGAATAGAATTAGATTGAACTAATAATGTATCATTTAAGGTTATATAACCTATATGACTTAAAGTTAACTTATAAGTCATATTTTTCTTTAGTTCAAGGGAAAATTCACCCTTTTCACTACTTGTTGCATAACTCATGCTCACGTCCTTATCTTGCGGAAAAGCCAAGATGTTTACCTGTTCTAAAAGTGTACTATCCGATCCGTTTATAACGCCGTGCAAGTTCACCTGTGCACAAATACCAGAAGTAAATAACACTAATAAGAGTAAGATTCTGTAGGTCATTAACTATAAATTAAAGTCTAATTAATCATCGGTTTCTGTACGGTTTTTACGCATTAGTATAACCTTTTCTCTTGGAGAAATTTCAGGACCATCTTTTAATTTTGGAAGTTCAAGGTTTTCTTGCTCATTTAGTGAGATTTTAGAAACGTAATAGACAAAACCTTTTCTAATTTCAATTTCTAAAATTAATCCTGGCAAGCCACCATAGCCGGCAGGGCCATATGGAACTGGAATATCGGGAGCATACCAAGCCTCTCTTAAATAATTAGTTTGATTTCTTTCATTAAACTCATTTTTAGATGCTTTATAACATGTAAATCCTTCAATATTTTTGGTTTCATTGGAAAGCGTCCAGGAATTCATTTTAGTACTATCCACAACAATATATTCTTTATTCCCTATTTTATAATTGTAATAAATATTTTTAGATTCTAAATTTTGGAAATATGAGCTTTTACTTAATGTTATTATGGCTGCCATAGTTGCCAAATATTTATTTTGAGGCACATTTCTTTTCTTTTCAAAAAAAGAACCTTTTTCATTAAATATCAATGAGAAACTCATTAACGTTGTTTCATTGTTTACTTGTTTCATTTCATCATCTGTATCATCATGCTCCTCTGGATGGGTTATTTTATATGTTATTTCCCCAGTTTGTCCATAAACTGAAAAGTTAAATAAAAGTAATAGTACTATTAATTTGTAAATGTTGTTAATTGTCATATTGTAAAAAATAAAATAACTGGTAACTACAAAGTAATAACCAATTGTTAGTAAAATTATCCAACGTAATCGCATACTAAACAGAGATTCACGGTCATATTTCTATAGTATAATTTTTAGAAAAACAAAGCTCTTGCATTAGATTAGTATTTATGTTAAATACATGATTTTGAAGACTGTAAATAAACAAAAGATGATTTGATAATTCGAATGTATACATATATATGACAAAAAAGAAAGTTTTTTTAGACAAATATGTACCGTTTAACGAAAAACGAAAATACCGTTACGGTTTTACCGTAAAACGACCTAGTTTGAGCACTTTGACAAAATGTCTGATTTTAATTTTGTTGGTTTTTTAGAGAATTTTGATAGGATTGTTCAAATTCCTATTTATACCAAAAAGCGTATAAAAGAATTACATACCTGTTGTTTTTTGCTTAAAAACTGTCTATGTTATTTAGCTATAATTCAGAACAAGGCACACATTTTAGTTTGCAAGGCCCTTCACTAACCAAACAAAAGTCTGGTTTGTTGGCGCAGTTTTCAGCCACTAATTTATTTTGTTGTTCACAAAGCTCTTTATTACTTCCTCTGGAATCACCAACAACAGTTGTTGCAAAAATAGTGATTACTACCACGCATACGGGACATGATTTATTATTTAACTTCTCCTTTATAATATCATCATTTAACCGAAAACCAGACTCCAGGGTATCATAAAAATCAGATTTAGTAATGTTTTCTGACACTATAATTGTGTTCTCTTTAAGTAAAATGTCATCCTTATATTCATCAAACCTAATGGTTTTATCATCAAAGTTTATATTACGAATATCCATTTTATAATCAGTACCATAAAAGGCATTAAGACGATTATTTTTGGCATCTGGAACGAAAGTAACTTCCTTGGTGAATTCAAAAAATATGTGAGTTTTTCCGTAGCTAGTGGTTAGAAAAACAGCTAAAGTATCTGTATCATAACTGAAGTCGTATTTCTTATTATCTATTTCTACATAAATGTGTTTAAAAGTCTTTGTATCTACCGCTTTACTAACTTCAATGTCAGGCTGAACTTGGTTAGAAACAGATTCTCTTTTTTCTTTACAATTAAAAAACATGACAGTACATAATACAATACTTGTAATATAAAGTGTTTTATTCATGACTAAAATATTAGAATTTAGAAGCGCCATTATGATAAATAAAAGAAAAAGAATAAACACAGAAATTTAAATGCTATTACTAATCTGCATAAACATTTTTATAGTCGTTTGTAGTTAGAATAGTAGCCAAGTCCTCTTCTAAAGTGCGAACCGACATCTCTACAATTCGGTTAAGTTCCACACCGTTTTTGTAAACTATAAAGGTTGGTACTTGAATAATATTATACGTGTTTTCTATACCTTCTGGAGATAGTTTATTAACATCTAGAGCGTAATATTCTATAACATTTTCTTGGATATTTATAGCATCCAAAATTTTCGTAAACCTTGGAACATCACGATGACTATCACTACACCAAGTTCCCAATATTATTTTGAAGCTTATATTTTCTGTCGATACACTTTTTAAAGTCTCCATAGCTAGAGCATTAAATTGATAGGCTTCATAATTAGTGGAAAACCATTGGTTAAAAGTTGAATTATTAACTAATTCTGCTCTCGAAATTTCACCTATTAAATCACAGCTAGCACATTCAGCTATTTCCGTTTCAATAAATTCAGCTTCAGATTCTTCTGTGTTTACGACTTTATTGCCAGCGGTTTTACAAGATTGTATTAAAACAAAGTAAAACAGTACTACAAATGCTAATTTATAATTCATGATAATTTAATTTTTAAAAATTTCTAGGACGCATCATTTCTTCGGCTTCATAACCAAATAAGCTTTTCTCTTTAATTAATTTAGAAACGCCTTCTGGTAACATAGTTTCCCAACTATTATCGCCATCTGCTATTTTTTTAAGAACATCTCTAGAAAAAACGTCTAAAATAGTGTTGTCATAGTCTGTAATGTCAACTACTTTCCCATTGTATTTAAAAAACTTATAAAGTTCTTTCATACGTGGATGAACTTTTAAATTTTCACTCGTAATTACCTCACCATCCTCATCATGCATCGGGTAAAGGTACACGCGTAAATCTTTAAAGAATAATTTACCAAAAGCCTCTAGAATACCACCACTTAAATGTCTGTAATATTTCTCATCAAAAATATCTACTAGATTATTAACACCCATGGCAAGTCCCATACGACTTTTTGTATATTGTGATAAATACTCCACCAGCTTATAATACTCCTGAAAATTCGAAATTAAGACGGTATGCCCAAGTGAACAGAGCAGTTTGGCACGATCCATAAAATCTTGTTCGTCAATTTCGCCTTCTGCGCGTAAATTAGATAAGGTAATTTCAAAAACTACTTGGGTTTTATTTTTATCAACCTTATTTTCTTTAAGAAACATTTCGTGCGATTTCTCAAACATATCTATATTCACTTTAGTAACCGGACGGAAACTTCCTCTTAAAGCTAGAATGTTCTTTTTATAAAGCACACGAGCCGGAAGTACGTTATTACCATCTGGCGCAAACATAACGGCATCTGTCATACCATTCTTAACCAATTGCAAACTCATTAATCGGTTATCAACGTCTTTAAAAGCAGGTCCAGAAAAGTTAATCGTGTCTATTTCTAATTGATCTTTATCTAAATGATCGTATAAATAGCGTAGTAATTTTTTTGGTTGGTTATATTTATAGAAAGCACCGTAAATAAGGTTAGTACCTAAAACACCTAACGTTTCTTGTTGTAAACGCGCATCATTTTCCTTAAAACGTAAGTGTAAAGAAATTTCATTATAAGGCTGACCGGCTTCAATTTGATAGCGTAATCCAACCCAACCGTGACCTTTATACTGTTTTGCAAAGTCAATTGTTGTTACCGTGTTGGCATAAGAAAAGAATAATTTATTAGGGTGTTTATCTCTGGTTAAACGTCTTTCCATGATATCAATCTCATGGTTTAGCATTTTTAACAAACGGGTTTCCGTAACATACCGGCCATCTGCTTCAATGCCGTAAATAGCATCACTAAAATCCTTATCGTAAGCAGACATAGCTTTAGCAATGGTCCCAGAAGCGCCACCAGCTCTAAAAAACTGCCGAACGGTTTCTTGTCCTGCACCAATTTCGGAAAATGTTCCGTAAATATTTTCGTTTAAATTAATACGAAGTGCTTTAGTGTTTAATGATGGAATTTCATCAAACTCTTTATCACCTTTTAAGCTAATTTCCATTGTAAACTCCGATTATTTCTAATGAACAAAGGTATCAAATCGGGTGGTCAAACAAAAAAATAACCTTATTTTTGTTTCAAAATTAATACCATTGAAAATTACATTTTTAGGCACAGGTACATCGCAAGGAATTCCCGTTATTGGTAGTAAGCATCCCGTGTGTTTAAGCCCGAACCCAAAGGACAAAAGACTGCGTGTTTCCGTACTTGTAGAATGGGATCAATATACGTATGTAATTGATTGCGGACCTGATTTTAGACAGCAAATGTTGCGTGCCAATTGCACGAAAATAGATGCTGTTATTTTTACCCACGAACATGCCGATCATACGGCTGGATTGGATGACATCCGACCTTACTTTTTTAACCAAGGCCCAATTCCTGTTTATGCGCACAAACGTGTTTTAGGTGAATTGTCGCGGCGTTTTGATTATATTTTTACAACCGAAAACAAATATCCAGGTGCGCCAAGTGTGGTGCAGCATGAAGTTAAAAATGAACCATTTCCTTTGGCTGATATTCATGTAGTACCTATAGATGGCATGCATTACAACATTCAAGTTTTTGGTTATCGCTTTAAAAACTTCGCCTATTTAACAGACATGAAAACCATTAAAGATGTTGAATTACAGAAATTAAAAGGCTTAGATGTTTTAGTTATTAATGCGTTGCGTGAAAGCGAACACCCATCACATTTAAATTTAGAACAAGCGTTAGAAATTATTGCAATAGTTAAGCCTAAACGTGCTTATTTAACGCATATTAGCCATTTACTAGGGTTTCATGATGTTGTTCAAGAAACCTTACCAGAAAACGTTTTTTTAGCTTACGATAACTTACAAATTACCATATAATGAAGAGTAGAATATTTATGTACCTGTTTATTTTTTCCATGCTTTTAGTAGTATTTCAATACGTAAACTCAAAACGTATTTTAGAATCTTACGAAGAGAAAATTGTAAAGAAAGAAGCGCATAGGGTACGCGATGGCGTAAAATTTACCGATTCAATCTCTGATATGCGTGATGAAATTTCAAAATTATCGGAATTTTCTGTTATGAACACAGAATCGGCGTTAAGCTATTTTGAAGAAAAAGGCTATAGTGTAAGTGAGTTAATACCATTTATAAAAGACCAACTTTACGAACTGAATTTAGTAAAAGGGGATGAGCACCCATTAATTCCTTTTCCAGCACTAAACGGAGGGAAAATGATGATTGATCAAATTCGTGTTTTAAATCATAAATGGATTATAACCAATTTTACTGATGGAAAATATTGGGGTGAAATGTTTCTTAGTTATGAATTAAGTGAAGACAAGAAATTAACTTTTAAGGTTGAAAAGTCTTTCTTATATCCGTTCAATTAACCACTTATTGAAATCATAAAAGTTTTGTGGCGCTACACCATGACCAACAGGGAATTCCGCATATTGGTTTTTAATATTCAGGCTGTCTAAAAATTTAGGCGCCTGTCTAGCCCAATCCACTGGAATAACTTGATCCACACTTCCATGAGAGCAGTAAAAATCTAAATTAGAATAATCTTTTTCCGAAGGATTCTCTGGAATAATATTCGGGTTAATATAACCACTTAAAGCGATAACATTCTTAACTTTTTCCGGGTAGGTTAGTGCTACAGCATAGCTTAAAATCGTGCCTTGACTAAACCCTAATAAGTTTACATTATTACTATTTACTGGATACGTACTACAAGCATAATCTATAAACTGCGCTATTTGGTCGCGAGAATCTTTAGCTTGTTCATCATCGCTCCATTTGCCTTTTTCATTATCAAAATTTATAGCGTACCAAGCATTTCCGTAGGGCTGCATAGCTTGCGGTGCGCGAAGTGAAATTATAAATAATTCTTCAGGGAGCTCGGTAGCGAAAGAAAACAAATCGTTTTCATCACTGCCATATCCATGACATAAAATAAGTAATGGTGCGTTTTCTTTTAATGTTGAAGGACGCGTTATATAATGTAAGTTTTGTGTAGTCATAGTTATGCGATAGTTGAAAATAATTTTTGATAAAGTGGGCCTAAAAGCGGGACTTCTTTGCAAGTTGTAGTAATTGCGGAGTAAATTCCATACATGAAAAGTACGCCCATTGCTATCCAAAAACCTATTGAAATTGAAAAATTGTCAAATGAGCTAACAAAATAGCCTACAATCATATAAGTTAGGTTTAACCCGAGTCCTTGCTTGGCATGAAATGCCGTAAATGGATTCTTTTTATCGCTATTCATAATAATAGCGATAACACTACCGATAATAGTGAAATAGGCAATTAACGCCATTGTTTTTCCATCTTGAATGGTTTCTTCTGTCATCATTATTTCAATATAACTTTATTGTTTGCAATTACACCATAAACTTTTCCTTTTAGTTCAGAACCTTCAAAAATAGCATTTTTAGAAGTCGATGTTATATGCGTTTTGTTAAATGTATACGTTTCGTTTGGATTAAATAAACTCAAGTTTGCTTTTTCGCCAACGGAAATGGTATTGGGTTCTATTCCAAAACGTTGCTTTCCTTTGGTTAATATATCCACCGTTTTCTTGGTGGTGAATAACGTTTGCAAGGCACCGAAAGCTGATTCTAATCCAATAGTGCCATATTTAGCATGATCAAATTCTACTTTTTTATGTTCAATATCAATCGGGTTATGGTCGGATGTTACCATATCGATCGTGCCATCTTTAAGTCCGTTTATTAATTCATTAACATCCGATTCTGTTCTAATTGCCGGTAAAACCTTAAAGTTTGTGTTGAAGGTTGAAAGTGCATCATCTGTAAAGTATAAATTATGAATGGCAACGCTACAGGTTACATTGAGCTTCTTCTTTTTGGCTTCGCGAATTAGGCTAACCGATTTCTCTGTTGAAATGGTTGGTATGTGTAGTTTTCCACCTGTATATTCTAGCAGAAATAAATCGCGGGCTATTTGTAATTCTTCGGCTAAAGCTGGATTTCCTTTCAAACCTAATCGGGTGCTAGATATATGTTCGTTCATAACGCCAGATCTAGAAATTCGTGATTCCTGCGGAAAAGCCATAATTAAACCCTCAAAATTACTTGCATATTGCAAAGCAATTTTCATGAGGTTAGGGTTTTCAATTGGTTTCTGGTAATCGTAAAAAGCAACTGCGCCAGCTTGACTCATATCAAACAATTCAGCCATGTTTTCACCTAAACCACCTTTTGTTAAGGCGCCAATAGGGTATAATGAAACGGCATGGTTTTGAGATTTTGCTTTTACCAACGAAATATCAGCAAAACTATCAATAACTGGATTGGAGTTAGCGTTTAAAATCACAGCGGTAAAACCTGAAAAAGCAGCTGTTTTAAGTCCGTTAGCAATGGTTTCACGTTCCTCATAACCTGGTTCCCCAAAACTTACGCTACTATCAAACCAACCTTGAGAAACATGGAGATTATCTAAAGTGATTTCTTTGTAATCGTTTGGGTTTTTTATAGTCGGAGCTATGTTGGCAATAATTCCTTTTTCAATTAAAATATCGACTGACTGATTATGAAAATCGCTTTTGGAATCAATTATTGTGGCGGATTTTATGAGTACGTTCATTTAAAATATTTTAAGATGAGCATTTCAATAATTATAAAAGCTAGTGCAAAAATAACAAACCATTTCCATAGCGCATTGATTTTTGTATCACTTTTTATGGTTTCAAAAATAGCGCTAACCGAATCACTAACTTCAACGTTGGTTAATAGGCTCAAATCTTGATAACTTAAGTCACTTTCCATACGGTTGTAGTTATAACTTACATTGGCAATAGCTGCTGTTTTGTTTTCAATGCGGTAAACACCAGCAATATCTGGAATGTCGGTGGTTGTAATGCTGACTTTATCATTAAAGTATTGCTGCATAGGAATCATGTTCACGGATTCGTTTGCCAATTTTAATACACCATCTTGCTTCAAGTTTACTTGAATGTCAAACTTGTTTTCCTTGCCAATGGTATAGTAGAGTTGTGGTGTTTGCAAACTTTGTCGTGCCAAATTGTAAAAGGTTGGCACAATTAAATCATATTCACTGAAATTAGAATTATCCGCATTTAAAGCCGCCGTAAAAACAGCTAGTTGTTTATGTGTTAACAAAAAAGGTTTTCCATCTTCAAAAGATAATACGCTAGAACTATTAGTAGCGGTTGTCGGAAAATAGCTGTTAACTTTAGGGTATTGAAAATTAGATTCCTGCTTTTCAAATACATTTTTATAAACTGGATGCGCGTAATTGATTGCTGTGACTCGTTTTTCGGCAATTATCACCTCCTTTGTATTAATTTCATAAACGCCTAATAAGTCATTATAGGTATTTATTTGAGAAGAAGTTGCTGGAATAACAATTACATAGCCTCCTTGTTTCATAAATGCTTTTAATGAATTGTTTAGGGAATTCGGAAGCGACTCCAATTCATTTAAAACAATTAATTGCTGGTTTTCAACAACACTATAATTCAGTTGGTTTAAGCTTGTATTTGTCAACTGAAACTCATCAGAAGCAAATAAGCGTTCTAAATAATTGCTAGAAGTTTTCTCATGAATAGTTAAAACATTGATTTGTGATGGTTCATCAATATTAAAGAACAGTTCGTTATCAAATTGTAAACCAATATCATCAATTATAATTCTGCCGTTTACAATGCTTTTTTCAGTCAGCGTAAATTCGGCAACCACTTGATCTGTAATAACGGCTGTTGTTTTAGCTAATAATTTTTCGCCATCATATAGTGAAATCGGAATGGCGTTATTTTTACTTCCTGTCGCTTTTAAATGCACCTGCAATGCAGTATTGCTAGCTGTGGTACTGGAAATGCTCAAACTATCAATCGACACATTTTGAATATTTACGGGATTCAATTTTACGGCATGAAGTTTATAAAGTGAATCGTTTGATGCTTTGAAATCTTTATCTTGTTCTTGAAAATCGGAAATAAACACCAAATTACGATTCAAATTTGATGTTTGGCTGAATAATTTCGAACTCTTCGACAAAGCCGCATCATAAGGCAACTGATTTGGTGCATAGTCCAACTGCAACAAATCATTTTGAATGCTTTTTAGAGTCGTGTTTTTGTAAACCGCTGTGTTGGTTACTAGTGATATTTGATCGTCAGGATTTAAACTTTCAACCAATTCTTGTGCGGCACGTTTTAGTAATTCACCTTGATCACCTTTGGCTTGCATGCTGAAACTGTTATCTAAATAAATAACGGTTTCAGGAGTCGTATTAAAGGTGTTACTTTTAGAAGTAAAAGGTTGGGCAAAGGCAATAATTAAACACGCCAATAATAACATCCGCGTAAGTAATATCAACCATTTCTTTATTTGTGAGCTTTTACGTGTTTGAAGTGTTACTTTTTTTAAGAACGCTACATTGGTAAACGACTCCTTTTGAAATTTACGCAATTGGAATAAATGAACAATAATCGGGATGAGAAGCAAAAATAGAGCGTAAAGTATTTCCGGGTGTTTAAACTGCATTCCTAATTAGTGTTTCCTACAAAAATAGTGTTTACGTTGAAATAGAAAACCTTTTAACAACAAATTAAACGATTAACAATAAAAGAAGTAGTCGACAGCAGATTTCAAAGCTAAATCCGATAGATATTTTTTTATATTCTTTTGTTCCTTTTTATTAGCAACTGTGATTATACAGTGCGGATTACGTAGGGTTTCTAGGTAATTAGTCGCCTGCAAAGTATTATCATAAATATCCTTTCCTATTTTTTTCGGATTATCGCAAATCCAATAAAACGGAATATTTTGCGTCTGTAATAATCTAGCCACCGTTTTACCTTTTTTTCCAGCGCCCCAAAGCACTAATGGTTTGGAAGCGTTATAATCTAATTCTAAAAAATAGTTGACTTTAAGTTCTAAAAAGTGGTTTTCCGCATAATTTTGGTGAGTTCTGGATGTTCGTGTGCTATAATCACGCCATAAATGAAGCGTTTCATTACAAGGAATACATTTTATATTGTATTTGTAAAACCGAAAAGCTAAATCATAATCTTCAGGATAGGTATTTGGATTAAACCCGTCACAGGCTATAAAATCGTCACGATGTACCATCCAACAAGGTGATGGAATAACACATTCTTTATAGATTTCAGAATAATTAGATCCTTTAGCAGTTAAATTATTCAACCATATTTCGTATTTGGCATAACCATCGCTGATTCCATCTTTTCTAAAGTATTTTACTTGTCCGACAGTTAAATGACCTTTTCCATATTCTTTTAGGCTAGAAATCATTACTTTTAATCTATTAGGTGTCATAATATCATCGCTATCCATTCTGGTGATATAATTTCCAGAACTTTTTAAAAAAGCAAATTGCAAAGCGTCAATAATGCCTGAACCTGGATTTTCATACAATTTTATGCGTTTGTCTTTTGCTGCAAACTCGGAAACTATTTTAAAACTATTATCATCAGATCCATCATCTACAATTACCAACTCCCAATTTGTGTGGGTTTGGTTAACAATAGACCGCAAGCATTCCGAAATAAAACTCTCTGTATTTTTAAAAGGAGTGACTATACTTATTTGGGTTTCGCACATGTTGCGAATATAGTTAAACTTCATTTTAACAAAAAGTTATAGTTAAAATGTGTAACGCATTGTATTTTTGAACGTCAAGTAAAAAACTTAATTTATTAAAATGAAAAAAACTTTAGCCATTATTGGTTTTTCCACATTGCTTGTTGCTTGTGGATCCTCTACGAAAACAAGTAGTGACGATTTAGCCACTAGCAACCCCATTGAAACGGTAATTGATATTACCAAAGTAACCGATGATAAAGTACCTGTAAATATTAACCCAGGACGTTTTACGGTTGAAACGGTAACATACAGACTTCCAAAAGTAGTTCAAGGAACATATTCTGTAAGTGATTTTGGAAAATACGTTGACACTTTTGAAGCATATGATTATAACGGAAATAAATTAGAAACAAACAAAATCGATACTAACTCTTGGACTATCGGTAATGCCAAGGAATTAGATTACATTACATATTATGTAAATGATACATTTGATCAAGAAAAAGTTGGTGGAATTGGTGGAGAAGTACCATTTTCTCCTGCAGGAACGAACATCGAGCCAAATAATTACTTATTAAACTTACATGGTTTTATTGGCTATTTTGATTCTTTAAAAAACAGTCAATATAAATTGGATGTTATTGCACCTTCAGATTTGGTAAGAACATCTTCTTTACAATTAGCAGACACCAAAACAAGTGCTGACGGTAATGTAGTAACGTCTTCTTATTTTGCACCACGTTATTTTGATATTACAGATAACCCAATGATGTACGGGAAATTGGACGTTGAAGAATTTCAAGTAGGTGATATAAAGGTTATGTTGAGTGTTTATTCGCCAAACGGAATCCATACAGCTAAATCGATGAAAGATGCGATGCAGAAAATGATGGAAGCTCAAAAAACATATTTAGGTGATATTAATAGTACACCTCGTTATGATATTTATGTTTATTTATCAGATGGGGAGGAAGGTTCTCCTAAAGGTTTTGGCGCATTAGAGCACCATACGTCAACAACTGTAGTTATGCCAGAATCTATGCCGAGTGAAGCTTTAGATGCAAGTATGATTGATATTGTATCGCACGAGTTTTTTCATATTGTTACGCCTTTAAGTGTGCATTCTGATGATGTACATTATTTTGATTATCACACACCAACATTTTCAAAGCATTTATGGATGTATGAAGGTGTAACGGAATATTTTGCAACACTTTTTCAAGTTGATCAAGATTTAATTCCTGAAGATGAGTTTTATGGAAAAATAATGGAGAAAATTAGTAGCTCTTTGACTATGAATGACTCTATGAGTTTTACTAAAATGAGTGAAAATGTATTAGATGAGCCATATGCAAATCAATATTATAACGTTTACCAAAAAGGAGCATTAATAGGTATGTGTATTGATATTTTAATCCGTGAAGGAAGTGATGGCAACCGTGGTATTTTATCTATGATGAAAGAACTATCTATGAAATATGGTCAGAATAAACCTTTTGATGATGATAAAATCATGGATGAAATGGTAGCAATGACCTATCCAACTTTACGTGGCTTTTTTGATAATCACGTGATTGGCGAAACGCCGATTGATTACGATGCCTTTTTTGAAAAAGTAGGTCTTGAAATAGGTGAGGGGCCTATTAGAACAAATTATATCCAAGGAAATGGTGCTTTGATTGTAACTGGAAGCCAAGAGGCAGGAACTGTTTTCTTTACTGATAATGTATTAGCTAATAGTTTTTGGAAAGATAATGGTGTATTGCCAAACGATATAATCAAATCTGTAGATGGAACAGTTGTTACTTTACAAAATGCTAATACCGTACTTCAAGAAATGTTTTCTTGGGAAGAAAATCAAGAAGTTAATGTAGTTTTAAGCAGAAACGGTAAAGATATGGTTATTAAAAAAGCATTGACGCCTACTTATACAACAGGAAAAAGTTTACGTGCTAAATCAAACGCTACAGCGACTCAAAAAGAGTTGCGTAACGCATGGTTAAAAGGTTAATAAAGTAATTTGAAATTGATAAACACAATTTTAAAGATAAAAAAACACCTGATGATTTGTTTCATCAGGTGTTTTTTGTTTTATGGAATTAGACTTTATAAAGTCTAATATTTCGCAGACTTACCATTAGTCAGCGAGTTTTTAATAAACTCACGAATATCATCATTCGCCGTTTTTAAATCCTCTTTACGTAAATACATCATATGGCCACTTCGGTAACCTTTAAAGGTGAATCGATCATTCATCGTTCCGGCTGGATCCAATTGTCCAACCGTATATTTAGCAGCGAAATAAGTGGTTGCGCCGTCATAATAACCAGATTGTACTAATACTTTTAAATACGGGTTTTGTGCCATTGCTTGACGCAAACGATCTCTAGTATTATCATTTTGTCTATCCCAAGGATGCACATCTCCAAACATATTATATTTCATATCAGTTTTGAAGTCTAAATGCTCTCTTAAGTAATAATTAATTGCTGGCGTAAAGGAATGTAACCACGAAGAAATTTCCGCATTGTAATCAGGTGAATTTCCTGCAGTCATTTTATCAATTCCTAAATAACGAGAATCTAATCTACCCATAGTAAAACCACGGTCGCGTAATAGTTCTTTCCAGAAAAAATTGGTTGGTACATTTAAATTATGATCTAAAATAGACTTTTTATCCAAACCAGAATACAAACTGAATTTTTGTGCAACTTGTTCTCTTTCTTCCGAAGAAATAAAGCCTCCTTTTGCAATTGCGGGCATAAGTTTATCAATAGCGTAAGCTTCCACTTCTGGCAATATTTCTAATAAATCTTTTTGTTGAAGAGAAGGATCTAAAGCTTTTTGATACCAAGCAGTTGCTGCAAAATAAGGTAAATTTAAAGCCGAATAAATAGGTTGATCTGTAGAATATACTTTATAGTCTGCAGGCGACACTAAAATTACGCCATTTAAATACATCCATTGGCTGTTTTGTAACTCTTGTGCCAGACCCATTACTCGCGGTCCACCATAACTTTCACCAATTAAATATTTTGGAGATTCCCAACGATTATTTCTAGACATGAACGTGTTAATCCATTCTCCTAAATAACGAATGTCAGAATTGATACCAAAAAATTGACTTCTGTCTGGTAGTTTCCCTTCTTTATCTTCAATCATTCGGGAATAACCTGTATTTACAGGGTTTACAAAAACAATATCTGCGACATCTAAAATAGAGTAAGGATTACTTTTTACACCATAAGGTTGTACTGGATACCCTTCGTCATCAATATTTAAAATTTGCGGACCTGTATACGCAATATGCATCCAAGCCGATGCCGAACCTGGTCCGCCATTAAAAGAAATGATTAATGGACGGTTAGCTTGATCCTTAACATTACTGCGTTTATAATACGTGTAAAATAATGTGGCAATAGGGTCTCCCGCTTTGTCCCAAACAGGCTGCGTTCCAGTAGTTGCAGAATAAGCGATGTTTGCACCATTAATAGTTGTTTTATGGTTGGTAACAATCGCAGTATCAGCAGGTATTTTTCGCCCTTGTGCATGCGCATTAAAAAGTGACAAAACACTTAAAGTAAATAGTAGTTTTTTCATGAAAGTAAAATATGTAAATTGATTGATAAAGATACTGAATTAAGTTAGAAATTTTCAAAAACGCCCAATCCAAAAAGGGCGAAATCATATTTCACGGGGTCGTTTGCGTCTAGTTTCCGAAGATTAGTATCGAGTTCTAATAGTGCTTTAGCATCGTTTTGTTTTCGAGTTAGTAAACCTAATTTGCGAGCTACATTTCCGGAGTGCACATCTAATGGGCAAGATAACTGTTTGGTATGTAGTGATTTCCATATACCAAAATCGACTCCTGTATTTTCTGGTCTTACCATCCATCGTAAAAACATGTTAATGCGTTTGGCTGCAGAATTTTTTAATGGATCGGAAATATGTTTTTGGGTGCGTTGCAAGTGTTCTATTTCAAAAAATGCTTTCTTAAAGTGATGAATAGCAGGTTGTAAGCTATTTGTTTCTGAATTCTTCGCAAAAACAGCTTCAAGTCCATTATGATTTTGGTAAATATGCTGTAAGCCAGAAATAAATGTTATAAAATCCATCCCGTTAAAAGTCCGATGCACAAAAGGTTCTAGCGCTTTTAAATCGGATTTTTCATGGTTCATTATAAAATTATAAGGTTCCTGATCTAGCATTTGCATCATTCGCTGTGCGTTGTTAATAATGCTTTTCCTATTTCCCCAAGCTATTGTTGCTGTTAAAAAAGCGGAAATTTCTATATCTTTCTTTTCAGAAAACGAATGTGGTATTTTAATAGGATCGGTATCTAAAAAGTCAGACGTATTATATTGAGAAACTTTCTCATCTAAAAACTCTTTGAGCTCGGATGTTTTTAACTTTTCTGTCACGTTAGGGTTTTGTTTTTTAGTGTTTTATTGAAAATAGTAAATTGATTTATAGACACCCAATTTATTATCCAAAAAAAATATAATTCATAAAGAGTTTACCAAAAACGTTTAATTCAACAATTTTATAACCGTTTTGTCGATTGTTTTTAACTAACTACTATAAAATTAGTATATTTAATCAGTTAAAGTAGTGGTAATAATTACATTAGATGAGTTTTTTAGTTTGTTTAGTTAGTTTTAAAGAAAGGTCTCAAAGTGCTCCTGAGGCCTTTTTTTATTGAATATGGGCTGCTCTTCTTCTATTAATTCTATGTTTTAATGCGGGAATATTGAAGATAATAATCGATATAATTATTAAACCATAACTTAAAGCTTGCAATAGGGTGAAGGATTCTTTAAAATAGAAGACCGCTAGAAAAAAGTTGATTAATGGATTTAAATAAATAAAAACGCCAACAACGGAGGAGTTCAAACCTCTTAAAGCATATATATTTAAAAACATAGGAATAATTGTAAAGCCAACGGCTATTAAAGCAATCATACTATAAAAGTAGTTTGTTTTTGGTGTTTCAAAATCATAAGTCAAGAAAAATGGACTTAAGATAATTACCGCAAAAACAATCTGAACTGTTAATATTAAAAACCTATCCATCTCTTTATTTCGACGCTGCAATACTAAATAAATAGCATAGGTAAATGCTATAACCATACTATAAAGGAAATCTGACAAATTACCTAAAGACAACAATATACAAGCCGTTAAACTTAAAAATACTGAAAACCATTGTAGCTTAAAGAGTTTTTCTTTTAGGACCATATAAGCTAAAACCATGGTGAGTATCGGACATATTAAATACGCTAATGCGGTTGCACCAACGCTCACATTGTTCATTACATAAATAAAAATGTACCAATTTAATGCAAGAAAAAAACCACTAAACGCATTAATAAAAAATATGCGAATACGTTCTTTTTTTTCAAGCGACTTAAAAAGTGCTAAATTCCTTTTTAATACTTTTGGTCTGAAGAATAATGTTACAACCAACATAATTGCAGCGGCTACGATAGATCTATAACTTAAAATATCAAAAGCAGTAAAATCGGATAAAGGCCTTAAAACCAAACTAAAAAAGCCCCAAATAGTGAAAGCTAACGTTACGGCTACATAGTGTTTTGTGGTATTCATATGCGCAAATAATTAATCTGCAAATTTAGTTTTATTCTGACTAGAGTAGTTGTTAAATTCCTGTTATATTTTATTGAAATTTAAGCATAAAAAAGCCTTGAAAATCTTCAAGGCTTTACTTAATCAATACATTTGATGACTATTTTTTAGTAAGCGCTTTAATTATTTTACGGCTATATTCTTCTGCGTTTTTTGTTACGTTTTTAGGGTCGTCAATTTTTGCAGTAACAACTGCTGATAGTTGTTTGCCTTCTTCTTTAGTTAAATCGTATGCAACCGTTTCCAAAATAAATGTTTTAATTACATATGTGGAAGTAGTTGCGGGTACATAGTCGCCAAAAGTAGAGTAAGACAGAGGGTTTGAATAGTAATCAAAAAAGCCTCCATAATAATGAGCATAAAAAGGTTTTGCATGATTTGCACCCGCATAATATCCACCGCTTTCGGTAGTTTCAGTTTGCTCCTGATAATCTTTTAAAATGGTTAAAACAACAGCATTATAGCCTTCGTTCTTTAAAAACTCTTTAAAGTTTTCTAATTGTTTCTCTGAAACTTTTTCTTCATGACTAAAACTCGGCATATCTTTAAAGCTTTCAGTAGCTTTCACGCCTTTATCGCGTAGTTGTTTAGCAATTTCTTGCTCGAATTCAGTACGCACTTGTTTATTTTCCGTTCGGGCAATAACCAATACGTTACCATCTTCTAATTTATTAGTGGTTTCAGACTTCCAAGCGTCCAAAACTTTAATGCTAGAACAACTATTATTAAATACCAGAATTAAAATGGCTATTAGTTTAAAAGTATTTTTCATAATTTATTTAAAATATTTAAATGTATATGCTAATCCAGGAACTTCGCCTTCAATTCCTTTGTTGGTATAATGCAAGCTTCTTTTTTGCCATACCATTTATAACGATTTCTTGCAATAAAGTCGTAAACCCAGTTTCTTATAAAAGTTGGGATAATAAAAAAAACTACCATCAGATTTAATGGAAAGCCCAATTTTGAAGCTATTTTTAAAGCAGCTGTCGATTTATGGAATAATCCGTTTTCAAAAGAATACAGTAAAATGGAATCAATTTTTTGGGTATCAATATTATATTCATTTATTAATTGCTTACCTATTTCACTCTGTAAAGGCGCAAACATAAAGACATTATTTTTGTCGTGTTTAATCACATAATTAATGGCGTCATTACATAAATTACATACACCATCAAAAAGAACTAACTGCTTATGTTTTGGTAAACCATTTTTCATATATCAAAAATACGTAAGAAATTATTAGTAGTCCACATAAAGGTTTAGAACCTCCGTTTGTTAGGCTATTTTTTTACAGATTCTACCAATTCCAATTGATCTAAACTGACATTCGTTGTAAACATACCATAATTGACAAAGGCTTTATTTTTTTCAATAGTATCAATACTTCCAACCGCACGTCCATCTTGCAGACGTACACGATCGCCAACTTTTAAAGTTGGTCGTGGTACTTTTGGTTTATCCTTTTCTTTTTGTTTAGCTTCTTTTTTCTTTTCACGAATAACAACGACTTCTTTTTCGACCTCTTGCTTAACTTTTTGAATTTTAGTTTTTTCTACTTTTTGCGTTTTAGCCGAGATTTTTTTGCGTTTGGAATTTTCAATTTGAACTAATTTGAATAATTCATCCATCAACACGCCTTTTTGCTTGTTGTTAAAGAATTTTTCAGATAAATCATCTATTTTCTGACCTAAATAAATCAGACGTTGATTGCTGTCATACAATTCTTGATAACTCTCCAGCTTTTTCTGAATTTTACTATTTGTTTCTTCTAATTTACCAGCTTCAGCTTCTGTTTTACGTTCGTTAACCTTTAAGGATTGTTCAGTTTTTTCAAGTTTAGAACGTTCCTTTTGAAGCTTGGCAATGGTTCTATCAAAACGGATTTTACCTTTCTCTATTTTCTTTTTAGCTCGGTTAATTAAACCGTATGGAATGCCATTTTTTTGGGCAACTTCAAAAGTAAAAGAACTTCCGGCCTGTCCTAATGCTAATTTATAAATAGGTTCTAGTGTTTTTTCATCGAACATCATATTCGCATTTTGCATATGCGGTAATTCGTTAGCCAGAATTTTAAGGTTGGAGTAGTGGGTTGTTATAATGCCATAAGCCTCACGATGGTAAAATTCTTCTAAAAAAGTTTCCGCTAAAGCACCTCCTAGTTCCGGATCCGATCCTGTTCCAAATTCATCAATAAGGAATAATGTGTTTTTGTTACATTTTTTTAGAAAATAATTCATCTGTTTTAAGCGGTAACTGTATGTGCTTAAATGGTTTTCAATAGATTGATTATCGCCAATATCTGTGATGATTCTATCAAATAAAAATACGGTACTGCGTTCATGGACAGGAATTAAAAAACCAGACTGTAGCATAATTTGAAGTAATCCAACCGTTTTTAAAGTGATACTTTTTCCACCAGCATTGGGACCAGAAATTACTATTATTCGGTTCTCTTCTGTTAAATGAATAGACTGTGGATAAGTTTTTTGCTCTTTCTTCTTATTACTTAAATATAGCAAGGGATGATAAGCGTCGCGCAGATATAATTCACGATCCTCATTAACTCTAGGCAAAATAGCGTCTATAGATTGGGCGTACTTTGCCTTTGCTGAAATAACATCTATCTCCGTTAAAAAATCTTGATATTCCTTCAATAACGGCAAAAACGGACGAATAAAATCAGTTAAAGACTTTAAAATCCTTACTACTTCTTCGTTTTCTTCGTATTCTAGATTATTTAGTTCTCGGGTATAGCGCAGTGTAGTTTCGGGCTCAATATAAACAATGCTTCCTGTTTTACTGCCACCCATAATAGAGCCTTTAACTTTTCTTCTATACATAGCTTTAACAGCTAATACACGTTTGTTATCGACAACTGATTCACGAATATCATCTAGATATTCTAACTGATGGTAACTGTTTAATGCCGACGCGAAACTCTGATTAATCTTGCCTTTAAGATTATTAATTTCTAGTCGTATACCTTTTAAAGCGGGTGAAGCATTATCTTTCACATCGCCAAAACGATCAATAACAATATCAATTTCTTCAATTAGTTTTTTTGTGATTTCAATTTCGGAAGCAAACTCATATAAGTTAGAGTAATATTCTTGGAACTTCTTAAGAAATAATATGATTTCATTTGCTGTAATGGAAATGGATACAATTTTTTTAAGACTAGGCGCCTCTAAATAGGTGTTTTCAATTTTTAAAAGCTTTAACTCTTTGGCTATCGTTTCAAAACCATGATTGGGAATGCGATTGTCATTAATAAGCGATGCCACATATTCATTGGTTAAAGCCAATGCTTTTAAAGCCGATTCCTTATTTTTTAAAGGAGATACTTGCAAAACAGCTTCATGACCTAAACCAGTAACACATAAATTACTGACTTGCTGTAAAACTGTTGAGAATTCTAGATCTTGAAGTGTTTTTTCCTGAATATGTATCATAATTTTCCTTGAAGTAAGGGTCGCTATTTTTTGGTTAGCAAAAATACGTATTATGTTTTAAAACTAATCCATGGATAAAATTATAACTTCATTTTATATTTATGTAAATTTGAAAATTAAGACCTCTTGTTTATGAAATTTTTTAATTTAGCGTGTATTATTGCACTTGTTTTAATGACATTTTCTTGCCAAAAAGAGTATATGAAATATAGCGATAAGCCTGATTATGTAACCAATCCGCAGGCGCAATACAAATCGTATTTTGAGTCTTATGACGCAGCCTTACAACTTTGGGGAGTTCCTTTTGAAGAGTTATATATTCCAACCAGTGTAGGTATAGCTCATGTAATTGTTAGTGGTCCTAAAAATGGAGAACCATTGGTTTTATTGCATGGTATGAATGCTACTTCTACTATGTGGTATCCAAATGCAAAAGCATTTTCTAAAGATTATAGGTTATTTGCAATCGATTTTATTCTAGAGCCTGGAAAGTCTTTAAACACAGCAACCTTTGATAATGTTGATGAAATTGCTTCTTGGTATTATGAGATTTTTGATAAGTTAGAATTAGAGCAGTTTAGCCTTATTGGTGCTTCAAAAGGTGGGTGGTTATCTGTTAAAATCGCTTTGTATAATCAAGAGCGAATCAAAAAAATGGTATTATTGAGTCCAGCTCAAACCTTTATTTGGATTAGACCAAGCATGGATTTATTAAAGAATATTATTACCATGTTTTCATCTGATGATAAGAAAACTGAACAAACTTTAAAATCCATGTCTAGTAATGTAGACAATATTAATAAAATCTATTTAGAGCAATTTTATCAATCACACACCATCGACTCTATCAGCAAATTCACGATGGCTATGCAGCCTTTTTCCAAACGTGATTTACAATCTCTTAAAATGCCTGTATTAGTTTTAATTGGTGATGATGACGCTATTAATAATAGTAAAACTGTGAAAATGGCCAAAGAAATATTACCATATGGCCAAGGCGAAATTATTAAAAATGCAGGTCATTTTTTAAGTATTGATCAGGCTGATGTGGTTAATCAAAAAACAATTCAATTTCTAAACATTAAAAACAAAAAGTAATTATAGATATACTTGAAGTGTAATTACAATCATTGTAAAAATAGTTAAAATCAATAATAACGGTAAAACAAACTTTAACCATTTATTGTAACCAACCTTTACAATGGCTAATGAGGCTAGAATTAATCCTGTTGGATTTATAAAAGCAAATAAGCCTAATCCATATTGGTAGCAGTTAACAATAACTTCTCGGCCAAAACCAACCGTATCGGCTAGAGGTGCCATTATTGGCATCGTTAAAACTGCCATTCCTGAGGAACTTGGAATAAAAAACGATAGTCCACTATATATAAATAACATGGCGTTTGCAAAAAGACCTTTATTCATGCCTTCTGTTACCGTGCTAGCATGATATAACATGGTGTCACTAATTAAGCCATCATTCATTAAAACCGATACACCTCGAGCAATACCTATAATTAAGGCCACTCCTAATAAATCGGAAGCCCCTTTTACAAAGGTTTCCACAAAAGTTGTTTCTTGAATTTTTCCAATGATTCCGATAAGTATAGAACCGACTAAAAATACCGTTGTCATTTCTACAAACCACCATTCTAACTGAGATACACCGTAAATCATGACCACAAAACACAGCGTAAAAATAAGCAGTATTAAGCGCATACGCGTGGTTAATTTTAAATCGGTTGAGCTTTTTGTTCCAAAATGGGCCTCTATTTCTTCTCTTTGATCGTATATAATAGATTTTGTCGGATCCTTTTTGACTTTATTAGCATAGCGTAAAATGTAAACGATACAAATACTTAAGCCAATAATTAAGGTGATAATTCGTCCTGTTAATCCTGTTGTCCAGTTAATTCCCGCAGCATCCGATGCAATAATAGTACTAAACGGGTTTACTGTAGATACCATAGTTCCAATGGCAGAACCTAAATATATGGCCGCCAATGGTACCATAGCATCATATTTTGCCGCTAAAAACATAGGGATTAAAATAGGGTAGAAGGCAATCGTTTCTTCAGCCAATCCAAAAGTTGTACCGCCTAAAGCAATTAATGTAGTAACTAAAATAATTAGAATATATTCATGTCCCTTTAGTGCTATGGCTAACCAAACAATACCAGCATCAAAAGCACCAGTGAAATTCATAATACCAATTAATCCACCAATTATAAGCACTAGAAAAATAATATCTGAAGCCTCAATAATACCCTTGATAGGCGATTGAAAAAACTCAACGACACTTTGAGGTTTTGCTTTAACTTCTTGATAGGTATTTGGTATAGAGATAGGTTTCCAAATATCTCCATTGGTAAATTTATCGATGGGAATATTAATATCTAAAGCTTGTAAGGTAGCTTGAGTGGCAGGAAGCGATTCGGTTGTTTCTAAATGTGTTCGCGTGAAATTATTACCTGCTTTATCATAAGCCAACGTATCGTATTTTCCCGCGGGAATAATCCACGTTAACAATGCAACCATTGCTGCAATTATTAATAAAATAGTTTGAGCTGTAGGAAATTTTATTTTTTTCAAGAGAAATTATTTTAAGAGGATAAAGATAGTACTAATTTAGTGCTGTCATAAAAAAGTTATAAAAAATGGACCTAAATATTCACGAAAGTTGGAAACCCTATTTAAAAGATGAGTTTAATAAGCCATATTTTGAAAATTTAATGACTTTTGTGAAATCTGAATATCAACATCAGACGTGCTACCCGCCATCCTCTGAAGTTTTTCAAGCTTTTAATGCCTGTCATTTTAATAATATTAAAGTCGTAATAATTGGTCAGGATCCATATCATGGCGTTGGGCAAGCTAACGGTTTATGTTTTAGTGTTCAAGATGGCATAGCGCATCCACCGTCGTTAAAAAATATATTTAAAGAATTAGAAACCGATATAAATAAAGCGACTCCAGAGAGTGGAAATCTAATATCTTGGGCTGAACAAGGTGTTTTACTATTGAATGCAACCTTAACGGTTAGGGCTCATGAGGCTGGAAGTCATCAAAAACAAGGTTGGGAAACTTTTACAGATTCGGTGATAAAGATAATTAGTGAAAAACAAAACGATGTGGTTTTCCTACTTTGGGGTGGATTCGCTAAAAAGAAATCGAAGTTAATTGATTCCACAAAACATACGATTTTAACCAGTGGTCATCCATCGCCATTGAGCGCTAATCGCGGATATTGGTTTGGCAATAAACATTTCAGTAAAGCAAATCAGATTTTGGAGCGTAAAGGTTTTAGAGCAATAAACTGGTGATTAATTACTATAGTTGTAATATATAAGTTGGCAATAAATTAAAGAAAGTTAGTATTCATTTTAAATTCAATAATTGCGTTATTATTTATAATACTTTCCATTAATCAAAAGTATTCTTATCAGTTACCGAATTGATGATGATAACGATATGCGGCAATTAAGAAAGCTTGGTATTTAATTTTAACTGTATATAGATATGAAGATTCTGTATTAAAATAAATTAACTCCCTGTTGCTGCAAGTTGAACGGTCGCGGTAGGAATTACGTTGTTTTTGGTAACCGCAAATATATGCTTGTTTTCCAAACTTTTTTTGGTACGGTTTGCTGTTTTGTTGCAACTAAAAACTAGTAATATAAAGTTAACTGCAACCAAAAAAGACAGTAATATGGTAATGATTAATAGCATAAGCAATTTTTATGATTGAACACAATACCGCAAATGTAAGTTAAATTACTTAAGATTTAGATAATTAATAATACTTATCGACGTAATGAACGTTTTTTAACTATATGATTACTAGTTGTTTTTAGTGAAGTATGCTAGAGAAGTATTAAAAGTGAATTCAATAATTTGATTTATTAACGTGATAAATTTAAAAGATATTTGACATAAACTATTTTCTCTCAGTATGTCGTTTTGTAAAATAATAAGCGGTTTTAATGTATTCTTAATTAGCCTGAAAAATTCAGGCTAATAAGTATAAGATGCTATTGATACTAATTCTTTATTAAAAAAACCAAAATAATCAAATAAAATAGACAAGGTAAACAACGATCTAATATTAGGAATAGGTAATTGCTTTTCATAAAAAGATTGTATTTGATTGGTATCTAATTCGGGTGAATATTCTACACTATCAACCGATTCGCGACTTACCAATGAAACATTTCTTAATAAAGTGGGGTGTTAAAAAACTTAATTTAAAAAAGAATTATCGTATTTATAAATTATGCACTAAAGTATTATAAGGAACTGATTTCGGAATAATATTCAATGCTAATAACTGTTCCTGAACATTATCTATAGTGGTTTCTGACATACTGCTTTGTGACCATTCCGTTAATGATAACCATTCTTGGACATCTTCCAGTTTCTGATCGTAGCGTTTGGCAATAACCTGATCTATATTTGGAATAGATTTAAATTCTGTGGTTGCTTTATTAATAATTTTTAAAATGGTTTGTAATGTATCTGCATCATTTTCAAGAAAAGTATCTCTCACAGCTATTACAAAGCATGGCCAAGGTGTTGGACAACTCCCTAAACGTCTAAAAACACCCTTATCTACCAATGGTTTGGTCATAAATTTTTCCCACATAAAATAGTCGGCTTTCCCATTTGTAAGTCCATCAACGGCGCCATTTAAATCTTGGACAACTTCAAATTGCAATTCTTTTTTAATATCCCAATGATTGTTTTGAGCATTGATATAAGCCATGAGGTGTGAGCCAGAACCATAGCGACTAATTGCTGCTTTACTACCTTTTAGGTCTTCAAGTGATTGGTAGGTGGAGTTTGCACCCACATGAATTCCCCAAATTAATGGTGTTTCCACAAAGGTTTGTACAATTTTAGAAGGGTTTCCTTCAATAATATCTTTAATTATACCTTCAGTTAAAATAACTGCAATATCAATTTCTCCCTTACGGAGTGCTTCATTCATTTCACCGGTTCCGCCGGGATAATCATGCCAACGTAAATTGATGTTTTCATTTTTATAATCGCCATTTTTAAGTGTTAAATACCAAGCGAGATTAAAATGTTCAGGAACGCCACCTATATTTACAGTTTTCATAAGCTTGTTATTTTATTCAATACGTACACAATTAATTCTTCAACTACTTTTTTCGGGTCTTGACTAAATGTGCCGTTTGCCCGGTTTGCAATAATAGCATTTATAGATATAGCGTGATGCCCTAATAGTTTTGACAAGCCATAAATAGCAGATGTTTCCATCTCTAAATTGGTAATACGGTGATTTTTATAAGCAAAGGAATCCATTTTAGAGTTTAAATCCGGATCCTGAACCGGCAAACGTAAAACGCGACCTTGAGGTCCATAAAAACCGATAGCAGTTGCAGTAATTCCGTTATGTGTTTTTTTAGAAGTAAAATGCTTTTCTAAAAATGGACTGTTGCCAATTAAAATGGGCTTGGATTTATTACTATACCAATCGGTATGTTTTATAAACGCATCTTCAATTTCGGGATTTGAAAATTTTTCAATTTGATAAAAATGTAATAAACCATTTAAATCTAATCCATGAGATCCTATTACAAAACTATTAACAGGGATATCATTTTGCAGGGAACCAGAAGTTCCTATTCGTACAATATTTAAAGACTTCAAACTCTTTTTGGGCTGCCGTGTTTTTAAATCAATATTTACTAATGCGTCCAATTCATTAACTACAATGTCAATATTATCAGGGCCAATTCCGGTTGAAATTACCGTTAACCGTTTTCCCTTATAAACACCTGTTTGTGTTTTAAATTCACGCTTTTGAGTAGAAAACTCTATAGAATCAAAATGCTTGGTTATTTTCTCAACACGATCCTGATCTCCTACAAAAATAATGGTGTCAGCCATATTTTCTGGCTTTAGATTTAAATGGTAAACACTACCATCCGAATTTAGTATTAATTCAGACTCCTTTATAGGCATAATTTATTTTTTTATAAGTTCGTTGCGCTCGCTACTAAAGTAAAAGTCCAAGCATTTAACACCACCATAGGTCATGTTATTATTTACTAAAGAAGCAAAGTTTTGGGTTCCCATTAAAGCTTCATGCCCCTTGCGATTAAGCTCAATTTGGCTTCCTGAATCTTCATAAAAAAGAGATAATATGTTTATTTTCCGTCTCATTTGAATAGCATTATAACCATAATAACCTTGGAAATTTAAGGCATAACCCAATAAATGATCTTTTGTTTTAACATTTTTATCATGAATTATGGATAGTATGTTTTCTTCTAAAACGCTTAAACCATTTTTTTGATTAGGGAAACGTGTTAAATGTGCTTTTAAGCAACTATTTAAGTATATAAATGATGATTTTTTAATAATGTAAGGTTTTAACAAATTATGATCTTTTCCACAGTAAATATGCCAAAGAGTTCTTGCTAAATCTTTATCAGAATCTAATAGGCGTATTTTATTCTTGTAATGGTCTAATAATTGACTTCGGGTGAGTTCCGTAAGTCTTTTTAAATTTTTTTCATCTTCAACACGACCACTACATACCAAATATAAGGGCAGCTTCACTTGTTTTTCTGAGAGTAGTTTTATGACACTCAACATATTTATATGGCAAAACAAATCGAAGTCAAACCACAAAACAACTTCAGAAAACACTTTTGGCTCATTCAAAATGCTTAATTCCTGTTTCACCAAGTCTTCATCTACTTCAATCTCATAAAAATCTTGTAAAAATTTTTTCCGAATATCTAAAAAAATTCGAGAATCCATTTGTTCTAGAGTAGGCCCTTCACATAGCATTTCTTGCCATGTTAAAAAAGTTCCATCAACATCTAAACTTTTTAAGTAGATTGTTAATTTTTGGCCATTCGTTATATGAAGGGTTTTACTGTTCATTAACCTCCAACACGTTTAACTGAAAACCCTTTATCTTTAAGGATTGTCATAATTTTATCACGGAAATCCCCTTGAATAATAATTTTATCATCTTTAAAACTACCACCAACACTTAAGGTTGTTTTTAGTTCTTTGGCTAATAATTTAAAGTCTTCGGTTGCGCCAGTATAACCGTCAATAATAGTAATAGGCTTGCCTTTTCGCTTTTCATATTTACACATAATTGGATCGTCCTGAATCCACAAACTATCATTATTGTCAGATGTTTCTTCTGGTTCTTCCTTAATGTGCTCTGGAAAAAGATTTTTTAATTGATCTTGTATATCCATGTTTATTTTTTAATTAATCCTAATTCAATCAGACGTTCTGTTAAAAATTCGCCTGCCGTAATATCTTCAAATTGCTTTGGATTATTTTCATCAATACAGCTGTCTAAAACATCCAACTTCATATCACTTACAGGATGCATAAAAAATGGCATAGAATAGCGCGATGTTCCCCAAAGTTCTCTTGGTGGGTTGATAACACGATGGATTGTCGATTTTAGTTTATTATTGGTATGACGCGATAACATATCGCCCACATTTATCATCAATTCATCTGGTTCTGCAATGGCGTCCAACCATTCACCGGCATGATTTTGTACTTGTAAGCCGCGACCTTGGGCGCCCATTAGTAAGGTAATTAAATTAATATCGCCGTGAGCTGCCGCACGAACTGCATCTTTTGGTTCATCAATAATTGGAGGGTAATGTATGGGGCGTAAAATACTGTTACCATTCTGAATAAATTTGTCAAAATAGGTTTCTTCTAATTCCAAATGAAGCGCTAAAGCACGCAAAACATATTTAGCTGTTTTTTCCAACATACGGTAAGTTTCTTTACCTGCTTTATTAAATGCTGGTAATTCTGTAACCTGTACGTTTCTAGGATATTCTGCTTCAAGTTTCGGATTGTTTTCAACATATTGGCCAAAGTGCCAGAACTCTTTTAAATCACCTTCCTTTTTGCCTTTTGCGCTTTCTTTTCCAAAAGAAATGTAACCACGTTGACCTGCAATACCTTCAATTTCATATTTCCGTTTGGTTTCTAGTGGTAAAGCAAAGAAATTTTTGACTTCACCATAAAGATTATCGACCAATTTGTCATCTAAAAAGTGTCCTTTTAAAGCCACAAAGCCAATATCTTCGTAAGCTTTTCCAATAGCGTTTACAAATTGCTGTTTGCGCTTTGGATCTCCCGATGTGAAATCTTTTAAATTAACACTTGGTATGATATTCATATTGTTTCGAGTTTTATAAGTAAGTGTTACAAATGTACGAAAACATAATAAAGATTGAAATAGTATTTATTATTCGATTACTTTTTGAAATTATCAATTTCATAGTATATTTGACAAACAGCTTTTATGAATCAGACAGCAACAACTTTTAGTAATATAGCGTATAGTAAATTAGATCTTAGTAGCGATGAATTATTAAACCTCTACAAGCGCATGCTTAAACCGCGCTTAATAGAGGAGAAGATGTTAATTCTATTGCGTCAAGGTAAAGTTTCTAAATGGTTTTCTGGAATAGGCCAAGAGGCCATTTCAGTAGGTGTAACTATGGCTTTGAATTCAGAAGAATATATTTTACCAATGCACCGAAATTTAGGTGTTTTTACTACGCGTGACATTCCATTGTACCGTTTATTTAGCCAATGGCAAGGAAAAGCAAATGGCTTTACGAAAGGACGTGATCGATCGTTTCACTTTGGAACACAAGAATTTAAAATAGTCGGCATGATTTCTCATTTAGGACCACAATTAGGGGTTGCAGATGGGATTGCACTGGCAAGTAAATTGAAAAACAAAAAACAAGTTACTGCTGTTTTTACTGGTGAAGGCGGAACAAGTGAAGGTGATTTTCACGAAGCTTTAAACGTGGCTTCCGTTTGGCAATTGCCGGTTTTATTCTGTGTAGAAAATAACGGTTATGGACTATCCACGCCAACAAACGAACAATATAACTGCGAACATATTGCTGATCGTGCTGTAGGTTACGGTATGGAATCGCATATTATAGACGGTAATAATATCATAGAAGTTTATACGAAGATGCGTGAGTTGGCTGAAAGTGCTCGCCAAAACCCACGTCCTATTCTCATTGAATTTAAAACCTTCAGAATGCGTGGGCATGAAGAGGCAAGTGGTACTAAATATGTCCCGCAAGACTTGTTAGACATGTGGGCTAAAAAAGATCCGTTAGAAAATTTTCAAGCTTTCTTAATGTCTGAAAATATTCTAACAGATACGCAAGATTCAGAATGGCGAGCTAAAATAATTGACGAAATAAACACGAATTTACATACCGCTTTTCTAGAAGACGATGTCGTTGCAGATGAATCTACTGAATTAAGTGATGTTTATAAATCATATTCGTATCAGGATATTAAACCGAATTCAGAAACAGCAGAAATCCGATTAATTGATGCTATTTCAGAAGGTTTAAAACAATCTATGGAGCGCCATGATGATTTAATAATCATGGGTCAGGATGTGGCTGAATATGGTGGTGTTTTTAAAATAACCGATGGTTTTGTCGATCAATTTGGAAAAGATCGCGTTAGAAATACACCTATTTGCGAATCGGCAATTGTAGAGGTAGGAATGGGGCTTAGTATTTCTGGAATGAAATCAGTTGTAGAAATGCAATTTGCTGATTTTGTAACGTCTGGATTTAACCCGATTGTAAATTATTTAGCAAAATCTCATTATCGTTGGAATCAACATGCAGATGTGGTGGTAAGAATGCCTTGTGGAGCAGGTGTTGCTGCAGGACCATTCCACTCACAAACCAACGAAGCCTGGTTTACTAAAACGCCAGGTTTAAAAGTGGTTTACCCAGCTTTTCCTTATGATGCCAAAGGTTTATTGGCAACGGCTATTAATGACCCAAACCCAGTATTGTTTTTTGAACATAAAGCTTTATATAGAAGCATTCGTCAGGATGTCCCAACCGATTACTTTACCATTCCATTCGGAAAGGCCGCACTTTTACGAGAAGGTGAAGATGTAACCATTATTTCCTACGGAGCAGCTGTGCATTGGGCTTTAGAAACCTTGGACAACAATTCAGATATTAAGGCGGATTTAATAGACTTGAGAACTTTGCAACCTTTAGATACCGCAGCTATTTTTGAATCAGTTAGAAAAACGGGTCGTGTAATTATTTTGCAAGAAGATTCACTTTTTGGCGGAATAGCATCCGATATATCAGCTATGATAATGGAAAATTGTTTTAAAGATTTAGATGCACCTGTAAAACGTGTTGCGAGTATGGAAACACCAATTCCTTTTATCAATCAACTAGAAGCACAATATTTAGGAAAAGGTAAGTTTGAAAAGGCTTTAAAAGAATTATTGGCTTACTAACTAAAATATTTTTATTGATTTAATACTATAAAAAAACCGCATTGAAAAAATGAACTTTCAATGCGGTTTTTGCTTATATACTTTTCTAATTAACTATCCTTTCCATTTTGCAAATCTTTGGCAATAGCTTGAACCTTATCTAAAACACGTAACAAGTTTTCGCTCCATAGTTTGCTGATTTCGGCCTCCGTATAACCACGACGAACCAGCTCTAGAGTAACATTAAAAGTTTCAGAAGCATCTGACCAACCTTCAATACCACCTCCGCCATCAAAATCACTACTAATACCAACGTATTCAATACCTATTTTATCAACTATATAGTCAATATGGTCTACAAAATCTGCAACATTAACAGCAGGAGGGAAGTCTGCAATGTTTTTAGCCTTGTCATTAGCTAAGCGTGTAACATCTGCATAATACTCATAAAATGCTTCTTTTTTATCATCGCTTAATGCCATAACTTCCTCACGAGAATTATACCACTTAACGCCCATTGAATCGGCAACTTTTATTTGTATACTTTTTAAAGCTTCTTTTCGTGCTTCAACTTTCTCCGTGTTTAAATACGCATCAAAAGCAACAGTTTGTACGACACCACCATTATCCTTTAACCATTGTAATTGCTCATCATCTAAATTACGACTGTGGTCACAAAGCGCACGAGCTGAAGAGTGCGATGCAATAATAGGTGCTTTACTAATTTCTATCATCTGACGCATAGCCTCTTTTGATGGATGAGAAACATCAATCATCATTCCTAAACGATTCATTTCTACAACAACTTCTTTTCCTAATGGACTTAAACCATTGTGAAGCCATACATCGTCTTCTTCACCTGTATTACTATCACTTAGTTGGCTATGACCATTATGAGAAAGGGACATGTAGCGACCTCCTAAATCGTAAAATTTACCGACATTTTTAATATCCATTCCAATTGGATAACCATTTTCAATACCAATCATAGCAATTTTTTTACCAGAAGCATGGATTCGTCGCACATCATCTGAACTTACTGCCAGTTCAATTTCTTCTGGAGCAATGTCAGTAACCAAGCGGTGAATGGCATTAAATTTATCCATAGCTTTCTCATGGGCTTTTGTATAACCTTCATTAGATAAGGTGTCTTGACCTGTATAAACAATAAACCAGGCTACATCTAATCCACCGGCCTTCATTTTTGGAAGTGTGACTTGCGAATTTAAATTTTGTGTATAATTTATGGAATCTGTAAAATTATTCACATTAAAATCATCGTGAGTATCCAAGGTAATAACACGTTCATGAATACCTTTAGCACGCTCAATCATTTCTGGTGTTACGGCTACTTGTTCGGGTTCGGAATTGATAACTTCGGTTTGTTTAGCTTCATTTTTACAACTGAATAACATAAAAAATAAAGCACTAGCAACATAAATTGATTTCATCTGTAATTTGGTTTTTTGGGTAAGATGTGAAGTTACAAAAAACTTGGACGTATGAAAGTTTCTTTATAAAATACTATCTTTAAAGTTTCAGGCAATATGAAAAGACACCAAACATTATTCATAGTAGTAATTTTGATTATTAGTTGTAAGGCTGATAAGCCCAATGATTATACATGGAACAAATTAACAGTTACAGCGACAGCTTTTAATTCATTAGCTTATCAAACTAATTCCAATCCGCAGATTACTGCATTTGGGGATAGCCTAAAACCAGGGCTTAAGTATATTGCCGTTTCTCGCGATTTACTGAAGCTAGGTTTAGAACATAATACACCAGTTGCTATTGAAGGCTTAAATGGATTGTATATTGTTAAAGACAAAATGCATTGGCGCTGGAAGAAACGAATAGATATTTATATGGGATTGGATGTTAAAGCTGCAAAAAAATGGGGTAGAAAAAAGGTGTCAATTGCTTATGGTATAAAAAACGAACCTATTTTAAAACTAGAAGATGAAGATTAGACCTTCTAATTTCTACTTAAATATTATGGGGTGATTTCATTTGGAAGCCATACTATTATTAATGTTCTCTTAAATTAAATAGGAAGTTTAACTAAACCATAATTTTTACTATATATTTATCCGGAATAATTTTTTTAGGTATAGTTTTTGAACTGTCCAGCTTAAAATCACTTTGATTAACGTCTCTATGAACATGAAGGCTTATTTATTATGTACCCTAATTTTACTTTTTGTTGCTTCTCCAGCAATAGCACAAGTGGATGACAATCCAAATGCATTTACACCCATACCTGCGGTAAAATCGGATTCTGGGGATAGTGAATTTAAAATAAGTCCTATAGAAAACAATGATTACTTTAAACCTAATACTGGTAAAATTAATGGTTTATCCGTTCCTAATAATTCTGGTTTAAATACCGATGATAAACCTTTTTCCATGTATGGTGAAAAGTTTGGAAATCCAGGTGAATTGTATGAGAAACAAGTTAAGAAACTTTCTAAATACTCCGAAAGAGAAGGTCGAGGTGCTCAAGGTGGTAGTACAGAAACGCAATATTTAGGCGATTTTACAACAACAGCAAACCAAGTTAACGTTATTTATAGAGATCATATGTCTCCAGATGGTGACCGGGTTCGGATATATGTAAATGATGTTATTGTAAAACACAATGTCTTACTAGAAAGTTCTTTTAAAGGATTTATCCTACCTTTAGAAAAAGGTTTTAATAAAATAGATTTTCAAGCCTTAAACCAAGGTGATTCTGGTCCTAATACTGCGGAATTACAAATTCGGGATGAGGACGGTAAAACCATTGTTGGAAGCCAGTGGAATTTAGCCACAGGTGTAAAAGCAACACTTATTGTAGTAAAAGAATAGCCTTATTGAATTGTTTCTAACGGTTCTACATGTCCCATTTCTAAATCACCTAAAATAATTGTTCCCACTCGAACACGAACTAATCGAAGGGTTGGAAAGCCAACAGCCGACGTCATTTTTCTAACTTGTCTATATTTCCCTTCCTTTATAGTTATTGAAATCCACGTGGTTGGTCCATGTCGCGCATCTCTAATTTTTTTACCACGCTCTGGAAAATCAGGAGTGGCATCTAAAACATAAGCTTTTCCTGGCTTTGTAAGATACGGTTTGGCGTTTACGGTTATGCTCACTCCGGTTTGAAGCGTAGTTATAGCTTCAGCGGTTATAGTGCCATCCACTTGAACATAATACTCCTTTTCTATTTTGCCACCCGTAACATATGTGCTTGTTTTGCCATCTGTTGTTAGCAGTAGCAAACCTTCTGAATTTTCATCTAATCTTCCAATAGCCATAGTATTTTCAGGAAAATTGAATAATTCACCTAATAAACGTTTATTTCTTTTTTGTTTCCCATTAATAATAAACTGACTAATAAAGCCATAAGGTTTAAAGAGTTTAAAATGAAAAATGGGTTGTTTGGTCACGCTTTTAAAAATATAAAATTGCTATTAAGGAACAAAATTAAGTTTAAAACCGACATTGTTTAAAAAGTATCGATAATTATTTTAAAAAAGTTCTTGATAAACCTTGAAAAGTACGTATTTTTGCACATTGCAAAAACCTATGAGCACGAGTATTTCATTATCAGAATTAGAGGATAGAAAAGAAGGTAAAAATCTTTATAGTTACCAAAAGGGAGCAATTAACAAAATTTTTAAAAGTTTTGAAGAAGCCCCAGAAGACTATCATTTGTTGTATCAATTGCCAACAGGTGGTGGTAAGACCGTTATTTTCTCCGAAATTGTAAGACAGTATTTAAAACACCATAAAAAGAAAGTGTTGGTTATGACTCACCGTATTGAGTTATGCCGACAAACTTCTGGTATGCTTACCGAATTTGGTGTAGAGAATAAAGTCGTTAATAGTAAGGCTAATTTGGACGATCAAGCGCAGTATAGTTGCTTTGTTGCCATGGTTGAAACCTTAAATAACCGTTTAAATGAAGATAAACTAGATATTTCTGATATCGGTTTAGTCATTATTGACGAAGCGCACTATAACTCTTTCACCAAACTTTTTAAGTTTTTTGAAAAAGCGTTTATTTTAGGCGTGACTGCAACACCATTAAGTTCCAACATTAAATTACCAATGAAGGACAATTACGATGAATTAATCGTGGGTGAAAGTATCGAGTCGCTTATAAATAATGAGTTTTTAGCAAAAGCGGAAGTGTATTCATACAATGTAGGATTAACATCTTTAATTGTTGGTGCCAATGGTGATTACACCGTAAAATCTTCTGAAGATTTATACACCAATAATGATATGCTTTCCAAATTACTTCAAGCTTATGAAGAACGTTGTAAAGGCAAAAAGACCTTGATTTTTAACAATGGTATTAACACGTCTTTGCACGTTTATGACACCTTTAGAATGGCTGGTTATCCAGTAGCTCACTTGGATAATACTAATACCAAAAAGGAGCGAAAAAAAATATTAAAATGGTTTAAAGAAACGCCAGATGCTATTTTAACGTCTGTTAGTATTTTAACAACTGGTTTTGATGAACCAACAGTGGAATCAATTGTTTTAAACCGTGCTACCAAATCATTAACTTTATACTACCAAATGATTGGTAGAGGGTCTCGTATTCTGAAGAATAAAAGTACGTTTACCGTTTTAGATTTAGGAAACAATTTACATCGTTTTGGTCCTTGGGGAGCAGATTTAGATTGGCATCGTATTTTTAGATCACCAAACTTCTATTTAGATGGTATTTTAGCCGATGAAGAAATTGAAGAAAATTTCCGTTATGAAATGCCTGACGATTTGCGTGAGTCATTTGCAAATTCGGAAGATGTTTATTTCAATATCAAGAAAACATATATAGCTGCTGTAACAGCAGGCGAATCGTCTAAAGTAGTTTTAGAGCGCTCCATTGAACATCACGCTAAAATATGTGTAGAAAATAGCGAGGATTTATGGGATGCTTTAGATTTAGCTAAAAAACTGGGTGATGATATTGATTACCGTATTCACCGCTACACAAAATGTATTAGTAAGAGTACATTTAATTTTGTTGAATGGCTGAAAGATGATTATCGTAAAAAATTACGCGCTTATTTACGTAGTAATTTTGATGAAGTATTTTTGGAAGTGCATGGCAGAGAAGCAGAATAACGAGTTTACCACCAAACAATAAAGTATTTATCTATAGAATTATCGGGACGTTTTATCCAACAACAAGCGGCATGTTTTTCGTTATGTATTTGGGTAAAATCGCCATGTGATGATGCGTAATCTTTCCAAGTTACCGCATCGTGAGGTTGTTGTAACCAATTTGGTTTGGATGGGAAATAAAAACTAGAAGTTTTAAAATTAAGTAAATCTTCTGCTTTTAAATAATAACCAACCACACATTTTTGGTTGACTACCTTTAAATCAACGTTTTTATTATAAGGCAAAAATAACTGCGCCTTAAAGCAGACTTTTTGCGCAATGGTTTTTACATCTAATTTTAAATCATGCAGCAAAGTTTCCGTTTGATGTTTGTAGAGCAGTGGAAGCTGTTTGATTGTAAGCTTGGTTAACTTTTCCACTAAACTATCTTTTCGGTTAGGGCCAATAAAATGATCTAATTCTGAAGTCCCAATAGATTCATCATATACATAAAATTTATAAACGATTTCTAGATGAATGGGTTTATCTTGATAGGTGAAAATAGCATCCATTTCCCCAATAGTTTGCTTCTGATCTTGTATCTGAATGTTTTCGACTAAAATTGAAATCGATTTACCGTGTTCCAATTCATTATAAACAAATTGCTCTACACGTTTACCCAAACGCAGATTATCAGGCAAGGTTCTTTTAAAAGTTTCTTTGTATTTTTCGACTAATAAGAATTGCGAAATTCCAAACACAGCATCGCCTGCCCATAAATTGGGTGTTTGTTTATAGCCTTGGTATTGGCGTTGTATGTTTTCTGATTCAGATTGCATTACTTTTTGTTTGTCATTTCCATTTGATAAAGATGGAAATTTTTTGCCCAAAAATTAGGTTTAACTTTTACTAGCTTGAATCCCATTTTTTCATAAAATGTATAGACAAGTTGACTCGTTCGGACTGTTATTATATGAACATTTGGATTTTTATTTAAATGATTAATTCTAAATTGGGTTAATTCTTTTCCAATGCCTTTTCCTTGAGCTTGTGGATCTATAATATCCCAAGATATTTTGGCCATTTTTTCTTCTAGAAAGTAGTTTATTCCACCGGCACCAATTATTTTAGAATCTTCTAAAGAAACGAAATAATCCTCTATTTCAGAATCCCAATAGTTTTCAAAAGCACTTTCTTCGGAAATGTCAAAGTGTTTTGGCGTGTTTTGTTTTAACAGATCCATTACTTGTAATCTGTCCTGGTTGATGTAGGCTCTAATCATTTTAATTAATGTTTTAAAAGTACTGTATTAATTGGAGCAAAGTAACAAAATAAAAAGGACCGCCATCTGGCAGTCCTTTAAATTTGACTAATTCATATATATATGAATTTAATATTTATTTGTCTGATCCCATTAAGGCAAAAAACTTGTTGATGTTTGGTAAAATGATGATGCGCGTGCGTCTGTTTTTAGAACGATTGTCTGCAGAATCATTATCCGCTACTGGTAAATAAAAACTTCTACCAGAAGCAATTAATTTTTCAGGAGCAACTTTATAGTCTTTTTGTAGTTTTCTAACAACCGACGTTGCACGTAAAACACTCAAGTCCCAATTATCTTTTACAGCACCTGTATTAATACTTCTAGCATCTGTATGGCCTTCTACCATAACTTCAATACTCGGCTCTGAATTAATAACATCAGCTAATTTTTGTAAAATATTATTAGCTTTACTATTAACTCTATAACTAGCGGTATTAAATAATAACTTATCTGAAATAGAAATCATAACCACCGTTTCATCAATGTTAATAGAAATATCATCGTCTTCACTAAAGCTACTTGAACCCATAGATTTACGTAAATTGTAACCAATGGCTAAATTCATGGAATCTTTTAAAGTTTCTGCTTTAGCTAAAGCTGAAGGATCAACACTTTTAAGCGTTTCATTCATCTTTTTTCTAGTATCATTAGAAATTAGCATATCATCACCAACGGCAACAAATTTAGCGTCATTATCTTCTGTTAGCTCATTAAGCTTGGTGTTATACGTGTCTATTCGCGCTTGAATTTCTGCGAATTTATTTTCTAAATCTTCTTTAGCAACACGCGTTTTCTGAAGTTCACTTGTTATTTGACCATTTTCTTGCTCAAGAGCAACATATTTCTTTTTAGAAACACATGACATGACTACGACACTTGTAAAAACAAGAATTGAAATTTTTTTAATCATAATTATAGTAAGTTTTAGTTTAGTATAGTTACGATGCACTATCGCTTATAGACGTTTCAATTGTTATTTTTACATAAATTTAACATAATTAGTCGGTGTTTAAACTTCCAATTTGGGTAGGTAATTCGAAGATTTCTAAATCAAAATAAGGAACAGCAGCTAAAGAATGATCAAAGATATCAGAGATTATATATTCGTAATTAACCCAGCGTTTATCACTACTAAAGGCATAAATTTCTAGAGGTATACCTTGTGCTGTTGGTGCTAATTGACGAACCATAATTGTCATGTCTTTGTTGATGGCTGAATGTTTTTCAATATAGGTTTGCAAATATTTACGAAATACACCAAGATTAGTCAAATTTCGACCATTTATAAGAGTGGTTTTATCAATATTATTGGACGTATTATAATTTGAAATATCTCTTTGTCTCTGTTCTAAATAACTACTGATAAGCTCAATGTTTTTCAGTTTTTCAATTTGATCATCCATTAAATAATGAATACTTGAAGATTTGATAAGAATAGCACGTTTAATGCGTCTTCCACCCGAAGCCGCCATACCACGCCAGTTTGTAAAGGAATCTGAATTTAATGCGTAAGTAGGAATATGTGTAATGGTTTTATCGAAATTCTGCACTTTAACAGTGGACAGGTTTATTTCAATAACATCACCATCTGCACCATATTTTGTCATGGTAATCCAGTCGCCAATGCGCACAGAATCGTTTATAGCCACTTGAATGCTAGCTACAAAACCCAATATAGTGTCTTTAAATATTAATAATAAAACAGCAGAAGCAGCTCCAAGAGTACCAAAGAATTTTCCGAAAGATAAATTAATAACAACGGCTAAAATTGATGCTATTCCAATAACCCATATAAAGAGCATACCAACTTGTATGTAGCTATCAATAGGTTTATCTTTTAATTTAGGAAGTGTTTTAAAATAGGATTCAAAAGTTTTTAGAACACTTCTTATGATCCAGATCAATAGTACAGTTCCGTAAACTTTAAGAAGAATAAAAACACCACTCTCAAAGCCTGGATAATCAACAAATACAAGTGGAAATAATTTTAGAGTAAAGACTAAAGGCACTATATGTGCTAAATTTTTTGGTGCTTTGTGTGAAACTAATAAATCGTCAAAATTTGTTTTAGATCTTGATGCAAATCGATTGAAAATATTCAATAATACTTTTCGTGATATAAAATCAGTAATAACTATAACGAAAAGCAAAGCCATTAACAAGCCAAGCATATTTATAAACTTTGCAAGCGATTCAGATAAACCCGCATCTAAACAGTAGTCATAAACAAAATATTGTAAATCTATCATTAAGACGGGTTCTGTTTCAAGTATTTATATTCTACATAAAATGTTCCAAAAGGTAGAATAGAAGCTAATAAAACTTTGGCTAGAGTGCCGTTGCTCCATTGCATTCTTTTACTTATTACAATTGCCAAAACAACATAAGCTATAAACAGAATCCCATGAGGCATTCCTAACATTTTAACATATTGAGCGTCTCCAGTAAATGCTTTTATGGGCGAGGCAATAAACAATAACAGGATGTAACTAATCCCTTCTAAAAATGCAATAAGGCGAAATAATTGTAACATAATTCAATTCTTAAATTAAGTGCAAAAATACAATTACTAAAAGGATCTTCTCTGCTTTTAACAATAAATTATCGGCCGTAATTATCGCTTAAAATGCAACTCACAAGTAGATTACCGATTATAATGATTAGCACATCGATTATAATAGTTACCCTTTTAGTTAAATAATACATTTAATAATAAATTGTCTTAAAATGATAAGATTTTGACATTAACAATTTCCTTTTTACAACTTTTACGCATTATATTTTTTTATTTTGTGGTGTTATTTAGCGGAATCATTTATTCTCAAAATACCACAACCATCTCTGATGATAATTTTGAAATTGCGTTAATAAATCAGGGAATTGACACCAATGGCCTGACTGGTGATATTTTAAATAGCGATGCAGAAATTGTTACGACCTTAAATATATACAATAAAAGCATTCATGATTTAACGGGTATTGAGGCTTTTTCAAATCTTAAAAACCTATATGTTTACAATAATAATATTTCTCATTTAGATTTATCTAAAAATATAGCATTGAGAATTCTAGATATTGAGAATAATAGTTTAGAAACATTGGATATTTCTCAAAATTTAGATTTAGTAGAGATTTATGTTAGTAATAATTTATTACATTCATTGAACGTCGAGCATTTGTTTGAGCTAGAGTTGTTATCATCTAACTTGAATAACCTTTCTACCTTAAATCTCACCCAGAACCTAGCATTAGAAGTTTTATGGTGTTATTCCAATAATTTAACAAGTTTAGATGTAAGTAACAATTACGTATTAGAAACTCTTTTTTTAGATGATAATCACTTAAGTGCGTTAAATATTTCAAATAATTTCGAGTTACAAACCTTATCTATATCTAACAATAATTTAAGTACTATTTCATTTAGCCATTGCGCTGATATTTCTTATATAAATGTTAGCAATAATGAACTCAATCAACTGGACTTAATTTTTAATCCAGATGTTAAACGCTTGATGTGTGATAATAATAATATTACTGAATTAGAATTATTTAACGCACCAGATTTATTTTTGCTAAACGCCTCTAATAACAAAATTGATCACATTGATGTGTCTATGAGCATTAACTTGAGGTATATATTATTGCAAAACAACAGCCTTCAGTCCATGGATATTCGGAATAACTCAAACGATAATGTGGCTAATTTTAACACGGAAGGGAATCTTAATTTAACTTGTATTTTTGTTGATAATGTAAATGCGTCCTTTTTATCCGATTGGAATATTGATGAAGAATCAAATTTCGTTTCAAATGAAGAAGATTGCTCAAGATTTTTGACTATTGATGCTATTACTGCAAGAGAAACTATTTCTTTGGAACTATACCCAAATCCAATACACGATTTTTTGAATATTAAAAATTTAAAGGCAAATGATATTGTAACTATTTTTAATGTGAATGCGCAATTGGTAAAACATCATGTTGCCAAGTCTGGTTTAAATACTTTGGATATTACATCCTTAAGTTCAGGTGCTTATTTCGTTAAAGTGGCTTCTTTGAATAAATCAGTTGTTCAGAGAATTATTGTTAATTAAATGCTTTGATTTAGTAGTTTTACTTTAAAGCTATAAGTAGGCATAATTTATATAATCTATTAAATAGTTTTGGTGTTTGTTGAGTTTGATTATATTTAAACTCTAAACTAAAACATGATGCAACCAAAAATTTATACCTTATTAGCTATTCTCCTTCTATGTATGTCTTGTGAAGATAAACCCAAAGACCAAGCGCAAATTTTAGAAAACGATTTTGCTATCGATTACGAAAAATTCACTTTAGATAATGGACTCGAAGTCATTTTGCACCAAGATACCAGTGATCCTATTGTTGCCGTAGCAACTATTATGCATGTTGGGTCCAATCGTGAAAAACCAGGAAAAACAGGATTCGCTCATTTCTTCGAGCATATGAGTTTTAACGATTCTGAAAATGTGCCTGTTGGCGCCAATAGAAAAATGATTCCAGAATGGGGTGGAAGCCGTAATGGAGGAACATCCAACGATTATACCGTATATTATGAGGTGGTTCCAAAAGATGCTTTCGAGAAAATTTTATGGATTGATTCAGACCGTTTTGGCTATATGATTAATACCGTAACAGAATCGGCTTTAGAGCGTGAAAAACAAGTGGTTAAAAACGAAAAACGTCAACGTGTAGATAACGCCGCGTATGGTTATACCGATGAAATTATTCGTTCTAATCTTTATCCTGAAGGACATCCATATAACTGGACGGTTATAGGATCATTACCAGATTTACAAGCTGCAACTATTGAAGATGTTAAGGAGTTTTACAATCAGTTCTATGGCGCAAGCAATGCCACATTAGTTATTGCTGGTGATATAGATTTTGATGAAACTAAATCTTTAGTAAAAAAATGGTTTGGAGAAATTCCTAGTGGCCCTAAAGTAGAAGCTTTACAACCACAACCAGTAACATTAACCGAAACAAAATCTTTATATTTTGAAGATAATTTTGCTAAACTTCCAGAATTACGCATGGTTTTTCCGTCCGTTGAAGAATACCATAAAGATTCGTATGCACTTCAAATATTAGGACAACTATTAAGTGGTAGTAAAAACGCACCATTATATCAAGTGGTTGTTGAAGAGCAAAAATTAGCGCCTAATATTGGAACTTACCAATCTAATAGTGAATTAACTGGTGAGTTTAAATTTCGAGTGCGAGCAAATGCACAAATCGATTTAGATTTGGTTAAGAAAGCTATCGATTCTGGATTAACACGTTTTGAAGAAAATGGCGTTAATGATCGCGATTTAAAGCGAATAAAAGCTGAATTAGAAACTGGCTTATATCAAGGAGTTAGTACAGTTTTAAGCAAGGCTTTCCAATTGGGACAGGATAATGAATTTGGTGGTGATCCGAGTTATATTACCAAAACTGCAAAACTGACAGAAGCGGTAACTGCCGATGATGTTATGCGTGTTTATAACCAATACATTAAGAATAAAAACTATGTTATGACGAGCGTTGTTCCAAAGGGTCAATTAGATTTAGCGGTTGAAAACGCAAAAGAGGCTACTGTTTGGATCGAAGAAGTTAAACAAAACGTAGCCAGTGAAGAAGTAGGGCAAGGTGAAGAAGCAGATTACGAAAAAACGGTTAGTAAATATGATAGAAGCGAACCTGCTTTTGGGGAGTTACCTAAATTTAAAATGCCAACAATATGGACCGGTAATTTAGAAAATGGATTAAGCATATATGGTATTGAAAATAACGAAACACCTTTAGTTCAGTTCGATATTACTATTCCTGGTGGACAATTATTGGATCCTACAAATAAAGCAGGCGTTGCCAACTTTTTAAGTGATTTAATGATGGAAGGTACCGCAAATAAAACACCTGCAGAATTAGAGGAAGCTATTGGTTTATTAGGTGCTAGTATTTATATGTATTCTACAAATGAAGATTTTCACATTTCAGGCTCATGTTTGGCTAAAAACTTTGAGGAAACCATAGCATTGGTTAAAGAAATCATTTTAGAACCTCGTTGGGATGAATCAGAATTTGCTAGACTTAAGCAAGGCTTGGAAACGGGTTTAAAGGACCGTGAATCCAACCCAAACGCTATTGCAAGCATTGCTTACAGCCGATTGTTATATGGGCAAAACCATCCTTTTGCCATTCCTGGAAGTGGTACACTGGAAACAGTTAAGGATATAAGTATGGCCGATTTAAAAGCGTATTACACGAATTTAGTTCCTAAAAACGCTAATTTCCATATAGCAGGTGCTATGTCTAAATCTCAAACTTTAGGCGTTCTAGAAAACTTAAATGCATGGAAAGGAGAAGCACCGCAACTTCCTGAATTTAAATTACCTTTAGAAGTTAAAAAGAATACCGTTTACTTTATTGATGTTCCTGATTCTAAACAATCAGTTTTTAACATTGGTAAATTGGCTTTATCAGCAAAAAATGAAGAGGCTGAAAATTTATATTTTGCCAACGAAATTTTAGGTGGTGGTTCTAGTGGTCGTTTATTCCAAACCTTACGTATTGAAAAAGGTTATACCTATGGTGCTTATTCTAGTATAGGAAATAGTCTAGAAGTTTCACCGTTTACCGTAAGTTCTAGTGTTCGTGCCAATGCAACCTTGAAATCTTTAGAGATTATTAAAGACATGGTAAGCAACTATGCTGATGACTTTACAGAAGAAGACGTAGCGTTAACCAAAAATAAATTATTAAAAGCAAGTACTCGTGCTTACGAAAGTTTGGGAGCCAAATTAGGTATCCTTCGTAACATTAGTAAATATGGCTATTCTAATGATTTTATAGAACAAAATCAAGCTGAATTAATAGCGATGACTTTAGAAGATTATAAAACCATCATCAATAGCTATTTACAGGAGCCAGATATGATTTATGTAATTGTTGGCGATAAAGCGTCACAATGGGGAGAAGTTAAGAAATTAGGCAAACCTGTAGTAGAATTGGATATTTTCGGTAATCCTATGTAAACCTAAAAGTAAAAAATCAATTAAATTTTAAATGCATAGTAGCTCGTTTGCTGCTGTGCATTTTCTATTTTTGCACAAACTGAAAGTAACATGTCTCATTTAAATATTCCCGAGTTTCATAAAACCCCAAAACGTTTAGCTGTTAAACTTAATTCTAATGGCGAACGATCTGTTTTACAAGGGCATCCTTGGATTTTTGAAAACAGTATAGAGAAAATAAATAAAGAAGGACACACGGGCGATGTTGTAGTTATTTTTAATAAACGTGATAATGCTTTTATTGGTGTTGGTTTGTTTGATGCCTCATCACCTATTCGTATTAAAATGTTACATCACGGTGAACCTAAAAATATAAATACCGATTTTTTTAAATCTAAAATTGAGGAAGCTTTTAAAAAGAGAGAATCTTTATTAAAAACAAAAACTACGGGTTATCGTTTAATATTTGGTGAAAACGATGGCTTTCCAGGGTTAATAGCTGATGTCTATGACCATGTTTTAGTTATCAAATTATATTCGGAAATTTGGTTACCATACCTCCATAATATCATTGAAATGCTTATTACTGTTTCTAAAGTAAAAACAGTTGTTATGCGGTTAAGTCGAAACTTACAACAACCCGATTTCGGTTTAACAGATGGTTCCGTAATTTATGGTACTTTAGATAATGAAGTCGTAAAATTTGTTGAACATGGCGTAAATTTTTCGGCTAATGTAATTAAAGGTCATAAAACAGGTTACTTTCTAGATCACAGACATAATAGAAAGCGCGTAGGAGAATTAAGCCAAGATAAAACTGTTTTAGATGTGTTTTCCTATGCAGGTGGTTTTTCAGTTCATGCATTGGCAAATCAAGCGAAAGAAGTAACGAGTTTAGACATTAGTAAACAAGCGTTAGAAATTGCTTTGGAAAATGGCAAACTGAATACCTATTCAGGTAAACATAACATTATTGCTGGCGATGCTTTTACTGAAATGGAACAACTCATCCAATCCGGTGAAACTTTTGATGTCGTCGTGATTGATCCACCGAGTTTTGCCAAGCAACAATCGGAAATAAGTTTAGCTAAAAAGAAATACGCGCAATTAGCACAACTAGGAGAGAGGCTAACAGCAAGAAATGGCATGTTAATCTTGGCTTCCTGTTCGTCTAGAATTGTTGCGGATACATTCTTCGATATCAACAAAGCTACCTTATCGCAATCCAAAAGAAAATTTAAATTGGTTTTAAAAACACAACATGATTCGGATCATCCCATAAGTTTTCCTGAAGGTGCTTATTTAAAGTGTGGTTATTATCAGTTGGATTAATCATGAAAATGCCAGGCTAAAATCCGTGAAATTTTCTGACCTTGTCCCATATCAATAATACGATGTGTAGCTTTAAGCTTATTTAATTGTTTGGTAAGTTTGGGCAGATTTTCTGCTTTAGAAACTAGTGTAGTAAACCAATTTACTTGATTTTCAAACTTTTTACTTTCCTTAATCATCCGTTTAATAAATAAAGCTTCCCCGCCATTGCACCATAATTCGTGAGCTTGGCCACCGAAATTTAAAGTCGATTTTGGTTCTAAATTCAAATTCTTCAATTTGCGCTGCGTACCTTTTAATGCATCTTTTTCCGAAGCATGAAAAGGTGGATTACATATTGTAAAATGATAGTGTTCATCTTCTTTAATAATACCTTCAAATATATGAGCTGGATTCTCTTGAAACCTAATATCAATAAAATCTTTTAGTTGCGGATTTAATTCAATTGTATTCTTTGCAATTTCAACAGATTCCGCGTTTATATCGGTACCAACCATATACCACTGGTAAATTTGCGCTCCTAAAATGGGGTAAATGGCATTGGCGCCAACACCAATATCCAAGCCTTTAATGGGAGTAGGGTCTGAATCTATTAAATCATGAATGTGATGAATGTAGTCGGCACGTCCTGGAATTGGAGGACATAAATAACCAACTGGCAATTGGTAATGGGCTAAACCATAATCTGATAGTAAAAGCGCTTTATTTAATTGAAATACAGCTTCAGCCTGCGCAAAATCTATCGTTTTTGTACCGTATTCATTCCTAAAAACAAAAGTCTTTAAATCTGGATTCGAAATAATTAATCTATCAAAATTATAGGATTTGTTATGGATATTATTGGGATGCATGCATTTTTGCTTAAAATTCTTCAAGAACAAATATAAACTTAATGAACCACTTACCACTTTAGCCTACATATTATATAAATATGCCTAAAATAAATCTACCTTTGCCGCTCAATAATAATTGTTATGAAATCATTTTCCGATTTAGGCCTACGTAAAGAATATATTAAAGCCTTAAAAGAACTCAACATTGTAAATCCTACTGAAATTCAGGCGCAAACGCTACCTATTTTACTGAAAACTGAAACCGATTTAATTGGTTTAGCACAAACAGGAACAGGTAAAACTGCGGCTTACGGCTTACCTATTTTACATCATATAGATCCATCCAAACCTGAAATTCAAGCCCTAATTTTGGCGCCTACGCGTGAGTTAGTGCAGCAAATACAGAAGCAGCTTTTTAGATTCACCAAGTATTGCGATGCTAAAATATTTGCAGAAGGTGTATATGGAGGCGAAAAAATAGATAAACAAATTAAAGCTTTGCAACGTACAACACATATTGTTGTTGCAACGCCTGGACGCTTGTTAGATTTGATTGAACGCGGTGATATTGATATAAAAAACATAAATACTTTAGTGCTCGATGAAGCTGATGAAATGTTAAGCATGGGTTTTAAACAAGATTTAAATCGCATTTTAAAATATACATCTGGTAAACGATTTACGTGGTTATTTTCGGCGACTATGCCAGAGGAAATTCAGAAAATCGTAAAAACATATATGTCACCTAAAGCTGTTCATATTGAAGTAAATAAAAATGCATTAGTTAATGCCAACATTACTCATCAATATATTACGACAGCTATAAAAAATAAAGTTTCCGTATTAGAGAAATTACTGGAAGGCTTTAAAAAACAACGTGGTATTATTTTTTGTAGAACCAAAGCTGGTACCAAAAATTTAGCAGAAGCTTTATTGAATGAAGGTTTTTCAGTTGGTGCTTTAGAAGGTGATATGCAACAAAAGGAGCGTGATAAGGTTATGCGTGCTTTTAAAAATGAATCGGTGCAAATATTAGTTTCTACCGATGTTTCTGCGCGTGGAATTGATGTTAGTGGATTAGCATTTGTTATTCATCATCAGTTGCCAGAGCATATGGAGTACTATACACATCGTAGTGGAAGAACAGCCAGAGCTGGTAAAGCAGGTCGTTCTATTGCATTAATTTTAGATAACGAACGTCAAAGAATTCAAGATATAGAGAAAGCTTTAGGCATACAATTCACAGAATTTCATGTGTAGTTTTTAAAAAGGAAATAAAACCTTATCTTTGCACCCATTGGAGTATAACCTAAAAATAGATTTTAGGCTAGTAATACGATCATTGTTCTTTAAATACATGTAAATATTATTTTATTTCTTCAATTTAACTCTTAAAAATTACTACAAAATAAAAAATGGCAAAATCGCAACAGACATTTAATAAAAGTGAAAAGGAAAAAAAACGCCTAAAAAAACGTGAAGAAAAGCGTAAGAAAATGGAAGCCAGAAAAATGGATAAAGAAGAAGGTGGAAGTGATGGTATCCAATTTGCTTATGTCGATTTTAATGGAAACTTAACAGATACGCCTCCAGATCCTTCTATGCGTGTTAAAGTAGATGCAGAAAGCATTGAAGTAAGTATTCCGAAACGTGATGATAGCGAGATTGAAGAATTCGATCCAGTAAGAAAAGGTAAAGTTTCTTTCTACGATAACTCCAAAGGTTTTGGATTTATAATCGATTCAGAAACTCAAGAAAAACATTTCTGTCACGTTAGTGGATTAATTGACGAGATCGCGGAAAACGACACCGTGTCTTTTGAACTAGAAAAAGGAATGAAAGGCTTAAATGCTGTAAAAGTAACAGTTATTTAATCAGATATTTTTCTCTTTTGATGGTTTAACTTATTTTTGAATCTATTCTTAATTATTTTCCAAAACAAGTTATGCCATTTAAAGCGATTTCTTCTTTTTTGATTATTGTGTTTCAGGTTTTTGCTGTTAATTCATTAATAGCACAAACCGACACCATATCTTCGAAAAAAATACAAGCTGATTACACCAAAAAAGGCTTTGAATTTAGTACACCGGATAGAAAATATGTTTTTCATATAGAATCGCGTTTTCAATTTCGATTTTCTACACCCAACAACCAGAATCCGATTACGTTTGACGATTTTAGTACCGATAATAAAACCGGTTTTAATATTAATAGAGCGCGTTTAAAAATTGGTGGAAATGCTTACCAAACTTGGCTAAAGTATAATGTACAATACGATTTAGCAAAAGGTAGATTATTGGATTTCCGTGTTATGATTGAACGATGGGAATTTTTTAAGATTCAAATCGGTCAGTTTAAAACACATTTTGGTCGCGAACGTTATATTTCTTCTGGAAAGCAGCAAATGATGGATCGTTCCATTATTAATAGACCGTTTACCTTGGATATGCAACAAGGAATTGAATTCTACGGAAGAGTATTTCCTGAAACTTTGGCTGATTTAACTTACCATATGGCTGTACTCACTGGTACAGGACTGGGCGCAAGCACAAATGACGATAATCATTTAATGTATATTGGTCGTTTGCAATGGAATATGTTTGGACGCGAATTAAAAATGAGCGGATCAGATATAGATTTTCATGAAAAACCTACAGGTTTACTGGCTTTTGCCGCATCGACTAATAGAGGTTCTTATACAAGATTTTCATCTTCAGGTGGCGGTCAATTAGAAGGATTCGACAACACAGAATCAAGCCAATTTCGTACAAATCAAGCTCTTTTTGAAACTGCTTTTAAATATCGTGGATTCTCTTGGCAGCAGGAAGCGCATTTTAAAGAAATTAACGATTATGTTAGTAATAGCGCAACCACTATGACAGGTTTTTATTTGCAGGCTGGTTACTTTTTATCTAATATTATAGATTTCGTACCAAAACCTTTAGAGGTAGCAGGTGTTTTTGCCAATTACAATCCCGATGTGAATATTAAAAATAATCTACAAAAAGAGTATGGTTTAGCTTTTAATTGGTTTTTTCCGGAACACCGAAATAAGTTAACTATGGAATTCACCCGTTTTTCTTATGATTATATGGATAATTCAGGTCAAAATGAATGGCGCTTTCGACTTCAATGGGATATTTCATTTTAATACCCATAATTTTAATAAAATTTATATTTAGCAGTACATGGATTCTTTAACACAAATAGTTTTAGGTGCTGCCGTTGGGGAAGCAGTTTTAGGGAAAAAAGTTGGTAATAAAGCTATGTTATATGGCGCTATAGCTGGAACTATTCCAGATTTAGATATTTTTGCTTCCTTTTTTACAGATACGGTTACGGCTTTAGAAATTCATAGAGGTTTTACACATTCTATCGTGTTTTCGGTTATTTTTGCCTTTGTTTTTGGATGGCTTGTTTCACGCTATGAAACCTATAAAGAATTTAAAGGTTGGGCTTGGCTATTTTTTTGGGCATTTGTAACGCATCCAATTCTTGATGCTCATACTACTTGGGGGACACAGTTATTTTGGCCTTTGGACTTACGATTAGCCTTTAAAACCATATTTGTTATAGATCCGCTTTATACCGTACCATTTCTTGTGTTTTTGTTATTGGCTATGTTTCAAAAACGAACGTCTAAAAAGCGACAATTGTACAACCGCATGGGATTAATTTTAAGTACGAGTTATTTAGCCTGCACCATTCTTTTAAAATGGTTAGCGTTTAATCAATTTGAAAAAGCGCTGGAAAGTCAGAATATTTCATATAATAAATTAGATACACGACCATCGCCATTAAATACTATTTTATGGAATGCAAACGTAGAAACCGATGATGCTTTTCTATTAGGAAGCTATTCCTTTTTTGATACACAACCAATTACTTTTGAAACGTACCAAAAAAATCATGATGTAATTGATAAATATCGTAGTCTGGATAAAATGCAGCGTATGATTTATATATCACAGGGATGGTTTACTATAACAGAAAAAGATGACCAAATTTATTTTAATGATTTACGCTTTGGTTTGTTGAATACGGAACCAAATTCAGAAAATTTTGTTTTTAAGTATGAAATTCAAGAAAAACCGAATACAAAGGAAATTTACTTTATAGAAAGTCCCAAAGGTAGTCGCGATGCCAAAAAACTTATGTCAGATCTTTGGGTACGCGTGAAAGGAAATTAATTTATAGTCTAAATAATATGAGTTGATTACCGCTGTAGTTATTTTGCAAAATAGCCTCCTATTCCTTAATATTATTCTAAATCATTTTTAAACACTTAATACGAGATCAATAATTTTTTCTAATTTAATAGATTATGATGGTTTTTAAAGCATTTTGATAGTTATTTATAAATCTGCGTAATCGTGTCTCTCTAATTTTTATTGATTTAATCTAAAACAAAAGTAATTTTTGTTAGAACTTTAATTTTCACATAATTGTTTCACTTCATCTAAAATACGCTGTATCCTAACTTCTGAAATTCCAATATTTTTCATTTTTTCTTTTGCATTTATAAGTTCTTTAACCAAAATAACGTTTTTATCTATAAGCTGATGCTTTTCTTTTTTATTTAAAGTTGTTAATGTGGTCACAGGATACAAAGCCAAGGTATCAATATTTGCTTTTAACCCATTATTTTTGGGGTAATCCCAACTTAATAAAGTTAAGCCAACACATTTACCATAATTTAGTGCATCTTCCGTAAATCTAGTGTTAGTTACTAACCAACCTTGTTTTAAATGTGTTTTATTTTTTGAATTTGAGTTCCATTCTTTTTGAATATCTAAAAATCTCGAATTAATATATAAAGGTATTTTAACGTTACTTGCAGCTCTCTTATCTGAATGAAATTTACATTCAATAGCATATACATTTTTATCTTTTTCTGCCAAGACATCAATTTCATGCGTTACGCATTCACCATTTAAAATAACACTTACTTTTGTTTTAAATCCTTTTTCATTTAATAGAGCGCCAACCAATCTCTCAAATGGATAACCTGTAGGACCCAAATCAAAAATAGCGCGCTTTAAACTGTATCTTGATGCTGCAATGCGATTATGCTTTTTAAGTAGGGCATAAGCTTTTTTATAAATTTCATTAGATGAAATACCATCATAAACCTCCAATTTTAATTTAGTAATGATAGTAGCAATATCGTTTTCATTTGCACCAGAATTACGAAGAGAATTTGTTAATTTTTCAAATGAAAATAGCTCAACTTCATCATTACTTTTTTTAATAAATAACTGTTGATTGTTCATAGTCATATTTTTTAGAATTTTAAAATTTCTGTCATGATACCAAATCGAATAACAGATATTTGGTGTTCAAAATAAATATTGTAGTAATCCATACCATGATAAAACTGAATAAATAACCCAATATCTTCAAGGAACTTGGGATGGTAATAAAAGGTTAGAGCTGCCGTAAACCTATCAAAATCAAATAAATTAAGATTGTTATAAGTATCTAACATGATTGTTGTTTCTACCTTTAAAGAAAAATTAGCTCTATCAGTATTATTAGAGTTGTTAAGTGGAAATTTAAACGAGCTAAAGTCGTTGTGCCACCTTAAACCACTATATGAGCCTTGTAACTCATCTACCATCCAAGATTTAGGATGCATTTCAAAAGAACTTTTCCATGTCTTTATAGCTTTCAGACGCTGGCTGTAGTTTGTTTTTAATATTCCTAATTCTAAAAAATTTGTTGAAAAATTACCTGTTTTTAAGTTTATCGTGCCATCACTATTATAAAAATTTTCATCTTGGCCGTTGGAATGGTGAGCCAATTTTCCAAATAAAACGGTGTAATCAAGCATTTCCCTTTTATTTAAAAGGTAAAACACAGAAATTTGAGGTATATAACTAGGTGTTCTAACAGGATACGAGTCCTCGTTATACATTCTAATAATAATTTGGGCCGTTAATAAGGCCATAAGCCTAGAATCCTTTCGTTTTCTTATTACAAAAGAGGGACTTACGTTAGCTTCAAACAATAAGGGTTCTATATTTCCAATAACTGTTGGGAACGTTATATAACTATCGGTTTGGTTGATTAGAGCTATCTTGTACAAATCAAGACGTGGCAATGTATCAACATCTTTTTGCGAAAAAACAAAATATGATGAACACAAATACAGTAACAAGGTGCAAGTTTTCATTTTCATTGCGTACATTTTCAATATGTTTTTTTGGTACTTTCCAGCCTTTAATCTTTGTCTTTAGAACCACTTATTATTCTTGAAATAATTCCTTTTTGATTTGTGAATTCTGCTATTAATATACCTGCCAAATGGATTACTATAAATGCTATCAAGTAGTAAATACCAAGCACGTGGATTTCTTCCATTGATTTTTTAAATTCTTTTGGTCCTAATACTATAATTAATCCAGTTATAAGTGAAACAATAACACATAGATAAAAAATGATATAAATCCATTTCTGAAATTTCATTTTTGTGGATAGCGTTTTACCAAATGGACTTTGAAACTTCATGTGTCCAAATGCCGGGAGTATAAAACGAATACTAAATAATCCTACCAATACATAGCCCATGTAAATATGCCAATCCCACATAGGTTGTCTTATCTTTTTAGCTAAAGTAATAAGTTGATTTTCAGATAAATTCTGCCCAGTAGTACTCAAATAATCCTGAATAATAGCTGCCACATTATACTTATTCATCCACGTTAATCGCAGAAAAATCGTAATTAGCAATAGCATAAATGAAATAGCTATAGCCCAATGAATAATTCGATATACTTTAGAATACGTTGTATTTTTCATAATATTTGTTTTTTATTCTGATGAATAACTTTGGTTTTATTTATAGATTACTTTTACTATCACAGTTGTGTTTTTACTCAAATTAAAGCTTGCTTTTTTAAAATTTGGTCGGTTGCTTAATCCGAAATCATCATAATTTGAAAATCCAACACCTTCATCTGGTAATGGTACCATAAATTTTGTGTCTATTTTTCCATTTTTATTTTCATCATGTAAAACGGTTACAGTGTATAATCCTTTCGGTAAATTATTAAAAGTTATTTCAGATTTATTATTAACAATAAGCGCATTTTCCTTTTTAAAATAGTTTTTAAATTTTTGATCTGGAATAGAACCGTCTTTATTATATATAGCAAATACTATTGTGCCGTCAGAGTTTTCTAAACCATTAGTTTTTATGGTTAATGAATACGTTTCTGTTTTAATATTGCTTATTAATGTGCTAAACACCAGCAAACTTAATATGAGTGTTTTCTCCATAATGATTTATTAAATTTAATTAAAGCTACAAGCGAAAACGTTAATGTGATTGACATTCTAAAAATCATAGCTCCAATGGTTTTTTCTTCGTGAATTCCACCATTATTAATATGTATTAGCAATGCAGCAAAAGCAATAATTAGTATTATCAAAGCTATTATTAATACCCAAAAAGTCCACTTTGCTCTTTTTATAAATCCATAAGCCGCAAACAGGTATAAAATGCTACAAATAAAATTTGCCCAAACTATAAGCAGAACATAGTTTCCTTCTTTGGCTCTAACACCAAACCAATTAAAAATTACAGAGCTGCTTAAAAATAGAGTAAGCAATGCAAAGAGACCTAAAATAATAGCACTTCCGGTATTGATAATCTTTGTAGCTTTCATTTGATATTTATTTGTTAATTGATTCGCCAAGCCACCATTTTGGTTTGTCGTGTTTTTTAATAAGTCCGAATTTTTTAATGGAATGTGTTTCAATATGCCTAATTAACTCTTCCACAGAATCCGTTACAAATAGTAGTTTCATATCTTCTGGACTAATACTTTCATTTTCTGCCATTACTTCAATATGTTGAATTAATTCCTTATGATATTTTGAATCAAAAATAACAACTGGAAAATCATGAATTATTTTAGTTTGAATAAGTGTTAATGCTTCAAATAACTCATCTAAAGTTCCGATACCGCCAGGCATGACCACAAAAGCATAGGAATATTTTACTAGAATAACTTTGCGTAAAAAGAAATATGGAATATTAATCCATTTGTGTAAATACGGATTTGGCTTTTGCTCAAAAGGCAGAATAATATTACACCCAACCGAGTATCCACCAGCTTCAAAAGCACCTTTATTCGCAGCTTCCATAATGCCTGGACCACCTCCAGTCATTACTGTAAATCCTGTTTTTGCTAAAGCAGAGCCAATTTTTTCTGCATTTTCATAATGTTCAGAATCTGGTGTAAATCTTGCGGAGCCAAAAACCGTTACGCATGGTCCAATAAAATGCATTTTACGAAAGGCATTTATAAAATTGAAAAATACATTAAAAGCAAAACTCAATTCTTTAAAACGCGATAAAGGACCTTTGACAAATAGAGATTCGCCTGTAGATAATTTATTCTTGTTTTGTGTTTTCATGAGCAAACTATTTAAGTTGTTTTCTTATAACTCCATACAGCCAAACCATTCATAATAATAGCATAAATAAGCGTTTTTATGAGTTGTGGTAGAATATCCATAAATCCGGAACCCTTAAGCATAACCATACGCATGACTTCCACAAAGTATTTTATAGGATTGAATTCGGTAATGTTTTGAGCCCATTTTGGCATGCTTTCAATAGGTGTGAATAAACCACTCATTAAAATAAAAATCACGACAAAGAACCATGCTATAAACATGGCTTGTTGTTGCGTATCCGTGAAATTAGAAATGAATAAGCCCATACCAAGAATAACAAGAATAAATATAGATGTGTAACTATACATCAATATTACACTTCCTACCATAGGAACATCAAAAATTAGCCTTGCTAATATTAAGCCAATGGTTAATAAACCCATCCCAATAGCCCAAAATGGGAATAGTTTTCCAATAATAAACTGACTTTTCTTGATTGGCGTGACATTAATCTGCTCCAGAGTTCCAATTTCCTTTTCTCTTACTATGTTCATTCCTGAAAGAAATAACGTAATCATGGTTACCAAAAGCACCAAAATGCCTGGCACCATAAATGTTTTATAATTTAAAGTTTCGTTATACCAAAAAAGCGGAATAGTTTCAATATTAACAGGACGGATTTGCATGTCTGAAAACTGCATCAAATCTGTTTGAATATTCTTGTTATAACTCTGGATTATTTGCGAAATATAAACGTTTGTAACACCTGCGGCAGCACCATCAATGGCGTTTATTGTGATGCCTAACTTTGCTTTTTTTTCTTTTTGTAAATCGCGCTCAAAATGTGCGGGAATGTTTAAAACCACATCTACCTCGCCTTTAAGCATGGCTGAACTGGCCAGAACTTCAGAAGGAAAATCAGTTAAAACATTAAAATAAGTTGATGCTTGAAATTTTTCAATTAAAGCTCTGGATGACATACTGTGATTAGAATCAATATAGGAGAATTTGATGTTTTTGACTTCAAAAGTGGCTGCATTGGAAAGAATTACCAGTTGGAGTAGTGGTAAAACAAATATAATAGGTAGCATACCTTTATTTCTAAAGATTTGCTTGAATTCTTTCTGTATGATAAATAGTATTGTTCTCATAATTTTAAAAGAATAAGGAGAATAAAACAAAGAATATAGATTCTTGTAATAGTCTTTTCTCATTCATCTGTTTTCTGTTTCTATTCTAATCTAATTTTATACATTTTCACACTTAATCCAATAAAAAACACGGTCATTCCGATTAAAATCAATGTCTCTTTCCAAATAAATGCTAAACCAACGCCCTTCAGCATAATGCCTTTTAGAATGATGATAAACCATTTAGCGGGAATAGTATTACTAATAATTTGAAGCGGTAATGGCATGCTAGATATAGGGAAAATAAAACCAGATAATAGAATTACAGGTAGCATAAGTCCCATTAAAGAAATCATCATCGCCGTTTGCTGTGTTTTAGATATGGTTGAAATTAAAATTCCCAATGCTAATGCAGAAATAATAAACAATATACTTTCTAATCCTAATAGGAACAAACTGCCTTGAACTGGCATTTTGAAGATAAAAATGCTCAATAGAACAATGACTGCAGCATTTATTATTGAAAGAAATATGTATGGAAAAACCTTTCCTACAATAACTTGAAAGGGTTTTATAGGCGAGACCAATAAAATTTCCATGGTTCCAAGTTCTTTTTCTCTTGTAATGGAAATAGAAGTCATCATGGCGGAAACGAGCATTAAAATAATAGTCATAACGCCAGGCACAAACATATAAACACTTTTTAGTTCTGGGTTGTATGCCATTCGTGGCTCGGGAATAATTATATATTTAATTTCTATGCCTTTATTTTGATCTTGTTGGTATTTCTGTAGAATAGAGTTTACGAAATTACTAATGGTGTTGGCCGTATTCGGGTCGGTGGCATCTGTAATTATTTGAATTGTTGCCTGATTTTCTTTAATAAGATTTTTACTAAAATCGTTTTCAAAATTTAAAACAGCTTTTACTTTTCCTTTTCTAAAAACAGACTCCAATTCATTTTCCTGCTGAATAATCTGTTTTATATTGAAATATTTGGAGGCTGATATTTTATTGATAATTTCTTGAGTAGTGGCATCTTTTGAATTATCTAGAATAGCTATATCTACATTGTTGATTTCATTGGTAATAGCAAAACCAAAAAGCAGAATTTGGACAATAGGCATTCCGAAAAGTATAAACAAGGAGCGTCTATCTCTGAAAATATGGTAAAACTCTTTTGTAACGAATCCTATAAATCTTTTCATGCCTTCATTCCTGCGAAACCAGGAATCTATTTTTAATTAGTACTATTTTTTCTCCAATAGATTTCAATAGTTATCACAGGTTTATTTATTGTTACGCCGAGTTGCACAGAGAAATCACAGAGATCCACAGCGTTTTAAAACTGTTCTTGCGACAACAAACTGTTTCACCCACGAGCCAATTTTAAAAACACATCATTCATACTTTGCACCCCAAACTGTTCTTTGAGCTTTTTAGGTGTATTTAAAGCTTCAATTTTACCATTCACCATAATAGAAACCCGATCGCAATATTCGGCTTCATCCATATAATGCGTGGTAACAAATATGGTAGTTCCTTGGTGAGATGCGCGATAAATCATTTCCCAAAATTGTCTTCTAGTTATGGGATCTACACCGCCAGTAGGTTCATCTAAAAACACAATTTTCGGTTCGTGAATGAGTGCTACCGAAAACGACAATTTCTGCTTCCAACCCAATGGTAAGGAGCCTACTAACTGATTTGCGACTTCCTCCAAACCTAAATCGGCAATCAACTCTTTGGTTTTTTCTTTAATTCTCACCCGTGATAAACCATATATTCCACCAAAAAAAGTAATATTCTCTTTAACTGTTAAATCATCATATAAAGCGAATTTTTGGCTCATATAACCAATATTTCTCTTAATATCTTCGGCTTGTGTAAACACATCAAAACCGGCTACTTTGGCCGTTCCTGAAGTAGGAGTCGAAATGCCAATTAGCATTTTCATCGCAGTTGTTTTTCCAGCACCATTGGCACCAAGAAATCCAAAGATTTCGCCTTTTTTCACTTCAAATGTAATGGCATTTACAGCTGTAAAATCGCCAAACATTTTGGTTAGGCCTTCGGCTTGTATGACGTTGTTTTTGTTCATATTTACTTCCCACGGAAGTGGGAATCTCATTGTTATATTAATTAAAGAAATTTCAGAATTTATACCTAACAGTGTTTATAATCCTTATTTTGCCAATTCCATAAAGCTATCTTCAATAGTAGCTTCAGTTTTTTCAATCCTAATATTTAATAGGTTTTGTACTTCTAAATACTGTTCTAATTCTTCTGGATTAAATCCTTCTCGCGTATCTGTATAATGTACAAATTCACCAAATGGATACACGCTATGTTGATGTGGATATGCCTTCAAGCTGTTTATTAATAAATACATGTTATTAGCACTAACATTATAAATAGTTTTGGGATATTGATTTACAATGGCTTCGGGTGTATCAATCTGTAAAATTTTTCCATCTTGAATCAATGCAATTCTATCGCATAAAGCAGCTTCATCCATATAAGGTGTGGACACTAAAATGGTAATTCCTTTTTGCTGTAAACGTTTTAGCATTTCCCAAAATTCTTTTCTAGAAACTGGATCTACGCCTGTTGTGGGTTCATCCAGAAATAAAACTTTTGGTTTGTGAATTAACGCACAGCACAAAGCCAGTTTTTGTTTCATACCTCCAGATAATTTCCCTGCTCTACGATCTTTAAAAGGTTCAATTTGAACATAAATGTCTTTTATCAATTCGTAGTTTTCTTCTATCGTTGTTCCGAAAATAGTTGCAAAAAACGTCAGATTTTCTTCAATCGTTAAATCTTGATATAAAGAAAATCTGCCAGGCATATACCCAACATGTTTTCGTATCTCTTTAAAATCTTTTAACACATCTAAATCTGCAACTGTGGCTTGACCTTCATTAGCGATTAATAACGTTGTTAGGATTCTGAAAAGCGTTGTTTTACCGGCGCCATCGGGTCCAATAAGCCCAAACAATTCATTTGGTTTTACATCAAACGATATGTTTTGTAGGGCTTTTACGTCTTTATATGATTTTGATATGTTAGAAACAGTAATACCCATTTTTTATTGAAAATAAGTTTTATATGCGTTTAAATTATCTGTAATACTTTTTAAGATTTCTGAACCTTCTTCCGTTGTTTTTGTCTCTAGTAACGCATCTGTTTTTTCAATTAGTGGATGTAAAAACACATGAAGATTGTCGTGAGATGGTCCTGTCATGGTACATTCTTTAACCAATGTGTTTTTTCTTTCGTTTAGTTTATTGGCTAAACCTAAATAGTCTTCAACTGTTTCTGTTTTGCTTTCAGAAATTAGTTCTAGCATATCATTTACACCATCAGTCGTTTCAATATTGGCCAACCATTTGCTGCCATTATCCATTTGAATTTCATTCATCCAATTGTTATTTAAAGCGCGATGTTCCTGATGTTGTTCATGCTTTTCATGAGAAACAGCGTCAACTTTTTCTTCGGTATTTTGTTCTGCAACAGGTTCTTCCTTTTTGTTGTTATTGCAACTTGAAAAAATAAGTGCCATCATTGCGATTGTAAGAATTGTTTTTTTCATAATATTTAATTTAAAAAATTGATTATAATTATTAGTTACTTTTTTCTTTGGAATTGTTCGCGGAAGAAATCCACATTTCTGCTGGCATACCTATTTTTAAACTGCCATCATTTTTTACCGTTATTTTTACGGCATATACTAAAGCGACGCGTTCTTCTCTTGTTTGGATTATTTTAGGGGTAAATTCAGCTTCCGAAGCAATCCATGTAATGGTTCCAGAATAATCCTTCATTGTATCATGGCTGTCTATTTTAACAGTTACTTCTTCACCAATTTTTATATTAGCTAATTGCGTTTCGCTTATAAAAACTCGTAACTCCATGTTGTTTAAATCTGCAATTTTGTATAGTGGCTTGCCAAAAGCTGTAATTTCATTTGGTTCGGCATATTTAGTTAAAACAGTTCCATTAATAGGATTGATAATTTTGCATTTTTCAATTTGATCGTCGATTTGTTTAATTTGGACATCTATACTTTTTAATTCATTCACAACTGGTGCGTTTTGAATTTCTACACTGCGAATTTGTTGTTTTATTACATCTATTTCACCTTGAACATCGTCCAATTGTTTTTGGGTTCCAGCCTTATCTTTAATCAGATTCTCAACTCTGGTTTTGTTTAAATTACCAGTTTTTAATTGGGCTTGCAATACAGCTATTTGAGACAATACGCCTTTGGATTTGCTACCAATTACATCCTTTGAAACTAAAAGTTGTTCCCGTTTTAAGGATAATGGAATGGTATCTATATAACCTATAAAAGCTTCTTTTTTAAGCTCGTCGCCTTCCTTTAAGCTAAAAGCCATGAGTTTACCATTGTTTTCGGCTGAAACTGTAATTTCTGTCGCTTCAAAATTCCCATATCCGTTGGCTTTACCATTGGAATCGCTACATGAAACCAAACTTACTATGGCCGCAATAATTCCTATTAAAAATGTATTTGTATGCTTCATTTTATTGTCCTTGTGTAATATTATAATTTGCTTTTGCTAATTCTAATTGTATGTTGTGTGTAGCGAAAATATTCTCTGCTTCATACAAATTGGTTAATTCGGTAATATAGGTGGATGTCGTAATTACACCATTTCGCAACTGGGATTCCGTTGCTAATAATACTTCTTTTCGCAGATTGATAATTTCTGAATCTATGAGTATCGTTTCAGATATTTTAGTGATTTCCGACTCGTATTTATTCAATTCAATATTGGTGTTCAGTTGGAAAATTTCTGCTTCATTATCAACAATATCTTTATTAATAATTAAGGATTCGCGCTTCTTTTTGTTAGCATTCCAATCAAATACATTCCAATTTAATTTTGCGCCAACAGTATAAAATGTTTGAAACGAATTGTCCAACATATTTAATCCAGGATTTCCATAACCACCAGAAGCAAAACCAAACAATTTAGGCATATTATCTTTTTGAATCAGTAACTTTTGACTTTCAATTTCTTCTTTTTTCAACTGAAATAATTCAAGCTCTGGACGTTGAAGTGTAGGAGAGATGTTTGTAGCAATATCAGGCTTTTGAAATGTAGTAGATGCATTTAAAGGTTTACCAATTAAGGAAGACAAGGTTTCTGTTAAAACTTTTTTATTATTAAGAATTTCGGTTAATTGTTGCTTAATTTTTAATAGTTCAGCCTCAATAACCTTGTCGGATGCTGGTAACATGGTACCGTATTCGATGCCCGATTTAACCTCTTTAATTTTAGTTTCTAATTGGTTTTTTTTAGAATCTAGTAAAGCAATGGATTCGTTTTGAAGTAATATGGAAAAATAGTACTGATTAACACGCTGTTTAAGTTGATATAGGCTGACTTCCAGCTGTTTTTGTTGTGTTTTTAATTGCGCCAATTTTAAGTTTGAAGTCGCATTGATAGCGCCACCGTTATAAATTAACTGGTTTACCGAAAGTGTTGCACGATATTGATCGTTATTAGGAGGTTCAATGCCAGAATTAGGAATAGGAATATCTATAACATCCGATAAATAAGAAGCTTGAGCGTCGAAGGATATTTGTGGTAATTTTCCTGTATCTACAGCATCTATATCTAAAGTGTTCTGACTTTCTAATAAGGCATATTGCTTGACTAACGGGTAATTTTCAGATAACGATTGGTAACAACTTTCCAACGTAACAAGTTCTTGAGACCAACTTTGTACGCCTATAAAAAGGAGAAACACGATGCTAAACATTTTTTTCATATTACTATTTTTTTATGGCATGAATGATAAATTCCGAAACTTCTGTTCGGCGATCTTTCATAAGCTTTTTAAAACCAGCATCATCCTCTTTTGTAAAAGCTTTTATTAATGGTTTAGCAACAAAAGGGAAAATGTTTAACGCGAGAATATTAATAAATAGCTGTTCGCCAGAAATAGGTTTTAAAATATCTTGACTTATTTCTAATTCTACACGTTTTTTAAATTTATCAATATTTAATAAAGTAGAGTTCTCTTGAATTTTTTGAAGAAAAGCTGGGTTTCTATTTAATTCCTGAATGATAAAGTTCGGGAGATATGGATGCTTTATTATAAAAGAAATATAACTAGATGTGAAATTTTTAACCTTATCCTCAATAGAAGATTCATCATTCAAAATAATATTTAATTGAGGAGCCAACATGGCAAATGCATTTTTAAATACCGCTTCAAAGAGTAATTGCTTGCTGCGAAAGTAGTAGTGAAGCATGGCTTTATTTATACTAGCGGCATCGGCAATTTCTTGCATTCTAGCACCATCCATTCCTTTAGCCTGAAACACGTTTTTTGCGGCCTCTAATATTTGTAATTCCGTGTTTTCATCTTTCTTTTTAGCCATAACAAACTGCTTGGTTTAACCATTTGGTTAACAAATGTACAAAAAACAATTCATTACGAGAATGAATTGTTTTAAAATTTATAAGTTAGTGGTGGTATCGTCTTGATCTTGAAGCTCTTCTTTAGGTTTTCCGCTCATTAGAAATTTAATTAAAATGGCGACTAAAGCGACACAAACGAATGCAAATATAGCAATCATTATAACACCATTATTCCAGTTGTACAGTGCAAGGGTTTGAGTAATCATAATTATAAGTTTTGGTTTTCAATAAGTAAAAATATAGATTAGACCTGAGTCTAACTATGATATATATCACAATTTATAAAATTAAAAGCTAATTAGCATGATTTTGAATAATTTCTAACACCAACTCTTTAGTTAGTTTCTTTCCATTGGCTCGATCACGAAGTGTTTCAAAGGGCAGTAAAAAATCACAACCCTTATTGTATTTGGTGCAACCATAAGCGGTCTGGCCTTTGACTATCGTACCTTTTTTACATTTAGGACATATAATCTTGTATGATGCGGCAGCTGCAGCTGCTGGCTTTTTCATTTTTGGTTCTAGAACCAATTTAAAATCATCATTAAAACGCAATAAACCTTCAACTGTGCCCGAATCGGTTTTAAAGCCTTTTAAATTAACTGTTGATCCTTTTTGTAGTAGACGTATAAATTGCTTTTCCGAAATCTTCTTGTCGTGAACCTGAAAAGGTAAAACAAACTTACACCCCGATTTATAGCCAGAACAGCCATAAGCCGATTTTCCCGTAATAATAGTGCCTTGTTTACATTTCGGACAACTTTCAGTTGAAATACCTTTTACAGTATTTGTTTTTTTAACTTTGGGTTTGTCCGTTTTTTGTTTCGTGATTGATGCATGAGATATATTAGCACGTTTAGTTTCACTACGTACTTCATATACCAATTCATCCACCATGCGTTTCATATTATTGATAAACGTACTCGCTTTAAAAGTACCTTTTTCAATATCTTTCAATTGCTTTTCCCAAGTTCCAGTCAGTTCAGCAGACTTTAAAATATCATTTTGTATCGTATCAATTAATTGAATACCTGTAGAAGTGGGAAGAACCTGCTTTTTGTTTCGGTAAATGTATTTACGTTTAAAAAGCGTTTCTATAATATTTGCACGAGTGGACGGTCTACCAATACCATTATCTTTCATTAATTCACGCAACTCATCATCATCCACCTGTTTTCCGGCTGTTTCCATAGCGCGTAGGAGGGAAGCCTCCGTAAACTGATTGGGTGGTTTGGTTTGTTTCTCTAAAAAAGAGGGTTCATGTGGTCCTTTTTCACCTTTTACAAATGCAGGCAATGTATCCGATGTTTTTGATTCTTTTTCAGGGTTTTCAAAAACCACACGCCAGCCTTTCTTTAAAATTTCTTTTCCAGTGGTTTTAAAATTCACATCGGCTGCTTGACCAATTACGGTGGTGTTAGACACATCGCAATCATCATAAAAAGCAGCAATAAAGCGTCTTACAATACTATCATAAACTTGTTGTTGATTGTATTGCAACCTACTTTCAACACCTGTAGGAATAATGGCATGGTGATCGGTTACTTTTTTATCATTAAATACTTTCGATGATTTTTTAATCTTTTTCCCTAAAAGGGGCGTCGCTAAATCTGCATAATTTGTCAGATTTTTTAAAATACCCGCAATTTTAGGATATACATCATTAGGTAAAAAAGTAGTATCAACTCTTGGGTACGTCACTACTTTTTGTTCATATAAACTTTGTATGAGTTTTAAAGTTTCATCTGCAGTAAAACCAAATCGTTTGTTACAATGAACTTGTAAACCCGTTAAATCGAAAAGTTTCGGTGCATATTCCTTACCTTTTTTCTTGGTAGTAGAAATAATTTCGAAATCAGATTCTTTGACTTTATTAGCTAGAATTTCACCATCTTCCATTTTCAGAAAGCGCCCTTCTTCATAACTAAAAAGCGTTTCACGATATAAAGTTTGCAGTTCCCAATAAGGTTGTGGCTTAAAATTCTCAATTTCTTTAAACCGATTTACCACCATAGCCAAAGTAGGTGTTTGCACACGACCTACCGATAGAACTTGCTTATAACCACCATGTTTTAAAGTATATAATCGCGTAGCATTCATACCTAAAAGCCAATCGCCAATAGCGCGAGAAAAGCCAGCATAATAAAGATTATCATAATCTGCCGAAGGTTTTAAGTTTTGAAAACCTTCTTTTATGGCTTCGGAAGTTAGGGATGAAATCCATAAACGTTGAATCGGACCTTTATAATTAGCCTGATCCATTACCCAGCGTTGAATAAGTTCTCCTTCTTGTCCAGCATCCCCGCAATTAATGACTAACTCGGCTTTATCGAATAAGCTCTTTACAATTTTAAATTGCTTTTGAATCCCCGAGTTTGAAACTACTTTGGTTTTAAACTTTTCAGGAAGCATGGGTAAGTTATTTAAATCCCAACTTTTCCAATAGGGTTTATAATCGTTGGGTTCCATTAACGTACATAAATGTCCAAAGGTATAGGTAACATAATAACCATTGCCTTCAAAATAGCCATCATGCCGGGTATTGGCACCTAATACAGATGCAATTTCACGGGCAACACTTGGTTTTTCGGCAATACAAACTTTCACGATTATCTGATTTTTTATGAACGATGCAAAGTACAGAATTTTATCAAAATAAGACAGCCTTTAAATTTAAGAGAATCATTATTTTTCAACAAACTAATAATTAATAGTTGTGGGTTAAATCTATTCATCGTAATATTGGAATATAACCTTACAGATATTATGGGAATTACAAAAAGTGATAAGTTTACAGAGGCTCAAAATAGATTAGCAAATATTGCCAAAGTACTCGGTCATCCAGCGCGAATTGCTATTATTCAGCATTTATTTAAAATAGATAGTTGTATTTGTGGCGATTTAGTAAACGAAATCGGCTTGGCGCAACCAACCATTTCTCAACATTTAAAAGTACTGAAAAGCGTAGGTATTATTCAAGGAAGTATCTCCGGGACTAGCGTTTGTTATTGTATTGACCAAGATGAATGGAATAATCTTTCCGAAATTATTGGGCAATTTTTAAGTCAGAAAGCAAACACCGTAGACGACGTGTGTTGTTAAAATGAATTTATAATTGAAGGAGACTATTAATTAACCACCAATTTCTGCCCAATTTTTAAAGTCGCGTTTTTATTTATAGAATTAAGCTTACACAAATGAGCGATACTCATGTGGGTTCTGGAAGATATGCGCGATAAAGTATCACCACTTCTTACAATATAAACCTTTTTCGGTCTTTTAGCCAATGCAATAGCTTCTGCTTCGGTAGTTGGTGTATTTATATCGGTTTGACGTTTACTGCTATGAATTTCCGGACGCGTCATATCTTTGGTGATCCATATTTCATTAGAAAGAACAGAATTAGAATCGTTAAATTGAAGTAAGCATTCTGGATTAATTTGAATACCCATGTAACTCATTTCCAAATGTAAATGGCTGCCTCGAGCATTTCCAGAATTTCCGCCTTTACCTAAATAATCGCCAGCACGAACCGAATCGTTTTCTTTAACGCCATGACTAGATAAATGCGCATAGGCGGTTTCCAAACCGTTAAAATGACGTACTACTACCGAGTGACCGTGACCATTACTGTAATTAGCAAAACGTACAACACCATCAAACATGGCATACAAGCTATCGCCGGTTACTAAATCGATATCAATGCCTCGGTGGGCACGACCCCAACGCCAACCGTATCGCGATGTAATTACTTTATTTTTTGAAATAGGAGAAACATAGTTAGAGTCTTTAAATTGGAGACGTATTGGAAACTTTATTTCCTTATTATACGATATTTTCATATTACTAGTATCCCAGTAATCTGTTGTTATGTCTATTACATTTTCTAATTCTTCAGCTTCCGGGATCGCATAGGTTTCTAATAGTTCGTGACTACTATCTAAAAATTTCTGTAAATTAGGAGTTACACGACCTGGTGTAATATTCTGCCCGAAACTATTAAAAGCTAGACAGAAACAAATTAGGGCAACAAATGATTTCATAAAATATATTTGCTATTCAAAACCAAATAACGTTATTAATATTATAATATTACTTTTTAACTGACCGAAAATATAAAAAATATGTATTGCCGTATCTTAAAGTTATGTTAGTATTTCAATTTCGATTGGAACTATTATAAAATACTGCTATTTAGTGTCTTGAATTGTATCATCACTTGCCGGGGCTTTCTCAAATTTAGTAATAATAGTTCGGTATGGATATGGAATTTCAATACCTTCAGTATCAAATCTATTCTTAATAGATTCTAGCAAATCACACTTCATAGCAAAGGATAATCCAAATTGACTCGTCCAAACCCAAGCCCGCAACGCTACATGAGAATCCTCTAAACTAATAACACGAACTTGCACTTTTGGAACTTTATTATGCTCATCAACTTTAGTTCTTACATCAATATTACTTGGATGATTTTCACATTCCTCTTGCATGATTCTTTTGGCTAACTCGATATCACTATCATAAGATATCGAAAACTCGACATATTGACAATATTTTTGATCACCCAGGTTATAATTAACTATTTTTTCTTTGTTGATAATAGCATTAGGAACCACAATCATTTTATTGTGATAATCTCTAATTAGGGTATGGCGCAATGTAATATCGGTAACGGTTCCTACCATTTCGCCTGAAATTTTAATAGTATCATACACCTGAAACGGTTTAAACATAATAATAAAAAAGCCACCAATAATATTAGCAAGTGCTTCTTGAGATGCCAAACCTATTATGGCCGCAATAATTCCCGCACCACCAAGTGCTGTAGATGCGATGCTTTTAAGCGATGGAAATGCCATTGCTGCAAAAGCAATTCCGATTACAATAATGATAAAGGCAGCAACATATTTCAAAAACTTATAAGTGGTAGGATTATCTTTTCGTTCGATTATGCGATTAAATAATCCATTAGAAATTGTGTACGCAATGCTTGTAAGTACAAAAACAAAAATTAAATAAGTAGTCTTTTTAATGTTGTTTGCAATAATATTGTATTCACTTTTGTCGGCTAGGAGGTAAGCGACGGCGAAAAGATAAAAAAGGACAATACAGGTTTTAATTATTTTACGAACAATCTTGATTGTCGTAAAATCGCTATAACCTTTCTCTATTGCCTTTATTTTTAGCGTTCTAGAAATCTTATTGACAGCTATATAAAGTACAATACTTAATGCCGTAAGGCCAAGCAGGATATATATGTTTTGGGAATTTTCTTTAAAAAAGTCGATCATAATTTTCACCGTCAAAATTGTTCTGAAAAACACAAATATAATCATTTTACAGAGGTTTATTAGCTTCTTTATTGTCTAGACACGGCCTAAAGTTTTGTAGCCCTTTAATTTCTTTAAAATTTAATTCCATAAGCGATTAAACAGTCGTTATCTTTGTCACATAAAAATCAATAAACACTATGGCCAATTCCATAAAAGGACAGCAAGATATATTAGCAAAACTTCAAATTACATCTTTAAACGACATGCAAGAAGAAGCATTGTTAGCTATAACAAATGCTGAAAACACCGTCGTTCTATCGCCAACAGGAACAGGTAAAACTTTGGCTTTTTTACTGCCAACTTTAGCTGCGTTAGATATTGATTGCCCTAATGTTCAATTATTGATTTTAGTGCCATCGCGTGAATTAGCTATTCAGATTGAACAGGTAATTCGCGAAATGGGAACGGGTTTTAAAGCCAATGCCGTTTATGGTGGGCGTCCTTTTTCAAAAGATAAAATAGAATTAGCGCATGCACCAGCTATTCTTATTGGTACACCAGGTCGTGTGGCCGATCATTTACGTCGCGAAACATTTTCTGTTGCCGATATAAAAACACTGATTTTAGATGAGTTTGATAAATCGCTAGAAATTGGTTTTGAAGGCGAAATGCGTGATATTATTGAAAGTCTTCCGCATATTGAAAAGCGTGTATTAACATCTGCAACTCAAGACATGGAAATCCCCAGTTTTGTAGGCCTTCAAAATGAAGTGTTAATTGACTATTTACATACTAAAACATCCAATATTCAGATAAAAAAAGTATTGTCTGCAGAAAAAGATAAACTTCAAACTTTGGCGGATTTACTGTATGATATTGGTAATAAACCTGGGATTATTTTTTGTAATTTTAAAGATACGATTCAATATGTGAGCGACTTTTTAAATACTAAAAACATTCCACATGGTTGTTTTTATGGTGGTATGGAACAAATAGATCGCGAACGCGCGCTGATTAAATTTCGAAACGGAACTCATCAAATTATTATTGCTACCGATTTGGCAGCTCGCGGTTTAGACATTCCAGAATTGAATTATATTATTCATTATCAATTACCATTAAAAGCCGAAGAATTCACCCACAGAAACGGTAGAACAGCCCGAATGAATGCAGAAGGAACAGCTTATGTATTGCAATGGACCGAAGAATATTTGCCAGAATTTATTGATACCAACCAAATTGTTAAGTTAGATGGGAAACCTAAAAAGCTAGAATCTGAATGGTGTACTTTATTTATTTCGGGCGGAAGAAAAGATAAAATTTCTAAAGGGGATGTTGCAGGATTATTCTTCAAACAAGGTAATTTAGAAAAGCAAGAACTCGGCATTATAGAACTCAAGCAAGATTGTGCTTTTGTGGCTGTTCCCAAGAAAAAAGCGCAGGCTATTGTGGATAAAACAAATAATTCGCGATTGAAAAAGAAGAAAGTCAGAATTACTATTTTATAAGACTTTTTTAAAAACATTAAGGAAAGTTTAACCAGCTTCTCGTTGGTCTTTAAGTGAATTGCTTTGTATTTTTACAGAACATTCAATTAAAAGATACCAATGACTAAAAAGCAAGCCTTATTAAAACCTTATAAACTAAATAATCACATCACTTTAAAAAACCGCGTAGTAATGGCTCCCATGACGCGTAGTCGAGCGGTTAATGCGGATAAAATCCCAACAGAAGATTTACAAGCAACATACTACGCACAACGTGCTTCGGCAGGTTTAATTATTACAGAAGGCTCACAAGTTTCAGAAGAAGCTGTGGGTTATGTAAATACTCCCGGAATTCATACCAAAAAGCAAGTGGAAGGGTGGAAGCTCGTTACAAAAGCGGTCCATAAAAAAGACGGGAAAATATTTATGCAATTATGGCATGTAGGTCGGATTTCACATCCCGATTTTCATAATGGTAATTTACCGGTTGCACCTTCGGCAATAAATCCAAATACGCAATCCTTTACACCAACTGGTTTTAAAGATACGGTTACGCCAAAAGCGATGACCCAGGAAGATATTGATAGAACTATAAGTGATTTTAAAAATGCGGCTAAAAATGCTATGGAAGCAGGATTTGATGGCGTAGAAATTCACTCGTCCAATGGGTATTTATTTCATCAGTTTTTTAGTCGAAATTCTAATAGTAGAACCGATAAATATGGTGGAAGCAAAGAGAATCGTTCGCGTTTTTTCTTTGAAGTTTTAGATGCTATAAAATCCGTAATGCCAGAAAACCGTATTGGTGTACGTTTTAACCCGTCTGCACATGGCATTTTTGGTATTACTATTGATGAAGAAACCATGCCAACTTTCGATTATATTATTGATAAGTTGAATGCCTACGATTTGGCATATGTGCATTTATCGGAACCTTTTAACGATGTTTCTGAAGTGCCACATGCGGAAACTCAAATCGCCAAACGTTATAGACCAATTTATAAAGGAACACTGATGATTAATACCAACTTTAAGCAGGCGAGTGGTAACGCAGTTTTAGAAGCTGGTGATGCAGATTTAGTCGCTATTGGAAAACCTTTTATATCTAATCCGGATTTGGTAGAGCGTTTTGCGCAAAACCTAGAATTAACAGATTGGAATAGCGATACGTTTTACGTGCCAGGAAAAGAAGGTTTTACCGATTACGAAAAAATAATATAATTTTAATAAAGGAAATTGCTTATTTCTTTAGTTGAACAGTAACTTATACAATCACTAGAAGCAATTTTAAAAAAGCATAATATATATGAACGATACAGTAAAAGCTTATGGCGCTTCAAATGCCACAGCCGATTTAGAACCTATATCTATTGAACGTCGCGACTTACAAGCTGCCGATGTTAAGATTGATATATTATATAGTGGTGTGTGCCATTCGGATATTCACACGGTACGAAACGATTGGAAAGGGACCCAATATCCTGTAGTTCCAGGCCATGAAATTATTGGTCGCGTAACAGACGTTGGGAGTGATGTGAAAAATTTTAAAGTTGGGGAATTAGTAGGTGTTGGTTGTATGGTAGATTCCTGCCAGACTTGCCATAGTTGCGAACAAGATTTAGAGCAATTTTGTGAAAAAGGCGCGACATTCACATATAACAGTCCAGACCCTCATATGGGTGGACAAACCTATGGTGGTTATTCGACAACTGTGGTTTGCGATAAAGAATTTGTACTGCGCGTACCAGAAAATATTGATCCAAAAGGTGCCGCGCCATTGTTATGTGCAGGAATTACAACCTGGTCACCATTACGTCATTGGGATGTGAAAAAAGGTGATAAAGTGGGTGTTATTGGACTCGGTGGACTCGGACATATGGGTGTGAAATTTGCCAATGCCTTGGGTGCTCATGTGGTTATGATTACCACGTCACCAGAAAAAGCCGTAGATGCTGAACGTTTAGGCGCTCATGACGTGTTGATTTCCAAAGATAAAGATGCTATGAAACAACATGCGAATAGTTTCGATTTTATTCTAAATACCATTCCTGTAGGTCATGAAATGGATCCCTATTTGAGATTATTAAAAATTGATTCGACTATGGTATTAGTTGGTGCTATTGAACCTATGAAGGAATTTCATGGCGGTAGTTTAGTTTCTGGTCGTAAACGCGTTGCGGGATCATTAATAGGCGGTATTAAAGAAACCCAAGAAATGTTGGATTTCTGTGGCGAACATAATATAGTTTCGGATATTGAAGTTATCGACATGAAAGATATTAATCATGCTTATGAACGTGTACTTAAAAACGATGTGAAATACCGTTTTGTAATTGATATGGCCAGTTTGAAATAGAAACTATAAAAAGAGAATCTAGACCGTTGCACTTTTAGAAACTATACTTAAAAGACTAGAAAAGACTAAATGCGTAAAAGAATAAAGGTAAGTACATATTAAGAAAAGAGGGGTGTTTTAAATGCATCCCTTAATTCTAGAATATTCTATTTTACATAATATAAATTATAGAACACTTTTAGTGTGTGATTATCCTGTGGATGATTACATATTAAAACAATCCTTTTTATTAATAGCGCTTTTCGCGGTATTTGACATAATCATAGATATAACGTCTTTAGACTTATATCGGACATGATTATGTACAAGCTAATTGTGGTGAAGTTTTAACGAGTTAGAATTTATTAGCGAAATAACGCTTTTCGCTATATTTCAAATGATCAAAGTTATGATGTTTTTAGACTTATATCGGAAATGATTATGTACAAGCTAATTGTGCTATAGTTATAACGAGGTCGAATTGAAAGTTTCAGTTAAGGTTTTATAAATTCTTATATTCCGAACAACGTTATATAAATTTTCGAATACGCGATTCTCGTGGATTACCATATGAGCATAAAGTTTAAGAAAATAAATGTCTATGCACTTTGTAATATTTAGAGTATCAATTACATTTTTTGTGTTTTCATTGTAGTATTTTCATCCATATCTTTGTCATGAGACACCGCATAGTCAATGGCCTTCTTTACAAAATCATTTAAAGAAATACTTTTCTGATTCGCAATCATAGCTGCTCTTTTATGCAACTCCATGCTTACCCTGACATTAAAACTTCCCTTAAATGTCTTATTTGGTTCTTTATTTAGCGCTTTACATGTCTCTAAATAATCATCTAAAGATTCCTCAAAAGACTCTTTTAATTCTTTTACAGACGATCCTTCGAAATTTATTAAATCACTAATTCCAAAAATCTTTCCATAAAATACGTCATCGTCTGAATTAAAATTTACAGTTCCAAAATATCCTTTGTATGTCAAATAATCACTCATAATTATAAATTTAAATGTTCTATAATCTGCTTAATCGCATAAGATTTTACTATTTTCTTTGGGTGTGGCTCATGTAAGCTAATCACATCCTTTTGTTTATTTATAAACTTTCTTCTTGAACCTCCAGTTTTTCCTTTTTGAGGCATTTCTTCAAAACCGAAATGTGATAAAACTTTTTTTAATTCATCCCAAGTAAAGTCTTTCGGGTTGGATTGAATTTTTGAAATAAGTTTATCAATTTTTGACACTTTTATAGTATAAGACGTTGCAACTATTATTTAGTTACAAATATATGTATTTTTTTTTAAAATGACCTTACTCCTATCATTTTTATGCATTTGTAATATTGCTGTTGTTTTAATTTGAGGACTTACGTTGTGGTAGATTGTATTTTACCAGGAAATTAACACGGAACTTTATGAGCTTGCGCAAAGCAATATTATTGTGTGTTAAGAATTATTCTTCCCATATAACACTAATAACACTATTATATGCTGGTGTTATTATACAAAATTCATAAAAATTGAAGTCATTATCATTTTCCCAATTTTTTAATTCTAACCAAGTAGATTTCCATATAGGTTGTCTAGACTTTTCTTTATTGTAGATTTTTCCCTTTTCAAAAAACTCCATAGCTACAGAGTCCTCTGGTGGTTGAAGTTTAGTGTAGTCAGTAATGTAGTGTGGGAAATCGATATTTCTCATCCAATATTTCACTGTTTTATTATATGAATGAAACAAGCAAATTGGATGATCGCCTAATTCTAAATATTTAAAAGCAACAGAAGTTAAACTTGTTTTAAAATAACTTGATAAATCTCTCAACAATTGTGGTGAAAACTTTATACCTTTTTGTTTTTCTTGAAAAATCAAACTTGGCATTAAAAGTTCTGATGCAAATTGATTTGCCTCATACTCTACTCTACCACTTTTAGCTTGTTTCTCTTTATTATTGAACCATGACATAGTTGATTCATTATCATTATGTATATCGATTCCTTTGTGCATGATTAAATGACCAATCTCATGAGCAATTGTAAATCGTTTTTTTTCCTCAAAAGGGATATTATTATTAATCTCAATAATTGTATTTTTCTTGCCAAAAATAATGCGTCCATCAGAGTTAATCATTGGTTTGTGAATAATTGTAGCTCCAAAACCACTAGCAAATAACTCTAAAGGAAAATCTATTAAATCATCAAAACCATTATCAAGTAATAAATCTCTAGCACATCCAGAGCCTTTGGTATATTTAATCAATTTCTCCATCTAATTCATCCATCAAATCAACTAAATTTTTACCTTTAATAATTTCCTTTATTTCCTCTTCTGTCAACTTATCCAAATTTCTAAATTGAACAGAAAGCTCCTTATCTTCAATTAATCTTTTCAAAGAAGCGATTGGTTTATCAATATTTTTATCAATAGCTTCTTGAAATTTAGAGACTATTTTTTCTAGCAAACTATCTGTTTTTTCTTTTAGTATGATGGCTTTATTCATAAACTTAATTCTCTTGGAGAATTTAGATATTTTTTCATCTTCATTAAATACATCTACTCCCTCATTTTTTAAAGATTCTTTAATAATATTGACATCAAGATTTAAAAAAAACTCTGTTATGCCCTTATCTATATTATGCTTTAACTTACCCATGATTATTTTCGTAAAATGTTTTTTTGTCTTTTTTGCAAACGCTTTAAGGCATTGTAAATAGTAGTAACATCTAGCTCAAGAAAATCAGCGATTTCTTGAGGTTTGAATATTTCATCACACCAACACTCAAAGATTAATATTTCGAGGTCAGTTGCTTCAGCAGCTTTAAGTTTATCTAAAAAATTCTGTTTTTCAATCTTAAAATCTATCTTATGAGTAGTTGTATCATCAAAGCCAATTTCGTTAGAAATTACGTGAATATCTAAAATGTAAGATTCATCAATATCTTCATCGTCTTCCACTACTTTGCGTCTTTTCCGTTTCTCAATAGCTGCATAAATATCACTTTTAAGTGAACCAAAAACGAAACCTTCAAAATCTATTTTATTTTTATCCCAATTTCTTACACCTGAAAGAGCTTTCTCAAATACTGCGAACACAAAATCCAATGGTTCTAAACCATCATAGTTTTTTTTGTTGTATCCTAATTTGCTAATAGTAAATGCTTGCATTCTTCTTATCAAGCTCTCTATATCACAATTATTTAGGACTTCTGATATTTCATTGTTCATTTTTGACATAGAAGCGCTTTCTATTTAGTTGTATGCTCACAGATTTTATTTTTTTTCCATGCACATGGCAAATTATGAAATATTATGAGCATAGTACTTATAGATAACATTAATAATTTTAAAAAAAAAGAAAATGGCAACAAACAAACCTGTCGGAGACAACGCAAGAAAAGGAGCAGTAAAACAACGCTCACAAGTACTTAACACGAAAACAAATCTTTATGTAAAACGTGACACAGAAACTGGAAAGTTTATGGACGTTAAAACATCAGGAGTTAAATTTAAAGGCGTGCGGAAAGAAAAATAATGGAAAAAGAAAGATTAATATATACGATAAGTAGGTTTGATCACTATTTTGATAGTGTAAACAACAAGACTGCTGTTTACATAGCCATTAACACATTTGTTGTTGGCTCTCTTATAACATCATATGTAACTTTATTAGATGATATTAGTTGTTATTCTGAAATATTTCAAGCTTTAATTTCTATTTCATTTCTGATAGGATTATCAACATTAATAATTCTAGTAAACGCAAGCATCCCTTTTTTTTCTAAAGATTCCAAATCTATGTATTATTTCGGCGGAATTGGAGCGATGAAAAAAGATGATTTTGAATTATGTTCAAAAACACTCACAACAAAAAAAGAAATTAAAGATTTAAGAAATCAGGTACATACTCTTTCTACAGGTTTAACAACAAAATTCACAAAATTGAAATTAGCAGGCAGATTATTAATAATACAATTCATCTTGCTAATACCAATTTTTACAATAATAATTTATAATAAATAATAATATGAAAATATACGATGACTATCTCCAAATAATTAAAGATGCTGTTGAAAGTGATACTTCCAACCAATCTTCTAAAGGATTAGGTTCTCCAATTTATGGTAGGACAAATGAGCAATTTAAAGCTATATTAAACAGAATAGAGGATAAAGAAATAGCATCAGAAATGAAAATGTTTTCTGAAGGTTTAGGCAGACCAGTTAATTATAATCAACAATTAGGTCTTCACCCTAGTTTTGCACATTTAAAAAATACAGACAATGTTGAAGAACATTATATTGTATCAGTATTTATTGATATTAAAGGAAGTACAAACCTTTTCAGAAAATTTGATAAAGAAACTAATTTTTTAATTACAAATGCAATTATCAAAGCAGGAATACATACAGCTCTAATATTTGGAGGATATGTTCATAGACTTCAAGGAGATGGTATGTTTTTATATTTTGGAGATAAAAATACTGAACAAGAGAAAGCAGTCGAACTTGCATTACAAATGGTAAGTGTTTACACCCATTTTGTGAAAAATGATCTTAAAGAATATTTATTATCGCAAGGAATTGAAAATATTGGTGTGAGAACAGGAATTGATCTCGGAAAAAAGGAGGATGTATTATGGGGTAAATCGGGTATTGGTGAGATTAGTGAAGTTACGACTTGTAGCTTGCATACAAGTTTAGCCAGTAAAATGCAATCTTCAGCTTTACGAAATGGTGTAGTTGTTGGGCAATACATAAAGGATGAAGTATTGTCCGATGATTTTTTTAGTCCAGTCTGTCATCGTTCTGATAAGACCGAAAGCGACAGATACATTTATAGAATTGATGATAGAAATTTCTATTATACCCAGTACGACTTTAATTGGGAAAAATATTTAAAGCAACAGAGTTTTGTAGCAAATGATATTTACGGAAATCCAATTATTAAGCTTCCTTCAAATGTGAATTCAATTGCCGCACTTAGACCTATTGCTGAAATTAATAAACCTTATTTTAATGAAGGAAAAAACGATACTGGAAAGGGATATTGATAAATTTTGTGAAGTTTATCCATCATTTAAGTACTTCAAAAATTTTAATAAAAAATTTTGTTATTTAATTGGAGATTTGGACGTATGTGATTTAAAAGGGAACTATTATCAAACATTTAAAATAAAAATTTATTTAAATAAAGATGAGTATCCATACTCTATCCCTAAAATTCAAGAAATCACAAAAAACATTAAACGTATCGATGATAATCATATAGATGATGATGGTTATTGTTGTTTAGATATAGAACACATTCTGGAAAAAGATTCAAGAAGAGGAATTAAACTTATTGATTTTTATAGAAATAAGATTTATCCATTTTTTACCAATTATATTTTCAAGAAAGAAACTGGAACTTATGCAAACGGAGAATATGCACATTTTTTTGATGGAGTTGTAGAATATTATATTGAAGAGCTAGGCATTGATAATCTTAATATTATTACTACTATTATTTATTCTGTTGCTTCCAATACTATTCCAAGCCGCAATGAATTATGTTTGTGCGGAAGTGATTTAAAAATAAAACAATGCCATTTAAGAAAGATTGAATCATTGAAAAGTTTATCAAAGAATAGATTGGTTTCAGATTTAATAAATTTTGAAAAAACTGCAACCACAAACTTCTCAAAATACATTATTTCTAAATTTAATAAACAAACTCTTTAACTTAAGTCTATTAATTCCCATTTCCCACCCAAGCCATTTACCTTGCAACAAATACCCTGAAATTAAAAAACGCATCCATGATTATACCAAAACTCCATTATATATCTCAAGGGAATATGGCAGCAGAGTTTTATAGGTCAAATTGTGATATGCAAAAATACCAACTAGAATCATTTCGGGTTCTATTTTACATACTTTTCAAATAACAGTATCTTAAAGATAGTCTTGTTTGGATACAATAGAATTCAATCATCAAAAATATAATCTAACAACAGGTCATTATTTTCTAATAGGTTCCCTAATGTCATCGGAATCATTTTATCTGGAAGTATACCTTGGTCTAGTGCTAATTCAGGCACATGAACAGATTCCCGTTCTGTGCCTATTTGTAAAGCTAGTTTTGTGTTTTTAGTTGATGGGACAGCTCTACCAGGATGTGTGCTGTAGATGCCTCCTGATTCTTCGCCTAGTATAGTGGCTAACTGATTGTGTTTTACAACGGCTAACATTTGTGCGGTTGCCGAGGCCGAACGACCATCTGTAAGCATATATATTTTACGATTACTACTGTTATTCGTGGTTTGGGGTTTAACGGTTATGGGTCTGTTTCGGCTTTTGTTGAGCTGATTATCTTCATAAAAATTAATTTCTTTATCAATCATATAGGAAAGTATATATGTGGTGCATTCTGGGTTTCCACCTCTATTTCCTCTTAAATCAAAAACCACTTTTGTTATGTTTTCATCGTTTATTTGTTTCATATAGGTATCTATGGTCTCCTTAAAATAATCGATGTTTTCTCTACCTGTTGGGAAATAATTGAAATTCTTAATCTTGATGATGGCGGTTTTGTTTTCGTTGTTCATCACGATGCCTAATCTTGGGGTTTTGATGATGTCTACTTTATAGTTAGGAGCCGGCTCGTCAATTAGAAAGGTTGTTGTAATGTCATTTTCAGCATTATAGGGCTTAAATTTTATGGTGTATTCTGAAGCAAAACCAAAATAACTGTGGTAGTAGTATAAAAAATTCACATTTAAATCGCCTCGGTAAAAATTTTGATTAAAGGCATCTGCCGAGATGGTTGTTTTTAGTGTTTTATATATGTTACTGGATGCGATTCCGTTAATTTCTAAAATTTCAGAACCGGCATTCATTTCTGTATTTTCGACACAATTGTTTAGGGCATACATTTTTTCATCTTTAAACCATACGATTAGTGGTAACCAATACTTTTGTGGTGTTCTGAAAAAGCGCGTATCCACTATGCGCGTATGTAAACAGCCTAAACTTGTAACTATAGGCGCTGTTACTTGATAAAATTCGGTAACCGTCATGGAATCTTTTAATTTACCGCGTTGCCTGTTTACCAGGTTTTCATAGGATGCTTTATCCGTGAATTGAAATTGTGAGGGATGGTCTTTTAAGGTTTCTAATACGTGATTAAAATCTTCGACTAGCTTTTCTTTTTCAATCTTGGTATTTAACTTGTTAAGAATAGAATCTTTAACGGTTTCATTGGGTGTTGTATGGTATAATTCGGTTTTTAAAAGCTGTACGGGATTATCTTGATCATAGATGTATTTTACGTTTGTAACGCCTCTCTTATTCTGTATTTTGTTATCAATATCATAACTACTATACGCGATTAGATTGCCTATACTGTCAAACTTATATTTTGAGTACGCATCATTACTTCGTATATCCACTTTGTAGTTTCCGTCTAAACCAACGGTGGCGTATTTTAAACAATTTCCATTGGTATCATAGGTTGCGAAACCGCCAGCTGTTTCTAAAAAGGAACCAACAGCTGGTTTGTTTTCGGCATTGAAAAATTTAAAACGCACGAGGTTCTTATTTTTATCATATATGGCTTGATCAATGGCGATTCCTGTTTCATCATTTATGAGCTTCATATTTTCATTGACGTTGTTCATGGATTGTAACATGCCGTTTTCATTGAATTTGTATAGCACGTTATAGAATTTATAATACGGACGCATAGTTACATGTACGCCAGTAACATCTTTTCTGGTTTCTAATACAGAATTGTTGTTGATTTGTTTCCAGGTATATTCAAAAATATTCCAGCTGTTATTTATAGGTTCCTCATTTTTGTTGAAATACTTTAAACCTATTCGTTTTCCGTTTTTACTATAGGCATATACTTCTTTAAATACACCCATGCCATTGGTTGTTGGTTGATTATCAGCATCAAAAAACAAGCGTGTTTCTGTATTTTCGGAATATATTATTTGCGTTTTTGGAGCCAATGCTCTTTTACCATCCAGAATACCGCTTCTGTTTAAGTCGATTAGATTTTGGGCGTATTTATATTCAACTAATACTAATCTATTAGATGAATCATAGTCTAGTTTAAAATGATTGACTTTTTGGGCTTCCGTTTCTGTTAGTGGGATTCTTCCTTCGGTTGTGGAAAATGGTGTTTCACGAAAAATTAGGTGCTTATAATAGGTTGTGCTTTGAGCTACTGCACCTAAACTACAGCATAGAAAAACAAGTGTTAGGAGAAAATTTTTCATAGAATTAGAAATAAGATGAAAACAAATATAACTAATTATTTAGTTTAAACTAATGTTTTAGTTCATAGAGAATAATTATTCATTAAGCTAGAAACAGAAAATTTGATTCTTATGTTCTCATTCTTCTAACAAAACATAAATCCTAAAAAGCATTTTTAATTCCCATTTCCCACCCAAAGTATTTATCTTGTACCACATATTGATAAGCGAATAACGCATCCATTTAGGCCATTAGAAATTTAATCCTCTTTTGTATCCTTATACCCTAAAACAATGGTTTTCATCTTATCTAACATTTTAAAAATTTGGAATAAAAATTGTACATTTGTTATGCTACAAAATTACTAATTATGGATTTGGAAGCACGGAAATATCAATTTATACAGGAACTGTTTAATATTCACAGTGAAAGCATTATCGATACTTTGGAACGCGTAATGAAGCGTGAAAAAGAAGCTTACCAAGCTTTGTCTGCGGAACATAAAATGGAATTAGATAATCGTTTAAAAACATACAAAAACAATCCTAATGATGTTTTGGATTGGAATGATGTAAAGAACGATTGGTAATGCGCTATAAAATTAAGTTGCTGCCCATTGTATAAGTAGACTTACGGAATGCAAAAGCATGGTATCTCAATAAAAACAAATTATTAGCTTAAGAATTTAAGGCAGAGATCAATAAAGAAATCAATTATATTGGCGCGTATCCAGAACATTATCAATTGAAATATAAGGAGATTCGGCAATCTTTGGTTATCCGTTTTCCTTATGCGATTTACTATTTATTTGAAGAAAATCAGAAACAAATTATAGTTATTGGCATTTTTCATACAAGTAGAGACCCTGAAATAATTAGAAAAAGGATAAAGAAATAGAATTTTCCATAAATTTTTAAAAATGATCATACCAAAACTACATTATATATCTCAAGGAAATTCGCCAAAAGAACATTTGGAAAACATCCAAAAGGCCTGTTCATCTGGTGCAGAATTAGTACAATTACGGTTGAAAAATATTTCAGAAAAAAAACATATAAAAATAGCTCTAGAAGCTCGAGAAATTACCATGCATTTCCAGACGCGGTTAATTATAAACGATAATTACAAGATAGCCAAAGAAGTTAAAGCCGATGGTGTGCATTTAGGTCAAACTGACGTCTGCCCTACTGTTGCTAGAAAACATTTACATAGCTGGCAAATGATTGGCGGAACAGCCAACACTTTGGAAGATTGTGAAAGATTATTAGATAAAGCAATCGATTATATAAGTTTGGGCCCTTTTAGAGAAACAACCACGAAAGAAAACTTGCCTCCATTATTAGGTTTAAAAGGTTTTATGGCAATTACAGATGTTTTAAAAACGCCAATACCCATTATTGGTGTCGGTGGCATAAACACAGATGATGTTAAAGACATTTTAGAAACCGGAATTTCAGGAATTGCAGTTTCTGGAGAAATCACCCGCGATTTTAATAGCATAAAACTATTTAATGAATTATTAAATGCTTCTTCAACTGCGGAACAACGACATACGTTTGAGTAGGCTTTTTCAATCTAATCTAAGTCATAATTAACCGTCTTAAACTTTTGATTTTTTCCTTTTTTGCATTGCCCAAAAAAGAAACAAAAAAGTCTAGGCTTACGAACCCATATCTAAATTTATCATTCGATGCCTAAATTTTAGGAACTCGCTTGATACAAAGTGATTAATTAACAATTTAGCATGCTCGAACCTTTCGACTGCGCTCAAGACAGGCTATCTAAAATTTTACGCCATCTTCATTTCAAATTTTACGATAAATCTTCGATAGGCCAGATTTGGGAGTCTTTAAAATAAATACATAGTTATTAATCTTAATTCTTTTTTCCTTTCTTCATTTCCTGAAACAACTCTTTAAACAAGCCGCGAGCAATGAGTAATTTCATTATTTCATTGGTTCCAGCATAAATTCTAGCGACTCTATTATCGGCATACATTCTGGCAATGGGGTAATCCCACATATAACCATAACCGCCAAAAAATTGCAGACATTCATCCACTACTTTACTATGCATTTCTGTTGCTGAATATTTAGCCATAGAAGCACTTTCAGCCGTTAGCTGATGTTCCGATAATAATTTAGTACAACGATCTAAAAACGCTTGATGCATTTGTAATTCTGTTGCACATTCTGCTAATTTAAATTGGGTATTTTGGAATCCGGCAATAGGTTGATTAAAAGCAGTTCTTGTGGAAGTATAAGCAATCGTTTTTTCTATGGCGCCTTCTGCCCCACCAATAGCATTTAAACCTACGGTTAAACGTTCGCGAGCCAATTCCGTCATCATAATTTTGAATCCTAATCCTTCTTCTCCTAATAAATTTTCTTTAGGAACTTTCACGTTATCAAAAAATAACTCGCAGGTGTCTTGGGATTTCATACCGATTTTTTTGAAAGGAACGCCTTTCTCAAAACCTTCCAAAGCGCTTTCCATGATTAATAAAGACACGCCTTCTTTCTCGGTTCCAACGTTAGTTTTTACAGCAACTATGGACATGTCGCACATATAACCATTGGTAATAAAAGTTTTCTGTCCGTTTACCAAATAATGATCGCCTTTATCTACGGCGTTTGTTGTAATAGCTTTAAGATCGCTACCACAGCTGGGCTCGGTCATACCAATGGAAGTTATCATTTTTCCGGAAGCCATTATTGGGAGATATTTTTGTTTTTGAGCCTCGGTACCGTATTTTAAAAGATAGGGTGCCACAATATCGGAGTGTAATGAAAAACCGACGCCAGTAATACCTTCTTTCCCCAATTCTTCAATAAATAAAGCACTAAAACTAAAGTCTAAACCACTTCCGCCATATTCTTCAGGCATATCAATACATAGTAAGCCTAATTCTCCAGCGCGCTCCCAGATTTCTCGGCTAACCATGCCCTTTTTTTCCCATTCGTCTATATGATCCATTATTTCATTGTGAATGAAATCTTGAATCATTTCTTGCATCATCTTATGTTCTTCTGATGCGTATATTTCGCGTTCTAATAAAATAGTGTGTAACATAGTGCCTCGTTTTCTGATAAATTAACTCCTTTAGATAGTTTGTGACCTATAAAACCACAACATTATCTTTGTTTTGCTTACAAAAAAGAACCACTCATAACGACCACAAAAATCACTTGCGAAATAGCTGTTCTTCTTTAATCCAATACAATCACCTCGCTCTTTAAAACCCACTTTCCGTCAACTTGAGCACTTCGCGTAACGGTAATTTTATTTGGACCTGTTTTTTTAAAAACATCAATAAGTTTAAGGTTTTTATGTACGGTTGTATTAATGATAATAGGTTCGGTAAGCAACATACTATTGGTTGCATTAAAAACATATAAGCTCTTGCTGGTGGGTTTTATATCCCAAAAACCAATCTCGTCTGCGCCGTCACCATTAAGGTCTTTAAGGTTTTCTAATTTTGATTGATACGCTCCTTTAATTGTAATGGGTTCTAAATCCTGATTACTAAAGGAGATTACGCTGTTGCAGCCGTCTTCACATTCTACAACATCACTATTTTGAGACTCTGGATTAGTTTTAGTGCTTATTTCTGGAGAAATAACCGTTGCAAAGTCTGAAAGTCCGTCGCCATTAAAATCACCGTAGAGTTTCCTTGTATTAGCTAGAATTACACTATTTGCGCTAAAACTTGGAAAAATAGGCGCATCGCGGTCTTTAAAATTTTCATCGATGCCTTCTCGTAGTATTCTAAAATCACCATTTCTATTAATCACAGAAAGAAACGATGGATACTCTGCTTCTATACCGTCATATTTGACATGTTTGATGAAGGTTACTAAATAATTTGAAGCCTCTTTCGTGATAACAAGTTCGTTGTTTAAAATAGCCTGGGTGTAATCTGGAAATTGCTGAAAAAGTGATTTCTTATCCTGCTGCACTTGGATTCTAGTGCGCTTTTTTCCGTAATACGTAACTACATCCATATAGTCATCTTGTAGGTAAGGATACTTTAGTTGCGTATGGTCTACATTCCACTGTTTTACAAACTCACGCACCTGCTTTTCACCTTTAGGATTAAGCTCATTACAACCAAATAATAGTACGACAAGCAGGCAGGATAAAAGTGAAAGGTTCTTCATAGATTTAAAGGGATTTTAGCTTAAAAAGTGAATGCTAAATATACGTGATTTTTGACGAACTGTTCCTGTTTTTTAAAGTTATACTATGGATTTTTAAATAGGAGAATTGTTTGTTGGTTTTTGGTTTTTGCATTTTAATGCTATCAAAGGATGAAATGCATTTCACCTAAAATTCTCATATTTATCTAATTAAAAACAGATACTATATAAAATCATTATGTTGCTTTAAATAGTTACAGCTTTATTATAATCTTGTTGTAAATTGTAACTTTAAATAAAACGCATTGGATTTACTTACCGCACTAACTTGGTTTTCTTGTTTGGCATTTATTTTCTTCGGAATTAATTGCTTTTACTCCAAATTTATTGCGTCAGAATTTATGCGATATGGCTTACCAAAATTTAGAAACCTTACTGGATATCTTCAATTAATAGGCGCAGTAGGTTTAATAGTTGGTCTCTCTTTTAGTCCTATTCTGCTAATAATATCTTCATTAGGATTGTGTTTGCTTATGCTTGCGGGATTTGCGGTAAGAATTAAAATTAAAGATAATTTTTTCAAATCTTCTCCCTCTTTCGGCTTTGCGGTTTTAAATTTATTTATTGCTTTAAAAGCCTTTTCAATTTACTTTTAAATAGAAAAAAAGATAATTACCAGGTTAAATACAATAAATAAAAAGGCTGGAAAAGATTTAAATAAGGGATCTTTAACTTTTAAATGCATGATTATCGATCCTAATAATAAAACGGCTAAACCAATACTTCCAATTAAAGTTAAAGAATCGAATTGAATCGATGCCAATAATATCAAAGCTAAACTAACTTTTAAAAATCCAATTACATAGCAAAAGGTCTTTGATAAGCCATAAACTTTAAATTCTTCAATAATAGTTGTAGCATCACCACCTCGCCATTTCGTTGGTTTTGTGGGCTGAATTAACCAAACATTTAAAATACTTAAGCCAACAATTACTTTTAAGCCAATAATTATATAGTCGATTGGATTCATTAATTTCTATTTTAGTTATTTTTCAGTTTCAACTAATTTATAATTTTTTTTCTGATAATAGCAATTAAAAGAACACTCAAATTTATTTTTTCAGATCCCTATAAAAAGCCAAGCAGGTTTTAAAATGCATTATTTATTAATTTAGAGCTGATAATTCCCATTTTGAATTATACTTTTAAATAACAAATTTTAAAAATAATAAATAAAAAGGCTTTAAAGCGCAATGGAAAATTTAACTTTACGTAACATGAAATAACAACTGCAATAAATTCTTACTTAAAAATATAGTTTATGAGTGATAACAAAATACAAATTTCAGGTAGTTATTTAATTAAAACGCTCCTAATTTTAGGAGGTATTTTGTCGCTACTGTATTTTGGATCGAGTCTCTTATTACCATTAGTAGTTGCTACCATTGTTGCTGTTTTATTAAATAAATTAACGGTAAAACTTAAACATTGGGGATTGCCAAATTGGTTAGCTATTACAACGTCTATTTTAGTAATGGTGGTGACATTTTCATTACTATCGTGGCTTGTAGGTTCGCAAATAAATAATATGGCTGAAGATTGGCCGACCATAAAAGAAAAGGGAACGGAGAAATTGAACGGCTTAAGTGAATGGGCTAACCAAAACTTAAACTGGGATTATAAAGATTATATAGACAATAATAAACGGTTGGTTGATAAGGTAGAAAGTGTAGCAGGTGCAGTTTTATCGTCTTTTATGAATGTCCTTTCACAATCACTTATCATCTTTGTTTACATCGTTCTGTTATTAATGCAGAAAAGTCGATTTATTAATTTCTTTAAAAAATTGAGTTCTAATTCTTCTGGAATGACGGCTCTTTTAAGTGATTCATCAAACATTGTTAGTAGTTATTTTTTTGGGAAAAGTAAGATTATGATTTTCTTGTTCGTAATCTATTATCTTGGCTTTTTACTTGGTTCTGTACCTTATGCATTGTTTTTAGCCTTATTTGGTGCACTTTTTTCAATTATTCCTTATGTTGGAAATATTATAGGTGGTGGTATCGCTCTAGTTTTATCGTATTTATATGGAGGTACTACTCCTGCAATTATTGTGCTTGCTGTGATTTCCGTAGCTCAATTGGTCGAAAATTATATTCTTACGCCATGGATTATAGGTGATGAAACGGATTTGAATCCCTTTTTTACTGTATTTGGTATTATTCTATTTTCCACGCTTTGGGGTACTGTAGGCGCAATTATTGCCCTTCCTATTGTTGGAGTAATAAAAGTTATTTTTGCACACACAAAAGGAATGGAAGCTTATGAACATTTACTCAAAAAGAGTGATTAATGATTTGGTTTTTATAATCTAGTGAAGATAATTACCTGCCGAAATAAGTTTATAATTACACCTCGAATTTCCAATTAATTTTTTTCTGTAAGGTTGAAAAGTAATACTTTAATATTTTCGTTTGAGACGAAATATTAAATATCTTCTGTAATCTACAATCTATTTAATAATATCTTTTATGTATCACCATCTCGTTTCTTATTCCGTTTCCATATAAAATAAAGGATGACAATTATTATAGGCAGAATAATAAAAACAATTAAATCGAATGGCTTTGTTAAATCTACAGTACCACTGTCTCCTGGATTTGGAGCGTTAGTGGGTATTTGTAATAATAGAGTGTTTATCATTGTTTTTATTTAAAATTTGTAAATCAATTTACGCAATTTTTAGCTCAAAACTTATTAATACACAACAAAAGTGTCAGCAGGGTATCTAAACCTCTCGGCGTAAAACCTCTAGCGGAGAGCTTCGTAAAACGGTTTGAATATTGCTTAATCCTATCGTTAAAACTAAAATTGTAATTCCGGGTAAAAAAACCAGAAAAGGAATTATTGACGGTGAAAATGGTTCTTTAAAAACAAATACGGCCAAACATAAACTGCTTATTAGTGCTAAAATAATTCCAACTAAACTTCCTAGAAGTCCTAGGAACAGATATTCAAAAGCCGAAATCTTTAAAATCTGTGCGTTTTTCGCGCCCAGCGTTCTTAACAAGACACTTTCTTTGATTCGCTGATATTTACTGGTTCTAACGGAACCAATTAAAACGATAATGCCTGTAAGAATACTAAAGAATGCCATGAAATTGATAATCCATGATACTTTTTCTAATATATCTTCTACTAGGGTAAAAATTTGTCGCAAATCAATAATAGAAACGTTTGGATATTTAGCTACAACATCCCGTTGCAAAGCCGCGGAACTCGTCTCATCTGGTACATTGGTGGTTAGAACATTAAATTGTGGTGCTTGCTCTAAAACGCCAGCTGGAAAAACTATGGTAAAATTGAGTTGCATTTGCGACCAATCCACTTTACGAATGCTGCCCACTGTAGTTTCCATCAATACGCCTTGCACATTAAATACCACGGCATCACCGACCGCTAAATTCGCATCGGCTGCCAGGTTATCAGAAATGGAAATTATTACAGGATCATCAGACTTTAATCTAGCTAACCACTCCCCTTCTAATATTTCTTCTGAAGCTGTAAGCGAATCGCGATACGTGGTTCTAAATTCATGATTTAATAGCCAGCTGCGCACTTGCCGCGTACTGTCTTGACGAAGTGCATTCACCAAATTTCCTTTAATGCTATGCATGCGCATGGTGACTAATGGAATATTATTAAGAACTGGCAAATCTTTCCCAATAAGATTTTTTGCTAATGCATCCCGTTGATCAGGCTGAACATCCAAAATAATAATATTGGCATTTTGACTGGTCTGTCCTACTTCCGTCTTGGATAGTAGTATATCTTTAGTAAAATACAACGTGCTGATTAAAAACGTGCCTAAACCAATAGCCACAACCAATACAACGGTTTGATTATTAGGCCGGAAAAGATTTAGTAAACTTTGGCGAGCCGTAAAACTCCAGTGTTTGGGAAAAAACCGTTTAATGAGATTTATAAAACCTAAAGCCACAATGGCTAACAAGGTAAAAGTAACAACGGTTGCACCTACAAATACCAAGGCGTATAAAGCATTTTTAATCAGCCAAAATGAAAATATAAATAGGAATACTAAAATAGAAGCAAAAACTAAATAGCGTATTTTTCTAGGTTCTTGTGATGCTTTTTCATCCACACGCAAAACATCTAATGGAGACACATACCAGGTGCGAAGCAACGGCAAAAGCGCAAATAAAACGGACATAAACAAACCAAGTAACACGCCTATTAAAATTGGTTGAGCCGAGATGCTAATTTCTAAAGTAAATGGTAGAAAGTCTTTTAACAGATATGGAAATACGGTTTGAAGTCCGATGCCAATTAACGAGCCAATTATGCCTCCAATCATTCCAATGCCTGCAATTTGAATCAGAAAAATTAGAAAACTTTGAAGTCTTGATGCGCCCATGCATTTTAAAATAGCGATGGCTTTTAACTTCTCTTTAATATAAATATGTACCGAACTGGCAATACCAATGCAACCCAATAGCAAGGCTATAAAAGCCGCCAAATTCAGAAACTTGCCAACATTATCAAAGCTTTTTCCTAAACGTTCGGTGGCGCTTGTATGCGTGTTTATATCTGAATTTTCAAAATCCAGTTTCGGACCTATTTCATCTTTAAGTTGTTTTAAATCTAAAGTTGGTGGCGCCTTATAAAAATATTGATATTCCTTACGACTACCAAATTGCAACAATTCGGTAGCTTCAATAAAGCGATAGGGAATTATTACTGGCGGTGCCACCGAACTAGAAATAGCCGAACTTCCTGGAATCGATTTTAAAGCGCCAGAAATTGGAAGTGTTAATTCTCCGATTTTTATAGAATCACCTGGCTTTAAATTGAACTGTAACAATAAAGTAGCATCAACTAATGCTCCAGATGACTCTTGGTAAGCACTTGAGGCAGAGAGTGGTTCTGTTTTTATTTTTCCATAAAACGGAAAGCTGCCTTCCAATCCGCGAACCTTAACTAATTTCGTCCCGCCGTTTTTTGGAAAGGCCACCATGGACACAAAATTGACTTCGGTTGCATCTGGTTTTAAGGAGTCTATTATGGCTTGTGCACGTTTTGTAGGTGCTTGTTTGGAGTCGATTATATAATCAGCACCCATCATGGTTTTGGATTGGCTCTGAATATTATCCTTTAAATTAGAACTGAATAATTGTATGGATACCACGGCTGCAATACCCATGATAATGGATGCCATAAATAACAGCAAACGTACTTTGCTCGCTTTAGCATCGCGCAAAGCCATTTTAAACAGCCAGGCTATTTGTAGATTCTTGTTGGAGTTATTCACAGTACAGATGTAGGTTCGTTCGTTACTATTTTTCCACCTTTAAGTTTTAATATTTGCTGCGTCCTGTTGGCTAATTCCAAATCGTGGGTAATAATAACTAAAGTGGTCCCGTTTTCGGTATTCAAATCCAGTAATAGCTGAATTACCTTTTCACCAGTTTCTTCGTCCAAATTTCCAGTTGGTTCGTCGGCAAATAATATAGAAGGTGAATTCGCAAAAGCGCGAGCTAGAGCTACCCGTTGTTGCTCGCCTCCAGAAAGTTGGGATGGATAATGATGCACCCGATCGCCTAAACCTACTTTTTCTAATAAAGCCAAGCTTTTAGTTGTAGCGGCTTTAGAACCTTGCAATTCTAAAGGAACACTCACATTTTCGAGAGCTGTTAATGTTGGTAGCAATTGGAAATTCTGAAAAATAAAACCAACTTCTTTGTTACGCAATTGAGCGCGTTGATCTTCATTTAAATTATTTAAATCTTGTCCGCATAATTCCACAGTACCAGCATTTGGCTGATCTAATCCGGCGCAAAGCCCCAGCAAGGTGGTTTTTCCACTTCCGGATGGCCCAACAATGGAGAAGGTTTGTCCTTTTTCAACATCAAAGGTAATATCGTGTAAAACTGTTAATTGTTTATTACCGCTGGTATATGTCTTTTCCAACCCAGTAATCTTTAATATCTTTGACATATAAATTTCAATTTAAATACGACTCATGTTCAAGGCTCAAAATAACCAATTCTATTCATATCTGGCAACCTCTAGAGCCGCTAAACTCATAAAGTTTTGTTATTTTATTTTGGCGCTACTACTCTACGCTTGTGGCGATGCTAAAAGTGAAAAAACTACAGAAAACATTCCTTCTGTTGAACAAACTGAAACCACTACTGAAGCAGAAACTGAAACCAAAACGATTCTGTGCTTTGGTGATAGTATCACGGCTGGCTATGGCCTGGACGATAGCAATGATGGTTATCCTGAAGTTTTGCAACAACAAATAGATTCTCTAAAATTGGATTATACGGTGATCAATTCAGGCGTTAGTGGTGAAACGACTGCTGGAGGGAAAAGCAGAATTGATTGGGTTATTAAACAAACACCAAATATCTTTTTATTGGAACTTGGCGCCAACGATGGTTTACGAGGGGTTCAGTTAACAGAAACACGATCCAATTTGCAAGCTATTATAGATGTGGTTCGTGAAAAAAGCCCAGAAACCATCATTATTCTTGCCGGTATGGAATTACCACCAAATATGGGTCAAGCTTATACTACAGAATTCAGACAGCTTTATGCTGATTTAGCTCAAAAAAATAAGTTAGAATTCATTCCTTTTATTTTGAAGGATGTTGGCGGTATCGCATCACTTAATCAAATTGATGGCATTCATCCGAATGTGAAGGGTCATAAAATAGTAGCAAATAATGTTTGGGAGGTTTTGGAACCTTTATTATTACCTTGAGATTATATTGATAAAATTATTTGTATCTCCATTTTTTGTCATACTAGCAAAAAAATCTGAAAACATCTGTGCAATCAACTGGAAATAAATATAATCGCAGGGAAAAGTTCTCCTGCATATTTCGCGGATTTACGCAGAACAGAATAAACATTTGCTATTTTGTGATGCCCAAAAATTATGTCATTACAATAATGATAATTTATAGCGATATGATATTTTGCGGACAATCAATAAATTATTTTTTAGGATTCTTTTTAACCTTCTTATCGCCTGTAACTTTCAAGTTTTCAGAACCCGATTCCGCCAAATAATTCGCTAAAATCTTATCGACTAATTCCTCTTTTGTTAAATGATGGAAAATTGTTTTTATTTTCGCTTTAAAATCTTCAGAAACATCACGATTGGGCTTAATCTTGAATATTTTTTTCGCCCAAATTAAACCGTTATTTTCTTCAATACTTTGTGCATCTGCTTTTTTAAATTCACTAAAACTAATGCCTAATTCTTTTTCGAAATCGGCAATATCCTGAACTTCTTCTTGCTGTAAAATAGTTAAAGAAAGACCTGTTGCTCCTGCCCTAGCCGTTCGGCCGCTTCTATGCACATACGCATCATAGGTGTCTGGTAAATGGTAATTAACCACATAAGAAATTTCTTTGACATCAATGCCTCGTGCTGCTAAATCGGTAGCCACTAAAATATCAATATGACCTTCCCTAAACTGACCCATTATCCGGTCGCGAATGCCTTGGGTTAAACTTCCATGAATAGCACCAGAAGAGAATTTATTTATCGCTAAATTTTTAGCTAATTTATTAACCGCTGCTTTGGTTTTACAAAATATAATCCCACGCTCGCCTTCTTTAGAATTTAAAAAGTGAAGTAAAACCTCTAATTTTTCAATGGGCTCTACAACCACATATTGATGATCGATACCTTGATGCCCAACGGTTGCCATATCGTCTTCAATTTGCACCACATGTTTAGACATATAGTTTTGAACCAATTGCTTGATCGTTCCAGGCATAGTAGCCGTAAACAATAAGGTTCTTCTCGTTTTAGGCGTGTCTTTTAATATAGAATCCACTTCGTCCTTTAAAGCGCTAATCATTTCATCGGCCTCATCTAGCACTAAATAGTCTAGATTTTTAATAGAAATGGCGCCACGTTTTATTAAATCTACCAAACGTCCAGGTGTTGCTACAACAATCTGTGTAGGCATTTTCAAACGTTCTATTTGAGGTTTTATAGGAATCCCTCCACAAACAGAAGCAATGGAAATTTTTGGATTATTTTTGGAAAAAGATTCTAAATTGGCAAAAATTTGCTGGCCCAACTCTCTGGTTGGTGCTAATATTAATGCTTGTACATTGGTGTTCTCAACATCCATTAACTGCAATAAAGGCAAACCAAAAGCAGCTGTTTTTCCAGTTCCTGTTTTTGCCAAAACAACCACATCTTCTTTTTGATTAAGAATTACAGGAATCGATTTCTCCTGAACATCTGTAGGAACCGAAATCCCTAAAGCGATTAAACTTTTCTGTAATGGTGCATTAATTCCTAGATCTGAAAACTGTTTTGACATAACTCTATTTTTGTACAAAGATAATCACACTTTTATAAGATTACCTTCAATTGAATTCTTATTCGTTTAATTCTTTCATAATTTCCGCAAACAGTTCATAAGATCTAATTCTTTCCTTTCCATCATAAATGTTCGTCACGGCAATTAGTTCATCTGCTTGCGTTTGCTCTATAAAATCTTTGACTTGCGCTTTTACGCTAGCTTTACTGCCTATAAAAGAATATTTTAGCATTTGATGAATTTGCGGATGTTCTAGAATTTCCTTGTATTCATCAGTCATTGCGGTTGGTGGATGGACAAAATCGCGTTTGCCCGTAAATATCCCTAAAATCATACGGATTAATGAGGTTGATAAACGCTGTGCTTCTTCATCTGTATCGGCTATAACAATATTAACACCAGCCATAACATAAGGTTTTTCTAAATGTTCTGACGGTTGAAACTCCTTTCTATAAATATCTATAGCGTTCGATAAATGTGTCGTTGCAAAGTGACTAGCAAATGCATAAGGCAAACCTTTTTTCGCGGCTAAATGCGCACTATCCGTACTAGAACCCAAAATATAAAGAGGCACATCCACACCTTCTGCCACTGTGGCACGTACTTTCGATTTTGCATTATCTACAGAAAAGTAATTTTGAATTTTATCCAATTCATTCGGAAAAGACTGTGCGGCTTGCATAAAATCCGAGCGGATGGCTTGTGCGGTTTCTCTGTCTGTTCCTGGCGCTCTTCCTAAACCTAAATCAATGCGGTTGGGATATAAAGATCCTAAAGTTCCAAACTGTTCGGCGACGATTAATGGCGAATGATTGGGTAGCATAATGCCACCAGAGCCTACGCGAATTGTATTTGTACCACTAGCTACATAGCCAATTAATACTGATGTAGCGCTACTTCCAATATTAGGTGCGTTATGATGTTCGGCCAACCAATAACGGGTGTAACCAAAAGTTTCAGCATTCTGCGCTAATTCAAGGGCGTTATTATACGTTTGTTTAAGTGAATGACCTTCAGAAACTAAAGCGAGGTCTAATATAGAATAAGCTGTATGTTGAGTTTTCATAGAATTATAATTTTTTGGCAATCTTTAGATAGAAATAATCAAATAACATACCAGCATAAAACCGCGCCTTTATGTCACTTTTTGGTATTGATATTTGCTGATTTTGGCTGGTTTTTTAACGAAATGATCCAAATACCATAATAATTGAAAGTATTTCTTCAGAAGAAATAATTCCTTTAAATTAAACCTTCTGGTCTTTTCCAACACCTATACCCATAGTAAGTTTGATAAGTGCCACCACCAACAATAAAACTAAAGCGTAATTCCAAACATGGGTTAAATCATAAATCACACCCACAATAAATGGTCCAGTTGCGGCAATAAAATAACCTATAGATTGTACAATACCAGATAATTCAGCCGCTGTTTCGGCATCATCAGATCTTAAAACAATTAGTAAAAGAGCCAACCCAAAAGTGCCTCCCAATACCATTCCAATCATTCCAACCCAGAGTTCAGTTAAACCCATTCCAGGAATCATTAATCCGATTAATGCTATAACTTCAACAATAACTAAAGAGAGAATTACTAATCGCTGATCTTTTCGAGATCCTGCCCAAATAGGAATAAATATAGCGCCAATGATTCCCGTAGCTTGTGATAGTGAAAGCATCCATCCCGCATACGAAGCATCAAAGCCGCGGTCGAATAGAATAGCCGGTAACCAAGCTAAAATAACATAAAAAGCCATAGATTGAAGTCCCATGTACAAGGCCAGTTTCCAGACTAATTTAGAGCCACTCAATTTTTTCATGGCCTCTTTAAAACTTCGTCGTGGCGGCGTGCGATTAATACGTTTGATGTTCGGAATCCATATAATTATAGCTAAAATAGCCAAAACGGCCCAAATTCCTAATGATCCCCGCCAACCTAAATTGAGTTCCATAGCCAAAGGCACACTCAATCCAGCAGCAAACGACGCACCAAGTGACATGATTCCCGAGTATAAACTAGTAACCAATCCAGCTTTATGTGGAAAATTTCTTTTAATTAATGCTGGGATTAATACATTTCCGAAAGCAATAGCAATTCCTAATAAAATAGTTCCTAAATACAATTCGAAAATCCCTCCCGACGATCGAATTAGTATTCCAGAAGCCAGTAAAATCAATGCGCCTAAAAGCGTATTTCCTATTCCAAAGCGTTTAGTAAACAATGGCGTAATGGTTGAAACGACACCAAATGCTATTAAAGGCAAGGTCGTGAGTAAACCTAATAAAGTGTCTGAAAGGCCAATATCTTGACGAATCATATCTATTAACGGACCAATGCTGGAAAGTGCTGGTCGTAAATTTATCGCAACAAATAAAATCCCCGCGAGCAATAATGTTCGTGATGTTTTATTTAATCCGTTAGCGTCTTTTTGTTCCATATATTATATAAATAATGGCTATTAAAAAACCCATTCTTATTAAGAATACAAAAGTAGTTTTTTGCTTTGAGATCTGTTGGCTTTCATTTCTTAATGTGGCGTTAAATGTCAAGTTTAAATAATTAGAATTCTTATTTTTGTTAATAAGATTACTTTAAAAATTGGCTGTTATTTGGCTAATAATTTACCTCAAAAATTAATCATGAAAATACTCGAACCTATCACCATCGGCGGAAAAACCTTTAAAAACCGCATCATGTTTCCACCGTTAACTACTGGATATGAAGCGAAGGACGGCAGCATCAGTCCGCAGAGTCGTGCTTTTTACACCCGACTTGCCAAAGGAGGCGTTGGTTATATTGTTTTGGGTGATGTGGCGCCTATACGAAGCTTTGCGCCTACGCCAAAGTTGTTTGATGACAGCCAAATTGAAAGTTTCCGCTTGTTAGCCAATAGTGTTCATTTGTACGGTGCCAAATTGGGTGTTCAAATTTTTCATCCTGAATATGACTGCGACGCTATCAATATTTTATTTGATAATGGTCAGTTTGATGAAGTTCGCGCCAAAGTACATCATGATATGGAGTTTTTCGTGAATGAAGTGACTGAAGAAACGTTGAAAGAAATTATTATAAAAATGTGCGATTGTGCCATACGCGCTGAAAAAGCTGGTGTAGATGTAATCCAAGTGCACGGCGATAGATTGGTTGGTGCTTTATGTAGTACGAAAATGAATATGAGAACCGATAAGTTTGGAGGTTCTCTGGAAAACCGAACCCGCTTTGCATTGATGTTGGTGCATGCTTTGAAAAAAGCGGTTCCAAATATGATTCTTGAATACAAATTCCCGGTAGTAACGCCTGAACGTGGCCGTGGTGGAATTGATGAAGTGGATGCACCACAGTTTGCCAAGTGGTTGGAAGAAGCTGGCGTGGATATGTTGCACGTAGCGCAAGCCAATCATACCGGGAATTTGGCAGATACTATTCCGCCAATGGGAGTTCAGCCGTATTGTTTTTTTGTTGATATAACGGGAACAGTAAAACAGGCAGTTTCTATTCCTGTGAGTGCTGTTGGACGAATAATTGATCCTGAAATGGCAGAAAGCGTTCTTGAAAGTGGTAAAGCTGATATGATTGGTCTCGGCCGACCGCTATTAGCCGATCCTGATTGGATTAATAAAACGGCTGCTGGTAATGCTTGCGATATTCGACGTTGTATTTCTTGTAATAGAGGTTGCACCGATAATATCCAGAATCGCGCTTTTGTAGCCTGTGTTCTAAATGCTGAAAACGGTTTTGAAGAAACCCGCATCATAACACCTGCAGAAGTTAAGAAAAACGTTGTGGTTATCGGTGGTGGTCCTTCAGGACTTGAAGCGGCCCGCGTGGCAGCTAAAAAAGGACATTGGGTTACTTTATTTGAAAAAGAAACTAGATTGGGTGGTCAATTAAACATTGCGGATGTACCGCCCCGAAAACGAGAAATGCATCGTGCCGTTCAAGACTTGGTTCATGCCACAGAAATAGAAGGGGTGATATTAAGATTGGGAGAAACTGCCACTATTCAAAATATTCTAGATTTGGCGCCCGACGCCGTAATTGTAGCGGTCGGCGCCTTAAGTTTTACACCACCAATTCCAGGAGTAAATAGTCCTAACGTTTGCGACGCTTGGAAAGTGCTTTCTGGAAAACAAAAAGTATCTGGTCGTGTGGTTGTTATAGGTGGTGGTTTGGTTGGTTGTGAAACCGCTGAATTTCTCGCCGAACAAGGTTGTAAAGTTTCCATTGTAGAAAAACAAGACACCATTGCAAACGGCATTAGCAACACCGTACTACCAACTTTACTCGAAAACTTTAGGACTTATGGCGTTGAACAGTTTACGGGTCACGAAGTTAAAAATATTACAATAGATGTCTTACACTGTGTTGACACCAATGGCCAAGCGAAACAAATTCCTTGCGACTTTGTCGTTATGGCAAGTGGTGCCCGACCTGTTGCTTTTAATGCAGTCGCTTTAACCAATGCTGGAATAGATGTTGTTAAAGTTGGCGATTGTAGTGAAGTTGCGGATATTTCACACGCCATAAAAACCGGTTATGATGCCGCTAACGCGCTTTAATTTCATAAAAAACACCCTTAAATAATTATCTAAAAACACGTTGTTGCCTGTCTGTTTTTTGTTATACTGAAAATAAATCGGCGAGCATCTGCGTAATCAACGGGAAATAAACATAAGCGCTTGGGATATTTATCCTACAGATTTCAAGGATTTAAGCAGGAAAAAATTAAACGAGTTAGTATAGTATGCAAATTTATAGCGATGTGAGATTTTATGGCAAATCCAACACGTTAAAAGTGAGACGTATTTTCCGATAAAATTAACATAAAACTTTCTTAAAATAATAAAGGATAATATTGTCCTCTATTATTTTTTGCTTTACTTTTGCCGTCTAAATCTGCAGTATGTTTTCAAAATCTTGTGAATATGGATTAAGAGCCGTTATTTTTATAGCGCAACAATCTCGTTTAGGAAAAAAAGTAAGTTTAATTACTATTTCAGAAGCTATCGATTCTCCTCAAGCTTTTACGGCCAAAATATTACAGCAGTTAACAAAAAATCAGATTGTAAATTCCGCTAAAGGTCCTAAAGGCGGGTTTTATATTGAAACCGAAAACATGCAGCTATTAAACTTAAGTGCTATTGTAAAAGTTCTTGATGGCGATTCTATTTACACCGGTTGCGGTTTAGGACTCAAACAGTGCAACGATCAGAAACCCTGCCCACTCCACTATCGCTTTGTTGCTATTCGAGAAGAACTTAAAAATATGCTTGAAAAAACTACTCTTTTAATGTTAGTCAACGATATGGATTTAGATATTTTTCATCTAAAAACCTAACTAATTTAACTATAAATAGGACAAAAAGACCTTTTACTATTATTAATAAATTCAATCTAAATATATATATGAAAACAGCATCCATTACAGATAATTTAATCTACAACACCGAAAAGCCAGCCATTAGCGTGCTTCTTGATTCGGATCATTCTAAAGAAATTAGAATCGCTATGCGTAAAGGTCAAAGCATGAAAGAACACAAAGCCCCATCACCTATTGTAGTCGCTATTTTTGAAGGTGAAATAGAATTCGGTGTTAATGGCGAAAAACTCAATCTTAAAAAAGGCGACTTAATCGCTTTAGAGGCTAACGTGCCTCACGATTTATTATGTACGGCAGATTGTATTGTACGTCTATCATTATCCAAAACGGATAGTATAGACCGTGTTAAACGTGTAATAAACTAGATAAAATCCCCACAAAATCTAAAGAAACTATGAGAAAAATTTGGATCGCTTTTATTAGCGTAGTCGTACTATCGTTTATAGTATTAATATGGATTGGGACCGAGGTATACCAAACCCAACCCCCTATTCCAGAGCAAGTAATAATTAAGGAAACCAACGAAGTCGTTTACACGAAAGCCGATATACAAATCGGACAGAATGTTTGGGAATCTATTGGTGGTATGGAAGTAGGCTCCATTTGGGGTCACGGAAGTTATGTGGCTCCCGATTGGACAGCCGATTGGATACACAAAGAAGCTGTGTTTATGTTAGAACATTGGGCACAAACTGATTTTAAAACTGCTTATAACGACTTGGATGTCGAGAATATGGCTGCCTTAAAAGCGCGTTTAATTAAAGATATTAAAACCAACACGTTTAATCCAGACAACCAAACCATTACTATTTCACAAATTCGTTGGAATGCTATTTCAGCAAACATTAAACATTACAGTTCTATTTTTTCTGACGGTCACGAGCAATATGCCATTCCCGTTGGCGCTTTAACCGATGCCGTTAAGCTAGAACAGTTGAATGCCTTTTTGTTTTGGACCTCTTGGGCCGCAAGTACCAACCGCCCAGAAAAGGATTATACCTACACTTCCAACTGGCCACACGAACCGTTAATTGATAACTTAATTACCGACGATTCGTTAATGTGGTCCGGGTTATCCATCGTTTTACTGTTGCTATTTATTGGACTATTGGCATATTATTATTTAAGAAATCATGAAAAAGGTGAGGTTTTAGAGAAACCAAACATCGATCCCTTGTCGAAGTTACAATTAGTAGGATCGCAGAGAGCGGTATTAAAGTACTTCATAGTTATTTCGCTGTTAATCGCTTTACAAGTTATTTTAGGTGTTATCACTGTACATTATACTGTGGAAGGTCAGGCCTTTTTTGGTTTCGATTTATCTAGTGTTTTACCGTATTCCATTACACGAACCTGGCATACGCAATTAGCCATTTTCTGGATTGCTGCCACTTGGTTAGCAACGGGGCTATTTTTAGCACCTATGATTTCTGGTAAAGAAATGAAATACCAGATTTTTGGCATCAATTTTCTATTTGTCGCCTTAATTGTTATCGTTTTGGGCTCTATGCTTGGTGAATGGCTTGGTGTACATCAGTTTTTAGACTTAACAACTAACTTCTTCTTTGGTCACCAAGGTTATGAGTATATGGATTTAGGTCGTTTCTGGCAAATATTCCTGGGTATCGGATTGGTATTATGGGTAATTATGGTGGGTCGTCATTTAGTATTTGCTATTCGCAAAAATGACGAATCAAAACACCTCATTATTATCTTATTAATTTCCGTTATGGCTATTGGAATGTTCTTTTTCTCCGGATTAATGTATGGTGAAAACAGTACGCTACCCGTTATTAATTACTGGAGATGGTGGCTAGTTCATTTATGGGTTGAAGGTTTCTTCGAAGTATTTGCAACCGTTGTTATCGCATTTATTTTTTCTAGAATGAAGATTCTTTCACCTAAAACAGCTGGCCGCCTATCGGTAGCTTCTGCAGCTATATTTTTAGCTGGTGGAATTATAGGAACATTACACCATTTATACTATTCGGGAACGCCAGTACAAGCTATTGCTCTTGGAGCTACATTTAGTGCTTTAGAGGTCGTACCATTAACTTTAATGGGCTTCGAGATTCGTGAAAATTGGAATTTACTAAAAAGTAAAGATTGGATTCAGAAATACAAATGGCCTATATTTTTCTTTATTGCCGTAGCTTTCTGGAATTTCATTGGCGCTGGGGTCTTCGGATTCATTATAAATCCACCAATTGCATTATACTATATTCAAGGTTTAAATACCACTGCTGTGCACTCCCATACTGCCTTATTTGGTGTTTATGGCATGTTAGGAATGGGCTTTATTATTATCTGTCTCCGTTTTTATTCAGATCGAGTATGGCAGAACACCAAACTAAAACGTGCTTTTTGGTTATTAAATATTGGTTTAATAGCTATGGTCGTTTTAAGTTTACTACCCATTGGGATTATTCAGGCGTACACGTCTATTACCAAAGGGTATTCTTATGCTAGAGAAGCAGAATTATTGTATTCGCCCGTAGTTCAAACCCTGAAGTGGATGCGAATGATTGGTGATATCATCTTCTCCGCAGGAATCTTCTATTTCTGTTGGTTTACTATTGATGAAACTTGGTACAATTTTAAACGTAAAAATGTAACATAGTGTTTTTAATAGTGAGGTTGTTTAAGGAGGTCGATGTTTTTATGTCGACCTCTTTTTTTGTGGTATTTTCTTTGGGAATATTTTAGATTCACGGGCTATAATGGCGATAGGTTTTTTAAGTATTTTTAGATTTTACTTAATAATAATAATAGAATTTTAAGTTTTGATAATAGGAAAAATCTGTTAATTTCGCAAACTAATTATCGAGAATCTCAAAAAGAGATAGCAACCTGCAATAACGAGCAAGGTGCTAAAATGATAAGCCAATACTTTGGAAAAAACGTTAAACCTATTCCCAACTACTTGCTTGTTATGCTCTAATTGCGATTCTGTTAAAACAGACTCATGACATCAAATACAGCCATTATCCCTAGTTTTAAAGCCTTATTACCATTATTTGTATTTATTGCCTCGTTTTTAAGTGTCGGTATAATTCAAAATGATTTCTATGCACTACCCGCACCTATTGCCGTAATTGCTGGTATTTTGGTAGCATTCCTAATGTTTAAGCAATCTATAAACTCCAAAATTAGCACGTTTTTAAAAGGCTGTGGTGATACTAAAATCTTAACCATGTGTTTAATTTATTTACTGGCTGGCGCTTTTGCCGCTGTCACCAAAGCTACAGGAAGTGTGGATGCTATCGTTAATCTCGGTTTAGATGTTATAAACATACAGCATATTTATTTTGGCGTGTTTATTATTGCTGCCTTTTTATCGCTTTCAACCGGAACCTCCGTTGGTGCTATTGTGGCTTTAGCGCCCATTGTGATTGGTTTTTCCGATACTGGCGCTTTCTCACTAGCCATTTTATCTGGCGCTTTATTAGGTGGCGCCATGTTTGGCGATAACTTATCCATGATTTCCGATACAACCATTGCCGCAACCCAATCCCTAGGCGTGAAAATGAGTGATAAATTTAAGCAGAATATTAAAATAGCTTTGCCCGCCGCACTTATTACCATTGGAATCCTAATTTATCAAGGTTTAATTCTGGAAACAAATAGTATTGAAACGGTAGAATATTTCTATTCCATACTTAAAATTGCGCCGTATCTGATTGTGATTATTTTATCTATAATCGGGATTAACGTGTTTGTAACCTTGGTTTTAGGGGTTGTTTCTGCAGGAATTTTGGGTGTTATTTCTGGTGATTTCTCAATACTAGAATTCACCAGAATATGCTATACCGGTTTTACAAATATGACTGAAATATTCCTGCTTTCCCTATTAACCGGAGGTTTAGCAGCCTTGGTTGCCTATAATGGTGGGATAGAATTTATTTTACAGAAAATAAAAACAGGAATCAAAAATAAGAAATCCGCGCAATTTGGTATTGCTGCCTTGGTGTCTAGTATTAATCTGGCGATTGCCAATAACACCGTTTCTATTATTATTTCCGGATCTATAGCTAAAACCATTACCGATGAATACGAATTAGACCTTAAAAAAACAGCTTCTATTCTAGATGTTTTCGCCTGTATTTCACAAGGCTTCTTGCCATATGGTGCCCAAGTATTAATGGTTTTAAGTTTCGCCAATGGAAACATTACCTATCTGGATTTGGTTTCGAATACTTGGTATTTGGTGTTGTTGCTAGGTTCTACTGTAGGATTTATTGGGTTTGGACGGGGTAATAAAAACCGTGGGTTTTGGGATTAATATAAATTTTAAAACTTCTTATCATTTTATAAGGATAGCCATGAACGATTTTAATAAAATGTATTTAAATACTTATCAATGTGGGCTAGTTATTTCATTACGCATTAAATTAGTTTATAAATAGTTATCACCAATTTCAACCAAGCCATTCCCAAACCTTTGTTAAAAAAAGAATGAACGTTCATTTTTATCATATCTTTGCATCAGAATTAAAACTAATATGGCAAAACTTCAAAAAAGCATAGACAAACGCAACGCTCTTATAAGCGCCACTATCGATTTGGTGAATAATAATGGGTTTCACGCCACGCCTATGAGTAAAATAGCGAAAATGGCAAACGTTTCGCCTGCTACTATTTACCTGTATTTTGAGAATAAACAGGATTTGGTAAACAAAACCTATATAGAAGTGAAAGCCAAATACACGGATTATGCATTTGCTACGTATAGCCAAGACATGACGGTCCAAATGGGCTTTGAAACTATTTGGAAACGTATTGCCGATTTTAAACTGAACGAGTCTGAAAACGCGCTTTTTTTAGCTCAATGCGATAATACACCTATTATAGACGAACCGAGTTTGCAGGAAGGTATTAAGCACTTACAACCCCTACTCGACCTATGGGAACGCGGGAGACAGGAAGGTGTTATTAAACTAGTTTCCGACTATTTGCTATATGCTTATGCTATTAATCCGTTGTCTTTTTTAATGATTGCCCAAAAACGTGGCGCCTTTCAGTTGGATGCCTCACAAATAGAGGACGCTTACCATTCGGCGTGGAGCAGTATTAAAACATGTGACACTAAAAATTAAATCGCTTTGAAACAAATCACGTTTAATACAAAATAGCACGGCTTATTTCGTTAAAAGCATCAAAAATAGATTACAAGCATAAAGATATAAAGTTTAGAATAAAAATATATGGAATTATTAGATAAATTAAATTGGAGATACGCAGCAAAAGCCATGAATGGTGAACAAGTCGCTGAAGAAAAAATACAACGCATTTTAGAAGCGGCTCGTTTATCTCCTACGTCTAGCGGCTTACAACCTTTTGAGATTTTCGTGATTAAAAATCAAGAATTAAAAGAAAAAATTCGACCAGTAGCATGGAACCAATCCGTTATTACCGATTGCTCCCACCTACTCGTTTTTGCGGCTTGGGATACCTATACGGCAGATCGTATTAATTATATGTTCGATTTAACCAACGACATCCGGGGTTTTAAAAACGAAGGTTGGGAAAATTACCGCCAAATGTTATTAAGCTCGTATCCACAAAAAGATGCTGAAGAAAACTTTAATCACGCCGCAAAACAGGCCTATATAGCATTTTCTCAAGCCATTGTTGCCGCCGCTTTTGAAGGTGTAGATACCACGCCGTTAGAAGGCTTTGAACCAGATGCTGTAGATCATATTTTAGGCCTTCGTGAAAAAGGACTGCGTTCAGCTGTTTTATTGCCAATAGGTTACAGACAATCGGATGAAGATTGGTTAGTAAATCTAGTAAAAGTTAGAAAACCAATGACCGATTTAGTGACTGTAATTAACTAAAAAACAACACACATGAAAACACAAACCATTTTATTAAAAAATAGACCAGAAGGAAAACCGACACTTTCGGATTTCGAATTTATAACTGAAGATGCTGATTTAAATATCCATTCTGACGAAATGCTTTTAGAAACTATTTATGTTTCTGTAGATCCGTATTTACGTGGTCGTATGAGCGATGCCAAATCTTATGTAGCTCCTTTTGAGCTCAATAAACCTATCCATTCTGGTGTTATTGCTAAAGTACTGAAATCTAAAAACGACCAGTTTTCAGCTGGAGATTATGTTTCCGGTATGTTAGATTGGAAAACAAAGCAAGTTTCTAAAGGGGACGGTTTACTAAAAGTCGACAAAAACAAAGCGCCATTAAGTGCCTATTTAGGAATTTTAGGAATGACGGGCGTAACCGCTTATTGTGGTTTAACGCAAATAGGAAAACCTAAAGCAGGTGAAACACTTATTGTTTCGGGTGCTGCTGGTGCTGTTGGATCGGTAGTTGGACAAATTGGAAAAATTCTAGGACTAACGGTGATTGGTATTGCTGGAACGGATGAGAAAGTTGCAATGCTAAAATCTAAATTCGGATTTGATGCGGGAATTAATTACAACACCACAAAAGACATGAAAGCTGCTATTGCTAAAGCAGCTCCAAATGGCGTTGATATTTATTATGATAATGTTGGTGGCCCAATTTCGGATGCCGTATTATTCAGTATTAATAAATTTGCCCGTATTATTAATTGCGGTGCTATTTCGGTTTATAACAATACAGAAACACCTACAGGAATAAGCGTTCAACCATTTCTAGTTAAAAATAGCGCGCTCATGCAAGGTTTTATAGTTTCTAATTTCGAAGAGAAATTTCCTGAAGCAATTAAACACTTATCAGAGTGGTTAGCAGAAGAAAAATTGACCTATACAGAAACAATTGTACACGGTTTCGACAATATACCTAAAGCATTTATCGATTTATTTGACGGTAAAAATAAAGGTAAAATGGTTGTTGAAATTTAAATTATAAAAAAACAAAAACAAGATGAACAATTTTGAATTTAAAAACCCAACCAAAATTATTTTTGGAAAGGACAGTATCGCTAAATTAGAAAACGAAATACCAAAAGATGCCAAAGTTCTTATGCTTTATGGCGGCGGAAGTATTAAGAAAAATGGCATTTACGACCAGGTTAAAAAAGCTTTGGCCAATTTTACGGTAATTGAGTTTGGAGGCATTCCTGCAAATCCAGAATACTCTGTGTTAACAGAAGCTTTAGAAGTTATTAAAACTGAAAACATTACCTATTTACTTGCCGTTGGTGGTGGTTCTGTAATTGATGGCACTAAATTCTTATCGGCTGCAGCATTATACGAAGGACAATCGTCTTGGGATATTTTAGCTAACAAAATAAGAACGGACGTAGGTTTGCCTTTTGGTACCGTATTAACACTGCCAGCAACGGGTTCTGAAATGAATTCGGGTGCTGTTATTACCAGAAAAGAAACGCAAGAAAAATTAGGAATGGGCGGTCCAGGCTTGTTTCCGCAGTTTTCTATATTAGATCCGCAAGTTATCACCTCTATTCCAGAGCGTCAATTAGCAAATGGTTTAACCGATGCTTTTACACACGTTTTAGAGCAATATATGACCTATCCGGATGGTGCTTTATTGCAAGACCGCTTTGCAGAAAGTATCATGCAAACTTTAATTGAGGTGGCACCACGCATAATAAAAGATCCTACAGATTATAAAGCGGCTTCCAATTTTATGTGGAGTTGTACAATGGCTTTAAATGGATTAATACAAAAAGGTGTTCCAACGGACTGGGCAATTCACGCAATCGGACATGAATTGACAGCTTTATTTGGCATCGATCACGCACGAACTTTAGCTGTTATTACACCAAGTCATTACAAATATAATTTTGAAGCGAAGAAAGAAAAATTAGCGCAATATGCTGAACGCGTTTGGAATATAACTGAAGGCAGCACAGATGATAAAGCTTATGCAGCTATTGAGAAAACTGTCGCGTTTTTCCATGAATTAGGAATTGATACCAAATTATCAGATTACACTAAAGACTACGAAGGAACAGCAGAAACAATTGCGCAACGTTTTACCGATCGTGGTTGGTTAGGATTGGGTGAGCATAAAGATGTATCGCCAGATAAGGTTGCGGAAATTGTAAAAATGGCTTATTAATCTGTATGAAAGCAATTAAGTTATTAACCATAGCATTAACTATTATTACAGCAACGAGTTGTAAAAACAGTAAAAATGAGACTTCTGAAAACGTTTCAGAAAACATAAAAGACATTAAAAAAGAAAAAGACATGAATATATTATTTGTATTAACATCTCACGATAAATTAGGAGACACAGGAAACAAAACAGGATTTTGGGTAGAAGAATTTGCAAGCCCATACTACACGTTATTAGATAAAGGCGCTCATATTACCATTGCTACGCCAAAAGGAGGCGCTGCGCCCATAGATCCAAGTAGCGCGGCACCAGATGCTGCAACCGCTTCTACGGACCGTTTTAATAAAGATGATGAAGCTAAAAGTCGTATTGCCAACACCAAAGTATTGGCTGATATGAATCCAGACGATTTTGATGCGGTATTTTATCCTGGTGGTCACGGACCGTTATGGGATTTAGCAAACGACGCTGCTTCTATTGCTTTAATCGAAAAATTTAATAGTCAACAGAAACCTATTGCTTTTGTGTGTCACGCACCAGCTGCTTTAAAAGCGGTTAAAGGTACGGACGGAAATCCATTAGTGAAAGGTAAAAAAGTGACAGGCTTCACAAATACAGAAGAAGCTGCTGTGCAATTAACAGACATTGTTCCGTTTTTAGTGGAAGATATGTTGAAAGAAAATGGCGGAATCTATTCTAAAAAAGACGATTGGGCTGCTTATGCTATTCAAGATGGCAATTTAATTACAGGTCAAAACCCAGCTTCATCCGAGTTGGTTGCTGAAAAATTATTAGAAAGTTTAAAATAGTTTAATGTTTAGTAAGTTTGAAAAAAGGTTATCTGTTGTGGATAACCTTTTTTGTTTCTATTTATAAATACTTTTTTCTTCTTATTTATTTCATCACAAAAAAGAAATGTTTGATGTTACTCTACGTGACTCTGCGAAATCTACGCGATAATTATTCTAAACAGCGCTTATGTTTATTTCCCGCTGATTACGCAAATAATCGCAGATTTATTTAACAGAATTTAAAAATGGATATACACGTTTATTATTGAGACATTTCAATTGAATACCTATCAGAGATAGGCGCTTCATGTGACATGTAAAATCAGAATTATGAGACGTTTTTATCTTTATTAAGATCTTTTAGTAAGTTGAAAGCAAAAAACGAAATCATTAGTGATGCCATGATAATACACGCCCACATAAACCATTTTTGCTGCCAAAACGAAGTGCTTTCATGCTTTACTTTAGCTGGTTTTCCAAAAACAATATTGCTGATTTTAGCTAAAGGCAATTCAGTTTTGGTTGTATTAGTGACTTTGGCAATATCGTAGTCAGGGAAATCTAATTTCTCAAAACCGGCTGTAATGGTATACTTATCATTTTCTTTTAAAGACGCTACCAAATAAACAGGTTCTTGCATAAACTGGATAGCATCGATTTGTAATTTGGGATTGTCCTTATTATCAATTTCTAAATAAACCTCTTTTTCTAGGCTATTAGGAATATCAAAAATGAGTGCTTTATCGGAGCGAATGGTAAATGCTGCAATGGGCTCACGATATGATTCCATACTGCGTTTAACTTCGCGTTCTTTTATGGTATATAAAACAGCATTTCTGCTATAAAGATCGGGAGCAGAAATTTTTATTCGAATTTGATTGAGAACCTCCCGTCCATCAAAATTAATATGAATTTGGGTTTTTGAATCTTCTTCTACAAAACCCCTGCTTTTTACAGGAATTTCCTCCATACTAACAGGTACAATATTCACTGTTTCCGTATTTGCCATGCCTATCTTTAATAGATTTATAGGTAAAGATTGGCGATCGTTAAAAACAATTTTAAGAAATTTATATTTTCCTAATGGGAAGCTAATAGCTTTATAAACATTCGTTTCCGTAGGGTGATTTAGTTGGTGTAATTCACCTTTATTTACAATACCAAACCACGCTTCTTGATTGTTACTTCCTTCTAGCTTATAGCTTTTGCTTCCTTGATAATTAGCTATTAAAAGTACGGCTTTATCAATGGACTCATTTATATTTTCAAATATATACGTGGAACTCGTATCTACTATTTTGGTGTTAGAAATAATAGGAAATTGCTTGAAATCTGAAAACTGGGTTTTCTTATAATCAGTAACAGGCTGCACAAAATAAGGCACCTGATTTCCTTTGGCATCCCATATTCTAAAATCACGTAAATCATGACTAGCCAACGAACGCATATTTTGAGGAATACGAATGCGATGCAAACCATCTTCATTAACAAGATTTATTGTTCCACTTACTTCGGAAGTTTGGGCAAATGTTATGCTCGAAAAAAGTAGTGTGAAAAGTTTAATCGATTTTATCATCTTCATCAGTTTTGTTTTCATCAATTACCAGAAATTTAATTTTTTGGTATACAAATGAAATAATTAATATAAGCACGCCCAGTAAGATAAAGGCAATAATTTTTCCTGTTTCAGACACGTTACTAATATCGTAAACAAACAGTTTTACAATGGTTAAACCCAATAAACTTAAAGCTATGATGCGCAGTTGTTTTACTTGTTTCTTTATGCCAATAATTAAAAACACAAAAGCTAGAACGCCCCATAAAACAGGGAGTGCCGTTTTTACTATTTTGTGTTTTGCAGCCGAAACCATTTCCGAGACTAAATAAAACTGATCTACCAAAGGGTCTTTTTCTATGGTAAAACTCATTGTATGAAGACCTTGTAAAATAACTTCGTTACTCAAAATATAAACACTAATAAAAGCAGCTATCCAAATCATCCATTTTTTACTAAACAGCCCCAAAACCTTCTCTTTTATGTTTGTTTTATATAGTAAATAGCAGAAATAAACTATCAAAACGAATGATATAATATGCAGATAATAAGCCATTAGGTTATTGGTATTGTAGAAAATATTGTTTTCAAGTTCTGCGAAAGGAATTTTGAAAAACAAGAAAGTAAATAAGAGAATGTTGAAAATAGACAAAACAGATATTATCTTATAATTAACGATGCTTTTCTTTAAAGCAAAAGCAAAAACAGCAGAAAACAACAAGTGATATACTACAATAATAGCCAAGAAATCATTCCTAGTAAAATGTGAAATGGCTTGGTATGCTACTTCAATAAAACCAACCAGATAACCGGTGATAACGGCAAGAGCAACTGCTATTTTATTATAAGTTTTGGGGTTAAAAGTAAAACCAAACTTTGATAATTTTTCTGATTCCTTTTGTAATAACAAAGCAACACTTACAAAGGATGCCACTACAAAAACACCTGCAATAAAGATTGGGTTAAGTGCAATATAAAAGTCAGGGTTTTTATCCAAATAACTTGGCCAATCTAAAAACAAACTAATCACCATTAAAATCTGAACTAAAACGGCAGCAAAACGATAACTTTTTATTTGAGATTTCTGTGCTAACCACATTAACAAAACAGCTTCTATTGCCCAGAAAATAGTGATGTTGTTTCCTGAAAACTGCACAGGTATTGCCAAGGTTATAAAGGTTAACGTTAAACCTATCAGCAAATATACAGCAATCTTGTCCAACCCGAATTTCTTATATAAAAACGAGGCATAAGCTAAATTCAATAAGGCTAAAAAAGTAGTAAATAGTCCGGAGAATTCTGGTTTAAATTCAGATAACACAAGCATTCCAATGCCATAAAACACAAAGTTATTCAAGGTAAGCATCACTAATTGTGTTTTTGAAAAGCTATCTTTTGTCCGTAAATTATTTATGATATTGGTAATAATAAAGATGAGATAAAAAACGAATCCGAAAATTAAAGCACCTAAATAATGAGGCTTATTTTCATCCATTTCATTAAGTATCCATCCTGAAAATAAGAGTGAGGTAAATACAAAAGCAAGAATGTGCACCAAATGCCATTTTTTAAAATAAGCTAGGACTAATATGCCGATATCTAAAATGGCGATATATGTAAATAACACGATATAGTTCCCGCTTCCACTACTAACCATAAAAGGCACTAAAAAGCCACCAATTAAGGATAGAACGGCGAGCTCCATACGATTATAAGATAATGAAATCAAGCAACTGAAAGCCGTAATAATAACCATAATGGCAAAAGCTACTTCTTTACCAAATAACTGATATTCATGGTAAGCGATAGCAATAGTGAAATAAAAAATGGCAATCGATCCCGCAACAAGAACAGAACTGAATGGCGCGTATTTTTTACGTAATCTATGTGCTATAAATAACACCAAACTACCAGCTAAAATACCAATACCCACACGTGCAGGCTCATTAATCCAGTTTTTATCAATCGCGAATTTTACAAAATAGCTAATACCTAAAACCAAAATTAGTATTCCGATTTTGTTGATTAAGTTTTCACCAATAAACTTCTCCAAATCTGGATTTCTTTGTTTAAAGCGTTCCCAAATGCCAGGTTGAGGTTCTATTTTAACTTTTTCGGTAGGCGCTGTAGTCATCACTGTTTTTGTTGCAGCTGCAACTTTTATGGATTCTTCTGGTTTTTCTTCTGGTTCTTCTTTATCATCATTATTAAATAATGGAACTGATGGTGTTACCACTATTGGTGGCGTTTTAAAAGGATCTTCGGGTGGCGGTTGAATTGTTTCTTTAACAGACTCTTTTTCAGCGGATTTATTTGTCTTTTTATAAAGCACCAAAAGGCTGTTTAGTTTTTCATTTAGAAGATAGATTTCATTTCTTAAGTTAAGTCTTTCCTTACTATATTTAGTATTCTGAACTATCAATAAAATTATAATGATAATTAAAAGGACGTATTCCATAGGTTATTTTTAGGTAGCTAGAAATCTTCTGCTTATAGTAGAGCAATGATAAGATTTTATTTCAAAAGCATCTATAAAAAAATAATTGAAATCATTAAAAGAATCATTTATAGCAAATTTAATCACGGACAAAAACTATAAAAAGTAGTAGATTCTTGGTTAGGCTTCAAACTTTGAAATTTCCTATAGCTTGCTAGAAAATTATATAAAAACGGACTCCTAATTGATTTGATTTTAAAGCAAAAGAACAATATCTTTACATGACAATAATAGCACTATAAGACTTGCAACAAATCAAAATTTTTTTAGAACACATAGCCCGTATATCGGATGACGACTGGGCATTTTTCACGTCTAAACTGGAGCGTCGCGAGTTTCCTAAAAAAAGTATTTTTTTAAAACTTAATGATGTTGAGAACCATATTTCATTTATAGAATCCGGAGTGGTTCGTTTGTTTATTCCGAAAGAAGATCCAGACAAGGAAATTACGTTTGGGTTTAGTTTTAAAAACCAGTTTATTAGTGCTTACGATTCTTTTTTAACACAATCACCGTCGGCTTATCAACTTCAGGCCCTAACAGACACGATTCTTTTAAGCATTAATTACAAAGATTTGCAGGAGGTTTATGAAAAAACTCAAATTGGTAATCTTATTGGCCGACTCACGGCCGAGCGCTTGTTTTTACTCAAATCCAGACGAGAACAACATTTATTAAACTTGACGGCTGAAGAGCGCTATTTAAAATTATTTAAAGAACGTCCAGAATTATTAAAAGAAATTCCATTAAAATATATCAGTTCCTACATTGGAGTTACGCCACAAGCCTTGAGTAGAATCCGGAAACGCCTATAAAACGGGGATAAATCGCGTTTAATTGATTTAGGTTCATTGTTTGATGCCTAAAGAGAAATTATCTTTGTAAAAAAAAGATATGGCAGTCATTATTTTCGTTTTAGTACTTTGGTATGGAGGGTTGTTTTTCCAATCCTTTTTCCTGCATCGCTATGCCGCTCATCAAGTGTTCACTATGTCTAAAACCATGGAACGCATTACGTTTATACTAACATGGATTTTTCAAGGTTCTAGTTATTTAAGTGCTTATGGATACGGAATTATGCACCGTATGCACCACGCTTATACAGATACGGAACAAGATCCCCACTCCCCGTCTTACGATGCAAATATGTTTGCTATGATGTGGAAAACAAAAACTATTTATCAAGATATTAATTTAGAACGTGTTGATGTTGATCCGCGTTTTACGAAAAACGTTCCACAATGGAAAGCTTTCGATAAATTTGCCGGTTCTCGTTTTTCTAGAATACTGTGGATTACTTTATATACACTATTTTTTGTGTTTTTTGCAACTGCTTGGTGGCAATGGCTTTTACTCCCAGTTACTTTTTTAATGGCGCCTATTCACGGTGTAATTATTAACTGGTTTGGACACATTTATGGTTATGTGAATTTTAAAATGAAGAACACAAGTAAGAATCTCTTCCGTTTTGACTTTTTAATGATGGGTGAAGGTTATCATAATAATCATCATAAATTTGCAAGTCGTGCCAATTTTGGTGTTAAATGGTATGAAGTGGATATGACCTATGTAATTATTAGAGTATTAAACGCCGTTGGAGTTATTCAATTAAAGCCTGTTGCGATTAAGAAGTAAGATGCTTTTTAAACGGACTTTTAATAAAATACAACTAAATTCCTATGTACGAAAGTTGGGCTAAAGGTTTTTTAAACAGATTTAAAGGCTTTTGCATTCGTACAATTATATAAAGTGATTTACGCCAATAGTTTTAACTTAATTTGAAACCAATAAACCAAATCAGATAATCTAAAACATTATTCTGATTTGGTTTTTTTTTGAAGAATTCTTTGAGTTATTTTTGATGCTTATCACTTTTTAAAACAGGAAGATAGCAAGTGATAAAATTTAGGTTTCACGTATTCTAAACCTTGCTGACTTAAAGTTTCCTGAAACAAATTCAGTCTAAAAGATATCCTTTAAATACGTTTTTAAATACATTAAATAGGTGTAATACAAAAAACCACGCATTAGCGTGGTTTCTTACAATTAATACACTCCAATTACTTATTTTTTAAACCGGCGTACTTTTACAGCCGTTAGACCTCTGTCTCCTTTTTCAACTTCAAATATAACTTTGTCTGATTCCCTAATTTTATCAATTAAGTTTGTTGCGTGAACAAAAATTTCTTCATCAGAATCATTAACAGTAATAAAGCCAAACTTTTTGGATCTATTAAAAAATTTCACTGTACCTTCTTTAGTTGTTGGTTCATTTTTACCGAACAATTTATTCATCAATTTTTTTAACATGAGGTCTGTTATTTAATATTATAATTTTTAATAGTTTTATGCCGCTTTACTTATAATTTCATTTCTTCCAAGCGATCGAAGCATTTTAGTGTGATCTACAATAGCATGAAAAACACTTTTTTTAACATGGTATGACATTCCAAATTCCTTTGCAGTTTGAGCCACAATAGGACTTAATTTTTTATAATGCACATGGCATATATCTGGAAGCACATGGTGCTCTACCTGATAGTTTAATCCACCTATAAGCCAGAATAACAGTTTGCTTTTTGGAGCAAAATTACTCGATGTTGCAAACTGATGACGATACCATTCGTTGGTCATCACGCCATCTTCATTCGGTAATGGAAAATCGGTAGTTGGCATAATATGCGCTATTTGAAACACCACACTTACCAAAAACCCGGTAACAATATGCATGCTTAAAAAGCCTAATAAAATTACCCACCACGACAAAGGTACCATAATCATTGGAAGTATTAAAGCGTATGAATAGTAAAATAGCTTCCATGCAGTCATCTTAACTAATTCTCTGCTATAAACTTGATTCTCATCTAAAAGACCCATGTTTTTATAGCGTTTTAAACGTACAAAATCTTTAGCCGTTATCCAAAATATGGTAGAAATGCCGTAAAAGAACCAGATATAAATATGTTGAAATCGTTGAGATTTATGATGTTTCCCATTTGGTGAAAATCGCAGAAAAAAAGGTGTATTAATATCATCATCTGCATCATCAATATTTGTATAAGTATGATGCAAAACATTATGCTGAATTTTCCAGATAGTGGCATTAGCTCCAATAAGATTAAAAGTATAACCCAATAATCTATTTATAGTTCTATTGTTAGAATAAGCACCGTGTATGGCATCGTGCATAACGCCCATTCCAATTCCAGACATGCCTAAACCACAGATAATATAGAGAGTAAAAAGCATCCAAGTGGTTGTAACCATGCCTGTGGAAAGCAAAATTAAAGGCATAAAAAATAAGGATAACATGAGAATGGTTTTTAAAACCATCGTGGTATTTGCTTTTTTACTTAAATTATTTGTTTTGAAATATTGATTAACTCTGCGACGTAACGTTTTAGAAAAATCATTATCAGCTACTCTTGAAAACTTTGGGTTTTCCATTATGAAACTAGGTGTTTTAAAATTTGGTGCTATATTAACTTCGAAAGCGTGCATAATGCTTCTCTCTCGATTTGTAAATATATGAAGAAGGCAGAGGATTGATTAAAATTTCGGAAGTTTTAAAAAAGTAAAGCAGTCTCAATTATTAGGGTAAAAATAGACTAACTAAACGAAAACTACTATAATTGAGGGATAAACTTTTAGTGAAGAATTATTTATAAACAGGAATTCAATCTATAAATTATTATATTTCAATCAGAATCAATAAAACCCATTGTAATGATTGTTCATAAAAGGAAATACCGCACACCCACTATTCTCTTAATTCTTGGATTAATATTCTGCTTGGCATCTGCTTATTTTACAATGAATTCCACAGAGACATGGTTCGCACGCTCGGGGGCAGTTTTGAGTTTTGTTTCTGTTGTTGTCCAGTTTATTTTATCGGATTTAAAGAAATCTGAAATTGAAAACTTATTCGATTCAGAAATACGTTTACGTGAGAAATTTAAAAAAGTTAGAGAAAAAGATCTGTATCATGATGTGCTTTCAACAGCTTCAACAGTAACAGGCTTAATTGGTACTATTATTTGGGGTTATGGCGATTTGTTTCTTTAAATGAAAGCGTCTTTCAAGTATGTAACTTTTTTAAAGACGATCTTTAACATATTCAACTTTGGTTTTACCATGTGCTTTTGGTTTCCCATCATCACCTAAATTAACCATTATTATATTTTCAACGGTTAAAATGGTCTCTCGTGTCATTTTATTTCGTGCTTCACACTTTAATGTAATAGAACTTTTACCAAATTTGGCTACTTCCATCCCTACTTCTACAATATCACCCTGTTTGGCTGAACTCATAAAATTAATTTCAGAAATATACTTGGTAACAATTTTCGGGTTTTCCAACTGAACAACTGTATAAAGTGCCGCTTCTTCATCTATCCAAGCTAATAAACGACCACCGAATAAGGTACCATTTGGATTTAAATCTTCGGGTTTTACCCATTTTCGTGAATGAAATCTCATATTGTATAATTATAAATTTGTATACTCAAAGATAGTAATAATTGGAATTTTCGGACAGAAAACTACGAATAAACATACTATCCAAGTATAGTTTTTTCTTATTTGTTAACAAAGCTGTTGATATCCATTTTTTAGGACAGATTTTAAGTCTGGAGGATTCCTTAAATTTATTAAAACTTATATTATGAATCGATCTGAAAATCTTTTAGCCTGTCGTCCAAATATTCCATCAGCAAAATTTAATGATGCTATGAGTGCTGAAGAACATTTTCAAAATGCGACATTACGTCCTGTTATAAAACTTCAAAATGATCTATTGATTTCAATTTTTGAAAATTATGCCAACAAACATAAACGTGTTTTTTATGAATTATCTGTAGAAAAGCAGATGGATTATATTGGAAATGCCATTCAAAAAGATTTAAAATTTAGAAATGCAATAAAAGGAATTGTTATCGGTTTATTTACCGTTGATGAGTATAAATTATACATTGAAAATTCATCAGCTTTAAATAAACGCATGATGAATCTTGTTAAAGAGCGATTAATTAGTAATATTCAACTGTTTGAAAATCAGCTTTCTTAACTATGAATGAAAAAGAAGCGCTTTTACAAGCTTGTTTTAGCTATGTAAACAAACGTATAGCCACTTATAAAGACGAGATAGTAACGATACAAGAATCCATTGACGCTAATAATAAATGTGATGATATAGATGATGACTCTGGCCGAGGAAAGCTATATAAGGATTTAGATAAAAATACCCAGCATTTATCTGAGGCCACTAAAACATTAGAGATTTTAAAACTTATTAATCCAAAAAAAAATTAGAAACTATTGCGCTAGGAAGCATTGTTAAAACAACAAAAAAAATCTATTTTATAAGCCTTAGTATCGGTGCTATAAAAACGACAAAAAATTCCTATTTCGGAATTTCATTACTGTCACCAATAGGTCAACTATTAAACAGCAAAACAATTGGCGATTCCATTGCCTTTAATAATAATACCGAAACAATTTTAGAAATTAAATAATTTTTTCACCATTTAAATTAGTGGTAAGAACATCACTCATAAAATTAAAAAATGGTTTAACTTCTTTAAAAGCAGTATTTACTGTTTCTAAAAAATTAGATTGAAGTACTTCCGCATCACTGATTTTTTTTGTGAATACGTATTGCTTTTTTCTTATTAAATCAATATTTGGATGTTCTTTGTCAAAATTTCGTGGAGCTGTAATAAGTTCATCTCCTTCAAGCTTACCCCAAGCGGATTTAAAAGGTTTTGCATCCATAATATCACGCATTTCAGATGCATCCATTTCAAACTCCTTGCGGATTCGTAATAAATCTTCCTTACTAGGATCCCAAAAACCAATAGCTATAAACGATCCGTTATTAGGTGCTAAATGCATGTAATAACCACCACGAAGTTCTGGTTTGCGTCTTTGAAAGGAACCACTTAAATGAATTTTATAAGGTAGTTTATTCTTGGAAAAACGAACGTCTCTATAAATCCGGAACACTTTAAATTGATCGACATCATCATGAACTTTTAAAGCTTCGAAAACCGTTTTAAAAACATTTTTAATATCTGCCTCAACAGCTTTAAACTCGGGTTTATTATCAGCAAACCATTCACGATTATTATTTTTCTCAAGTTTTTTAAAAAAATTGAATGCATTCGGATCAATAACGGTCATAATCTTAATTTTGCTTAAAAATAAAAAAAGACTGTCTTAAGTAGACAGTCTTTAACATATAAATATGTATTATTTGGGACTAATAAATTCTTTGTTTACAAATTGATCTAATTCCTTATCATAATATTCAATAATAAAATTCCCATCACTATTGAAATAACCTGTTCCAGAAAAATCAGCTGTTTTTATAACGTACTCATTGGAGTTGCTAGATTTAATTGCACTACCAAAAGTAGTTTCCTCATTTGCCATTAAAATATCAAATCCGTTTGTGTTTTTTAAAAATTTGTAAATCTTGCCGTCTTGATGGTAATTAACTGTTTTAGTTTCCGAATCGTAAAACGGATCCATGTCGTTATCAATTTCTATTGTTTGCGTTATCATTTTATCGCTATCATTAATAATACGCTCCTGGTCAACTTTACCTGCGTCCTCTTCCGATAGTTTTATCTCATTTTCCTTTTTAGTCGTTACTTTAACCTTCTTTTCAACAACTTTACGACCGTCGTCAATACGTACAGTTTTTGTTTCAGTTTCTTCAGACATATCACGTGATTTCACTTGAGCACACAACGTACCGGAAATCAGAAATAAACCTACATATACTATAGTTTTCATAATTTTCTGCTTTTAAGATTAATAATTAGTAATTCACTTAACAATTAAATTTGTTTCGTTAGAGTTTTTCTCCAATTAAAAATACTACTTATTCATGATATTTCTATTAAAAATATGATATGAATTAAACTTCAAATACATTCTCTTTTAAGTGATTGGTGGTGTCTTTGTTCCAGTAATCTTTTATGTTCGCTTAAAGCATAGCTTGTTGAACTCTTTAACTGCTGATTACTAATACTAGCTGTATACTCAAGAAACTCCTATTAATTGTTACTATATTGATTCTTAAATTAAGCCTTAACGCAAAAGGGAAAACACCATAAGTTTTAACAGGATTTAAAGGCTGTGACTTTGTGTTAACTTAAATTATGTTAACAGAGATGAGTTTCGCCAATTTTTTATGGATTTTTAAAGGTTTACTAAAGACTCAAATTCCACCTTATTAAGTATTAATCCGGATGCTGGCGCTATATAATGAACAGGAATGGTGTTATTCGGTTCCAGGCTATCGGTAATGTCTTGAAGTGATTTTTCGCCTCTACCCAGCTCAATTAGTGCGCCCATCATTAATCGAATTTGGTTACGCATAAATCCTTTTCCACGAACTCGGAGTATAAACGATTCTTCTGGGAAAAAATTAGCTGTAAAGAGCGTGTTTTCTACGATTTCACAAGTTAGAATTTCTCGATCGTAAATACCGTTATCGGTTGGTTTATAGCAATAGGATTTAAAATGATGTTGGCCTTCAAAAAGCTTCGCACCAACTTTCATGAGTTTGGTGTCTAATACATCTAAAATGGTTGTAATAACAGGAGCGCAAAAGGGATGAAACTTGTTTCCGTGCGCAAAAACATACAGATATTCTTTGACTTTGGAATCTTGGATTACATTAAAATCTGCAGTTACTTCTTTAACTGTTAAAGCGCGAATATCTTGCGGAAGGTTGTGATTGAACAGATTTAAAAACCCATCTAAATCATCAATTTTATGGTATGTAAATAATTCAAACGCAGCTTCAGTAGCAGAAACCATGGCATCTGTTCTTCCAGATCCTAATGTTTTAAAGCGCTTTCCTTCTAGAATAAAGTTCAGCGTTTTATCGATCATAAGATGCACCGTTTTTAAATTCGGTTGCTTTTGCCAGCCATGAAATCGGTAGCCTAAATATTGACAGCTAATCAAGTAATAATAGCGTTTTTCGAACACTTAAATTTATTTTTTAGAGTTTCGAAAATTACTGATTTTTAAAATGGTTTGCCAGTAATTTGCCTCTTGTTTTAGTTCTAATTTTAGTGATTATTTGATTAAAAGGGGAATAAATTTGAAATAAATCCAACATATGCCTTTCTTTTTTATATCTTTAGTAAGTAACTAACAAATTCTAAAACAACAGTTTATGAAAAATCTACTTTTAGTTTTAGCGCTTTCTATATGTAGCGCTACAACAATCTTAGCCCAAGAAAAGACATCCGATATTTTACAGAAAGCAGCTGAAATTGCTAAAACTGAAAACAAAGCTGTTTTCGTTAAATTTGAAGCGTCCTGGTGTACTTGGTGTAAACGCATGAAAGAAAGCATGCAATCAGGAGCCACTAAATCACTTTTTGATAAACACTATGTAAGTGTTGATTTAGTAGTTCAGGAGTCGGAAAACAAAAAAAACCTTGAAAACCCAGGCGCTCAAGAATTATTAGAAAAACATGGTGGCACCCAAGCCGGTATTCCATATTGGTTGATTTTTGATGCTGACTTAAATATACTAAAAACTAGTTTAAATGCTGATAATGAAAACATTGGTTGCCCCGTAATACCTGGAGAAGTCAGTGCGTTTGTTGAAAAACTTCGGACTACCTCAAATTTATCAGAAAGCGATTTAGCTATTATAACAGAACAATTTGTTGTGAAAAAATAAGATTAGCTGTTTCTGGATATCAAAATAGACTCTACATCCTTAAGGGTAAATCCTTTAGCTTGTAACAGTATTAAATAATGAAATAATAAATCGGCACTTTCGTTAAGGAACAAGGTGTCGTTTTCATCTTTAGCTTCAATAACAACTTCTATAGCCTCCTCTCCTACTTTCTGGGCTATTTTGTTCATTCCTTCTTTGAATAATGATGCAACATAAGAGTCGGAATCAGACGCATCATTTTTTCTTTGTGTAATAATTGTTTCTAATTCTGTTAGAAAACCGAAACTAGATTCATTTTTTTCATCCCAACATGTATCAGATCCTGTATGGCAGGTTGGACCAACCGGTTTTGCCGAAATTAGCAATGCATCTTGATCGCAATCCACTTTTATATCCACTAGCTCTAAATAGTTTCCACTGCTCTCACCTTTAGTCCATAGACGATTTTTTGAGCGACTAAAAAATGTGACATGTTTGGAGGTTTGGGTTTTCTGCAAAGCTTCCTGATTCATGTAGCCCAACATTAAAACAGTTTTAGTGTTTGAATCTTGAATAATGGCTGGTACTAAATTGTTTTGGTACTTATTAAAATTTACGGTCATGATAAACGTATTGGAATATTATTTTCTTGTAATTTTTTTTTTAAATCTAAAATTTCGATGGTTCCAAAGTGAAATACGCTAGCAGCCAAAGCCGCATCCGCATAACCTTTTTGAAAAGCATCTATAAAGTGGTCTATAGTTCCAGCGCCGCCAGAAGCTATAATAGGTATGTTTAACTCACTTGATAATCGTGCTAAAGCTGTATTGGCAAAACCTTGCTTGGTGCCATCGTGATCCATAGAAGTGAATAATATTTCACCAGCGCCTAAATTTTCAACTGTTTTGGCCCAAGTAAACAAATCAAGTTCTGTAGGAATGGTTCCGCCAGCGGAATGCACTTTCCAACTACCATCAATTTGTTTCGCATCAATAGCAACAACGACACATTGACTCCCAAATTTGTCTGATAATTCTTTAATCAGCTCTGGTCGTTTTAAGGCTGCGGAATTTACGGCTACTTTATCAGCACCAGACTGCAATAAAAGATCAACATCTTCAACCGAACTTACACCGCCACCAACTGTAAACGGAATGTTTATTTCTTTGGCCACTTGAAGAACCATGTCGATTAATGTTTTACGACCTTCTAAAGTTGCTGAAATATCTAAAAACACTAATTCGTCTGCACCCGATTGCGCATATTTTTTTGCGAGTATAACAGGATCACCTGCATCTTTTAAATCTATAAAATTGACGCCTTTTACAGTTCTACCGTTTTTAATATCCAAACAAGGAATAATTCGTTTTGTTAGCATAGCATCTTAAATATAACGTTCTAAATCCTTTAATTGAATCTTGTTTTCATAAAGAGCTTTACCTATAATAACACCATCACAGCCCAATTCTTTTAAGGCAATAACATCGTCTATACTTGACACACCACCAGAGGCAATCAATTTTATGGATTGTCTAGCGCTGCTATTTGTACAAGATTCGAGTATTTTGTTATAAAGCTTTAAAGAAGGACCCTCGAGCATGCCATCTTTGGAAATATCCGTACAGATAACGTAACAAATACCTTTTTTCTGATATCCTTGAATAAACGGAATAACCTCCTGATTGCTTCGCTCTTGCCAGCCACTTACAGCAATGGTTCCTCCAGCTTCCGTAGGATGACAATCAGCACCGAGAATTATTTTTTCCGATCCATAGGTTGAAAGCCATCCTTTAAACGTAAGTGAGTCCTTAACGGCAATACTACCACCCGTAATTTGCCGCGCGCCGGAATTAAAAGCAATATGTAAATCGTCATCTGTTTTTAATCCACCGCCAAAATCTATTTTCAAATTTGTTTTGGATGCTAATAATTCCAATACTCGATAATTAACCACTTGGCTAGCCTTGGCTCCATCTAAATCTACCAAATGTAAATATTCGATCCCTGAATCTTCAAACTGCTTGGCAACTTCTAATGGATTTTCATTGTATATTTTTTTTGTGTTATAATCGCCCTTAGTAAGTCGGACACACTTCCCCCCAATAATATCTATTGCTGGTATAATTCTCATAGTTTTATCTTTTTTCTAGCGATTTTCAGCCATTTTTTTATTGTTTTCTTTTGAAGTAATATAGCTAACTACAAATTCAGAAAATTTTTCAATATTTGTTCACCTGCTTTGCTACTTTTTTCAGGGTGAAATTGAACCCCATAAAAATTGTCTTTTTTAAGTGCTGAAGCATACAATAAATCATACTCTGTTACTGCAATAGCTTGGGAACAATTCTCTGCGTAATAACTATGAACAAGGTACATGTATTCAGGCATTTTTACGTTAAAAAATAAATCTGTTTTTAAGTTATTTATTGTGTTCCATCCCATTTGGGGTACTTTTACAGACTTGGTAAAGCGTTTAACTTGAGTATCAAAAATTTGTAGCCCATTTGTATGCCCTTCTTCAGAATAATTACACATAAGTTGCATACCCAAACAAATGCCTAAAACGGGTTGTTTTAAAGTCGGAATCAGTTCATCCAACCTTGTTTCTTTCAATTTAATCATAGCTGAACTGGCCTCGCCCACGCCTGGTAAAATTACTCTGTCTGCTTGTTTTATAAGATCAGTATCCTGACTTAATTGTGCAGTAATACCAAGCCGCTCAAAAGCGAATTGAATATTCTTTATATTTCCAACACCATAATCAATTATTACAACTTTCATTATAGAACACCTTTTGTTGTTGGTAAAATCATATTATTTACATCACGTTTTACCGCCATTTTTATAGCTTTAGCAAAAGCTTTGAAAATAGCTTCAATTTTATGGTGTTCATTGGTGCCGTCTGCTTGAATATTTAAATTGCATTTAGCGCCATCGGTAAAAGATTTAAAGAAGTGCATAAACATTTCAGTGGGCATCTTCCCAATCATTTCGCGTTTAAAATCTACTTCCCAAACAAGCCAGTTTCTACCACCGAAATCAATAGCAACTTGTGCCAAACAATCGTCCATGGGCAAACAGAAACCGTAGCGCTCCATACCCAGTTTATTACCTAAAACTGTATTGAATAACTCACCTAAAGCAATTGCTGTATCTTCAATGGTGTGGTGCTCGTCTACTTCCAAATCGCCTTCTACCTGAATTTTTAAATCCAATTGGCCATGTCTGGCAATCTGATCCAGCATATGATCGAAAAAAGCAATACCAGTATAGATTTCACTCTTTCCAGTACCATCTAAATTTAGTTCGATTTTTATAGCAGTTTCATTTGTGTTGCGTTCCATAGAACCAGAACGCTCTTTAATTTTTAAATGATTATAAATAGCTTCCCAACTATCCGTTTCCAAAGCAATAAAAGGTTTTAATGCTTCAGCTTTTAGGGAAATTTCATTTGCTCCTAAATTAGCTTGTCCGTTAATTAAAATACCTTTCGAATTTAAGTTTTTAGCAAGCTCGATATCGGTTAAACGATCGCCAATAACATAAGAATTTTCCAAATCATAATTTTCCGAAAAATACTTGGTTAGTAAACCTGTATTCGGTTTTCTCGTTGGAGCGTTATCTTTTGCAAAGTTTCTGTCAATATATTCAGCTTCAAAATTAATACCTTCATTTTTAAACGTATCGATAATTAAATTGTGAACTGGCCAAAACGTGTTTTCAGGAAACACATCTGTTCCCAACCCGTCTTGGTTGGTTATTAGTACTAATTCGAAGTCCAATTCTTTTGCAATTCGACCTAAATATTGAAATACTTTTGGATAAAATTCGAGTTTTTCAAAGCCGTCAATTTGTTCATCTTGTGGTTCTTTAATTAAAGTACCATCACGATCTATAAATAATAATTTTTTCATGTGTATGTTTTTATTGTTTTTTAATGGTCACTGGCTGTTCGCTAACTGACTGCCGGCAGGTTTATCATTCCCTTAAGGATAATAGTTTTACCCTGCTCGTTTCATATTAAAGATTTTAAAACGGTTAATAGTTTGGTGTTTTCTTCCGGTGTTCCTATAGTTAAGCGTAAGCAGTTTTCACATAAAGGCTCTTTATTTCTATTACGTACCACTATTTCTTGGTTAATTAATTGCTGATAGCGCTTATTAGCATCATCCACTTTTACCAAAATGAAATTGGCATCACTTGGATATATCTTATGAATAATTTTAATTGATTTTATTTCCGAAATTACTCGGAAACGTTCTTGTTTAATTACGTTGATTTGATTTTTCACCAAATCTAAATTTGCCAACCGCTTTAAAGCCGTTTCTTGAGTTAATTGATTGATATTGTATGGTGGTTTTATACTGTTTAAAACCGTAATAATTTCTTCGGAAGCTATTGCCAAACCTAAACGAACACCTGCTAAACCATAAGCTTTTGATAATGTTTGAATCACGATAAGATTAGGGAATTCATCTAAACGACTCACCCAACTTTCAAATTCCGAAAAATCAATATAAGCTTCATCAATAACAACGATACCTTTAAAGTTTTCAATCAAAACCTCTATGGATTCCTTTTTAATACTATTCGCTGTTGGATTATTCGGCGAGCATAAAAACAGGATTTTACTTTGGCTATTTATTACCTCTAGAATGCTAGAAATATCGGGTTGAAAATCGGTAGTTAACGGTACTTTTATAATTTCTACATTGTTTAAATTAGCCAAAACCTCATACATTCCATAAGTAGGCGGCAGCAAAATGACATTTTCCTTTTCAGGTTCACAAAAAGTTCTAAAAATTAAATCTAGAATTTCGTCACTTCCATTTCCTAATATTAATTGGTTATAATTACAGCCTTTTATTTCTGCTAACCTAGTTTTTAATAATACTTGTTGTGGGTCGGGATAGCGATTTAAACCTGTCTCGAATGGATTTTCATTAGCATCTAAAAAAGTTAGTGCTGCAGTAAATTCTTTATATTCATCTCGCGCCGATGCGTAAGGTTTCAACTTAAGAATATTAGGCCTTATTAATTTTTGAATATTCATGATTGTAAATCTTTTAGTCTAATAGATACTGCATTTTTATGAGCTTGTAAACCTTCTGCTTCTGCCATGATTTCAATGGTTTTTCCGATGTTTTGAATACCAGTTTCTGTTATTTTTTGAAAGGTTATGGCTTTACTAAAGCTATCCAAATTGACACCAGAATAGGATTTGCTAAAACCATTCGTTGGCAAGGTGTGATTAGTTCCCGATGCATAATCGCCAGCACTTTCAGGGGTGAAATTCCCAATAAAAACCGAGCCTGCATTTTGAATTCCGTCTACGAAAAAATCGGCATTTTCGGTACAAACTATAAAGTGTTCTGGTGCATATGCGTTAATAAACTTTAACGCTTCTTGATTAGTAGGTACTAAAATGATTTTGGAATTGACAATTGCTCGTTGAACTATATCTTTTCGCGGTAAGTCTGCCATTTGCATTTCAACTTCTTCCAAAACTGCATCAATGAGTTTTTCAGAGGTTGAAACTAAAATAACTTGACTGTCTGCGCCATGTTCAGCTTGACTTAACAAGTCAGAAGCTACATATTTTGGTACAGCTGTATCATCTGCCATAACTAATAATTCACTTGGTCCAGCAGGCATATCAATAGCCACGCCATATTTTGTAGCTAACTGTTTAGCAACTGTAACAAATTGGTTTCCTGGTCCAAAAATTTTATAAACAGGTTTAATCGTTTCTGTTCCAAAGGTCATAGCAGCAATGGCCTGAATTCCACCAATTTTATAGAGTTTTGTTACGCCACATAAATCGGCTGCGTACAGAATCTCATCAGCTATTTGACCAGTTTTATTGGGCGGTGAGCATAAAATAATTTCAGTACAACCCGCTATTTGAGCCGGGATGGCCAACATTAAAACTGTTGAAAATAATGGCGCTGTACCTCCAGGTATATATAACCCTATTTTCTGGATAGCGCGTTTTTCCTGCCAACACAATACACCTGTTTCTGTTTCAATTTCTACACGTTCAGTTTTCTGCGCTTGGTGAAATCGGGTAATATTTCGTTTAGCTAGCAAAATAGCTTCTTTTAATTCAGAGCTGACTTTACTTTTTGCAACCTCTATTTCTTCGGAAGTAACACACATTTCATCTAATTTTACTCCATCAAAAATATCTGTGTATTTTAAAACGGCTTTATCGCCTTTTAGTTGAATGTCTTTAAAAATATCGGTTACGGTTGTTTCAATATCTGTAACTGTAGATGTGGGACGTTTTAATAAGTCAAACCAGACATCATTTTTAGGATTTTTTATAATTTTCATAGTACCATATTTTCAATTGGACATACCAGAATACCTTCGGCACCTGTTTCTTTTAAGGCATCAATAATTCCCCAAAAATCATTTTTATCAATTACAGAATGTAAGGAACTCCAGCCTGTTTTAGCCAATGGTAAAACGGTAGGACTTTTCATGCCCGGCAAAATTCGAATAATTTCATCTAGCTTTTCGTTTGGAGCGTTAAGCAAAACATATCGTGAGTTTCTTGCCTTTAAAACAGACTGTAAACGGAATTGCAACTTATTAAGGATTGTTTGCTCCTCGACTCCTATTTTTGGTGAAACAGCTAAAACAGCTTCAGATTGAAGTAAAACTTCCACCTCCTCCAAATTATTTTTAAACAAGGTGCTACCACTAGAAACAATATCCACAATAGCATCGGCTAGCCCAATATTAGGTGCTATTTCTACCGACCCGTTAATAATATGTAATTGCGCTTTTAGATTGTTTTTAGCTAAAAAAGCATTAACCGTATTCGGGTAAGATGTTGCTATACGTTTACCATTTAAGCTTTGAATCCCAGAATAAGCATCGGATTTTGGTATTGCTAAAGAAACACGACAAGAGGAAAAACCTAATTTCTCCACAATGCCAATATTGTTTCCATTTTCAATGAGGACATTTTCACCTATAATTGCGGCATCTATTATACCGTCCTTTAAATATTGTGGAATGTCGCCATTTCGGAGATAAAAAACTTCTAAAGGAAAGTTTTTGGCGGATGCTTTAAGTTGGTCACGACCATTATCAATGGAAATACCAACTTCTTTGAGAATTTTCATCGAATCGTCATGTAAACGACCTGATTTTTGAACTGCAATTTTTAATTTACTCATAACAATTTCCCGTTTCGGGCGTTTTTTAGTTAAACGTTAATTCTGTTTGAGTAAATCTTTTTAAGGTAGATTCCAAAAGTATGGAAAAACAAAACCCCGTTTGAGAAATACTCAAACGGGGTTTTTAATATGTTGAATTTATTCAATACATTTTCAGCCTGCTTGAGTGCACGTATGAAAATGATGATGATGTGATTGAATAAATGTCATGTCTATTTTTGTTCTGTACAAATGTATTTAAAATTGTATATTAAATCCAAATAAATTGCACATTTATTTTAAAATAATTATTGATTACCCAAAATAATTGGTAACCCAGAATCACCAGAACCAATTACAATAACCTTACTGTTAGGAGATTCTGATAGTTTTACAGTTGCTTCAATACCTTTGTCTCGAAGAATCTGATCATTAAGAGACGCACTTAATATACGGTTGGCATCTGCCTTACCTTGCGCATCAATAATACGTTTCTCGGCTTCTTTAGCTGCTGTTACTAATCTAAATTCGTATTCTAACGACTCTTGTTCCTGTCTTAATTTGCGCTCAATAGCTTCTTTAATTGTAGGAGGTAAGGTTACATCACGTACTAAAATTTCGTTTAATTGAATGTATTGATCAACAACAAACTTTTGAGTTTCCTCAAATATTTCTTGTTGAATAGCATCACGCTTACTAGAATATAATTGCTCTGGTGTATAACGACCTACAACGCTTCTTGCTGCCGAACGAATAGCTGGTAACAACACGCGTTCTTTATACATTTCACTTTTTTCTTGATGTAATTTACCTAAACTTTCATAAGCTGGTTGAAACCAAATAGATGCTTCTAATTTAATATCTAATCCGTTAGAAGATAATACATTCATACGCTCTACAAGTTCTTGTTGACGTACTTCATAAACGAAAACCTTATTCCAAGGTGCAACGATATGAAAACCTTCATTTAAAGGCGGTTCATCTGTAACAACACCGTTATCGAAAGTTCTGTATAATACACCTGCCTCACCTGAACCAATGGTAACAGCCGATTTGGCGATTATAACAATTAAAATAACAACTCCAATAATAATAGGTAATCCAATTTTAGGAAATTTCTCCATAGTTTAATTTTTATCTTTATATAATTTAAATAAGACCTTTGTATTTGCGATAAAACCATTCTGCCGAAAGGCTTAAAACTAATAGTCCTAGCAAATATTTCCAGTCGATCAAAGATACTGTTTTTTTAGTGGCTCGCTGTATAGAAGTATAACGATTATCAGTAAGCAAATGGTTTGTTAAATCTGTAATTTGGATATTAAAATAAGTCTGTCCTTGACTATCGGTAGCCAGTTTTTGTAATTTAGACGCATTAGCGTTACTGAATTGTTCTTCAATATTATAAGCCAATATTTTAAAACGTCCCGATTTAGAAATATTATTAGAATTAGCTTTAACTGTAAACTGATAATCGGATGCGGGAAGACTGCTTAAATCGACTTCATAATTAGCGTTTTTTAATACCAATGGAATCGTTTTCGTTTCTTTTGAAACTTCATCCGTAACCATTATTGTTAATGTTTCACGATTATCAAATTCATAGTTCTTATTGAAGTATTGTGCTTGTAACAATATATTGGTGTTTCCATCATAAAAAGATTCGTACTCTAAACTCAAACGCTCTCTCCGCTTTTTAGATGCCAGATATTGAACCATTTTCCCGAAGAAATCATCAAAATTATTAAAGGAATTAGTACCTATATAACTTTGAGCGCGCCACTTCCAGATATTTTCACCTAAAAGCAGAGCCTCTCTCCTATTGTTGTTGTCAAGTGTTAATAATAAGGGTTTATCAGTGGTAATACTTCCTATTTGTTTGTAGAGTAAGATTTGAAAAGATACTTTTACATTAATGTTTCCAAACTGACCAGATAAGGGCGGAAAGTCGTCAAAATTAATATCTGGAATAATAAACTCCGTATAATTATTATTTTCTTCAGCCAGATAGTTTTCGGTTTGTGAAATTAAATCATGCTGATAATTGGTGCTTACGCTATTTAAAAAATTCCAACTAGTTTGTGTACCCGCAATAACAAATCGGTTTAGGTTATCCGTGTTTAATTTATCAATTACAGATTTAAAGCTCGCGTTTGGCTGATATAAAATCGCTAATTGAAAGTCATTTATTTTTGCTAAATATTCACTTGGTTTTAAAATACTAATGCTGCACTGCTCATTGCTTTCAATACTTTTTTTAAGAGTTCCTAAATCTGGATGTAAAATATCGCTAACTATGGCAATATTGGTTTGTTCATCAATAACTTCTATGGCGAAGTTTTTATAATTATTAATTATATTTTTTTCGTTGGCAAGTGGCTGAATTGATGCTTTGTAAGTAAATAGACCAATTTGATTGGCGCTTAATGTTACCTGAATAATTTTGGAGTTATTCGATTTACTTAAGGATACCCTTTCAGAATAAACTGTCGAATTACCGCTTGTAATTTTAAACTCGGAGGTTACAGCCGCTTCGCCATTATATACCAAAATAACCTCTACAGGGAACTTATTCTTATAGAAAGCATATTTATTAACATTTAATTGATTGATTTTTAAATCAATATGATTTGTTGTATCACCCAAAACAATTGGATAAATTGGTTGTTTATAGCTTTTAGCAGCATATTCGTAATCGTTTCCATAGGTTTGATTACCATCTGTAATTAAAATAGTTGGCGCCACCGTATTTTTATAAATAGCCTGTAAACCTTTTAGCGCTTTGTCAATATTAGTTTGTTTGGTGCTGAATTCTAAACTATCATACAGCGAGATATCATCACTGAATTTATAAAAATCTATGTTGAATTTTTTGTTTAAATCTGAATTATTTTTAAGCGCATTAACCAGAATTCGGACGCTATCGGACTGTTCTAGAAAATCCAAAGAATTTGAATCATCAATAGCGACAACCAGATTCGGCTTTTCATTGTAAAATGTTTCCGAATCTAACTTCGGGTTTATTAAAAGCAATAATATAGAAAAGATGGTAATAAATCGCAAACCGGCTAAAACAGCATTAGTTTTAGTATATTTTGATTTATATGCATACTGAAAAAGCGCTAAAAATAGCGCTATAATTCCAGATAGGATTATATAAATAATCGTTATGCTCGTCATAAATTATGTTAGCATACCGCCATCCACATTAAGTGTTTGTCCTGTAATATACGCCGACATATCACTTGCTAAAAACACACAAGCATTAGCAATATCTTCAGGAGTTCCTCCACGTTTTAAGGGAATAGTATCTCTCCAACCTTTCACAGTTGCTTCGTCTAATTTTGCTGTCATTTCAGTTTCAATAAAGCCAGGTGCGATAACATTACTTCTAATGTTTCTAGAACCAAGCTCTAAAGCAACCGATTTTGAAAAACCAATTATACCGGCTTTTGAAGCTGCATAATTAGTTTGCCCCGCATTACCCTTAACCCCTACTACCGAACTCATATTAATAATTGAGCCTTTTCGTTGTTTAAGCATGGTACGTTGAACTGCTTTAGTCATATTAAAAACAGACTTTAAATTGACTTCAATAACTTTATCGAAATCGGCTTCAGTTAAACGCATCAACAAATTATCTTTTGTAATACCGGCGTTATTTACTAATATATCAATACTACCAAATTCCTGAACCACGTCTTCGGCAAGTTGTTGTGCTTCATCAAAACTAGCGGCATTACTTTTATAACCTTTAGCTTTTACACCAAGGGCATTTAATTCCTTTTCAAGCTCATTAGCAGCTTCTACCGAAGAACTATAAGTAAACGCAACGTTTGCACCATGTTGTGCAAAAACCTGTGCAATACCTCTTCCTATTCCACGGCTTGCACCAGTAATAATAGCTGTTTTTCCTTTTAATAATGTCATTTATATAAATTTATTTACGTTGGTATTTCTTAAAATCAAAGATAACTTTTTGTACATAATTAATCCAAGATTCCTCTAAGATAAAAAATAATTCATTTCTATACAGGATATTGGTTACAATACTGAATTCAAGCGTTCAAGCGTGGATGAATTGTGACACGTAGTAGATGTGTAGAGTAGATAAAAACGTATTTCATAATCTCCCATACTTTAACTAATCATTTTAGTTTAAATATAAAACAAAAAAAAGGCCATCCTTAAAAAGATAGCCTTCATTTAAATTATTTTATAATTATAAAGAAGCCATAACTTCAGCAACTTTTTTACCTATTTCAGCTGGCGATTCAACAACGTGAATACCACATTCTCTCATAATCTTCTTTTTAGCTTGCGCCGTATCATCACTACCACCAACAATGGCACCAGCATGACCCATAGTACGACCTGCAGGAGCAGTTTCACCAGCAATAAAACCAATAACTGGTTTCTTGCTACCACTAGCTTTATACCAATGTGCAGCATCCGCTTCTAATTGACCTCCAATTTCACCAATCATAACCACAGCTTCTGTTTCTGGATCGTTAATTAGTAATTCGATAGCTTCTTTAGTAGTTGTTCCAATAATTGGATCACCACCAATACCGATAGCTGTTGTAATACCTAAACCTTGTTTTACAACTTGATCTGCAGCTTCATAGGTTAATGTTCCAGATTTAGAAACAATACCAATTGTACCTTTTTTGAAAACAAAACCTGGCATGATACCAACTTTAGCTTCACCTGGCGTAATAACACCCGGACAGTTAGGGCCAATTAAACGGCAATCTCTGTTTTTTATATAATGAGCAGCTTTAATCATATCTGCTACAGGAATACCTTCAGTAATTGTAATAATTACTTTAATACCAGCATCAGCAGCTTCCATAATAGCATCGGCAGCAAATGCAGGCGGTACAAAAATAATGGATGTATCAGCACCAACTTTTTCTACAGCTTCTTGAACTGTATTAAAAACAGGTCTGTCTAAATGTGTTTGACCTCCTTTACCCGGTGTAACACCTCCAACAACGTTGGTTCCGTATTCAATCATTTGGCCAGCGTGAAATGTTCCTTCACTTCCTGTAAACCCTTGAACTATTATCTTTGAATTCTTATTAACTAAAACGCTCATTTAAGTTTGATTTTTTATGTTTTTAAAACGAGACAAAAGTAGTGCTTTGCCCGCTATTTGTAAAGTCTTTTTAAAGTTTTATTTAAGAATATGCTTCTGACGCAATTGTATCCTTATCTGCTGGCTGACTAATCTCGTATGCACGATGTATTTTATTGTCTTTTAAATGAAAAATCGAAATATAATGTGCAATAGGAATTTCATCGGCATTCGATTCTATCGTACTCGCATACAATGTATAACGAGCAGTTATTATTTTATCTTCTTTTAATAAATGTGTAAGGTCAAAACGTAAACTCTCATAAGATTCTCTAACGCCTTCAAAGAAATTAGAAATGTCTTCAAAATTTCTTTCCGAAAGACCTTTACTACTATTCCAGTAAATTAAACAATCTTTATGATAAAACTGTTCTATTAGTGCTGGATCATTTGCTAAATCAGATTCGAAAAATGATTTAATAAGTGCTTTTGAAGTCATTTACTTATTTTTTAATTCCTCAATTATTTTTGGAATCTGTTTTATAGATGCCATTTCTTTTAATACGGAACGTGCTTCTTGAGCGGGTGTTCCCCAATACGTTTTATGTCCGGCTAACGATTTACTTATACCAGATTGTGCATGTACTACCGCTTTTGTACCAATAGTAATACCGCTAGCACAACCTACTTGTCCCCAAATAGTAACTTCATCTTCAATAATAACACAACCCGCAATACCAGTTTGCGAGGCTATTAAGCATTTTTTTCCAACTACGGTATCATGCCCTATTTGAATTTGATTATCTAGTTTAGAACCTTCGCCAATGGTTGTGTCGCCTGTTACACCTCTATCAATAGTGCAGAGTGCACCAATATCTACATGGTCCTTTATAACAACGCGTCCTCCAGAAATTAAAGGATCAAAACCATCTGGTCTATTTTTATAATAAAAAGCACTAGCTCCCAAAACCGTTCCAGCGTGTATGGATACGTTATTTCCGATTACAGTATCATCATAAATGCAAACATTAGCATGGATGACACAGTTATCGCCTATAACGACATTGTTTCCTATAAAGCAATTTGGTTGAATGATGGTGTTTTTTCCAATTCTAGTCGATTCTGAAATCGCGGACGATGCCGGTTGAAAAGGTTTGAAGTGTTTGGTTAATTTATTAAAATCACGAAACGGATCATCACTAACCAACAATGCTTTCCCTTCAGGACAAGCCACTTCTTTATTAATTAATATAATGGTCGCTGCAGAGTTTAACGCTTTGTCGTAATATTTAGGATGATCTACAAATACAATGTCGCCAGTTTCTACCACATGAATTTCGTTCATGCCTAAAACTGGGAAATTAGGATCGCCTATAAATGGTACATTAATTAATGTAGCAATTTCTTGAAGTGTATGTTGTTTTGGAAATTTCACGATTACTCTTTTACACGCTCTTTATAAGTACCTTTTTCTGTTTCAATACGTATTTTATCACCTTCATTAATAAAAAGTGGCACGTTAACTTCTGCACCAGTTTCCACTGTTGCAGGTTTTGTAGCGTTAGTAGCTGTATTTCCTTTTACACCAGGTTCTGTTGATGAAACTTCTAAAATTACACTTGCAGGCATTTCAACTGAAAGTGGCATGTTATCTTCTGTATTAATTAAAACGGTTACCACTTCACCTTCCTTCATTAAATCTGATCTATCCAAGCCAGCTTCTAATAAACGAATTTGCGTATAATCTTCCGTATTCATAAAGTGATAAAACTCGCCTTCCTGATACAAGAATTGGAATTTATGTGTTTCCACACGGACATCATCAATTTTATGACCGGCAGAAAAAGTGTTTTCCAATGTTTTACCAGTTGTAACACTTTTCATCTTTGTTCTTACAAAAGCAGGTCCTTTACCAGGCTTCACATGTAAAAACTCCGTGATTTTATAAATATCATGGTTAAATCGGATACATAATCCGTTTCTAATATCTGACGTATTTGCCATAGTGTTATTTGTTGTAAAGTTGTTAATTGAAAAATTGTTTTCTTACTTATTTATCTTTTTGAAGGATAAATTAATTTGATTTGAAATATCCCTTCATAATCCCACGTTGCGAATCTTTTATAAATTGTAAAATTTCGTCACGTTCATGAGTGGCTTCCATTTCAGCTTCAATAATTTCAGCTGCTTGAGTATTATTATAATTTTTCTGATATAATATTCTGTAAATATCTTGAATTTCTCTAATTTTTTCTGTCGAAAAACCTCTGCGTCTTAATCCTACAGAGTTAATTCCTACATAAGATAATGGTTCACGTGCCGCTTTTACAAATGGCGGAACATCTTTACGTACTAAAGATCCACCCGTTACAAAAGCATGATTTCCAATAGAACAAAACTGATGAACAGCTGTCATCCCTGCTAAAACTACATAATTTCCAACCGTTATATGTCCAGCTAATGTACTATTATTTGAAAAGATACAGTTATTTCCAATCACACAGTCGTGTGCAATATGGCAATACGCCATAATTAAGCAATTATCGCCAATTACAGTCTTCATTCGGTCCGTTGTACCACGATTTATGGTTACACATTCACGAATGGTAACGTTATCGCCAATTTCGACAGTTGTATCTTCATCTTTATACTTTAAATCCTGTGGTGTTGCTGAAATAACAGCACCAGGGAAAATATTACAGTTCTTACCAATTCGGGCGCCTTCCATAATGGTTACGTTACTTCCAATCCAAGTTCCTTCACCAATAATAACATTATTATGAATAGTTGTAAAAGGATCAATAACGACATTTTTAGCAATTTTTGCTCCTGGATGTACGTATGCTAGTGGTTGATTCATTTTGTACTAAAATTATTTATTGGTAAAATTGTCAGCAATTTTTTAAAATTGCCAATCCTTTTATATTTATTTAACTTTCGAAATTTGCGCCATTAATTCTGCCTCTGCACACAGTTTCCCATTAGCATACGCATAACCTTGCATATGACAGATGCCACGGCGTATTGGCGTAATTAAATCGCATTTAAAAATAAGCGTATCGCCAGGAACTACTTTTTGCTTGAATTTGACATTGTCTATTTTCATAAAGAATGTCAAATAATTTTCTGGATCTGGAACGGTACTCAACACCAAAATCCCTCCTGTTTGTGCCATAGCTTCTACAATTAATACGCCTGGCATAACTGGAGCACCTGGAAAATGTCCTGCAAAAAATGGTTCGTTCATCGTAACGTTTTTCATTCCGATAACACCTGAATCCGTTAGTTCAAATATTTTATCAATCAATAAAAACGGTTGTCTATGTGGCAACATGTTCATAATTTGATTCACATCCATTAAAGGTTCTTGATTTAAATCAATATTAGGCACATTATTACGACGCTCATTTTTTATAAGTTTACACATTTTTTTAGCAAACTGTGTATTAACAAAATGGCCAGGTTTGTTAGCTATAACTTTACCTTTGATTCGCGTTCTAATTAGAGCTAAATCGCCAATAACATCTAATAACTTATGCCTTGCTGCTTCATTAGGATGGTGCAAAGTTAAATTATCTAGAATACCGTTTGGTTTTACAGAAATAGAGTCCTTTTTGAATGCAATTTTCAATTTCGCCATGGTTTCCGGCGATAATTCTTTATCTACATAAACAATGGCATTATTTAAATCGCCTCCTTTTATAAGATCGTGCTCTAAAAGTGTTTCAATTTCATGAAGAAAACTAAAGGTTCTGGAATCAGAGATTTCATCTTTAAATTCCGACATGTTTTTAATAGACGCATTTTGTGTACCCAAAACTTTGGTGCCAAAGTCCACCATTGTGGTTACTTGATATTCTTTTGCTGGCATGATTAAAATTTCACTTCCAGTCTCTTCGTCTGTATAAGAAATAACATTAGTAACCTCGTAAACTTGACGAAAAGCATCTTGTTCAACAATACCTGCTTTTTCAATAGCTTCCACAAAAAACTTGGAAGAACCATCCATAATTGGTGGCTCGGAAGCATCTAATTCTAAAATTGCGTTATCTATATCCATACCAACTAAAGCCGCTAAAACGTGCTCGCAAGTTTGGATTATGACACCATTTTTTTCCAAACGCGTTCCACGTTGGGTATTGGAAACATAGGCAGCATCAGCTTCAATAATGGGACTACCTTCTAAATCAATTCGTCTAAACGCAAAGCCAGAATTCTCTGGGCCTGGCTTAAATGTTAAGGTCACATCGTTACCAGTATGTAAACCTACACCTTTGAGAGATACTTCACTCCCTATGGTTTTCTGCTTGATATCAGTATTAATTATTCCCATCTAGTTTTCTTTCTATTTCGTTTATTGATTTAACCAATTTCGGTAAATTTTTAAAATGCACATACGATTTATTAAAATCGCCATAACTCAAGGCTGGTGAGCCTTGTAAAACTTCATTATCTGCTACATTCCTACCAATTCCAGATTGGGCTTGAATTTTAACATTGTTACCTATAGTAATATGACCAACAATACCTACTTGTCCGCCTATTATGCAGTTTTCACCAATTTTAGTAGACCCTGCAACACCAGTTTGCGCTGCAATTACGGTATTTTTTCCTATTTCTACATTATGGGCTATTTGAATCTGATTATCTAATTTAACACCTTTTCTTATAATAGTCGACCCTAATGTGGCGCGATCTATAGTTGTGGCAGCGCCAATATCTACAAAATCTTCCAAAATAACATTACCAATTTGTGGCACTTTGCTGTATTCACCTTGTTCATTTGGCGAAAAACCAAAACCATCAGCACCAATTATAGCGCCCGAATTAATAAAACAGTTTCTGCCCACTTGACAATCTGAATAAACCTTAACACCTGCAAAAATAATAGTATTTTCTTTTATGTTTACGTTATCACCAATATAACAATTTGGATAAATTTTTACGTTATCACCAATTACTACATTATTACCAATGTATGAAAAGGCACCTACATATACCTTCTCTCCTATTTTGGCAGATTCAGAAATATGTGACGGCTGTTCAATTCCAGACATATTCATTTTTACTTGATTATAATATTCAAGTAATTTTGAAAATGCTTTGTAAGCGTCGTCTACCTTAATTAAAGTAGTATGTATAGCCTTTTCTGGCGAAAAGCTTTTATTAACAATTGTAATAGACGCTTTCGTTGTGTATATATGTGGTGTATATTTTGGATTAGAAAGAAACGTTATGTCACCTTCTGCTCCTTCCTCGATCTTGGATAATTTGGAAACCTTGATGCTAGAGTCGCCAAAAACTTCTCCTTCTAATATACCTGCTATTTGTTCTGCTGTAAAATTCATGGAAAGCAAAAATAGAAAAAATGTATTACATTTTATCTTTAGGATAACATATATAATATTTTGTTACCGGTTTAGACAATGCTTTTAGACTTAATTGATCGGATGCTTTAACTACATTTTGGATTTTTCCGCTTTGGAACAGCACATTAATAGGCTGACTGTTTTGTTCGTAGGCCTGATTTGAAATAGATCCGGTAAACACAAAATAGTCGGCTTCTTTTTTTGAAATATTATATTCTGCCATAAGTTTTTCACTATGTTCCTGCAGTTTTTCGACTTTTATTGGATTCTTTTTCAATTTTACCTTTAATAATTGCCTATTGATTAACATTTCACATAGATTTTTTAAAACGAAATCGTCGTGATATTGCCAAGTTTTCATAGCGATAACAATATCATAATCATCGAGCTTGGAAAATGTATCCAATTTTTCATTAGTAAAATTATCTATTTGAATATCATTTTCTAAAAAAAACTTTAAAGGTTTTGTTGCCTCCAAATAGACACCTTGTAGTGTTAGCTCTTTAGCCCGTTGTAAAACACGCATCAATAATTGTTCAGCAACGATACCTGTTTTATGTAAATATACCTGCCAATACATAAGACGTCTGGCCATTAAAAACTTCTCAATACTATATATACCCTTCTCTTCCACTACCAACTCATCGTTAACAACGTTTAGCATGGTAATTAAACGATCACTATTAATGTTACCTTCAGCAACACCAGTATAAAAGCTATCGCGTTTTAAATAATCGGCGCGATCCATATCAAATTGACTAGAAATTAAAGCGCACATAAATGGTCTTGGATATTCACCTTTAAACATCTGAATGGCCCGCGTTAAACTTCCGTTAAATTCAGTGTTTAAAACCTCCATAAATTTGAGCGAAATATGCTCATGGGACACCCCGTTTACAATGCTATGCTCCATGGCGTGAGAAAAAGGTCCATGCCCAATATCATGTAAAAGAATGGCTATATATAGAGCGTTTTCTTCATCAAACGATATATCAACACCCTTAAAACGAAGCACTTGTACAGCCTTCTGCATTAAGTGCATACAACCTAAAGCATGATGAAATCGGGTGTGATTTGCACCTGGATATACCAAATATGCTAAACCCATTTGTGAAATTCGGCGTAGGCGTTGAAAATATTTATGCTCGATTAAATCGAAGATCAGCGCATTCGGAATGGTAATAAAACCGTAGATTGGATCGTTAAATATTTTGAGTTTGTTTTTTGTCTGCAAGCTTGGCATCATATTAATAATAATATAAACAAATATACATGAACCATATAAATATTCTTTGGGTTGACGATGAAATTGATTTACTTAAACCACATATTCTCTTTTTAGAACAAAAAAACTATAAGGTTACACCTTGTACGAGCGGAACAGAAGCTTTAGAAATTTTAGACGATAAAAACTTTGATATAGTTTTTCTAGATGAAAACATGCCAGGTTTAACCGGTTTGGAGACGTTACATGAAATTAAAGAAAAACGCGACACACTTCCTGTGGTTATGATTACTAAAAGTGAAGAGGAATATATTATGGAGGAAGCTATTGGCAATAAAATAGCTGATTACCTTATAAAACCAGTGAATCCGAATCAGATTTTGTTGAGTTTGAAGAAAAATTTAGATCATTCGCGATTAGTTTCAGAAAAAACGACCTCTAATTATCAGCAGGAATTTAGAAAAATTGCTATGGATTTATCTATGGTAAACAGTTATGAAGAATGGGTTTCCCTATATCAAAAGCTAATATACTGGGAAATGCAGTTGGAAAACATTGAAGATACCGGAATGTTTGAAATATTAGAATCGCAAAAATCCGAGGCAAATACACTGTTTGGGAAATTTATAGATAAAAATTACCCGAGGTGGTTTGAGCCAAATACGGACGCTCCAACCCTATCTCACAATTTATTTAAAGATAAAGTAGTACCTGAAATAAGTAAAGAACAGCCAACGCTTTTGGTAGTAATTGATAATTTGCGCTACGATCAATGGAAAGCTTTTGAACCGATTGTAAACACTTATTACAAGAAAAAGAAAGAAGAGGCCTTCTTTAGTATTTTACCAACCGCCACCCAATATGCCAGAAATGCTATTTTTTCAGGTTTAATGCCTGCCGATATGGAAAAGATGCATCCTAATTTATGGAAAAATGATACAGATGACGGTGGAAAAAACTTGTATGAAGAAGAGTTTTTGGAAGCACAGCTTAAACGTTTGGGCTTAAAAAACATCACGTCTAAATATTTTAAGATCACTAATTTAAGAAGTGGTAAGCAGCTTGTAGACAACTTTAAAACATTAAAAGAAAACGATTTAACCGTTGTAGTCTATAATTTTGTTGATATGCTTTCGCATTCTAAAACCGAAATGGATGTTGTGAAGGAATTAGCGTCTACTGACAAGGCCTATCGCTCATTAACCCAAAGTTGGTTTAAAAACTCACCATTATTAGAAATGATTCAACAAGCCCAACAAATGGGTTTTAAATTAATTATAACAACGGATCACGGTACTATTAACGTGAAGAATCCTTCAAAAGTAATAGGTGATAAAGACACGTCTTTGAATTTACGCTATAAAACAGGCCGAAGCTTAACGTATGAAGATAAAGACGTGCTGGTTGCTAAAGATCCAAAATCCATTCATTTACCGGCACTGAATATGAGCAGCTCCTTTATTTTCGCTAAAAACGATTTGTTTTTTGCTTATCCAAACAATTACAACCATTATGTAGGTTATTACAGGAATACTTATCAACATGGTGGGGTGTCTCTGGAGGAAATGATTATTCCATTTGTAGTACTGGAACCCAAGTAGATAATCTTTAAAGTGTACGATAAGTCCGACGAAGAGCGATTTTAATTAGTTTTAGTTATAAATTTTACTTATCATTGACCTTTCTAAAAATGACACTTTGGTTATAGAATATAGTTTAAACGATCTTGATATAATAGCGCAAACAATCTTAAGTGTTATAACTCATAAAGTCATCATATTTAATGGCGACATGGGAACTGGTAAAACAACTTTAATCAAAGCTTTGGTTAAACAATTAGGCAGTAAAGATGATGTTAGCAGTCCAACATTTTCTCTAGTTAATACTTATGAAACAAGTAATTGGGATATTTATCATTTCGATTTATATCGATTAAACTCTATAGAAGAAGCATATGACTTTGGGATAGAAGATTATTTTATAAGTGATAATTGGCTGTTTATTGAATGGCCCGAAATTATAAAAGAACTTCTTCCAAATGACTATCATATTATATCATTAGAGACATTGGGAGTTGAAAAAAGGCAATTAACCCTAAAATAGGTACTTTATTATTAAACTGACAAAATGACAAAGTCACCAAACTGAGGCGTTTTACGGTAAAACCGTAATCGAAATTCCCAAAATCATCGTTTTTAACATGACTTTAACATTTCGAGCTGCTTTGAAACATATTACTCATATACATTTGGAGTATTAACTAATCTAATCCCTTAATATTATGAGAACAAAAAAGTATGTATTAGCAGTTGCAATTTTTGGTGGAATGTTGTTTACAGCACAAGCTGCCGAAAGCATAATCGATTTAAATGAGCAGACAACTAGTAAAATTGAAAGATCCAAAATCGTGGTTCCGTCGCACGGATAATAAGAGCGTTGTTGTAGGTACTATTATAGCTACTTTTATTGCAGCAACTCCTTATTTATTTTATTTATACGAAAGTGTTCCTGACCAAAAGGTTTGGAACACTTTGTTATTTACGTATGATAGTAGGTATTATGGAAGTGTACTTACTGTAGCTTGGACTCTAACAGGAAAGATAATTCCTTTAATGCTGATTTTAATTTGGTTTTATACCTGTCGTCACTGGTGGTATCATGTTCTTATAGTACCAATTGCTATGTATTCTTTTCAAATATTTACTATCTTGAATGATGATTTAATTTATGTAGATAGTAATCAGATATTATTTTTAATTCCTATAATGGTTATAGTAATCCCTTCTATATACCTTATTCGTGCCAAAATGTTTGACAAATTAAATACGGCTAATAAATCCTTGCAGCAGCTAGAAGATGAGTTTAGGATAAGACCAATTTCATTTTGGAATAAGCTTAAGCAGTATTTTTAGAAAACTCTTTATTCTTTCAAAAATTAATTCGTAATTTGACTTGCACTATAAATGCGTTAAATTATGTCTAAATCATTTTCACCTTTCACGAAACAGCAATTACTTCCACAAGAGGAAACTCTGGAAATCTACAAGAAAAAAGGTGAGCTTTTTATTGGTATCCCTAAAGAAACAGCATTTCAAGAAAAACGCGTTTGCCTAACACCTGATGCTGTATCTGCAATAACTAGTAACGGGCACCGAATTTTAATGGAGTCAGGCGCAGGAAAAGGCGCCAATTTTAGTGATAAGGATTATAGTGAAGCTGGTGCAGAAATAACAAAAGATACCGCAAAAGTTTATGCGTGTCCCATGATTTTAAAAGTAGAACCTCCTACTCTGGATCAAATAAAATTAATTAATCCACAAACCATTCTTATTTCGGCATTACAACTGAAAACTCAAAGCAAAAAATATTTTGAAACATTGGCTTCCAAGCGTATTACTGCTTTGGCATTCGAGTTTATACGAGATGAAGACGGAGCATATCCAGCGGTACGTAGTTTAAGTGAAATTGCTGGAACGGCTTCTGTATTAATTGCTTCTGAACTTTTAAGCAACGTTAACAATGGTAACGGTCTTTTATTTGGAAACATTAGCGGTGTACCACCGATTGAAGTTGTTATTCTAGGGGCAGGAACGGTTGGCGAATATGCTGCAAGAAGCGCTATTGGACTTGGCGCTAACATTAAAGTTTTTGACAACTCTATAACTAAATTACGCTGCATTCAAACCAATTTAGGTCGAACTGTTTTTACATCTACACTTCAACCCAAAAACTTATCTAAGGCTTTAAAACGCTGCGATGTGGTTATTGGTGCAGTACGCGGAAAAAACAGAGCACCTATAATTGTTACAGAATCAATGGTACAAAATATGAAAACAGGTTCAGTGATTATTGATGTTAGTATTGATATGGGTGGTTGTTTTGAATCTAGCGAAGTTACAACTCATAAAAATCCAACCTTTATAAAGCATGGTGTAACACATTATTGTGTGCCTAATATTCCCGCCCGATATTCCCGATCGGCATCTATTTCAATAAGTAATATTTGTACACCTTACCTTTTAAAAATTGCTGAAGATGGCGGTTTAGAAAATTCCTTGCGTTTTGATCGCGGTTTAAAAAATGGGTTGTATTTTTACCACGGCATTTTAACCAGCAAATCCGTTGGCGAATGGTTCGACTTAAAATACAGCGATGTTAATTTGTTGATTTTTTAGTCATTTTTTTTGCTTAATTTTTTAAATAGTATACTGTGAAATTATTACATCGTATTGGGTATTACCTAGGCGGATTTTCTATTGGTTTAATACTTTTAGCTTTTTTTCTAAAAGGTAAAAATACATCCTGTGATTATGGACCAGAATCACGAGTTTTAAAAAACATCAACTCAAAAACACTTCATATTAGTCCTAGTGCTGAAAAAGAATTTCAAGCTCATGCTATTGATAGTGCTACAATTCGTCAAGTTTTAAAATATGGCGATATTCATTTCTCTAAAAGTGACACGCGTAAGAAACCTTGTGGTATTTATTTTTTAGAAGGTAGAACAAAAGAAGCGGAATTAGATTTGAAAATTGAAAATTGCGATAGTATCGCTACAATAACTGAAGTTATTTGGAAATAAAAAAGCTACCTAAAATAAAGTTAGATAGCTTTTTTAATGTTTTAAATTAAAGTGCTAATTCAAAATGACTTTTTTAGTAAATACTTTACCATTTTGAAATAAAGAAACTAAAACCATACCTCTTGGTAAATTAGAAACATTTATTTTTTTAGTGATAGCATTGTTAGATGTTTCACCAATTATTTGCGTTTGCAATAACCGTCCTAACATATCATATAATCGGATAGTTGTATTATTCGCTATACCAGATACTTTCACAGTAATATCACTTGTTGCAGGATTAGGATAAACGGACAACTCTATCTCCCCCAGTATTGGCAAATCTGTATTTAAACAAGAATTTACAACTACCTCTACAACATCTGTATCTGTATCTGTATTAGAGCCATTAGAAACAGTTACTTCGTACTGCGTAGATTTCTCTGGACTAACAGTAATACTTTGTGTTGTTTCACCTGTACTCCAAACATAATCTGATCCTCCCGATGCAGTTAATATGACCTTTTCTCCGTAACAAATAGCTACATCGTCACCAGCATCGGCACCTATGGGCAAGGGCGCTACTGATACCATTACTGTATCTTCAGCTGAACAACCATTTTTTATAACTTGAACCGTATACGTTGTTGTTTCCGTAGGATTAACTTCTATACTAGCCGTGGTTTCATTGGTATTCCACAAATAAGTAGTTCCACCAGAGGCTGTTAAGGTAACCAATTCGCCCTCAACGATACTAACATTATTACCAGCATTGGCAACTGGAATAACATTTACAGTAACTACTACTTGATCTGTTACGCTAGCTCCTGAAGCATTGGTTAAGGTAACCGTATAGGTTGTTGTTTTTTTTGGGTTAACTTCTATATTTTTGGTTGTTTCTCCTGTACTCCAAGAGAAATTAGTCCCACCTTTTCCGTAAGCGGTTAAGTTGGTAAATTCACCTTGACATACTTCAACATCATTCCCAGCATTAACGCTCAAATCTTGTTTGCCTTGTGGATATTCAAGAACAAACGCGGGCGGCGCATTTTGGTTCATAACAGTTGCATTACCCCAATTACTAGCAAATATCATTTTTGTACCATCTCTATTTGGTACTATTTGTGTTTCATGTAAATAGGTTGATGGCCATGCATTATGTTTTCCATAACGCTCAATTGTGCCTGAACCATCTAATTTAATGGCAAAAATTTCTGCTGGAGCAACAGGATTATCTGGACAACATTGTTCAGTGATATAAGCCCATCCTGGCCTATTTGTATTCCTAGTTGAAATATGTCCACCCCAAATACCTTTGTTGTTTATATAAGGAAACAATAAAGTGGATCCACCTCCATCTAGTCTAGCCATATATAAACTATGCTTTGCGTCCCATTCTGGTTTATTACCATATTCTACAATAACTTCGTTACCATAAGCATCGACACCTAAATCACCATGCTGAGTAGTAGCATATACATTGATTTCATTTTGCATCTTAACGTTATAGGATTTTATACCTTCCCTGGAGCCAAGACCATTATCACGATACTGCACAACAGCAAAACCTCCTAATTGAGAGACTGAAAACCAATCTAGCACCCCTGACGAACCAATGTTTTTTGTTCCCGTAACAACATTGTTCTTAATATCATAAACTATAAGTGTCCGATCACTTCCATTACGACCAATTAATCCAACATACCTATCAAATTTGTCTTGATTACCTTCACCAAAGCCAAAGTCAACTGATGCGTATTTCGAGAATGTGTGCAAAACTGTTCGTTTATTAGTTTTTACATTATGAGAAACAAAGGTTTTCCCAGCAGTTCCGTAAATAATATTTGGTTGAAGGTTAGACCAACGTCCATAACTAGGAATACTACTCCAGTATAAAAACTCGTAGGTTTTAGCATCTAAAATTGCAGCTGGATATCCAGCCATTTTAATTAGGGTTTCATCACTGTTCCAAGTTTGGTCTTTACTGTAGTTATGTCTTAAACGTTGATTTTTAACACCAAACACTTCACTATCTGTAATTCTAGTAATAGAACTTCCTGAAAGTGGTTCGTTAAATGTTTCTAAATACCCTGGAAATGGTGTATTGGGTTTCTTGTAATCTTTATATTTAACATTCGGTAATTGTTCTCGGTCAGGATAAGATTGACCATTCATACTATTTGAGGTAAATAATACTGATAAAATACATACTAAAATTCCTTTTACAAGAAACCTCCTTCTATTTTCTGTCTTCATTAAATGTAATTTGCTATTAATCAGTGCGAAACTATGGATTCGGCCTAGTAATAAAACACTTTTTCATCAAATATTCGATGAAATGCATCATTTGTGTAAGAAACAAATTACTCAAAATGCATTTTGTAGTACTTTTTGTACTTTTAATCGATGAAATAGTAAATATTTTGAATTTTAGTTAATATGGGAGAATACTAAATATACGTTCTAAATTTAAGTTTAGATGTTCTTACTCAAAACTATGTATCAACAGTTTATCTACAAAAAACGGACTATAATCATGCTGTTAATATTGTAAATCTGTCGTTAATCTAATTAATGCCCACTCCCCGTAGTTTAATTAAAAAAATCTCTACTTTTATTGGGCTATTAATTTATCTCTATGCCAATTAAGAAATCTAAAAAAATTGCCCCATTTTTAGCAAAACCTAAAATTGCCTTTATTATTTCCAGTTTAACACCTGGAGGTGCAGAGCGCGTTGTTAGCACATTGGCCAATGCGTTTGTAGAAGATTATCATGTTTTAATAATTACGCTTTATAATAATAAACCATTTTACTCATTGGATGAGCGTGTGCAACTTGTGTCTTGTAAACTGACATATAGTAATAAAAAACACATCTTACACTCACTTGCAATCAACTATAAATTGATCAGGCGTATTTATATTATTCTTAAAAAAGAAAAAGCTGATTTAGCTATTGGTTTTATGACTACCACAAACATTTACACCATTATTGCTAGTCAATTATTAAATATACCAAATATTATAAGTGAGCGTACACATCCAGAATATAGTAGTTTAACTAATTTATGGTCTAAAATAAGACGTCAAGTTTATCCCTACTGTGGAAAGTTAATTGTTCAAACCCGAGTGATAAAAACGTATTTTGAAGAATTTCTGGGCCCTTCTAAAATTAATATTATAAGAAATCCGCTATCTGAATCCATGCTGAATTTTCAGGATAGTAATATTAAGGGAGAGCACATTGTTTTGAGTGTTGGTCGCTTAACAGCTGTAAAAAATCATAAAATGTTAATTGAAGCTTTTTGTGAATTAGATATTGACCATTGGAAACTAATTATAATTGGTGAAGGTCGTCTACGCAATGAACTGGAGTTACTTATTAAAAAATACCAAGCTGAAGATCGCATTGACTTAATAGGCACCGTTAACAATGTACAAGATTTCTACAATCGTGCCGGTATATTTGCCTTCACCTCTAATTATGAAGGATTCCCAAATACACTTACCGAAGCTATGGCTTTTGGTTTACCTTGCGTGTCAACAAACTGTCCTTCAGGCCCATCTGAAATAATAGATTCTGGTAAAAATGGTTTACTTATTCCTGTAGGTGATAAAAATGCTTTAAAAGTAGAACTAAAGCGTCTTATAGAAAATCCAAATTTGAGAAAAAACCTAGGTATAGATGCTAAAGAGTCAACTAGAAATTACGAAATCGCTATTATTAAATCACAATGGAAACTAATAATAGATACAGCTTTAAAAATCTAACATGGAGTTACGAACATTTATTCCCACATATTCGCCCTCTGAAAAATTAAGTTTTCAGTATCGCTTTACAATATTCACGCCGGTTTATAATCGAACAGATACTTTAGATCGTGTTTTTAAATCATTGGAAAGTCAGACATTTAGAGATTTTGAAATGATTATTATAAACGACGGATCTACAGATCATTCTCATGAAAAAATTAACGAATTACGAGAAAAAGCAAGTTTTCCAGTAACCTATATTAATAACAAACAAAACAGGCATAAAATGGCTTGTTTTATACAGGCAATTCAAGTAGCTAAAGGAGAATTTATACTACCATTTGATTCTGATGACGCCTGTGTTCCAAGTGCTTTAGAGCAATTCAATACAGCATATGAAAGTATTCCAGATACTTTAAAATCAAAAATAAGTGGTGTAACATGCTTGTGTCAAGACCAAAACGGACAATTAGTAGGTAAAGAGTTTGAAAAACAACCTTATTATAGTTCCACATTCAAACGTCAACTGGAACATCATGAAGCCACAGAAAAATGGGGTTTTACTAAAACTGAAATTTTAAGAGGCATCACTGTAAACGATGCTATTTTTTCCAAAGGTTATATTCCTGAAGGAATTATATGGGAACTGATTGGTAAACAAGGCTTTGAAACTAAATATATAAACGACATTTTAAGAATTTATTATTTAGATACAGAAAATGCAATTTCAATTCAAAATCATAAAAAAGATGCATTTGGAATGGCCTTATACTCAATATGTATTCTTAACTGGCATTATATGGACTACATTACCAAAGAACCCAAACTGTTTATAAAACGTATTCTTACCTTATCTAGAGCTGCTTATTATTTAGAATTACAATTATCAGCTTATTTGAAATCTATAGATTCATTACTACTGAAACTCTTATTTATAATGGTTTGGCCATTTAAATCACTTTTAAAAAACACCTGATTTTGAAAGCGAAACAATTTATTATTTCCTTATTAAAAAGGATTAAGAACAATGCAATAGCAACCAATATAATTATCGTTGGTGTTATTTCTATTGTTGTAAAAGTTTTTGGTTTCTATAAAGAAGTTGTTATAGCTGGTGAGTTTGGTTTGTCAGAAATGCTTGACACCTTTTTTATAGCTTTACTTGTTCCAGGCTTTATTAATTCCGTTTTTTTAAGCGCCTTTAAATCGGTTTTTATACCCAATTATATTACCGAGGAGAAGACAAATAAAAATATTGGAGCATTTCAATCTGCCAGTTTTGCAATAACAATAATCACCTCCGTGGTATTTATGGTTATAGCGTATCTATTTACCGATGTTTTTTTAGAACTGTTCTTTTTCGGTCACACATCTAGTTATTACGATCTAATTATTGTCCAGTTTTATTATTTATTACCCTGTATTTTACTTTGGGGTTTAACTTCTTTAGTAAGCGGCTTATTAAATATTTATGGCGAATTCACCTACTCTTCTCTATACCCAATTATAACATCCATCGTAATGATTATTTGCGTTGTTTTTTATAAAAAGGAACTTGGCACGAGTGTTCTAGCTATTGGCATGCTAATAGGAAGCATTCTGCAATTATTCTTTTTAGTGTTAATTTCATTACGAAAACGTATTTTGAAATTAGAAAAACCAGATTTTAAAAGTCCAAATGCAATTTTGATGTTCAAGCAAGTTCCAGCAAAAGTATCATCAGGATTTTTAACAGGATTAATTCCTGTAACGGACCAATATTTTGCAGCTCAACTTATTGTAGGTTCTATTGCGGCTTTGAATTACGGTATGAAAATTCCAGCATTCTTCACCACTATATTTATTATTGCGTTGGGAAATGTTCTCTTGCCCTATTTCTCTAAATTAACCATAGATGACCCCAAAAAATCATTTAAAACTTTGTTTTTACTCAATAAATGGATTTTTATTGTACTCATGATTATAATGATAATTGTCAGTATATTTTCAACAGAAATAGTAGCGCTGTTGTTTGAAAGGAACAGTTTCACTGCTAATGATACCGCTATCGTATCCAAAATTCAAATTATATATTTAGTTGGCGTGCCGTTTATTATATGCGGAAATTTATTTGTCAAATTTCTTACAAGCATTAATAAAAATGCTTTTATGGCTTATGTCTCTTTAGGTAGTATGCTCTTAAATATTATATTAGATTTTATTTTAATGAATTGGATTGGACTGATTGGCATTGCCTTATGTACTACGATTATTCAAGTTTTAAAAATATTTGTATTTTATAAATATACTAACAAACAAAAACAACTTTTAACGAGTTAAGCTTTAATATATGAAAATATTAAAATACATAGCATTAACTTTAATACTCCTAAACATCCCCACGTTTAGTTTACATTATCTTGGACCGTTATTCGGTTCCATTACTAATTTACTGTTATTTGTTTCGGTAATTATTTACTTCTTTTTTGCTGAAAAATCTAAACCTGTTTGGCCATTTATTGTTTTGGGAATTTGCTTTTTTATATTTTCTGGACTACAGTATTCTGGAGATACAACAGAACTAATAAAGGATGCCGTTCGATATTTTATATTTATAATATGTGTTAATCAAATTACAAAAAAAACAACAGATACAGAATTACTTATATTTCTGCTCATTGGTGCTTTAAGCATTGCCGTGAATGCTATAGTTTTCCCAGATTCTTTTGGGCGATATGGCGGTTTTTATCTCAATGCGAATAAAGCCGGATTTATATGCTTATTTGGATTTACTTTATCTTATATCATTAAAAATTATAAACTAAAACTACTTATTCAGTTTACGCTAATTGTTTGTGGTATTTTTACACTTTCGCGTTCTTTTCTATTATTTTTAGTTGTCATTAATTTAGTTTCTATTTTTGCAAATAAAAAAAACATTCAAACTCTTGCTATTGGCTCTATCGCGTTAGTTTTTATTTTTACAGCCTCCACTCTCCAGCTAAATAAAGCACGCTTTTCTGCCTTAAAAAGTGTGTTTAGCAGCAGCGAAGAAATAGAGACACAAACCATAACGGAAGGTTCTCGGGACGAAACTTGGTTCTATTTTTCCGATCTTATAACAAATAATATTATTGCAGGTGCTGGTTATAAATCTATGCGTGGTGCATCAAGTTTAGTAACGGTGGAATACGGCGTGCACAATACATTTTTAATGGTTTTAGGAGAGGCTGGTATTATAGCCTTTTTATTAATTGTTATTATCTATTTGGCTATGACTATTAGAAGTTTTAAATATTTACGAAAAAACCAGGAATACGCTTACTTAGCCATAGCCATAGTTGGTTACCTGATGGTAGCCCACAACTATTTTGAAAAATACGATGTCCTTTTTGTGTCCATTTGGTTGTATCATAAAGTACGACAAGAAATACCTTTAGAGGTCGAAAATATAGAAGAATAATTATGTGCGGAATTTACGGATCAACAATAATATACACTAAAAGTCAGCTTCAAGATAAGCTAGAACGCACCAAATTTCGCGGTCCAGATAAACAGGGTTTTAAATTTCTGGGAGACGCTTATAGACCCATCATTTTTGGACATAACCGATTAGCAATTATTGATGTTGATGAACGATCCAATCAGCCATTCACCTATAATAACAACATTCATATTGTTTTTAATGGCGAGATTTATAATTTCAAAATCCTGAAAAAACAATTAGAAGCTAAAAACTACGAATTCCATACAACAAGTGACACTGAAGTAATCTGTGCTACATATTTAGAATATGGAGAAGATTGCTTAAAATACCTAGATGGTATGTTTGCTTTTGTAATTTATGATGAAACAAAACAAAAACTCTTCGGCGCTCGTGACCGTTTGGGCAAAAAACCATTTTATTATTATATAAATGACAAACACTTTGAATTTGCAAGTCAGTTGTCGTCCATTCAACTGCATCATAATAATTTAACGATATCGAATAAAGCGATTAGTTATTATTTAGCTTGGGATGCTATTCCTGATCCGTATTCTATTTTTAATGAAATTAAAAAGCTACAAGCTGGTCATTGCTTTTCATTCGATTTAATTAATTATAAGTTTAAAGATCGTGTTTATTGGGATATTGACACTACAATAAGAAACCCTTATCAAGGGAGCTATCAAGCTGCTGTTAAGGATTTAGACGGATTAATTCGTAACGCTGTTTCAACACGTTTATTTGCCGATGTTCCTGTGGGTGTTTTTCTTTCTGGTGGTGTAGATTCTTCTGTGGTTGCAGCATTAGCCACAAAAACAACGAATAGTAAGGTGAAAACGTTTTCCGTTAAATTTAATGAGAAAGGTTTTGATGAAAGCATTTACGCTCAAAAAGTAGCTAATCATTTACAAACAGATCATCATATTATTGATTGTAATTATAATGAAGGTTTAGATTTAATTAAAAATTTTAGTCATTATTATGATGAACCGTTTGCGGATTCTTCTGCCATTCCATCCATGCTGCTTGCCAAGCACGCAAGTGAAAAAGTGACAGTCGCTTTATCTGGTGATGGTGGCGATGAAAGTTTTATTGGTTACGAACGCTACAAATGGATGAAACAAGTAAGTATATTATATAAATTGCCTAATTGTTTAAGACATGCGATTGCAAAAACCGCTGGTTTAATGCCGTATTATAAATTGAAAATGATTGGTAAAGGCTTGCAGCAAAATGATATCAATTCACTTTATTTAGCATCGGTTACAGGTGTAAATATGTCTTGGCTAAAATCGGATTTCGATTACACAGATGTTACTGAAAAAAAGTATCTATTTCATACCAATAAAAACCTCTATGAACGTTTAACCGATTTTGATATCAAAACCTATCTGAATTGGGACATAAATACTAAAGTAGATCGCGCAACTATGGCATATTCTCTTGAAGCTCGTGCACCTCTTATGGATCATAAGATTGTGGAGTTTGCACAATCTCTCCCTACACATTTTAAATTTAAAGCTAAAAACCAAAAGCGGATTTTAAAAGACGTTCTTTATCAATATGTCCCGAAAGAAATATTTGATAGACCCAAAGCAGGATTCACCATGCCTTTTAAGGAATGGTTTAAAAATGAATTACAGGATTATGTTTTGTCGGAATTAGATATAACAAGTTTGCGGCAAATACCCAATATTGATGCGGATGAAGTTCATAAAATGATTGAACAACACATGGATGGTAGTTGGAATCATTATCCCTTAATCTGGAAATTACTCGTTTTAAAACAATGGTTAAATACGACCGGAAAAGGTTATATCATAAAATAATGAATCACTCTAAAACTCATATTTTCTTTGTTTTACCATCTTTAGCTGCTGGTGGCGCGGAGCGTATATTATCATATGTGGCGCAAAATTTAGATTCTAATCAATTTTCGGTTACTTTACTTATTACAGGCTATGAAAAAGATACAGTTTATCATTTAGAAAACCTTCATATAGTATATTTGAATAAACCACGTGTTCTGAAGGCTTTTAGGAGCTTATTTCTGTATTTCAGAAAACACAAACCGGATATTGTCGTCAGTTCTATTGTACATCTGAATACGATGATTGCTTTTATGTCGCCCTTTTTCAGAAAAATAAAATTTGTAGCGCGAGAAGCCAATGTTTTAACGGTTTTAAATAAACATAATCCATATACTAATAAAGCATTTCCGAAAGCTATGATTGTGTTGGCATACAAACTAGTGGATTGTATTATTTGCCAATCCAAAGACATGCAAAAGGATATGATTGCCAATTATAATGTACCGAAATCCAAGACTATTTTAATCAATAACCCTATTACTAAAAGCTTTAATATTAAAACAAACGGTCGTGACACTTCTAAACCCTTACAATTTATTACCATTGGACGCTTAAGTAAAGAGAAAGGCCATGAACGTATTATTGAAGCGCTTTCACAACTTAAATACCCTTTTGAATATATCATCATAGGTTCTGGTAATGAAAAAGAAAAAATTTTTGAATTACTTGATAGTAAAGGCTTAACAAAAAATATAAAGTATATTAGCTATACAAATAAAGTAGAAGTCTATTTGGCGGCTGCTGATTTATTCCTACAAGGGTCTTATGTGGAAGGTTTTCCAAACGTGCTTATTGAGAGTTGCGTTGTAGGAACACCGATCCTAGCTTTTAACGCACCGGGAGGTTTGGATGAGATTATTGAACCAGGTAAAAACGGTTATGTTGCAGATACAATTAAAGACTATGTAGTCTATTTAAATAAAATGAGGGTTACTTTTCCGTTTAAACCTGAAACTGTAAGCGAAGTGGTTAAAAGTAGGTTTAGCAGCATTAAAATTATCAACGAATACAAAAATCTATTTTTAAAATTATCAACGAAAAACCTGGATGTCTGAAAAAAGAAAAATAGGACTATTTATTTCTGCTATTGGTTATGGCGGCGCTGAAAAGGTGGTTAGCTTGTTACTTTATGAGCTTACTAAATATTACGATGTGACTTTAATTCTTCTTTATAATGAAATTAAACTACCCATTCATAAAGATACAAATGTCAGAATTCTATCTAAACCTAACGAAACTTTTAAAACCTCTTTATTTGCAAAAATGATAGATAATGTAAAATTCATTTTCGCGTATCGAAAGGTTTTAAAGGATGAAAAAATTGAAGTCGCTATATCGTTTCTAGTGCGTCAAAATATTATAAACGGTATTGCGAAAATGCTTAATACAAATTTAAAAACTATTATTAGTGAACGCTGCTTTCCCTCTATTATGTACAAAGAGGACAAGGCAACATCATTTCTTACCAGCCTGCTTATACCCTATTTTTATAATAAAAATGATAAGCTGTTTTCAAATTCTATTTATATAAACAATGATTTAATCGCTAATTATAATTTAAAGATTAATACATCCGTAATTTACAACCCTATTTTAACCATACCTGAAAAGCCTAAATTAAAAGAATATACAGACTTAAACGCTATATTTAAAGTAGTAACGGTTGGAAGATTAATTCCTGTTAAAAATCAGAAAAGTATTATTAAGGCTATCAGTAAATTGACGAATAATTTTTATCTCGAAATTTATGGTGATGGCTCCTTACAAACTAATCTTTTAGCATTAACAAAAATATTAAATATTTCAGATCAAATTCATTTTAACGGCAATGTAAATAATGTTAAATTCCATATTGTAAATGGTCATTGCTTTGTTTTAAGCTCTTTAACAGAAGGGTTTCCTAATGTCGTTTTAGAAGCCATGTCAGTAGGTTTGCCCATAATTAGCACCAATTGCATGTCTGGACCGTTGGAGTTACTTAACAATAACGAAACAGTTGAAATTTTAACAGGATCCTTTGCGAAAGCAAAATACGGTTTATTAGTCCATGTGGATGATGCAGAAGGACTATCTAAAGCTATAAAGTATTTTCAACAAAACCCAGAAATGAGAGAAATGTATAGCGACTTAAGTTTTGAGCGTGCTAAAAATTATGATGTCAAAAATATTGGTCTACAAGTGAAGCGTTTAATTGATAGTATTTAGTTTATGTGCGGAATAAATGGTTTTATAAAATCGTCACATCTCCTTTCAGAAGATACCTTAAGTATTCTTAATGAAATGAATCAGGTTATCATTCATCGTGGCCCTGACGATTCAGGGTTTTATTATAATAATTCTGATACATTTACAGTGGCAATGGCTATGCGTAGACTTTCAATTATAGATTTAACCACAGGTCATCAACCTATTTCTAATGAGAGTGATAGTATTACTATTGTTTTTAATGGTGAAATTTATAATTATAGAAAATTACGCGCAGATTTAGAAACACAAGGACATACTTTTAAAACGAAAAGTGACACGGAGGTTGTCTTAAAGTTATATGAAATTGAAGGTGAAAAATCCTTTAAAAAACTAGACGGGATGTTTGCTTTTAGCATTCACGACAGTCTAAAAAAGAAACTAATTATTGCTCGCGATTTCTTTGGCGAAAAACCACTTTATTACACCAAAACTGATAACTCATTTTTTTACGCTTCCGAATTAAAGTCAATTATTAACGTTTTACAGCATAAACCTAAAATTTCTAAAATAGGATTGAATTTATTTTTTAAACTGACATATATTCCAGCGCCTTTCTCTATATATGAGAATATTTACAAGTTAGAAGCCAATCATTATATAACTTACAATTTAGAGGATCATTCAACTATTATAACCGAAATCAATTCACTTAAAGCGGAAAAAAGTAATTTATCATTTAATACTGCTAAAGCAAAACTAAACGACTTAATGATGACTAGTATTGAAAGTCGCAGCATTAGCGATGTACCCATTGGAACGTTTCTATCTGGTGGTGTAGACTCATCCATTGTAAGCCTAGGACTATCGCAATTATCAAGTACTAAAATAGATACATTCTCAATTGGTTTTGACAAAGCAGTTTTTGATGAAACTGACAAATCAAAACTCGTAGCCAAACTTATTAATAGCAATCATCACGAATTTATTATTTCAGAAAACGACATAAAAGAACATATAAATGCCATTTTATTGAATTTTGATGAACCTTTTGCCGACTCATCAGCTTTGCCAACTTATTTGGTTTCAAAAAAGACATCAGATTTCGTGAAAGTCGCACTTACTGGCGATGGTGGCGATGAAGTTTTTGGGGGTTACAACAAGTATTATATGGGAAACTTAAACAACCGCTATATCAAAACAGTACCAGAGTTTCTGCATAATAGCACAAAACCGATACTTTTAAGCTTATTATCAACTAAAGACGATAATCGAGGAAAACGCTTTAAGCTAAAAAAAATCCTTCAAGCAATCGATTATTCTGGTGATAATTACTGGAATATTATTTCATTAGGTTTCGCAAACGATAGTGGACAGTTATTAAATCTAGAACACAGCATTGATAATCCATTTACTCACTACAAAGCACATATTAGCAAGCCAAATTCCTTGCACGATTATCGCGAAATAGACAGACTAGTAAGTCTTGAGGGCGACATGCTTGTTAAAGTGGACAGAACAAGCATGATGAACTCCTTAGAGTGTCGCGCGCCATTTTTAAACAAAACGCTTTGGGATTTTGCCAATAGTTTACCGGAAAATTATTTATTAAAAGGCTGGAGTAAAAAACATATTTTAAAAGAAGCTTTTAAACATAAATTTCCGCAAGGGTTTTTAGAAAAATCTAAAAAAGGCTTTATCGTTCCCGTCGGAGATTGGCTTCGAAGTAGTTTAAAAAGTGAATTGAAAAGCTATATTGATAGTAAACTATTAAGCAAACAGAACATATTTAACAGTAACTATATCAGGCCTTTAGTTTTAAATCATTTATCAGGAAAAGAAGATAACAGTTATAAGGTTTGGGCATTTTATACATTTCAAAAATGGTATTTTAATATCTATAACAGCTAAATTTTTGCTACGTGAAGCTTAAGTTTTTCCCCGAATTTTTTATCGTACTCCCTTGGATTAAATTTACAATGCCCTGATGAAGGATGAAAGGTTAATTCTCCAAAGTAAATCTTCCCATCATAACAATAAAAATCAACGCGCACAAAACAAAATGGCGCTGCTAATTTTTCACCAAGCAAAACCAATTCATCGTAACGTTCAGGCTGGGCTAATGGTTTTCCATTAGGGATTTTCATAACAAAATCCAACAATTCCCAGTCTTTAGAATAGAAATTCCTGCCTCGCTCTCCTTCAAAACGCCCGATATCAACTTGTGAAAACTCAAGTTTGCCATTAAAAAAATACATTTTATAGTCCATAGGAATTTGTCCATGATCATCAATCAATAACTCTTCAACAATAACACGGGATTCAATGTTTTTATATTGCCATTCCTTAAAGCGATAATAGTAATTTATCGTTTTATTTTTGCCCAGTGTATTTTGAACTTGAGTCCAGTTAATTCCAATTTTATCTTTTATAATTAGTCCTCCCGAACTATCATGATTCGTTTTAATAATTATTGGGTAATCAGGTAGGTTTTCAGGTACAATATCCCGAACATTTTTCGTTTGAAACACTAAAGGCACTAAATAATCTTCTCCTATACGCTCTTTCACATACGCTCTAACTTTATATTTGTCAGCGCATTGTGTATGTAAAGACGTTCTATCATTTAGTTTTAACCATTGAATTTTTTCGTTGAGTGTTTCAGGTTTTTCAAAATTCGGTATAAAGCCAAGGTTTTTTATAAATTCACGCTTCATTTTAACCGCATCTGGTGTTAATCCAAATTTCAAAAACTCATAACACTTAGCGAAGGGCGCTATAAGTTCGTGACCTAGAACCGTATTATAATATAGTTTTGATATAAAATTAGCCATTTGAATTAAAAATTATATTGTAAATCTATGAATATCAATTGTTAATTACATAATTTTATAAAAAAATTACAGCAAATAATCAATCTAAAAAAATTAAACTGACTGATACAACAGTGAGTTTTCAAAAAGAATAGTTTTTTTAATATTAAAAAAAACTCGTAGACCTTAAATTCACCCAAATATTTCAAGCATGGCATTTAGATCAAAAAAAATATGTTTAGTAGGTGGTGAAGATGTGCATAAACGTATTAATCTATCGCAATATTTAAATGATGCGGGTTTTGAGGTAACCATTTTAGGAACAAGTGTTGTAAGTTTCCCTGATAATATCACCTATTACAACTATCCCTTAAATAGAAGCTTATCATTAATTTCCGATTACAAAACTATAAAATGGTACCGTACTTTTTTCACAGAAAATAGGTTTGATGTTATTCATACTTTCGACACGAAACCTGCTTTCCTAACACCTTTAGCATTACTTAAAACAAAAACACCTATAACGCGAACAATCACAGGGTTAGGAACGGTTTTTATTTCACAATCTCTACTTAATAAAAGCTTACGACTCGTTTATAATACTTTACATTTAAAAGTAAGAAACCGGGTATTTAAAACGGTGTTTCAAAATAACGACGACAAGGATTTATTTCTAAAAAACCGACTTGTTAGCCAACATAATTTTGAATTAATTTACAGTAGCGGTATTGAACTAAAGGACTATAATCGATTGGCAAAACGAAGCAACAAAAGATTTACTTTTATATGTGTGGCGCGTTTGGTCTATGAAAAAGGAATCACATACTTATTAGAAGCTGCTAAAATATGTCATGAAAAAGGTCATGACTTCAAATTTTTAATAGTTGGCCCTTTAGAAGAGAATTCCAAACGACTAAATGCTGAAATCCTTAATAATTACAAGAATTATGTTGAATTTCTAGGCGAACGAAGTGATGTAGAAAAACTACTATTAAGTGCAGATGCCTTTGTACTACCCACGTTTCGGGAGGGATTTGCCCGCGTATTACTAGAAGCAGCTGCGGTTGGCTTACCAATCATCTCAACAAACGTCACGGGCGTTCGGGAGTTCGCTAAACATAATCAAGAAGCACTTTTAGTCTCTTCAAAAAATACCGAAGAATTAGTGAATGCTTGTATAAAATTAGCTTCATGTACCGAATTAGCCAATAAATTAGTTGAAAATGCCTTAAAAAGAGTTGAAAGGTTTAGTTTAAAAAATGTATCTAAACAATATATAGGTATATTTGAAGAAGCTATTAATCAACAAACTATATGAAAATCCCATTTTCACCACCTTACATAAGTCAAGCTGTAATTAACGAGGTTACCGATGCATTAAAATCTGGATGGATAACTACAGGCCCGAAAGTAAAAAAATTAGAAGATCTCGTTTGCCAGCATGTTGGCGCACCAAACACACTATGTGTTAATTCGGCAACATCAGGGCTGATGCTAGCATTAAAATGGTATGATATCGGACCAGGCGATGAAGTTATTATTCCCGCTTACACTTATGCAGCAACCGCATTGGCGGTTATGCATGTTGGCGCCACACCCATAATGGTTGATGTTAATGACGATTTCAATATTTCGGTTTCAGCAATTGAAAAAGCTATAACAAATAAAACAAAAGCCATCATACCAGTTGATATTGCTGGTTGGCCTTGCGATTACGATGAAATCCTAGAGCTTACTCATAAAAAAAAGTCGCATTTCAATCCCGAATCAGATAAGCAGCAACTTTTAAACAGAATCATCACAATTGCCGATTCCGCACATGCCATTGGCGCCAAATATAAAAATCGTCATATTGGGTTAACCGCTGATATTACTGTATTTTCATTTCACGCTGTAAAAAATATTACGACTGCCGAAGGTGGTGCAATTTGCTTAAACCTTCCAAAACCCTTCGACAATCAAAAGGAATATAATTATTTAAGATGCTTTTCTTTAAATGGGCAAACTAAAGACGCTTTTACCAAGTCTAAAGCTGGCGGTTGGAAATACGATATTATATACCCCGGTATGAAAATTAACATGCCAGATGTCCTAGCTGCAATTGGCGTGGCGCAGTTACCAGAATACTTTTCAAATATATTGGAAAAGCGTGAACACATTTACAGCTATTATCAAGACTATTTTAAAACAAAATCATGGGCCATTTTACCAAATTATAAAAGCAACGATAAAGTCTCATCCTGCCACCTTTATACCTTACGAATTAAAGATATTACTGAAGAGCAACGCGATGCAATTATTGATTTTATTTCAAAGGAAGGCGTTAGTGTTAATGTGCATTTTCAACCGCTTCCAATGTTAACATTATTTAAAGAAATGGGATATAATATTGCGGATTTCCCGATTGCTTACGCTAATTTCAGGTCAGAAATATCATTACCAATTTATCCACAACTAACTGAACAAGAACTCAAATACATTGTAGATACCGTTAATAACGCAGTAGAATCCTGTTTATGCTAAAAAGACTCTTTGATATTATTTTTTCTTTATTGGGCTTAATATTATTGCTACCTTTACTATCACTAATAGCACTTATTGTAAAGCTAGAATCCAAAGGACCTGTGTTTTACAGACAAGTTCGGGTAGGTAAAGATAATTCAGATTTTAAAATTTTTAAATTCAGAACCATGTTTACTGGTTCAGACAAAAAAGGCCTATTAACAGTCGGCAACAACGATCCACGTGTAACAAAAACAGGTCTCTTTTTAAGAAAGCATAAACTTGACGAATTGCCACAACTAATAAATGTTTTTATTGGGAACATGAGTTTTGTTGGTCCACGACCTGAAGTACGGCGTTATGTTAATCATTATTCAACTAATGATATGCAAATACTATCTGTAAAACCAGGAATTACAGACTACGCTTCTATTGTTTTTCGCGATGAAGCAGAATTATTGAAAGCTGCAGAAAATCCGGAAGATTTTTATATTAATACTATATTACCTCAAAAAATAGCATTGAATAGAAAGTATATCATTAGCGCAAGCTTGTTGGTGGACTTTAAAATTATTATTAAAACCATTCAAACTATTTTAAGCTAATGCAAACACAAAACGGCTATTTAGTTATTTCATTGGATTTTGAGCTCTTTTGGGGCTTATTTGACGTAAAAGAATCATCAGATTACGAGACTAATTTACGGAATGTACATCAAGTAATTCCAAAACTTTTAGCTTTGGCAGATGTTTACAATATTACTTTAACCTTTGCAACCGTTGGTTTTTTGTTTACACAAAATAAACAAGAATTATTAATGGCGCTTCCAACAGAAAAACCAACCTATTTTAAAAATCGTTTTAACCCATACTGTTTAATAGATGACATTGGAGAGTGTGAAACTGATGATCCGTTGCATTACGCTCACTCCTTAATTGAATTAATTCGTGACAATGGTAATCATGAAATTGCAAGTCACACTTTTAGTCATTTTTACACGAATGAAAAGGGCCAAACACCACAACAATTTGAAGCCGATATCGTTGCTGCTATTACTATTGCTAAACAAAAAAATACTAAAATCAATAGCATTGTGTTCCCTAGAAATCAAATTAACGCTACATATTTAAAAATTTGTGCAAAACATGGCTTTATAAGCTATCGCGGTATAGAAAAACACTGGATGTTTAATACCCATGACACCGAAAAACTGGACCAACCTTTTCGTAAGGCGTTTCGATTGCTAGACGCTTATTTGAACATATCTGGGTACAACACAAATTCTTTGAGTTCTTTACGTAATTGCCATGGCATCGTCAATATTCCCTCTAGTAAATTTTTTAGACCTTATAACAAAACGCTTGAAATATTGGAGCCTTTTCGTATTTCTAGAATAAAAAAAGGACTTTCACAAGCTGCAAAAAAAAATGAAATATATCATCTATGGTGGCATCCGCATAATTTCGGAGTTTATATGGATGAAAATTTCAATAATCTTGAAACCATTTTTAAACATTTCAAAACCTTACAAGAAACATATAACTTTCAAAGTGTTTCCATGTCAGAATTAGCAGACCTATATTTTGCTACAGAATCGCAATAAAATATTTATGTTTATTTCCATAAACTAAAAATCGCATCTTGTTATCAGTCTTATCAATGGATTTATACAATTCAACCCCTATTAATTCTTCAGGTTTTTGATATAAACCATCAAACACAATACGCTTTAGAAATGGGTAACTTCCCTCCTCCTTATCCAATGACGTGATTTCAAATTCATTCATATTAAAATCGTCTTTCAACTCTAGAATTTTGTATGATAGTTGTTGACTATTTTTTGAACCCAATTTCTTAATAGCGAATCGCAATTTAGCTACAAATAAATTAAAATTCTTATCTCTTAAATATTGTTTTAACTCAAAGTATTTAATCAATAAGCACCCGTTTAGTCTTGAAGAAATACTTGAAGCATCATATAATATATGACAATTATACAAATAGTTAGTGTTCGTCCATTTTGTTTTATATTCATACTCTCCTTTCGAAAAATCTAAAGTTTGAATATTATTTTTTATACTCCATTCAATAAATTTACTAATTTCAATATGTCCAACATTAAATTTATAAAAATCCGCGTTAAATGCTTTTACAGCCCCTACCAAAGTGTTTTCACCTACAAAAGCCAACGACATAGAAATAGGCTTTCCTGAAACCTCTATACTGATAATCATTGCTTTTTTCTCTCGAAGCATATTGTAAACCAATTCTTGATAAAATGGCCATTCATGACTTAAATTCGTTTCAATTTTTAAATCTCCATACCGAATTTCTAAAAGTTTTTTAAAACCAACCATCATGATTTCATAAGCACCCAAATCTGTCTTTCCATAATAAAACTTATAATCCACGTCAAAACAGCTTTCAAATTTTTTCAGAGTGCTTCGGAATTTATTTCTAGATTTGGAGTTTAAAGTGTTTTGTATATAATCATTAAAACTGGACACGCCTTTCAAATCAGCTAAAAACCCTTTATACTGTCGGACTTTGCGAACTTTTAAGCTAGATTTTTTTGGTGATTTACTATCATCGCAATAATCGGGAACATCATAAATAACAATAGTTTTGTTTTTAAAATCCTGTTGCAAATAATCAATCTCGTAAGTAATGCCATTAGTCATGTTTCTGCCTGCATTAATATAATACGGCAAAAATGGATGTTTAATAAATGACAAGTTTTTTATAAACTCAAATTTTTTTACGATTTGCTTTTTTGCAAAATATTTCAGCCAGGTTTTCTGATATGTTTTTGATGTAAACGGACTAGCTTTCATCTTTTACAATTTTTAAAATTGAATTTTCTCCAATTGCCAAAAGCGAATCATTTTTATATAAACAAACTTTAAAATTTCTTGCTGGCTCTGGATTTAAATATAAATAATCATATAAAGCCTTACGTTGAGAAGTGTATTTATAAAGATCAATATCAATAAGTTGAGAGTAATTATCTAATAATTTTTTGTCTGAAACTATTTCAACTTTATGGGTATTAATTAAAACAGCTTTATTCGTATTGCCATCAAGCAACCAATGATTAAAGCTATGAACTTTAGAACTATAATTACGTTCTCTGCACTCGCGTTTGAACCTGAAATATTTTTCTAATAATCCAGCAGTTAATCGGCATTTTAAAGATTTAGAATCATAAAGAATATGATAATAAGTTTGATAACGATCATCGCTCCATCGCTTTTTATAGTCGAAATCACCTTGCGTATAATCGAAGATTGCAATTTCATTTTTAAAACTCCATTCTAGCATTTTCAAAATGGTGGTATGTCCAATATTGTATTTATAAAAATCAATATCAAAAACGGTTAATGCTTCAACCAAAATCGCATCAAAATGATAACTAAAAGTTATTCCTATCGGTTTGCCGTCCGTGTAAATAACAAACAAAGATGCTGTACCTTCATTAATCATCTTAAAGGCTAATTCTGTGTAAAAGGCCCATATAACTGGGTTTAATTCACCACATGGCTCACCTTTATTAGCGTAGCGTTTTTCAAAAAGCTTATAAAAATTCTCAAATACAAAATCAAAATCTGCTCTGGAAATCGCACCATGATGCATGGAATATTCAACTTTGAAATTAGATTCTAAGCGCTTTATATTTCGTCTTAACTTAGAACGTGTATTAGATTTGTAAATGGTATTTAAATATACATCTATAGACTCATAATTACTAACACGGGTTATATAACCCTCATACTGAAAGACTTTTTTGAGTTTTAAATGGGAGGTTTTCGCTGGTTCTTGAAGCTCTTGATACGAAGGAATATCTCGAATTAAAAACACCTTGTTTTTATAATCTAAATTAGCATTATCAATGCGGTAGGTTAATCCGTTGGTCAGTTTATTTCCGAGATTAACAAAACAAGGCACTAACTGATGTTTATAAAACGAAATTGGTTTTACAAAACTAAAGGTGATTTCGTTTTTACTAGTATTAAAATGCTTCCGCCAGACATCTTTAAATGTTTCTGAAGAAAAAGGATTTTTAGTCATATTAAAAGGTTCAATATCATGTATAAAATTAGATTTTTAAATGAATAAACATCTGAATGACAGGATATTTTAGATGAATTTGAAAAAAAACTATATAAACGGTATGTTTTTTAAGATGATTCCCGTAATTATTGCAATATTTACCATAGAAAAACGCGGTTGGTATAAACTTTAAGAAGAAAATCAAGAACATTATTAATGATAAGGCAACACAACTTAACTATAATCTAGCTGTTTTATTATAGATTATGAAATAAAACGTGGGATTAAAACAAAACGTTAAATTTAAACGTAGATATCAGCTATTTAACGTATTTATTTGACGGAAACTATTTAAAAATAGATATTTACGATGAGAGAAAATACATCTGAAGTAAAACATAAAATCTGGCTTTCATCTCCACACATGAGTGGTTTTGAAGAAAAATATATAAATGATGCTTTTGCTTCTAATTGGGTTGCACCTTTGGGACCAAATGTTGATGGCTTTGAGAAAGATTTAGAATGCTATCTTAAAAACCAATCGTTTGTAGCAACTTTAAGTTCAGGAACCGCGGCGATACATTTAGCCTTAAAATTGTTAAATGTTACGCATGGTGATGAAGTGCTTTGTCAAACCAAAACATTTGTAGCGTCTGTAAATCCGGTTATTTACGTGGGCGCAACACCCGTTTTTATTGATAGTGAAACTGAAACTTGGAACATGTGTCCAGTTTTATTAGAAAAAGCGATTTTAGACCGCATTAAACAAGGAAAAAAACCAAAGGCAATTATTGCCATTAATTTATACGGAATGCCATATAACGTTTCAAAAATACATGCCATTGCCAATAAGCATGATATTGCCATTATTGAGGATAGCGCTGAAGCCCTGGGTAGTCATTATAAAAATCGCGCCTGTGGAACATTTGGTGATTTTTCAATTTTATCCTTTAACGGAAATAAAATAATTACCACCTCTACTGGAGGCGCTTTAGTTTGCCGCGATAACAATACGAAAAAGCGTGCTATTTTTTTAGCCACACAAGCTAAAGATCCCGGAATTGACTATAATCACTCGGAAGTAGGATACAATTATAGAATGTCTAATATTTTGGCGGGTATTGGTCGTGGGCAAATGCAAGTTTTAGAGGATCGTGTGCAATCCAGAAGGAAAAATTATGATTATTATAAACATGCTTTAAAAAATATTGATGATATAGAATTTTTAAACGAGCCAGAACATTTTTTTTCAAATAGATGGCTAACTACCGTCTTATTTAAAACTAAAACGATGCGCGATTTTATTTTAAACGCCTTGTTAGAAGAAAATATTGAAGCCAGACCATCTTGGAAGCCGATGCACCAGCAAGCGCTTTATAAAAATTACCCGAACTACTTAAATGGCGTATCAGACAGCTTATTTGATCGTGGATTATGCTTACCTAGTGGTTCAAATTTATCAACCCTGGAATTAGACCGTATTATAGATATTATAAATAAATATTTTGGATAAAATATATAGCTTATTGCAAAAATTATCGAACCGCTATGCCTCTAAGTGGCTGGTGCTACTATTCGATTCATGCATTATTGCTTTTACATTTTTTGTAGCGTATTTAATTCGATATAATTTTGTCTTGGATTTTGATTTTTCTATGTTTTTAAAGCAAATTCCGTTTGTGGTTCTTGCTGGTATTATAAGTTTTATATTAGTAAACTCCCATAAAGGCGTTGTTAGATTTACAGGCTTTAAAGACGTTGTTAACATTATAATTGGAATCAATATTTTAGCAACTATTCTTATTGTTACTACCTATATAAGTCGGAAATATAATTATAATAATGTTTTTGATATCGCAGGCTCCATTATCTACATCCACCTATTATTAAACATGTTTTTTCTAATTGGGGCCAAATTCTCGATAAAAGCGATATACCGCACTTTAATTACTGAAAATGAATCCGAAAATGATAATAAAAGTATTGTATTAATTTACGGGGCTGGCGATTCAGGAATAATAACCTACAACGCGATAAGTAATGATGCCAAAAACGATATAGATGTATTTGGTTTTGTAGATGATAATGAGCGTAAATCTGGGAAAAAGATAAATCTTCTAAACGTATATCACCCCTCGAATATCACTAAAGAATTTATAGATAAACACCATATCGATTCAGTTATTATATCGATTCAAAATATTGAAGCGACTAGATTACTCCAAATTACTAGTAAGTTATTCGCCTTAAATTTAAAGGTCAAAATAGTTCCTGCTGTTAAAACATGGATTGATGGCGATTTAAGCATCGGGCAAATTAAAGATATTAATATTGAAGATTTACTAGGTCGTGAACCCATAAATATTAATAACCCCATTTTAATTGACGAGTATAGCAATCGTGTTATTTTAATTACCGGTGCGGCAGGCTCTATAGGAAGTGAACTTGTACGAAAACTATGCGTTTTCAATTTTAGTAAATTGATACTTATAGATAGTGCCGAATCACCATTATATGATTTACAACAGGAGTTATCACGAAAAGGCATTCAAAACGTCGTACCAATTATTGCAGATATAAGAAATAATGTGCGTTTAGATTCTATATTTAATTGCCACAAACCTGAAATAATATTTCATGCCGCCGCTTATAAACACGTACCTTTAATGGAACAAAATCCTTACGAAGCGGTCAGCGTAAATGTTCGAGGTACCAAAAACGTCCTGTATTTATCAAAAAAACATAGTGTCGATAAATTTATACTTATTTCAACTGATAAAGCCGTAAACCCCACCAATGTTATGGGTGCAACAAAACGTATTGCGGAAATGCTAATTTGCTGTCAGCAAAACTCAACAGCTAAAACCAAGTTCATTATCACGCGTTTCGGCAATGTATTAGGATCTAATGGCTCCGTAATCCCTTTGTTTAAAAAGCAAATTGAAGCTGGCGGACCGTTGACGGTAACACATAAAGACATTATTCGTTATTTTATGACTATTCCAGAAGCTAGTCTTCTAGTTTTAGAAGCCGCCGCCATGGGGTTAGGCCATGAAATTTTTGTTTTCGACATGGGAAAACCTATTAAAATTCATGATTTGGCTATGAATATGATTACCCTCTCAGGATTAAAGTTTCCTTCGGAAATAGATATAAAATTTATCGGATTAAGACCTGGTGAAAAAATATTTGAAGAACTTCTCATTGAAGGTGAACATACCAAACCCACCTACAACGATAAAATAATGATTGCGAAATGCAAACCCGTTAGTGTAGAAGTCACAAAAACACTTATAGAAGAACTTTGCTTATTAAGTTCTACATCTCAAAACATTGAAATTGTTTCAAAAATAAAAGATATTGTAGCTGAATATAGTCCGAATAATTCAACTTATGATGTTTTAAACTAAACCAATCACCTATGATTAACTTTAAAAACACCCTTCAAAAAATAAGTTTGCTTATTGCTTCTGTTTTAGCGTCATCATGTGCAACAAGCAAAGAGATTATCTATTTTCAAGATGAGCCAATTAGCGCAGAACAGAATGCCGTTATGAACGCGGAAATCACTTACAAGCCCAACGATTTAATATTTATTAGTATTGGTGGCGATGCCGATGCGGTGGCGCCTTTTAACTTACCTGCAGTTTCCTATAGTACATCATCACTTTCTGCCAATGCAGATTTGAAAATGCCAACCTATTTAATAGATAAAAACGGCAATATTGAGTACCCTGTTTTAGGAAGCGTTAAACTGGGTGGTTTAACAAGAGAACAAGCAACTATGTTCTTGAAAAATCAAATCGGCGCTTATGTAAAGGATCCCGTTATAAATATTCGGTTACTAAATTTTACCATAACCGTTTTAGGTGAAGTTAAAAACCCAGGTACGTTTACAATTGAAAATGAACGTGTTTCATTAACCCAAGCTTTAGGTATGGCGGGCGATTTAACTATATATGGAAAACGTGATAATGTATTTTTAATTAGAGAGCAAGGGAATAAAAAGGTTTATACCAAATTTGATTTAACAAAAATAAGTACCATTACATCACCCAATTACTATTTAGAACAAAATGACGTATTGGTTATCGAGCCTAATCCCGCCAAAATTAGATCGGCTTCTTACAACCAAAATAATGGCGTAATTATTTCCGCAGTGGGAACATTAGCAACCATTATAGCCATATTTCTAGTAAAATAAATCTTTTATAAGTATTACTACATGAAACAACAGACGTATTTTAAAGATTTAATTGAGCCTTACCTTCACAGGTGGAAATTTATACTTTTATGTGTGATAGCTGCCTTAACATTGGCATTTGTATACTTACGCTATGCCAGTAATGAATACCAAGCCAAGGCAACCATTAAAATTAAGGACGATAAATCTCAGGGGAAATTACCGGAAATATCGAATCTTCAAAATTACGGACTCTTCAGCAATGATCAGAACAATGTATTGGATGAAATTGAAATTATTAAATCCAGAAACCTCATTGCTAGCGTTGTAAAAGATTTAAAGTTTAATATCCAGTTTTTTGTGGAGGGTCGTATAAAAGCGCACGAAGTTTATACCAATCCACCCTTAAACATCAACTTTAGCGCACCTGACTCTCTTCTATATACTATTGATACCACTTTTAATATTCGAATTAACTCTACAAAAGATTTTATTTTCAAAGGGGCTTCAGGTTACAATAAAGCTTTGAAAAATAACACACAAAAACACAGCGATGTTGAAGGTGTACTTTACGATTTTGGAAAAAGCATAGCAACAAGTTTTGGCGAAATCATTATTACGCCCAATATGGGCCAATACGCCACGAAAATTGGTTCCAATATCACTATTAGAATCCAGCCAATAAATGCCGTTACTAGTAATTATAAAACCAAACTTCAAATTCAAACTACCGAATTATCGAGCGTTATAAAATTGACAATAAATGATAATGTTGGTGAAAAAGCAGAACTATTTTTAGATAAGCTGATAGATAAATATAACGAGGATGTTATAAATGATAAGAATATGGTTGTTGAAGCCACTTCCAGCTTTATAAACGATCGCTTAACTGGTGTGTCTCGCGAACTAGGTATTGTTGATTTAACGGCGGAAGACATTCAACAGACAAATAAATTAACCAATCTCTCCACCCAGTCCACAATTTTCCTTCAAACTGAAAAAGAAAATGAAGCGAAAATAACAGAAACTGGTATGCAACTTCAACTCATTGATTACATGAGATCTCATTTATCAGACAATCAAAACGTTAGTGATTTATTGCCTCTAAACATGGGCATTCAAGATGGTGCTATTGAACAAGTAGCAAGTAGACATAACAGTTTGGTTCAGGAACGAGATCGCATTCTAAAGAATTCTAGTGAAATTAACCCAACGGTGGTTAATTTAACGACTCAAATTAATCAACTAAAAACAGATTTAGCTCAGAGTTTAAATAGTAAAAAAACTACAAGTCAAATAACTTACAATAGTTTAGTAGCGGAAAACTCCCGAATTAACTCACAAATCTATTCGGCACCTCAAAAAGAACGTCAATTTAAAGATATAAAACGCCAACAAGACATTAAGGAATCTTTATATCTATACCTTTTACAAAAACGAGAGGAATCTGCTATAACCCACGGTGTTTCATCTCCGAACGCTAAAATTGTCGACAAAGCATATGCTTCTGGAAAACCAGTAGCACCGAAGTGGGTTATTACTATTTTGGCGGCTTTAATTTTAGGCTTGAGTTTGCCAATAGGAATGATTTACCTACTCACACTGATTGACACCAAGGTCCACACCGCGCAAGATATTAAGAAAACTATAAACGTACCTTTTATTGGAGCTATTCCAAAAGCTAAAAAACGTACACGACTCATAAATAAATTTGATTACTCGCCAAAAGCAGAAGCTTTCAGAATGGTACGTACCAATATTGAATTCATGCTTAAGAGTGTTGAAAAACAATCCAAAGTTATTTTTGTTACATCAACTACCAGCAAAGAAGGGAAATCTCATACAGCCATTAATTTAGCGTTATCATTATCTTATACAGAGAAGAAAGTTTTGCTTATAGAAACGGACATTCGGGTACCTAAAGCCACTAATTATTTGAATATAAAAAACGACAATGGCCTAACCAATTATATTAGCGATCCTAGTTTACAACTTCAAGATGTTATTGTAAACTTAAAAGACAACGATTATTTAGAGGTTATTCCTTCTGGTGTTATTCCTCCAAATCCCGCAGAGCTTCTTATGAGCAAGCGTATGCAAGAACTATTTGATACAGTGAATGATAAGTACGATTATATAATTGTAGATACGGCTGCCGTTGGCCTAGTTACTGACACACTTTTAATTAGTCAACATGCCGATTTATTTATTTACGTAGTACGCGCCAATTATCTTGATAAGAGACGTTTGCAAATTGCTGAAACTATGTATCAAGAAAAACGTTTACCTAATATGACAATCCTGTTAAATAGCGTTGATTACAAAAAAGGAAATGATTATGGCTATGGATACGGTAAAAACCCTAATAAAAAGAAATGGTGGCAGCGCAATTAGTAGAATTATTTAACGCCTTTTCTTCTAAATTTCTCTTTATTTATAAGCATTAATTCGCGTCCTGTTTGCCCAGCAACCGAGGTGTTTTCTTCTGCTCGTCTAATTAGGTATGGCATCACATCTTTAACAGGTCCAAATGGCACGTATTTAGCCACATTGTAACCTTTATCCGCTAGGTTGAAACTTATATTATCACTCATGCCGTATAATTGCCCAAACCACACGCGATTATCGGTGATTTTAATTTCTTTCTCGCGCATTAAATCCATAACCATATAACTACTTAATTCGTTATGAGTTCCAACAAAAATGGATATGTCAGATAAGTTATCCAGAATATATTTTGCAGATGCATTGAAGTTTTCATCTGTTGCTAACTTACTTTCACAAATCGGCGTTGGATAATCTTTTTCCAAAGCGCGCTCATGTTCAATTTCCATATAAGCACCACGAACAATTTTATAACCTAAATAAAAACCTTCCTTTTTACCCAGTTCGTGCTGACTTTTTAAGAAATCCATTCTATCATGACGATACATTTGCAAGGTATTATATACAATTGTTGTACTCTTATTGTACTTCCGCATCATTTCGGTCACCAAATTATCAACTGCATCCTGAATCCAACTATGTTCGGCGTCAATTAATATTTCAACATCTTTTTCCAATCCTAACTTACAAACGGCATCATATCTTGCTACCACTCGACTCCATTCCTCCTGCTCCGTTTCAGTTAACGTTTTACCTTCATTTATTTTATGATATAAACCAAAACGACCAAAACCTGTAGGTTTAAAAACAGCAATGGGCATGGCATTTCTATCATCCGAAAAACGAATAATCTTTAGAGTTTTTTCCATAGCACCATCAAAATGTGCTTCTGTTTCTTTCCCTTCTACCGAATAATCTAAAACAGAACTAACACCTTTTGTATACATGGCATCAATAACTTCCAAACAATCATCCTCGTTTACACCACCACAAAAATGATCGAAAACAGTTGCACGAATGATACCTTCTACAGGTAAATGGGCTTTTATGGCAAAAGTAGTAAGTGCGGTTCCTATCTTAACCAACGTCGCATTTGATATCATATTGAATAAAAAGCGTGCGCGATTTAACTCTCTATTACTTTTTAGCTGAAAAGCAATTTTTGTATTATCAAATATTCTTGAGTCCTCCATATCTGTTGAAAAATTATACAAATATAATTATCATTCATTGACTTTTTTGTAAAAAAACACCTTATTTTAGCTTTTATTTCTTGCACTAATTCCTATGAAATCTATTCAAACCGAAAACTACTCAATTCACTTTAATTCAAACTGTTATAGCGCGTTAAATACGCATTTAAAAGCGATAAATTATTCTATCCTATTTATATTGGTTGATGAAAACACGCATAATTTCTGCTTGCCACAGTTTATAGAGCAGATAGAAACGTCTTGCACCATTGAAATTATAGAAATTGAGGCGGGCGAAGAACACAAAACTATAGAAACTTGTGTTGGCGTTTGGAATGCGCTTTCTGAATTAGGAGCAGATAGAAAAAGTTTAATAATTAATTTAGGCGGCGGCGTTGTTACGGATTTAGGCGGCTTTGTAGCTTCTACATTTAAACGCGGCTTAAATTATATTAATGTACCAACCTCCTTATTAGCTATGGTTGATGCTTCTGTAGGCGGTAAAACCGGTGTAGACTTAGGACACTTAAAAAATCAAATTGGGGTTATTAATCCAGGTGAAATGGTATTGATAGACACCAACTTTCTTGAAACCTTACCAGAAAATCAATTACGTTCTGGCTTAGCTGAAATGCTTAAGCACGGCTTGATATATAGTCGGGATTATTGGAATAAATTTTCAACGGATGCCATTTCAGATTATGATAATTTAATATATGAATCAGTAATCATAAAAAACAGCATCGTAACGAAAGATCCTTTAGAACAAAATTTACGTAAAACACTAAATTACGGACATACTTTAGGCCATGCTATAGAATCATATTTTTTAAGCCACCCTGAAAAGGAAGCCTTGCTTCATGGCGAAGCTATTGCCGTTGGAATGATTTTAGCAACTTATATTTCAACAGAATTATCTGATTTTCCGAAATCTGAAAACGAAGCCATAAAAAAAGTAATAAAACGCGTTTTTGGAGAAGTTACTTTTAGTCCAACTGACTATGACGCTATTATTGAGCTTCTAAAATACGATAAGAAAAATGAGCATGGTAATATTAATTTCGTTCTCCTAGAAAACATGGGGAAACCAATAATTGATTGTCAAGTAAGCAACGAACTTATTATAAAAGCATTCGAATACTACAGAGCCTAAAAAACTATAAATAGCGCTCTTTAATAATGTCTATATGATGTTTTTCATGGCCAACTAATATAAAGCCAATAGCCCTAACGGACATATCCGCACCACTAGCCTCACCTATTTGTTCCAGCATTTTTTTTGAAAAACTACTAAATAAAGCAATTGTCGATTCCCGCAAATCCATATAATCATTAATTAATTGGTCACGCGTTCGTCTATTAGCAACACTTGACAATACGTAGTCATCTTGCTCAAATCCCGGTAGAGGCGTTTTATCTTGTCTTGCAAAACGCAAAGCTCGGTATATAAAAATATGTTCTGTATCAATAAGATGCTGAATAATCTCCTTAATAGTCCATTTTCCGTCAGAATAGCGATATTCTAACTTGTTTTCAGGAATAGATCGAAAGAAAGCTGCTGTATTTTCCATGCCCTGACCCAATCCACTTAATAAACTAGACGTACCAGCCTTTTTAATGTAATTAGCATAAAAAGGACTAAACTCTGAAGAAGGAACCTCACTAACAAACATAATTCTATATTTTAAAGTATTAAAAAAAGCGCTTTCCAAAGAAAGCGCTCATCTCTTTTAAGCTTGAAAAAAGCTTACATGTTTTTAAAAATTGAATGCATTAAACGTTTCTTATCGTTTAAGCTTTCTTCCAATGAAATCATAGTTTCTGTACGATACACACCTTCAATATCATCAATCATAAAAATAACATCCTTCGCGTGTTCTGTGTTTTTAGCACGAATTTTACAAAAAACGTTAAACTTACCGGTCGTTATATGTGCAACGGTTACATAAGGAATTTCATTTATACGTTCTAGTACAAACTTTGTTTGAGATGTTTTTTGAAGAAACACACCTACATATGCAATAAACGCATATCCTAATTTCTTATAGTCTAGAGTTAATGAAGATCCTTTAATAATTCCAGCCTCTTCCATTTTCTTTACACGTACATGAACTGTTCCAGCCGAAATAACTAATTGTTTTGCTATATCCGTGAAAGGAACACGGGTATTATCGATCAACATTTCTAGTATTTGATGATCGACATCATCTAATTTAAATTTTGCCATTATATTAATTTCTTTAAATAAAAGACAAAAATAAGACAATAAATTTAAATTATATATATCAAAAACTCTATTTAGGCCAGTATTAATGAATATTTAGCATTATTTAACATAACTGAATATGTTTGATTACCAACGCTCAACATCGAACCATTCATATTTAACACATTAGCCCCACAACCATCATATTCCTTATGTCCGAAAAAACCATCTAGTTTCTCTAATTTTACAATTTCAGGTATAAACTGTATGCTATTACCTACTAATTCCTCTTTATATTGTACGCCTACGTCTATCAAATGTCCGTCATGTTCAACATTCCTAATAATTACATCCAAAAAACATTTGCCATTTTGTGGAATCATCAAGTATTCCTCATAGCCTTTCCCTTCCAATTCGGTTTCAGATATCGTATATAAAGCTATCATAAGTGCATAACCAATAAGTTCGCGAGTTACCTCTCTCTTGTAGTCGCCAGGATAATGACCAGCTTCAAACAAAACCGTAGGCACACCTAAACTTTGAAAAGCATCTCCCACACAATTATGATTAAAACCGTCATTATATAAAGCAACTTGATTGGGTATTACTTTTTGTAATTTCAAATTCATTGCAACTATAAGTTCCATAGCTATTTTACGGGTTTTAGTGAAGCTTCGCGACTCATCTTCCGCAGGTGACAAGAATGATAAAATAGCCGACTTGGAGGTTTCTCCAACACTAAAAATAGTACGCTGCCCATGCAGGTTAAAACAAAAATCTGGTTTGAATTTTAAGAAACAGTCCTTTAATAAACGACTTTCAGGTTGCGACAATGCTTGAGCATCACGATTTAAATCGATTTGATTCGCATTTAAGCGTGTATAAACCTGTGCACCATCTGGATTTAAAATAGGAATAATACATAATGTACAGGCTTCTAAGATGGATGGATTACGCTGTAAATAGTTTATAAGATCGAAAAGCGCTTTAGTAGTTGTAGATTCATTTCCGTGCATTTGCGACCACATCAATACACGTTTTTTTCCGCTACCTAGAGTTATACAGTAAATAGATTGATGTTTAACTGAAGTACCTTCTATAGTAACCTGAACATTTTTCGGCAGCTTTTCTAGCAAGGGCTCTATCATAGAGTTTGTAATATAACGGCCTTCTAAATGTAATTCTTTATAGGTATTGAAAGGTGTTTCTAAAGTACTACTATACATATGTAAATTTGTTACGTTACAAAGGTAAACAAATACTAATTTACATTTGTAAACAGAATTTCAAGTTGTTTTGTATAGTATTGTATACAGTACAATATGTCATTTAATAAGCTTAATAAGCTAAAAAACTTCAACATTATAAAATGTATGTATTTAACATTATATCAAAGAGTTACACAGGTCTACTTAAAGCTAAAATACACATATAAATATGTTTTTTAGACTTTTTTGATGGGTTTAATGTAAATAATCTTTACATTTGTAACATTAATTTACATAAGTAACAGTTTACAATGATAAACAGCAATGAGTTTTCCAAACGACTAGAAAAAGTCATTAAATTTTTCGATGAAAGTGCCTCTTCTTTCGCGGAAAAAATTGGTGTACAGCGCTCAAGTATTTCTCATATATTATCGGGTAGAAATAAGCCAAGCTTAGATTTTGTTTTAAAAATTATTGATGCCTTTCCTGAAGTCGAATTGTATTGGCTGCTAAATGGTAAAGGAGTATTTCCAAAATTAGAAGATGCTCCTATTCAAAACTTAAAGTCAGAAGCAAAATTTCAAACACCGCTAAAAGATTCTTCAGAAAAAGTATCTGTTGAGAATACATCATCTCAAATTCCTGAAAGTTTAAGTCAGCTTTCTACAGATAATAATAAAGACATTGAGCGTATTGTTATTTTCTTTAAAGACGGCACCTTTAAAAATTTCAATAATTAAAAATTGTTAATTTTATTTTTTTAATAATTCATTCTTAAGTTCGATGGCAATACCGTAATGTTTCTTAATTTTGTTTAAAACACCAACTATTCAAATCATCCATTATGAAACTCTTACTTTGCCTCTTGTTTGTACTTTTTGTAAGCTGCTACCAAATAGAGCGCCAATGCACCGATTACCAAACAGGAACTTTTAGTAGTGAAATTACTATTAACGACTCCACCTATAATTCCGTATTTACCAGAACGAAGGACATACAGATAGAAACCTATCAAGGACATGTTGATTCGACGACAGTACGTTGGATAAATGATTGTGAAGTGGTTTTTAGAACCATTAACCCTAAAAACATGCAGGAGCAGAAGGATATTCATTTGAAGATTTTAACAACCACCGATTCCACTTACACCTTTGAATATTCCTATGTTGGAGAAAAAACAAAACAAAAAGGATCGGCCAAACGCATAAACTAATATGTTAGATTTCTTATTGACCAGCGATGCCATCATGGCACTTTTAACGTTAACATTCCTTGAAATAATTCTAGGTATTGATAATATTGTTTTTATATCTATCGCTGCTAATAAGTTACCTGAAAGCCAACGGAATAAGGCTACTAATATAGGTTTGATAGCTGCCATGTTACAAAGAATTGTTCTCTTATTTTTTGTGAGTTTTCTAGTAGGTTTATCAGAACCCTTTTACACTTTTGATAGCAGCTGGCTTCAGATAGGAATAAGCTGGCAAGCGATAATTTTATTTGGTGGCGGCTTATTTTTAATATATAAAAGTACATCGGAAATTCGCGAAAAAGTAGAAGACCCCTCTCATGATGAGAATGAAGTAAAAGGCAGGAAAATTAAATCGTTAAAGCAAGCAATTGTTCAAATTATGATTATCGATTTTATTTTTTCCATAGACTCTATTCTTACAGCCGTGGGAATGACAAATGGTTTGCATGAAAATCATAATTACAATTTAGTACTAATGATTATTGCTGTGGTTATATCTATTGGAATTATGATAGGTTTTGCTAATCCCATTAGAAAATTTATTGACTCGCATCCCAGTGTTCAATTATTAGGTTTAGCCTTTTTAATATTAATTGGCTTCATGCTTATTACAGAAGCCGCACATTTATCGGGAGCTAAATTTTTCGGAAATGCAGTTGGTGCTATTCCAAAAGGTTATTTGTATTTTGCCATTACCTTTTCTTTATTTGTAGAGTTTTTAAACTTCCGAATAGCCAAAAAGAAAAAAAATAAATAACAGTATAAACGAAGATTTACAAGCGCCTTATTTTATCGTTGTAAATCGTCGTTTTTAGTTTAAAATTGAAATCTATGAAAAAAATAAATCCAAAAGCTTTATACCTTATTTCTACAGGATTAATATTAGCCTCTATTTTCTTTAAAGATAAAACACCTACCATTTATTACGCATGTATAATTGGCGGTGTTTTAGCTTTTTTATTAGGAGCATCGTCCCATTTTAGAAAGTAATATATATTTTTAGAAAAGTGTAGACTGACTATTATCCTCTTTTCCTGAATCTTCACTTGTCTCATCGGAGCTTTCAGAATTCACTTCAGTTTCATCAACCACATCTAATTCTTCGGCAGGAATTTCTTCTGGCGCTTCATAAGGCAATGATTCCAACAAGTCAATTTGCTTCACCTTATCTTTGGTAAGTTGATTTCCTAAAGCTGTAATTCCTTTCACGGAAATGAATTCTTCTAAATTCACTTCTAAATTATCTTTTCGGTCCTTTCCGCGCTCTTTTACAAATTCAACATCGGCCATAGGCTTCCAATCGGTGGAAACGATTTCTAATTGTGAGTTTTCATGATCAGAAATAAACAATTCCTCACGACTTTCATTTTCAACTAAGAAGCGCTTGACATAATACCGTTCTTTTTCGCCATCAAAATAAATAGCTGATATTGGTTTTTTAGGAATCCACTTCTCCATAACAATCATATCATTATCGAAATGTGTGGTGACTTCTGGTACAATAGTTTTTATAAAACCGGTTTGCGTTATTATTAAAATCCTGTCTTCACCTCTAAATTCTCCAACTAATTCACCCCGCCCATCAACGTTTAAACGTTTTACGTTATTATCAAACCAAATTTTGCGTGGTTTTAATGTCGAGACCCCTCTTTCTTTCAGCTCTACTTTTTTAATGGCATGTTTAGTAACGACGTTTCCTTTAGAACCGCGCCCTTTTATAATAATATCAGCAAAATCAATATCCCATTTTAGTTTTTTAACGCTGCCAACCTGACGCAAATAAACCGTTACAACTTCGGCCTCGCCATTCGGATTGGCTGAAAAATACCAAAGTTTGGAGCTTTTGGAACCATTGGTCATATCATACTCCTTATCGCGCGTCATGGAAGTAACCGCAAAACGTTTTATATAAGACGGTCCATTTTTACCATCGCGATACATCATATTATAAATGGTGCGTTTATCTTTCTTTTTGAATACATCCACGTGAATAATATCCTTACCAATAAAGATTTTTGAATCCACTTTAGTGACCATCATTTTACCATCGTTGGTAAAAACAATAATATCATCAATATCAGAACAGTCACAAACATATTCATCCTTTTTAAGAGATGTTCCAATAAAGCCCTCTTCTCTATTTACGTATAATTTTGTATTTCTAATAACAACTTTTGTAGCATCTACATCCTCAAAAGCACGAATTTCTGTTTTGCGTTCTTTTCCTGCACCATATTCCTTTTTAAGACGTTCAAAATATGCAATAGCGTAGGCAATTAAATTCGCTAAATGATGTTTAACTTCTGCTATCTGATCTTCTAAAGCATCAATTTTTTGTTGCGCTTTATCAATATCGAATTTAGAAATACGTTTAATACGAATTTCTGTTAATCTTACAATATCATCTTCAGTAATGGGACGTTTTAAATGTTTTATATGTGGTTGCAACCCTTTATCGATCGCTTTTATAACACCTTCCCAAGTTTCTTCCTCTTCAATATCACGATAGATACGGTTTTCAATAAAAATCCGCTCTAAAGATGCAAAATGCCATTGTTCCTCAAATTCACCCAAACGGATTTCTAATTCTCTTTTTAGAAGCTGAACAGTATTATCGGTTGAACGGCGCAACATTTCGGAAACACCTACAAATAGCGGCTTATTATCTTCAATGACGCATCCTAAAGGGGAAATTGACGATTCACAACTCGTAAAAGCATATAAGGCATCAATGGTTTTATCTGGCGAAATACCGCCTGGTAAATGAACCAATATCTCCACATTAGCAGCGGTGTTGTCTTCAATTTTCTTAATTTTAATTTTGCCTTTGTCATTGGCTTTTAAAATCGAATCAATTAGCGAAGATGTATTCGTTCCAAATGGAATTTCATTTATAACGAGCGTATTTTTATCGAATTGGGAAATTTTAGCACGAACACGAACACGACCACCACGAAGACCATCTTTATAATCAGAAACATCAGCAATTCCAGCCGTTGGAAAATCTGGATATATGGTAAAACTTTTACCATTTAAATGTTTAATGGAAGCTTCAATCAACTCTATAAAGTTATGAGGTAAAATTTTTGTAGATAAACCTACGGCAATACCTTCACCTCCTTGTGCTAACAAAAGCGGAAACATAACAGGTAAATTTACCGGTTCTTTCCGACGCCCATCATAACTTGCTTGCCATTCTGTAATTTTTGGATTAAAAACAACCTCTAAACCAAATTTGGAAATACGCGCTTCAATATAACGAGCAGCTGCGGCGCTATCGCCTGTAAGAATATTACCCCAGTTTCCTTGCGTATCAATTAACAAATCCTTTTGTCCAATTTGTACCATAGCATCCGCAATACTGGCATCACCGTGTGGGTGATATTGCATGGTATGTCCAACAATATTGGCTACTTTATTGTAACGGCCGTCATCCAAATCCTTCATGGAATGCATGATTCGTCTTTGAACTGGTTTAAAACCATCTTCAATAGCAGGAACCGCTCGCTCTAAAATTACATAGGATGCATAATCTAAAAACCAATCTTTATACATACCAGTAATTCTGGTAATGGTTTCTTTAGTTTCCTCTGGTTCTGGTAGGTTTTCGTTGATTTCGTCGCTCATTAACTCTATTCTTTACTATTGTTTTTTATCATTTTAATTAAAGAATGACGTATAAATTTACGTTTCTTTTGTGTTACTAAAGTGATATTAAAACGTTCTTTATTGATATGATGGTCCTTTTTATTCCCTATAAAAAGCACCAATTCTTTATAAATGATATAATTATTCATTTTAAAATCAACTAATCTTGATTTTTTAAATGTTACCGTATGTTCTCTATAATTAAAATATTCAGAGATTAACAGTCCTTTGTTTTTAACTGTTACTTTTAGACCATCACTATCATATTCAAAATATTTTGAAATAAAATGAACTAGAAAAAATAAGGCAATAAAAATAAACCAAATAATGAAAGTTGAAGTAAATGAATTATTTTCAATATCTCCAAAAGTATTAAATAGTATTAGTAAAAAGACTGCAAACATTATTAGTACAAAATATACTGATATAATAATGTTTTTTACTTTATAATTACTCGTTCTCATTTCACTTCTTCAACAATATCCAATTCAACTTTTAAATTGTTAATAATGAATTCTTGTCTATCCGGCGTATTTTTCCCCATATAGAAACTTAATAAATCTTCGATGGACATATTATCGTCAAGCATAACAGGGTCTAAACGAATATTATCACCAATAAAATGCTGAAATTCATCTGGAGAAATTTCACCAAGTCCTTTAAATCGGGTAATTTCAGGTTTCGGCTTAAGTTCTTCTAGTGCATTTCTTCTTTCTTCTTCAGAATAACAATAAATAGTTTTTTTCTTATTTCGAACACGAAACAAAGGTGTTTGCAAAATATACAAATGACCTTCTTTTATCAATTCCGGAAAAAATTGTAAGAAAAACGTAATTAATAACAAGCGAATATGCATTCCATCCACATCGGCATCCGTTGCAATTACGACGTTGTTGTAACGTAAATCCTCTATGGATTCTTCTATATTTAAAGCAGCTTGGAGTAAATTGAATTCTTCGTTTTCATAAACAATTTTCTTACTTAATCCGTAACTGTTTAATGGTTTCCCTTTTAAACTAAAAACAGCTTGTGTATTTACATCTCTTGATTTAGTAATACTTCCAGAAGCTGAATCACCCTCGGTAATAAATAAGGTGGATTCTAAATTTCTAGCATGTTTAATATCGCCAAAGTGAACACGGCAATCGCGTAATTTTTTGTTATGAAGACTCGCTTTTTTAGCACGATCTTTCGCTAACTTTCTAATTCCTGACAATTCCTTACGCTCGCGTTCCGCTTGTAAAATTTTACGCTGAATCTTATCGGCCGTTTCAGGATTCTTGTGAAGAAAATTATCTAAATTATTTTTTAAGAAATCGTTTATATAGGTTCTCACGGTAGGCAATTCACCTCCCATGTCTGTGGACCCTAACTTGGTTTTCGTCTGACTTTCAAAAATAGGTTCCATAACCTTAATTGAAACAGCGGAAACAACAGACTTCCGAATATCGGATGCGTCAAAATTCTTATTGTAAAATTCACGAATAGTTTTTACCAACGCTTCTCGGAAAGCTAATAAATGCGTTCCTCCCTGTGTGGTGTTTTGTCCGTTAACAAACGAATGATATTCTTCGCTATATTGGGTTTTACTATGTGTTAATGCAACTTCAATATCTTCGCCTTTTAAGTGAATAATTGGATACAAGATATCGTTAGCATTGGAGTTATCTGCTAATAAATCCTTCAATCCGTTTTCACTAAAGTATTTCTCGCCATTAAAAACGATAGTTAAACCTGTGTTTAGGTATACATAGTTTTTAAGCATTTTAATGATATACTCATTGCGATATTTGTACTTCTTAAAAATTGCCTCATCTGGAACAAATGAAACTTTAGTCCCTTTGCGGCGCGACGTATCGTCTAGTAAATCCTGGTCGGTAAGATTTCCTTGTGAAAACTCTGCCGAAGCTGATTTATTATCTCGAGTAGATTCAACCCTAAAAAAGCTAGATAGTGCATTTACCGCTTTGGTACCAACCCCGTTTAATCCAACCGACTTTTTAAAAGCTTTACTATCGTATTTTCCACCAGTATTCATTTTAGAAACTACATCAACTACTTTCCCTAATGGAATTCCACGACCATAATCGCGAACAGTAACTTTGTTTCCTTGAATAGAAATCTCAATAGTTTTTCCAGCTCCCATGACGTACTCATCAATGGAGTTATCCAGTACTTCTTTAATTAGAATGTAAATTCCATCATCTGCCGAAGAGCCATCCCCCAATTTTCCAATATACATACCAGGACGCATACGAATATGCTCTTTCCAGTCCAGCGAACGGATGTTATCTTCGGTATATTTGGTTTCTTGGGACATAAAATGGTGGTTTAGGATATGTGGCTAATATAAGGTTTCGATTGAAAAAATGAAACCCCAAACATGTAAAGTAATTAACAATAAAAATGACATGTTGTTGAGAACGTTAACTTATTTGTAAATATCAGATAATTTTAAAAAAATAATAATTTACAGTTATTAATTAACTAGCCATTAAAGATTTCAATAATAATATTTTATCGAATTTGTCCAAAATTCCACAAGGCGATTGAATTAAGATTTATTCCTCATTCTTGATTTCCTTCTTCGAAAATAAAATGTTCTTGAATATGGATTTAAAATTCCTAAAACGCTTTCAACTATAAGTGATTATAATGAATCAAATAGGATTATTTTTAAAGTTCACTATAATATATTGTGAATTACGCATATAATCAAATCATTCATCTTCAAGGTTTTTTTAAAAATACATTTTACATGAAAATGCTTTTTGTACCAACATTTTAAGAATGTAACATAAAAATTAACATGTCATGATGTCTCAAAACAGTCTAGATCTATTTAGATGATGTGAAAATGGATTAAGCGTATTGCAATTAAATCAGTTTAATTTCTATATCTCAATATTATAGGAAAACCGGATTTTAATTTCCGTAATCCTCTAAATGGCATTAGATAAGTTTACGCCTAATAAAGAAACTTATATCTTTGATTTTAAAACTAAAAATTATTCTAATGCTTTTAAATCAATACTATTTCACTGATTTTTAATGGCCATTTAATCTTGAGATTTTCCTGCGAGAAACGCAAAATACAGCAATGGAGCAATAATGATGACTGCAGAAATAATTAAGGCCGTTATGAGTACAATTTTAAACACATATACCAATAAAACAAATGCTACAATAGCAATCAATATAAAAATTAGAAGTTTTTTACCCATGACTATTTTTGAATTTTGTAGTTAAATATAATTCTTTTTTATGAAGCTTCTATAAAATATATAAACTTAATCTTGAAATTAAATTAAATAAGAAATGAAAATCAAGCATGTATTTTATACGCTCTTGCCACTTCCCATTGCAATGTTTAAAGTTTATGGATTTCAGAAGGCTCCCAACATAATAATTGCTTAAAATTATTTATAGTCTAAAAAGGTTTCATTCACTTTTCAACTAGCTTCAAATCATACAACTTTACTCCTAAACAATAAATTACACATTAAATAAGAAGTGCATCACATCGCCATCTTTAACGATATAATTCTTCCCTTCCACGCGCATTTTTCCTGCTTCTTTTACTTTAGCTTCGCTACCAAAGTGTACAAAATCATCGTACGCAATGACCTCGGCACGAATAAAGCCTTTTTCAAAATCAGTATGGATTACACCGGCTGCTTGCGGAGCGGTTGCACCAACATCAACTGTCCATGCGCGAACTTCTTTAACACCTGCGGTAAAATAGGTTTGTAGATTCAATAATTTATAAGCTGAACGAATTAATTTTGCTGCACCCGGCTCTTCTAAACCTATATCAGATAAAAACATTTGGCGCTCTTCGTAGTCGTCTAACTCATTAATATCTGCTTCTGTTCCAACTGCTAATACTAAAACTTCAGCATTTTCGTCTTTTACAGCTTCGCGAACGAGATCCACATAGGCGTTTCCTGAAGTTGCTGAAGCCTCGTCCACATTACAAACATACATAACTGGTTTGTCTGTAATAAATTGACTTGGTTTTACAAAATCTATATCTTCATCTTCCGAAAACTCCAAAGCACGAACCGAAATACCAGATTCTAAACCTGATTTAATTTTTAATAAAACAGCTTCTTCTTTTTGAGCTTCTTTATTTCCTGTTTTCGCAGCACGTTTAACTTTTTCTAGTTTTTTATCAACGGTTTCCAGGTCTTTTAGCTGCAATTCTATATCAATAGTTTCTTTATCGCGGATAGGATTTATGTTTCCATCAACATGAATAATATTATCGTCATCAAAGCAACGCAAAACGTGCAAAATAGCATCCGTTTCACGTATATTAGCTAGGAATTGATTTCCAAGACCTTCTCCTTTACTCGCTCCTTTTACTAAACCAGCAATATCAACAATCTCAACAGTAGCAGGCAAAACACGTTCAGGATTCACCAAGGTCTCCAACTTTTCAAGTCTTGGATCTGGCACGTTTACCACACCAATATTTGGTTCTATGGTACAAAACGGAAAGTTAGCACTTTGCGCTTTAGCATTTGATAAACAATTGAATAGAGTCGACTTCCCGACGTTTGGTAATCCTACGATGCCTGCTTTCATATAAATTCCCCACGAAAGTGGGCTCTCTTTTAATTAATATTCTTTGCCGTTTTTGAAATTCTTCTTTATAAAAAAAATTAAGGTAGGCTGTTTTTTCCAGCGGCAAAGGTAACGAAATACTTGTTTAATTTGAATAGGGTTTTGAAATTTGTTTAAAGCAAAGATTTGTAGTACTAATTATTGATTTTGTTCGCGCTATCCATATGGACGTTTAATTTTTTAGCAACAAAAAACCCCAAGCTTTCACTTGAGGTTCCTTATACTATAGTGCTAGCCACTAGTTTCTTTATTATTCATTATGCATCTGGATGCATAAAACGTTGTTTCCCGAGTAATTCCTCATCAGTTTCTACATGCGCATCATCAGGCACACAACAGTCTACCGGACAAACTGCCGCACATTGTGGTTCTTCATGGAAACCTTGACATTCTGTACATTTATCTGGAACAATGTAGTAAACTTCATCACTAATAGCTTCTTGAGATTCATCAGCATCCACTTCTTTACCGTCTGGTAACACAACCTTTCCGTTTAAACTGGTACCATCTTTATAGCGCCAATCATCAGCACCTTCATAAATTGCATTATTTGGACATTCTGGTTCACAGGCACCACAATTAATACATTCGTCTGTTATTATAATTGCCATGGTTATATATGTTTTTTAATCTTCCGATTTTATTCTTATTAAAGGCTTTCTTTATAACTCCTATAATTTATCGGAATTAAAACCTTTTGTTGCTCGTTTGCTTTGCGTAAATTTGCAATTGCAAAAATAAAGCCAAAACCATTCATAACCAAATCATACATGGATTTACAGAAAAGAATTAATGCCTTTGTTGAATTAGGAAAGTTTCTCGGACAATTTTCAACAGATCCCTTTGAAAAAAATGATTCTGTTTTGCATAACGATATGTTTTTTGAAGGCTTTAAACATCAAATCAAATTAGCGCAAGAACATAACGCTTGGTTTAATAAAGAGAATCTTATTTTTGCTTTTAATGGTTGGTCTAAATCATTGACTGAAAGCAATATTAATAATTGGTTAGAAAACTATAGCTTTAATGAATTTACTCCCAAAAAAGTAGCCATTATTATGGCAGGCAATATTCCTTTAGTAGGTTTCCATGATTTTTTATCAGTTTTAATATCTGGTCATGATGTTGTGGTTAAACAATCCAGCAATGATAAACAGCTTTTGCCGTTTTTAGCAAAATATGTGGAGAGCGTAGAGCCAGAATTCAAAGGAAAAATAACGTTTACAATCGAAAAACTCGATAAATTTGATGCCGTTATCGCCACAGGAAGCGATAATACAGGACGATATTTTGAATATTATTTTAGAAACAAACCGTCTATTATTAGAAAAAACAGAAACTCGCTTGCTGTGCTTTCTGGAGAAGAGACCCTAGAAGAATTGGAAGCGCTTTCTGAAGATATTTTTAGATATTATGGTTTAGGCTGTAGAAACGTTTCCAAGTTACTAGTTCCAAAAGGTTATGATTTTCAGAACTTTTTTAAAGCTATGTATAAATGGCATCCAATAATTCACCAAAATAAATACGCAAATAATTACGACTATAATAAAGCTGTTTATTTAATGAGCGAATTTGAAATGCTGGAAAATGGTTTTCTAATGATAAAAGAAGACAGTAGTTACTCCTCGCCTATTGCAACCATGTTTTATGAATATTATGAAAACTCAAATGCATTAAAAGAAAAACTTAAGGCAGATTCAGACAAGATTCAATGTGTGGTTTCCAAAGGATTATTAGCGGATGAAATTCCTTTCGGACAAACCCAAAACCCACAACTTTGGGATTATGCTGATAACGTAGATACTATTGCGTTTTTGTTAAAAATTAGTTGATAAGTTCTTGAGTTATCAACTCGTATTTTATTAGAATTTAGCACCTTTGCAAGTAATTAAAGATAAAAAAATATTTCCAATTTTAGCTTGAATGATTTTAAGACGAAAGAAGGAAGTAACAAACTATATTTTCCATGAAAAGACATAATTTTAGTGCAGGTCCTTGCATTTTACCAAAAGAAGTGATGCTAAAAGCATCGGAAGCCGTATTAGATTTTGATAACGGTTTATCCATACTCGAAATTTCACATAGAAGTAAATCTTTTGTAGATATTATGGAGAAATCTCGTTCTTTGGCTCTAGAGTTATTAGGTCTAGAAGGCAAAGGCTATAAAGCATTATTTCTTCAAGGTGGTGCTAGCACCCAATTTTTAATGGTCGCATTAAATCTTCTCGAAAAGCGTGCTGCTTATTTAAATACAGGAACTTGGAGCGATAAAGCTATTCAAGAAGCACGAATTTATGGTGAAGTTCTCGAAGTGGCCTCTTCTAAAGATGCTAACTTTAACACTATACCAAAAGGCTATACTGTTCCTTCGGACTACGATTATTTTCACTGTACTTCCAACAATACTATTTTTGGAACGCAAATGAAATCGTTTCCAAAATGTAATATTCCAATGGTTTGCGATATGAGTAGCGATATTTTTTCACGTAAATTAGATTATAGTCAGTTCGATTTAATCTATGCAGGTGCTCAAAAAAACATAGGCCCAGCTGGAGCAACATTAGTAGTTGTTCGCGAGGATATTTTAGGAAAAGTATCTCGTAAAATCCCTTCAATTATGGATTATAAAATGCAAATAAGCAAAGACAGCATGTTTAATACGCCGCCAGTGTTTTCAATTTATACATCTATGTTGAATATGGAATGGCTAAAAGATTTGGGTGGTATTTCAGCTATTGAAAAAGAAAACAACAAAAAAGCACAACTTATATATAGTGAAATCGATTTAAATCCACTTTTCAACGGTTATGCTAAAAATGAAGATCGTTCTAAAATGAATGCAACTTTTACGCTAACGAATCAAAAACTAAAAGAAACTTTTGAAACCATGTTAGACGAGGAAGGAATAAATGGCTTGAATGGCCATAGATCTGTTGGTGGTTATCGCGCGTCTATGTACAACGCCATGCCTTTAGAGAGTGTTGGGGTTTTAGTGGATATAATGAGTGATTTGGAACGTAAAGCTTAAATCCAGACAGAAAATTTTAAATAAACATAAGTAGATAAAGATTCCCATTTAATGGGAATGAAAAAACACATTTCTTTGATGAAAATATTAGCAAACGATGGAATTTCAAAAAGTGGTATAGAAGTATTAGCACAAGCTGGTTTTGAAGTTTTAACAACAACAGTAGCACAAGAGCAATTAGCAAATTATATTAACAAGCATAATATTGATGTCTTGTTGGTGCGTAGTGCAACATCGGTTCGTAAAGAATTAATAGATAGCTGCCCAAGTTTAAAAATAATTGGTCGAGGTGGTGTTGGCATGGATAATATTGATGTGGAATATGCTAGAAGTAAGGATATTCATGTTATAAACACACCGGAGGCCTCTTCACAATCCGTAGCTGAGCTCGTTTTTGCTCATCTTTTTGGTGGTGTACGTTTTTTATATGACTCTAATCGAAATATGCCATTGGATGGCGATTCGCAATTCAAATCTTTAAAGAAAAACTACGCTAAAGGTGTAGAACTTCGTGGTAAAACTCTTGGTATTATTGGCTTTGGTCGTATTGGCCGTGACGTTGCTAAAATAGCTTTAGGTATTGGCATGAAAGTTATTGCTAGTGATAAGTTTGTTGGAAAAGCAGATATAAAAGTGGAGTTTTATAATGGCCAGTTTATAAATGTAGAAATCCTAACGGAGCCGACAGATGAGATTTTAAAGAAGGCAGATTTTATAACGTTACATGTGCCTTTGCAGAGTGAATATGTTATTTCTGAAAAAGAATTTAGCCTTATGAAAGATGGTGTGGGTATAATAAATGCGGCTCGTGGTGGTGTAATTGATGAAGTTGCTTTGGTAAATGCCATGGAATCTGGCAAAGTAGCATTTGCCGGTTTAGATACTTTTGAACAAGAACCAACCCCTGCTATTCAAGTTTTAATGAATGGACAAATGTCATTAACGCCTCATATTGGTGCTGCCACAAATGAAGCGCAAGATAGAATTGGAACAGAACTGGCTGTACAAATTATCAGTATTCTTAAAGTAGAAAAATCGTAAATTTTCATTAACTTGAATACTGAATAATTAAAAAACACAAAATCATGACAGGAATATTAGATTTATTAAATGGTGACATGGGCAAAACCATCATTAATGGTGTTGCAGGGACCTCTAAACAATCGGAAGGTAAAACACAAGAGGTTTTAACCATGGCTTTACCGGTATTGATGCAAGCTATGAAACGCAATGCAGATTCACCTCAAGGTGCTGAAGGTTTAATGGGCGCGCTAAAAAACAGCAAACACGATGGTAGTATATTAGATAATCTTGGTGGTTTGTTTTCTGGTGGTGTAGATGATTCCGTAACAAACGAAGGTGATAAAATATTAAATCATGTTTTAGGAAATAAAAAAGGAAATGTAGAAAAAGCTATTGGCCTAAAGGCTGGTATCGATGCTGGATCTGTTGCTCAAATTCTTAAAGTAGCAGCACCAATTTTAATGGGTGTTTTAGGAAAACAAACACGCGAAAAAGGTGTCGATAGCTCTTCTGGTATGGGAGACCTACTAGGTGGCTTATTGGGCGGTAACTCTAGCGGCCAGGAACAGAGCTTTTTAGAGTCTATTTTAGATGCCGATGGTGATGGCAGCATTATGGACGATGTTGCAAATATGGTTTTAAATAGCGGTAAAAAGAAAGGCGGCATTGGCGGTATGCTAGGCGGACTTTTTGGAAAATAAACACATAAAATTCATTTATAATAAAAGTCAGGCGTTTACGTCTGGCTTTTTTTGGTTAAATATATTATTCAAAGTAAAGGAACTCCTAAAGATTTTCGTATTTTTAAGAAAACTTGCATCATGAAAACACTATATAGCCTGCTCATTGTCATCGGTTTATTTGTTAGCTGCAAATCATCGAAAACCGTTATTAATAATTCTGAAACAGATACTGCCCAGAAACAAGACACGATTAAAATATCAAATGATGATCTGGAATATGAAGTCATTATTATTGAAAGCGGATTTGACTTTTGGATGGCCAGTCGTGCAAAACCAAGAAGTTACTATTCTCAATCTTATTTGGAAACTAAAAATAGCTTTTATGTAAGCGAATGGAATAATCGCGTGCGCTCTTCACGTTTTTCTCCAAACCTATATGAAACGACTATAGATTATAGTCAAGGTATCGATTATGGCCTTGAAGTCAACTATTTATTATACCATTATTTTGTGTTTTTTCAGGAAAAGTATAAACAACAATTATCCTCGCATATTCCTCGATTTTAAAGTATCTTTGCAGACAAATTTGCGGAATGAAAAAATTTAAAGAAAATTGGGAGATTCAACATAACTGGCAGCTACTTTTTCCGGCTCTTGGAATTATTGGATTAATATACTCCTGCTTTAGATTAGCCAGTCTCCTACCGTTTTCTGAAAACATACTTATTCAAACACTTTTGACCATTATTCTATTCTTTCTACTTTTAAAAATTACTTTGTGGTTTTTTAAAAAGCTGGAAAATCGTTGGGTTGTGACTTATAAATGGGAAATGATACGCATATTTATAGTGTTTGCTATTACAGGAAGCTCGTCCATATTTATAGGTAGACCACTTATAAAATTAATCGGAATTACTAAAGAAAACTTAAATCCATTACTATATTGGATTTTATTCGCTATAATTGGGCTCGTTTTCTATCAAATTCTTTTAGTAACTTATGGTTGGCTATTTGGCCAGTTTAAGTTTTTCTGGGAATTTGAAAAGAAAATGCTCCGACGATTCGGATTAAGCAGATTTTTAGATTAGTGCAAAAAATTAAACAACATATTATTTTTAAAGGGTTTACGATGATTTTAATCGTCGCAATCCTATTACCTGCAGCCGTAAAAGTAGCACATCTTTTTGAAGATCACGTTCATGAAGTTTGTCTTAATAAAAGCACTACCCACTTTCACACATTAGATATAGATTGTGAATTCTATAAATTTAAATTGGCGAATCACTTTTTTCAAATTCCTGAAAACTTTCAAGTTTTAGAATTAGTAGAAAACCATGATGATATTGTCTCACAATACTTCTTTTTAAGTACTTTTCAAAGACTTCATTTCTCTCTTCGCGGTCCCCCTGTATTTAGTTAATATATCCGTTTTATTTAAAAACATTAACTATTTACACATTATACATGAAAACAATAATAAATTTGTTGTTTTTGTCCATGGTATCATTTGCTTTAGGACAAAACAACATTCAAGGTGTCGTTACAGATACTAATATGGGCGACAGCCTACCATACGTAAACCTTTATTTCCCACAATTAGAAAAAGGAACAACAACGGATGAGAATGGAAAATTCTCTTTCCATAATCTACCTTCAGGGACCTATACTTTAGTGTATTCCTTTATTGGTTATGAAACCAAATCTTTTAATTTGGTTATTCCAACCACTGAAGCTTTAGTACTTGAATTAGCAAGTTCAGCTATTGAAATGGAAGCCGTCATAATCTCCACCCCTTTCCATAAGCTTCAAAGCGACAACGTAATGAAGATAGAGCGTAAATCCATAAAGGAATTAAAAGCTTCTGGTGCGGTTACTTTAGGCGAAGGTATTTCTAATATAGCTGGTGTTGAAGGCGTAAGTACTGGTATAGGTATAACCAAACCTGTAATACGCGGATTAAGTTCTAATCGTGTTCTAGTTTATACCCAAGGTGTCCGATTAGAAAATCAGCAGTTTGGTGACGAACATGGTCTTGGATTGAGTGATGCTGGCGTAGAAAGTGTAGAAGTTATCAAAGGTCCAGCCTCTTTACTATATGGTAGTGATGCTTTAGGTGGCGTTTTGTATATTAATCCAGAACGTTTTGCCAGTTCAAATTCAGTTAATGCCGATTTAGGAGGAACTTATTATTCCAATACTGAAGGTTACAGTACAAGTGCTGGATATAAGGCATCTGGCGATGATTTTAAAATGTTATTTAGAGGAAGTGTTAGCGAGCATGCTGATTATAAAACATCGGATTACCGTGTAACCAATACCCGATTTAAAGAACAAGATTTCAAAGCTGGTTTAGGCTATCAAACCACGAATTTTAAAACGGATTTCCGATATAATGTCAATCAGTCAAAATTAGGTATTCCCGGTGAAATTGGTGAGCAATCTACCAATAAGACTCCATTATTACCATATCAAGAGCTTTCTAATCATATTTTTAGTTCGCGATCGACTCTATTTTTTAATAACTCGAAATTAGAATTTAATTTAGGTTACATATATAATAGCCGCAAAGAATTTGAAGACGAACACGATCATGATCATGGAGGCCACGACCACGATGATCATGATGAGGACGATGAACATGGCGAGCTGCACCCTGCGCTTCAAATGAAACTAAAAACGGCTAATTACGATATTAAATATCATTTACCAGTTATGGGTAAGTTTGAGACTATTGTTGGTGTTCAAGGTATGAATCAAGCAAACACAAATTATGGTGAAGAAATATTAATTCCCGACGCTATTACTAACGATTTTGGTGTTTTAGCTATGTCACATATTCACTTTGAAACATTTGATATCCAGTTAGGTGCACGTTACGACAACCGTTGGATAGAAATTGATGATAATTTAAGCAAATCCTTCAATAGTTTTAATGGTGCATTTGGAGTAAAAACAGATCTAGCTAAAAATATTACAGCACGATTAAATTTAGCAACAGGCTTTAGAGCTCCAAATTTAGCCGAATTAACTTCAGACGGTGTGCACCACGGTACAAATAGATATGAAATTGGAAATATCGAGTTAAATAATGAACAGAATTTCCAAGCAGATTTAGCGTTAGAATATAAAAACGAACATATTGAGTTTTTTGTGAATGGATTTTATAATCATATCAATGATTACATCTTTTTATCGCCAGATGGTAGTGATATAAATGACCAACCAGTTTATAATTATATTCAAGATGATGCAGCGCTTTATGGCGGTGAAGTTGGCTTACACTTTCACCCACACCCTTTAGATTGGTTGCATTATGAAAGTAGCTTTGAAACTGTAACAGGTAAACAAAGTTCAGGAAGCTATTTACCGCTTATTCCTGCAAACAGCTTGAGTAATACAATTCGCATGGAGTTTGATACTAAAGGAACCATAGAAACCTACGCTTTTATTAAACTAAAGACTGTTTTTAAGCAGGGAAAAATTAGTGCTTTCGAAACATCAACAAATGGCTATAATTTATTGAGTGCTGGTTTTGGTGGTAATGTACAAGTGTTTAATAACGATTTAGCTATCACTATTTCTGGAACCAATTTAACTAATAAAACATATGTAAATCATCTATCGCGTTTAAAACCGGATGGGATTTATAATATGGGACGAAATTTTAGTGTAGGGCTCACCTATTCATTATAATTTCCACTTCTAAGCAATCGCTACGGATACTAAAAAAATAAACCTGAACAATATTCTAATTGTTCAGGTTTATTAATTTAATAATTCTATTTTTCTTCTCTAACAAATTGCAATGGTTTGGTTTCTTTCGAAAAATAAAAGGTGTAAAACCACATTATTGAAAATGATGGTATAATATCCACAAACGGTAAGGCTTCTTCAACAAAACTAAAAACTGCCGCTATTTTCCCTTTTCTACCCGCATACATTCTCGTCATTAAATAAGCTGATAATGGCGCCCATACAAAATCGAATGGTGGGAATATAAAGGACACATAGCCCAAAGCATCAAATAACAAACCCAGTCCTAATTTTTTAGACTTATTTAAGTTTTTTAATTTCATATATTACTGTTTATTTTATCAATAGAAAGCAAATTTTATTCCAAAACGTTATTATCTGTAAAATTTATTCTTTTAAAGAATTTGCTATTTCTTCTGTTAGCGCGATTTAGATTATAAAAAGTAAATAGATTTTAACGTTTAATTATGATTATTTTTTCAATTAGGAATTTAGATTTGTAAAAAATGTAACATTCGCTATATAGTTCTGTCTATTAAGAGACTTTTAATTAAAAAATGATGAAAAACAAGTTATTTCTTCTCACTTTCTCACTGTGGTGCTTTTACACTCTAGCGCAAGAGAAGAAAGCTTTAAATATTACGAGAACCGCAACACCACCAAAAATTGATGGGATATTAAATGATGAAGCTTGGATAAATGCGGAAGAAGCTAAAGATTTTATTCAATTCAGGCCAGAAATGGGCATTACAGAAACACCTGAAACCCGTACGGTTGTAAAAATAACCTATGACGATTACGCTATATATGTAGCTGCTTATTTATACGATAATCCTAAAAAAATTATGCGGCAATTAACAAGCCGTGATAATTTTGGAGAATCAGATTTTTTCGGGTTTATCTTAAATCCCAATAATGATGGACAAAATAACACCGAATTTTTTGTATTTAGTTCTGGAACGCAAGCAGATGCTATTGAATCGCCAGGAATTGGTGAAGATTTTAGCTGGAATGCTGTTTGGGATAGTGCTGTAAAAATTGTAGATGATGGCTGGATAGTTGAAATGAAAATCCCATATCGTACACTTCGCTTTTCAAATCAGGTAGCACCTACTTGGGGATTACAAATGCATAGACATATTCATAGAGATCGATCGCAATACACTTGGAACCCTATTGATGTTACAAAAGGAAGTTTCGGTATTTATAATGGAGAACTCAAAGGACTTACAAACTTAAATCCACCTACGCGACTCACTTTGTACCCTTTTATTTCTGGTGTAGTGAATTCTTTTGAAGGAGAAACGGAAACACAGTTTAATGCCGGAATGGATTTAAAGTATGGTATTACTGAAAACTTTACATTGGACGCTACGCTTATTCCAGATTTTAGTCAAGCTGGTTTTGATAGCGTAGAACTCAATTTAGGGCCTTTTGAACAAACATTTTCTGAACAACGTCAATTTTTCACGGAAGGCGTCGATCTTTTCACCAAAGGTGATCTGTTCTTCTCACGTCGCGTAGGAAGCAGACCTTCTAGTTCTATAACTTTAAATACAAATGAAGAGATTCACCATTTTCCAGAACAAGTTAAAGTAATAAATGCTATCAAAGTTTCTGGTAGAACGAAAAATGGTTTAGGTATTGGTGTTTTTAATGCTATTACGGGAAAAACAAAAGCGAAAATCAGGAATACAGAAACGAATACGACACGAAATGAATTGGTGGAACCTTTGGCTAATTATAATATTTTAGTTGTCGATCAGCAGTTTAATCAAAATTCATCTGTGAGTTTAATTAATACCAACGTAACTAGAAGTGGTCATTTTCGCGATGCCAATGTTACTGGAGTTTTAGCCGATTTAACGACTAAGAAAAACACCTATAATCTAGAAGCGGAAATAAAAATGAGTAACGTTAACCTAAAATCTGGTACTGAAACAGGATATAGTTATGAGTTAGGGTTCTCCAAAGTTTTTGGGAATTGGCAATACTGGATTGGTCATGAATATGCTGATGATAAGTATGACATTAACGATTTAGGTCAACAAGACCGGAATAATTTTAGCAATTTTGGAGTAGAAGGCTCTTACAGAATTTTTGAGCCAACAGGAATTTTTAATACTTATAATTTTAATGGTTGGATTGACTATAACCGATTATCAAATCCTAATACATATACAGGAAACAGATTAGGCCTTGCCTTTTCGGGTCAACTAAAAAGTCTTCACGGTTTTGGTGGCGATATTAGTATTAAACCAGGCAAACAATACGATTATTTTGAACCACGCGAAGCGGGTCGCTATTTTATTTCTGAAAATCAATTAGAAGGAAATATATGGTTTTCTTCCAGTTATAATAAAAAATTCGCCATTGACGTCAACATTGGCGGTAAGACGTATTTTGAAGACGATAGAGAAACCAACAATATTAAATTTAATATTAGTCCACGTGTACGTTTAAACGATAAAATGATGCTTATATATTCGTTTGATTACGATAAAATAAATGGCAATCGCGGATATGCAGGTACTTTAACAAACGAAATTGTTTTTGGTAATCGCGACCGTAAAACAATAATTAATAGTATAACTGCATCCCAAAATTTTAATCCATTTCATTCGCTAAATCTCACATTTAGAAACTATTGGAGTACAGTTTTATATGATGATAACATCTATTTACTACAAGAAAATGGTCGATTACTTGAAACCGATACTACCTTCGGAAATGCCGGATTAGATGATCCAAACATTAATTTTAGTACTTGGAATCTAGATTTGAGTTATTCTTGGCAATTTGCGCCTGGAAGTTTTATAACCGCTTTATACAGAAACAACTTGTTTAATTACGATTCTGAAGCCGAGCTAAATTTCACTAATAACTTTGACCGGCTATTCACTCAACCTATTCAAAATTCCTTTTCATTAAAGATTCAATATTTTATTGATTACAATAATCTGAAAAAAATATTCCATAAGAAATCAAACGCATCATTGTAGGACGTTATAGAAAGTATTACATTGCTTGTTCATTTTACGACAATGATTTCAGCAAAAAACATACATAAATATTACGACGATCTCCACGTATTAAATGGAGTAGATTTAAACATCAAAGCGGGTGAAATCGTTTCTATTGTTGGTGCCTCAGGTGCTGGTAAAACAACGCTTTTACAAATTTTAGGAACTTTAGATAAACCGTCTAAAAAAGAAGCTTTTACCTTTACCATAAATGGAACGGATATTAATAGTTTGTCTGAAAGAGGTTTGGCTAAATTCCGAAATGAAGAAATTGGATTTATTTTTCAGTTTCACCAATTATTACCGGAGTTTTCAGCCATAGAAAACGTTTGTATTCCTGCATTTATAAAGAAAACTAGTAAAGCTGTTGCCGAAAAACGTGCAAAAGAATTATTAGATTTTTTAGGTTTAAAAGATCGATATCACCATAAACCTAATGAGCTTTCTGGAGGTGAACAACAACGTGTTGCTGTAGCCAGAGCTTTAATAAACAATCCGAAGATACTTTTTGCAGATGAACCGTCTGGAAACCTGGATAGCGAATCGGCTGAAAATCTTCATAATCTATTCTTCCAACTTCGAGATGAGTTTGGACAAACCTTTGTTATTGTAACTCATAATGAAGAATTAGCCAATATGGCCGATCGAAAATTAACTATGGTAGATGGCCGTATTGTGAGTGGTGAATAATGTTTATATCTTGACATTTTGCATCTCTCATAGCTTGGTTACAGGCTCTAATTTGCCTATCCAACCGAAATCTGCTTATGGTGAAGTGGAATAACTAACGGTTTTTTACTGTGATGTAAAACGTGATTATTTGATTTGTATATTTAAAACAGAATTTTTCAATCTAAAGTTTTCAGCTTTTATTAATTCAACTCCTACTATACTTTCAGACGAAATATTCTGATTCTTATTTTCAATTAAATATCCATTAACATAAACATCATTTTTCTCATTTAGTCCAAAAAAGAGATTTAACTCTTTTTGCGATTTGAGTTTAATTTGGTGCTTGATTTTTGCTATGATAATTCCTGCGCTTTTTTTGTTTTCGATAAACAGGAAAGTAGAACTTAATTTTCTTTCTTTAAAAATACTAAGTTCTAAAATATTGTCAGAAGCCACTTTATTCAATAAATCAATACTTCCAATTATAGTATCATTTATTATTAAAATTGGCTTTTCAGCTTTCATTATGCTTATTTTAGAATTTTGATTTTGAGCATAAGTTGAAAATCCTATAATTAGGAGTAAAAACAACATTAATATTGATTTCATTCGGTTTTTCTTTAATGTTTTAGAACGGTTACGTATATGGAAATTTGCGTGCTTGTGTGCGATGATTTTCCGAAGGTAAATCAGAAGCTAGCAAGCACAGCAATTAACATTGGTTAAGCTAAAAATAACAATTTTTTATATACAATACTGGCAATAGTTATTTTAGCTTTATAATTTTCAAAGTTCTTTCAAGGCTTTGGTCAGAATAATTTGATATTAATTTTGTTCTTACAGAATCCTTTGTCATTTTTAGAATCTCAACTGTATAAATACTATTCAATTCCTCTTTTTCAGGTTCTCCTTTGTGATTTCGATGATTTTTTAATTCGTATTTATAATCAGTTATCCATTCGACGTCAGAGTAATAATTAAATCCGTTAGATTTTTCAATTTGAGTATTTCCTTTTCTTTCGATTATTGTTGTTCCTGTTTCAGATTTTAACTCAAACGTTCCATTTTTAAATAAGAACATTCTAATTGTGCGCTACAATTTTGGAAAATCAGTAATGTTAAAATCAGATAGATTGGGTTTTTCATAATTATTGCCAACATATTATCTCGCGAAAAAAAGAGGGCTTATTTCTCCAAACACTTCTTGAAAGTGCACTAATAAACAAGGTATTAAATCCCTTAAATCTGTAGTTTTATAAAACACAATTTTCAAAAAAGACTGTTTCAAGCACACAAATTACTTTAAACTATAAGGGTATAGCATATTGTGAATTTATTTCTTCTTATAAACATAATCATCATCCCAATTTTTAACTTTAGGTTCTCCCAGCTTTCCAACGGATTTAGCAACAATCATGGAAACAGCTGCATCTCCCGTAATATTTACTGTCGTTCGACACATATCTAGCGGTCTATCTACTGCGAAAATTAAAGCCAATCCAGCTTCTGGAATACCTGCTTGAGCTAAAACTATAACAAGCATAACCATACCGGCTCCAGGAACTGCGGCACTGCCTATAGAGGCCAATGTGGCTGTTGCAATAATTCCTAATTGCACGCCAAAGCTTAAGTCCATACCAAATGCTTGCGCAATAAAAACGGCGGCAACAGCTTGATATAAACTAGTACCATCCATATTTATCGTTGCTCCAATAGGTAAAACAAAACTTGTTACTTCTTCTTCAACTCCTAAATGTTCTTCAACACGCTCCATAGTTACCGGTAAAGTGGCGGCACTACTACTGGTTGAAAAACCTAATAATTGGGCAGGTGCAATACCATTAAAGAAAAATTTCGGCGTTTTTTTAGTGACGACATAAACCAGTAATGCATAAAACAACATCATAAGTCCTAAACCTAATAGCACACAGAATGCATACCATCCTAAAGCCTTAAATAAATCCGCGCTCGGTGCTTCTACTACCAAAGCTGCTAGTAAAGCAAACACACCGTAAGGTGCCGCTAACATAATAAGGTCTATTAACTTAAGAATTACTTCATTAAAACTATCAAAAAACTCTTTGACGGGAGCCGATTTTTTTTCAGGAATTAATATGAGTCCTATTCCAAATAATATAGCGAAGAAAATTACCTGTAACATATTACCGTTATCACTAGCTGCTTGAAAAATGTTACTCGGAACTAAATCTTCTAAAGCTTGCAGCGGTCCAGCATTTTTTTGCTTTTCAGCATCTGCAATTTTTCCATCCGCATCGCCTTTATAGCTCTCCACAAGCTCATTACGGGTTTCTTCGGAAATAGATTTACCTGGCTTAATGACATTTACAACCGTTAAGCCAATGGAAACAGCTATTAAAGTGGTTAGGATATAAAGACCAATTGTACGCCCTCCCATTTGGGATAATTTAGAGATATCCTTTAAATCGGAAACACCTTTAATTAACGACCCTAATATTAATGGTACCGCAATAAGTTTTAGCATATTTATGAAAATAGTACCAAATGGTTTCACCCAATCCGTTACTATTTGACTTCCTGATTCGAAATTAGCCATAATTAAGGCGAATCCAACACCTAAAATCATTCCTAACATAATCTGCCAATGTAATGCGAGTTTTCTCATATATATTTTTCTATATCGTTATGTAATGATCTATTTATTAGTATTATTTAAAAGGTAATAATCCGCTAGAACTAGTGCAGCCATTGCTTCTACAATAGGCACAGCTCTAGGAACAACACACGGGTCGTGGCGTCCTTTTCCTTGCATATCTACTAGTTCGCCTCTAGAATTTAATGCCTCCTGCTTTTGTATAACCGTTGCAACAGGCTTAAAAGCGACACGGAAATAAATATCCATACCATTACTAATTCCACCTTGAATACCGCCTGATAAATTCGTTTTTGTTGAACCATCGGCATTGAATAAATCGTTATGCTCTGTTCCTGTCATTTTTGCTCCACAGAAACCGCTGCCATATTCAAAACCTTTTACGGCATTTATGGACAACATCGCTTTTCCTAATTCGGCATGAAGTTTATCAAAAACAGGTTCCCCTAAACCAGCGGGTACGTTTTGCAACACACAGGTTATGGTTCCCCCAATAGTATTTCCTTGCTTTTTAATGGCTTTAATCCGATCGATCATGCGTTCGGCAGTTTCGGGATCGGGACATCGGATAACATTTGATTCTATTTGACTAAAGTCTAAATCTTGATAGGGTTTCTCCAGAAAAATATCGCCTACAGATGATGTATAGGCATGAATTTTAACCGATTTTAAAAACTGTTTTGCCAACGCTCCAGCAACAACGCGAGAAGCTGTTTCTCTGGCTGAACTGCGCCCACCACCACGATAGTCGCGAATACCATATTTTTTTTCGTAGGTATAATCAGCGTGGCTTGGTCTGTAAACGTCTTTTATATGGGAATAATCTTTAGATTTCTGATTCGCATTTTGAATGGAAAACCCAATAGGTGTTCCCGTTGTTTTACCTTCAAATATTCCTGATAAAAACTCTACTGTATCCGGCTCCTTCCGCTGCGTTACAATTTCGGATTGTCCTGGTTTACGTCTGTTTAATTCCGCTTGTATAGCATCAAAATCGACTTCTAATCCTGAAGGACAACCATCAATAATGCCGCCAATGGCAACTCCATGCGATTCGCCAAAAGTGGTGAGTTTAAATAAATTTCCGAAGGAATTTCCTGCCATAGAATCAATTTTATCGCTAATGTAAATGTATTATCACAGAAACAAAAATGGATTTATAATTAACATTCATGTTTCTTAAGTTTTTTTTCGCCCTTAATTTAATAATACATTAAGCATAAGGTGTTTACAGTAAAGCATTTTTTAATATACTAATAGGGTGAAAAGCATCTCTATTCGTACCATCCTTAATTTGATGTCGGCAACTGGTACCGTTAGCCGCAATAAAGGTTTCCTCTGAAGCTTTTCTCACGGCCGGAAAAAGTGTCTGCTCTCCTATTTGCATACTAATATCGTAATGTTCTTTTTCATAACCAAAACTCCCTGCCATTCCACAACAACCACTTGGAATTATGGTAACGCGATAGTTTTCAGGAAGATTTAATATATCAAAACTGTTTTTTTGATTGCTCAATGCCTTTTGATGACAATGTCCATGAAATTTAATAGTTTTAGCTTCCGTAGTAAATTGCTCTGCCTTAATATGTCCTAAAACGATTTCTTGCTGAAGAAATTCCTCTATTAAAAAACAGTTTTTAGAGAGTGTTTTAGCTGCTTCCTTATCATCAGCTAATTTAATGTATTCATCCCGAAAAGTTAAAATGGCTGATGGCTCGATTCCGATTAAAGGCGTTTTATCTGAAATTACTTCAGAAAATATTGATACGTTCTTATTGGCCACTTTTTTTGCTTCTTCTAAAAAACCTTTAGACAAAAATGCACGTCCCGATTCTTCATGGTTTACAAACTTTATTCGATAATTTAAAGCTTGTAATAGCATTAAAGCATCCTGACCTATTTCTGAATCCAAGTGATTGGTGAATTCATCAACAAATAAGTAAATAGTTTTAATATATTTATTTCCACTATTTCCATTTACAGAATCTGAAATATGCGTAATCAAACTTTTACTGGATATTAAAGGTAAAGTTCTTTTAGACGCAATACCCAATGATTTTTTAATTATTGAGCTCGTAAATCCATTAGAAAACATAAAGTTAGTTAGACTAGGAAATTGACTACTAAAGCCATTCAGCTTGTTATTGTAAGCGAATAATTTAGTTCGCAAACTGCTGCCATTTTCTTTTTGGTATTGGTATTCAAATTCTGCTTTTAAACTCGCTACATCTACACTACTTGGACATTCGCTTGCACAAGCTTTACAGCTAACACATAAATCGAAAACATCCTTTAATTCTTTATGATTAAACTTATTTGCTTTTTCAGAGGTTGTTAGAAACTCACGTAAGGCATTTGCTCGAGCTCGTGTTGTGTCTTTTTCATCTCTGGTGGCTCTGTAGCTCGGACACATAGTTCCGCCAAATTCTGGTAATTTCCTACAGTCGCCTGAACCGTTGCACTTTTCAGCCTCACGTAAAATCCCCAACGATGCAGAGAAATCTAAAATTGTTTCAATTTCCGGTTCTTCCCGTCCTGGTTGGTAACGCAGATTTTCATCCATTGGAAAAGCATCCACTATTTTTCCTGGATTGAATATATTATGAGGATCAAAAGCTTTCTTTACCTGTTTTATAATGGCATAATTAGCGTCTCCTATCATGAGTGGAATAAATTCAGCTCTTACTATACCATCGCCATGCTCTCCGCTCATAGAACCTCTATACTTCTTGACTAAATGGGCAACATCCGTCGTGATTTTTCTAAATAAAATAATATCTTCTTTTTGCTTTAAATTTAAAATTGGTCGTAAATGCAATTCGCCAGCACCAGCATGGGCATAATAAACAGCCTTTTGGTTATAGCTTGTCATCAATTTAGTGAAATCGGTAATATAGTTTGACAAATCAGATAAAGCTACCGCTGTGTCTTCAATACATGCAGCAGATTTTTTATCGCCTATTAAGTTCCCTAACAATCCCAATCCAGCTTTCCGCAATTCCATAGCTTTATTTATAGCTTCACCTTTAAGTATAACCTGCGCATAGCTTAATTGTAAACTTGAAACCGCCACTTCTAATTTTTCTATTTGAGAAATCAAATCAAGCTTCGTATTAGAACGCACTTCGCACATAAGAATCGCTTCGGGATCACCTTCAACAAACTGCCTGTTTTCTTGTTGTGTTTTATTATGCTTGGTTAAATCTAATATAGTCTTATCCATCATTTCACAGGTATGCAAATCATGTTGCATAACTGTTTCAACGGACTTTAAACAAGATTCAATAGAATTAAAATGTAAACAAATAAGCGCGGATTCAGTTGGCGGTAAATCATCCAATTGAAGTGTTATTTCTGTTGTAAAAGCTAATGTGCCTTCGCTACCTGATAATAGCTGACACATATTGAATGGTTTCTCCGAGTTCTTAAACACATCAGAATCTATTAATTTATCAATGGCATAACCTGTATTTCGCCGGTGTATTTCTGGCTTTGGAAATTCTTCTAAAATATGCGCTTGTACGGTTTTTGATTTCAACTCATTATAAACCGAATTATATATACGCCCTTCAAAATTTGGTTCTTCAGTCTTTTTATAAAACTCTTTGGAAGATATTTCTGTAAAATAGGCTTCGCTCCCATCACTTAATATAGTTCGAAGTGCTTTAACTTTATCACGAGTTACACCATATTGAATAGATGTTGTTCCCGAAGAATTATTCCCAACCATACCACCAATCATACAACGGTTTGACGTGGACGTATTGGGTCCAAAAAATAAGCCAAACGGCTTTAAATAATTATTTAAAACATCCCGAACAACACCAGGTTGGACCACAATCGTTTTTTTTGACTGATTAAAGCTCAAAATCTGATTAAAATGTTTAGAAACATCAACTACAATTCCACCACCCACACATTGTCCAGCTAACGAAGTCCCAGCTGCTCTAAAAATTAAGGACGTTTGGTGTTTATTTGAGAATTGAATGAGTTTCTGAATATCGTAAATATCTATGGGATAAACCACTGCAAGCGGTATCATACGATACACAGATGCATCTGTGGCATAGATTGATTTCATTAAGTCATCAAAGAACATCTCACCTTTTAAAGTTTGCTTTAAAGATTGTAAATATGAATCCAAATTAATATTTATTTAGTTGCCTTAAAACTAACAAGAATTTCATTATAATAGATGTTTTAACGTTATTTTTGCATTTGTAAAGATCTATTTTTTTATATTAAACGTAGATTGAATAACTTAAAACTATAAATAATTATGAAAAAGACATTTTTGGCTATTATAGCCTGTTTGGGATTTGTTGCTATGGGTTTTGCACAAGAAATATCAAAAAACGCCATTGGTTTACGTTTAGGTGATAGCGATGGTTTTGGAGCTGAAGTTTCTTACCAGCGGGCTATTGGAGACAACAACCGTTTGGAGTTTGACTTGGGATGGAGAGATGGTAAATATTACGATGGTTTTAAATTAGCTGGACTATACCAATGGGTTTGGAATATTGAAGGTGGTTTTAACTGGTATGCTGGTCCAGGTGTAGGTTTTGGAGCTTATAAAGTTGACGATTACTATTATAGAGATCAAGACTTTTATAAAAAAAATGATTCAGATGCCTTTTTATTTTTGGCAGGAGTTATTGGTATTGAATATAGTTTTGATTTTCCATTATTATTATCTTTAGATTTTAGACCAGAATTAGGCTTTGGAAACAGCGATTACGATAATAACGATTTAGATTTTGATATAGGATTAGGTGTTAGATACCAATTCTAATCACTTATAAAAAACAATTTTTAAAAAGTACATCACATAATGATGTGCTTTTTTTTTTACATTTGTTTTATGGTAAAGAGAACCTTGGCAATAATGGCTGCAGGGATGGGATCCCGTTTTGGAAGTTTAAAGCAATTACACCCTGTTTACGATACTTATGCAATCATGGATTACAGCATACATGATGCTATTCAAGTCGGTTACAATCATATTGTTTTTATTGTTAGAGATGAAATTTTAGAGTCTTTTAAAAAGCGCTATATTCACTCTTTTCCGGAAGACATTTATGTAGAGTTTCTAATTCAAAGCAATATATTACCAGATTCTCAAACTCGAAAAAAACCTTGGGGAACGGGTCATGCATTACTAGCTTTAAAAGAAACAATTACCAACGATTTCACCTTAATAAATGCTGACGATTTTTATGGGAGGCACGCATTTCAGCTCATGTACAACGCCATATTTAATGAAACCAGTTCAAATCATTTTCTAGTTGGATACGCTTTAAAAAACACTTTGTCTGAAAACGGTTCGGTATCTCGAGGTATTTGTAGGATAGATGCCAATGATAATTTAAGAGGTATTGAAGAACAAACGGCCATTGGTAAAAATGAAGTTGGTGCTATTATAATTTTGAATGATGAAAACCCAAAACCTCTCAAACCAGATACGCTGGTTTCTATGAACTTTTGGGGCTTTAAACAATATGTTTTTAATGTTGTAGAAGATTTATTTTCGGCGTTTATTAACGATATTTCCGATTTCGAGAAAGATGAATTCTATATCACTTATATTATTAATCATCTTGTTGAAAACAGCTCAACTAATATAAAAGTGCTAGCTACAAATGATGCTTGGTTTGGTATTACTTATTTAGCCGATGAATTTTTGGCACGAAAGCAGATTAAATCCTTTATTGAAGTAAACAAATACCCTAAAAAACTTTGGTAGAATGAAAACTGAATTAGATTTTATTTGCGGTGTTTTCAATATCAAATTACCATTAAAGTCGTTGGAAACCTTAAAATCGGGACATATAAATGACACGTATTTGGTAACTTCAGAAAACGACGATAAGTTTGTTATTCAGAAGTTAAACAGTCAAGTTTTTAATAATGCCAAAGCAGTTATTGCTAATAAAATTTTGGTTTGCGAGCATTTACGGGCCAATTATAAAAAAACAAATTCGCCTTATATAGCAGTAAGCTATTTAAAAACATTTGAAAATAATTACATCTTTCACCACGAAGATGGTTTCTGGAATGTCATGCGCTTTATTCCAAAGGCTCTCACCATCGAAATTGCTGAAACTGCCGATTTAGCTTATGAAGCTGGAAAGTTATATGGTGATTTTATTGGTAATACCCAGACGATTCTACCAATGTCTATATCCGAAACACTTAAAGACTTTCATTCCGTACCTTGGCGTTTTTCACAATTTGAAACGGCATTAAAACAAGCTGAATCACAACGTATCGAAAAAGCTACTAAATTGATTGCTTTTGCCAAACAGCATCAAACAGAAATGTGCAAATTGGCCACTTTACAAGCAGATGGCTATTTTCCAATTCGTATTACACACAATGACGCCAAATTATCTAATATTCTATTTGATCAAAACCATAAAGGACTTGCCGTTATTGATTTAGATACTGTTATGCCTGGATTGATACATTATGATTTTGGCGACTCTGTACGTTCTATTTGTGCCGCAGCAGCCGAAGATGAAACAGATTTAAACAAAATAAAAATAGATTTAAAGCTTTACGAAGCTTATTGCAAAGGGTTTGCATTAAAAACAAAATCTATTCTAACCACAGAAGAAATTGCTTTCCTTCCATTAAGCGTGCAAACTATTATATATATAATGGGATTACGTTTTTTAACGGATTTCTTGAATAACGATAGCTATTATAAAACGGCTTACGACACGCATAATTTTGATCGTGCCGTGAATCAATTCACCTTGTTGCAGTCTGTTTTTAATAATTTAGATTGCATCCATTATATTACCAAAACGCAGTTTACATAATATCGCGTAATGTTTTATTTTTACGCGGCTTATCACTAGTTCCACCTCTAAAATAGGGTGTTTTGGTACTTGCACAATTATTAATACCGAATACAGGTGGTGTTATTCCTAAAAACAGACTTATAAAAAGGAAGTGGGCTTACTTGGAAACTTCACTTTTTCTTAAAGTTTTTTGATATATAGCCTCATATAGTGGAACTATTTTAGCAATATCGAATCTAGCGGCTTGTTTTGCTGCTTGAAGTTTAAATTTATTGAGTGTTTCGTCATCTTTCAAAATACTGATGGCATTTTTACTCATTTCAGCTATATTACCAACATCACTTAAGTAACCTGAAACTCCGTGAACATTCACTTCTGGAATACCTCCCGAATTACTTGAAATAACTGGAACGCCAGACGCCATAGCTTCTAAAGCTGCTAATCCAAAACTTTCTGTTTGGGAAGGCAGAACGAATAAATCGGAAAAACATAAAATCCGATCAATTTCGTTACTATTTCCTAAAAACATCACTTTGTTTTCTATACCTAATTCTTGAGCTAAAAGCTCTGCTTCCTCTTTTTCAGGACCTTCGCCTACCATCATTAATTTGGCTGGTATTTCTTTCTGAATGTTATAAAATATCTTGATAACATCGTTTATTCGTTTAACAGGTCGGAAATTACTAATATGAGTTATAATACGCTCTTCATCGGTTGCCATCATAGCTCGTTGACAATCGGTGAAATTATTATTATATTTTGCGATATCAATAAAGTTGGTAATTACTTCAATGTTCTTTTTAATATCGAATAAACGCAAAGTATCTTTTTTTAAACTTTCAGAAACGGAAGTAACAGCGTCCGAGTTATTTATACTAAAAGTAACCGCGCTTTTATAAAAAGGATGACTTCCTACTAACGTAATATCTGTTCCATGTAAAGTGGTTACAAACGGTAGATTAATACCTTCTTCTTCCAACATTTTTTTCGCCATATACGCCGCATAAGCATGTGGAATAGCGTAATGAACATGTAAAACCTCTATTCCGTGGAGTTTTACCATATCTACTAATTTACTAGAAAGTGCCAACTCGTAAGGCTGATAATGAAATAACGGGTACTCTGGAACGGTTACCTCATGAAAATGCACATTACTACCTAACAAATCCAATCTTACTGGTTGTTTATAGGTTATAAAATGAACTTCGTGACCACGTTTTGAAAGCTCAATTCCTAACTCTGTAGCTACTACACCACTTCCTCCAAACGTTGGGTAACAAACGATTCCTATTTTCATGATTTTATTATCTATTAAAGTTTCTTTTTGAAGTGAACTTTACTTATTTATAATTTCAGAGTTGGTCGTAATAAAATGAGATTCTATACAAGCAATCGAAAAACTAATCGATTATAGCCTCATAAATTAACTTCTGAATATCTGTTCTAATATTTTCTCTTAACAAAGTATTTGAACCCGCTTTAGGAAATGTTCTATTAGCCAGAAATACATAAACGATTTCTTCTTCTGGATCTGCCCATGCATAGGTTCCAGTAAATCCAGAATGTCCAAAACTAGACATAGAAACACAACCACAAGTTGGACCTGTGTCTGATAGTTGCGGTTTGTCGAAACCTACACCACGACGGTTATTTTCATCACAATAGAAACAGGTATTAAATTTATCCAATGTTTCTGGTTTAAAATAGCGTTTACCGCCATAAAATCCTTTTTGTAAAAAAGTTTGCATAATTTTGGCTACATCGTTTGCATTACTAAATATTCCTGCGTGACCGCCTACTCCACCTTGCATGGCAGCACCCATGTCATGGACAAAACCTTGAATTTTTTGATGACGGTAATAATCGTCTATTTCTGTAGGAACAATATTAATATCACTAAAAATGTTATTCGGATTATAAGTTGTGTGATTAGCGCCTAAAGATTGATAAAAACGATCCTGAACTAATTCATCCATTCCTTTATCATAGTGCTTTTCCAAATACTTCTTTAAAATAAAATACGGTAAATCGCTGTATCGGTAATGCAGACTTTTTAATAGATCGCTATCCTTAATACGTTTCTGTATAGTATCTTGATAATCTGAACGCATGTATAAATCATTTGCCACTTTTACGGTAAATTTTCCACCTGATTCCTTTCTGTAATATTTAGGGTCTGGACGCTTATTAATATCCAATGTGGCAAAATAAAATGGAATCCATGGATTTAAACGTGCATAATGGGATAGCATTTGCTTTAAAGTGATGTCCTTTTTATTTGAGTTAACATAATCTGGAAGGATTCTAGATAATTTAGTGTCCAAAGAAACTATACCTTTTTCCTCCAGCTCCATAATTAACGGTAAGGTTGCTAATATTTTGGTTAATGAAGCAACATCATACATATCATTAAATTTAACCGGTTCGGCATTTTTATCATAGGTATGTTTACCAAAGTTTTTACTGTAAATAACCTTCCCTTTTCTGGCAACTAGCAACTGAATACCAGGCGTCATTTTTTCATCTACGGCACGTTGTGCAATGGCATCAATTTTATTAAGTTTTTCGGTACTCATGCCAACACGTTCTGGAATGGCATAACCCAATCGTGACAAACTAGATAGGGTTAATCCATTACCGGCTACAAATCCATTTCCAATGGAAACAGGCAATGAACCTTGGGCTTGAATAGCGCCAAAAATTACTTGTGCCGAAGCGTCTTGAGCAAAAGGACTATTTTGATAACTAACAACTAATCCTTCTACATTCTCCAATGTTTTAAGGTCTAATAAGGCGTAAGGTCTTACAAAAACGTCTAAAATAACCGTATTTGTTCTGGCTATTTCATAAAGCCAAACCATCTCTTTATTTGTAAAAGCAAAGCTTTTCCAAGGATTATCGTTAGAGCGATGAAATCCGATAATAACAGTATTATAAGCCTTTAAATTTTCAATAACTTCGTCTAAATTATTACCGACTACTTCATGAACTTTACCATATTTCTGAAGACCTTTTAGAAAATCTGAACCATCATCATCACCTAATTTCAGGTAGGCAATTTTTTTAGTTTCCAAATTGCGAATTGGCAAAATATCTCCTTTATTTTTTACAACTGTAATCGCATTTTCCATCAATTTTTGATAGAGCGCATCATCTTCCGTCCTATTCAAATCAGCCAATAGATTATCTAGTTTAACAGGTTTAAGATTATTTAAACCAACTTTATATTTCGCCTTCAGTATTTTTTTAACCGAATAAGCTAATCGTTCTTCTGAAATAATCCCAGAATCATAAGCTTCTTTTAGTTTTTGAGCCGCTCTTGGTACATCTTCAGATATTAGTAAAATATCGTTACCAGCTAAAAATGCGGCTAAATCTATGTCCCCTGGACTACTAAAATTTGCGACACCTTTCATATTTAGTGCATCGGTAAAAATAAGGCCTTTAAAGCCCATTTTTTCTTTAAGGATATCGGTGATGATATGTTTTGATAAAGAAGAAGGTAAACCATTTTGAGGTTCTAGTGCAGGAACATTTAAATGTGCCACCATAACACTAGAAACACCTTCTTTTATTAAACGCCTATAAGGATATATCTCTATGGAGTCGATTCGTTTTAAGTCAAAATCAATAGTCGGTAAAGCTAAATGTGAATCTGTATCTGTATCACCATGCCCAGGAAAATGTTTAGCGCTAGATAATACGCCAGCCTGATGCATTCCGTGCATAAACGCAGATGCTTTTTCAGTTACATTATCACGATCTTCGCCAAAAGAGCGATTTCCGATTATCGGGTTTTTGGGATTTGTATTTATATCAATATCAGGAGCAAAATTAAAGTGTACACCTAAACGTCTACAATGTTCGCCAATATGATATCCCGCCTTTTCAACCAGCTTATTGTTTTTTATGGCTCCTAACGTCATGTTCCAAGGAAATGCATAAGTAGAATCTAAACGCATACTTAAACCCCATTCTGCATCCATACCAATTAACAAAGGCACTTTTGCAGCGCTTTGTAAAGTATTATTGAATTTTGCCTGACTGACTGGATCGCCTTTTGAGAAAATTATACCACCAATATGATTATTGGTTACCATTTGACTGATAATATTTTCATGTCGCAAGCCCATATTAGAAAAAGCTTGCACCATAAATAATTGTCCTATTTTTTGATCTAGCGTAAAACCATCGTAAATGCTATCAACCCATTTTTTTTGATTTTCTACATCGGGTGTTAACAATGGATCTGTAGTTTGGGCGTACACAAACGACTTTGAAGCAATAAAAAGAACTAATATAAATAGTAATCGCATATGGTGAGGAATTATTTAATATAAATTCAATAAAAACTATGCCAAATTACCATTTTTAGCATAATTAATACAGACTTTAAGATAGATTTATAAGGTAGAGGAAGACCAATTGGTTGATGTCTTCTTAAATTCATAGAGAAAATCAAAATATAGATTTACTTCAACTTAATTTAATAAATTCTGTGAGAAAAAATATTAACTAAAAATAAATCAACTATGCCCTTTGCTCTATATTATTTTATGAAACGTCCATGCCAGCTTTCGCTTGCAGGCACTTCCCAATACTCCTTAAATTCTGCTATATTATTCACCAAATTATTAAAAACGATGGTGTTTTTAGAAACGGAGCGGTCTTTTGCCATTTTTCTGAAGTCGGTTAAGGTTTTATAGGCAATAAAATCACCTTGCTTGTAAGACACGTTCATTTTATCCATTAAATCCACATTGTAATCCTTCTCCAATTCTTGGATAAAATTAACAGATGCATCAATGGAACAGCCCGTTGCTTTATTTATAGACTGGTTTAGAGCCAATACAATAAATCGTTTGTATTCAATAGTGTATCCAGCTTGCAAATCGCTACCGTGTGCAGCCCAGTTAGTTACAAATATATCGAGTTTAGCTTTAATTTCTTCAATTTCAGCATCCGTAAACGTGCGGTTTGCTTGATAAATCCAAACACGTGATTCTTCGGGTAATGTATTAAAATCTACTAACATTATTTTTTTATTTATTATTAATCATACTTATTGTCATTCCCAAAATAAGGTCATACGACAAAAAATATAGCAAAAATTGTTTCAATTGAAAGGTTGAATTATTGGTGAAATTAGAGGCAGCCTTTGATACTACGAATACTATTCTTTGAACGCATCCAACAATAAACACTTTTTTATTACTTTTGTAAGTAATCATTTCTTGATTATTCTAAATCGTAATACTTAAAACATAACAATAAGCCATAATGCTTAAAGTAAGCATTATACCATTCGAAATTCACACAAGTAATACTTGCAATCGGTGTTAATACCAATTGCAATTTCTAATTATTTATTGCGTTTTTCTTCTTCCTTTTTCACCTTTCGACGCGCCATAAAGGCATTAAAAAATCCAAATAACACAAAGTGCAATCCAAATTTCCATAATAAAAAGGGTCTATCCATATAATAATCGAATACCACCATAACGAGGGCAAACATAATTCCAGATATAACTCCTAATTTGATATACGTTTTATTTTTTTCAAAAAAGCTCATAAGTTTTATAAATCGTCAGCATTAGCAATCAGTTCAGCAATATCCATAACCTCTATTTTACTTTCTTGGTCTTTTGCTTTTACACCATCGGTCATCATGGTGTTACAAAAAGGACAACCAGCGGCAATAATTTCTGGTTTAATTTCCATGGCTTCCTCGGTACGTTCAACGTTAATTTCTTTATCACCTTTTTCAGCATCTTTAAACATTTGTGCACCACCTGCGCCACAGCATAAACCACGACTTTTACAGCTTTTCATCTCTACTAATTCGGCATCCAATTTACGAATTAAATCGCGTGGTGCTTCATAAACACCATTACCACGACCCAGAAAACACGGATCATGAAATGTTATTCGTTTACCTTTAAATTGACCTCCTTCGATAGTTAAACGACCATCGTTTAAAAGAGATTTTAAAAATTGAGTGTGGTGCATTACTTCATATTTCCCACCGAGTTCTGGATACTCATTTTTCATGGTATTAAAGCAATGCGGACAAGTGGTAACGATTTTGGTAATCTCGTAAGCATTCAAGACTTCTATATTGGTCATGGCTTGCATTTGAAACAAAAATTCATTTCCGCTTCGCTTTGCAGGATCGCCAGTACAACCTTCTTCCGTACCTAGAACAGCAAAATCAACATTTGATTTATTTAATATTTTTACAAATGCTTTTGTTATTTTTTTGGCTCTATCATCAAAACTACCAGCACAACCAACCCAGAATAATACTTCTGGTTGCTTGCCTTCTGCCATATATTCTGCCATGGTTGGCACTTTAAGTTGTTCGCTCATTATAAATTATTATTCGTTTGGACCATCATCAAAAACTTGGATGGTGATTTTTTTATCGACTAAATCTGTAAATTTTCCTTTGTATTGTGTGGCTTTCACCAAATGGTTATCTATCCAATGGTAATTGCCACCTCGTGGTTTTCCCATTAATAAACTATGGAATCTAAATCCATGTTTATTAAGCCATTTTTCGGTAACCTCACGATGATCCTCTATTCTGGATGTGAAAAAACATATTAAATGCCCTTCATCGTGCCATTTATTGCAGGTAATTAGAGCGTCCGGATAAGGCTTGCAGGTTTCCATGCGTTCAGGCTCTTCATTAGGAACATCTTCCGTAATAGTTCCATCAATATCTATTAAATAATTCTTTACGCCTTCTGGCAGAATAGGGCTGATTTTTTCACCTGCTTCTACTTTATCATGTAACAATTTATCGGCGTCCTCTCTTTTCATTTTAAAACTTATTTAATAGTACTTTTCTATGGCGATTTTTCGTTTATAGTTTCCGTATCAATACCTAAAAAATCATCTTTAGCTATCCTAATTATGATTGCTAACTTTTTTTTTCCATTAACTAATATGTTTTCAGGATAATAACGCTCATCATATGAACGACGTAAAGCGGCGTTTCCCATACTAGTGGTTTGAGCGTCTGAACAATAATCGCAAAAAACTTTTAGCAATTTAATATCTTTAGCTTCCTTATTTTTATAAGTTATTTGTGTATAAACTTTTATTTGTAAAGAATCTTTAGCATAACCTTGTCCTTGCATGTTTCCAATTCCTAAAAATAGAAATGCAATAATTAATAAACTATATGTTGAAACAGAATTCTTAACGGTTTTTCAGTTTATAGTACCTAATTACTTATTCGTTTTTCCAGTTTAATCGATCCATTTGGTTGTAAGGCCAAGGTGCCGCATTATTTTCAATATTGGTCATCATGTTATTTAATTCCATTGGAGCAGCACTTTGTTCCATCACTAAATAACGACGCATATCCATAATTATAGAAAGCGGATCAATACTAACAGGACAAGCTTCGACACATGCATTACATGATGTACAAGCCCATAATTCTTCACGCGTAATATAATCGTCTAATAATTGCTTACCATCATCTACAAAAACTCCTTTATTGGCGTCAATATTTTTTCCTACTTCTTCTAATCTATCGCGCGTATCCATCATGATTTTTCGCGGTGATAATTTTTTACCTGTTATATTAGCTGGGCATTCATTAGTGCAACGTCCGCATTCTGTACAGGTATAAGCGTTTAGTAATTGTACCCAATTTAAATCTTGAACGTCACTAGCACCAAATTTAGCTGGTATTTCATCAGCATCCTCTTCAGGTGCTGCTGCATAAGGATCGGCATCTGGATCCATCATCATTTTAACCTCTTTTGTTACTGCTACCAAATTATCAAGCTGTCCTTTTGGTTTTACTTTACCATAATAGGTGTTTGGAAATGCCAATAGAATATGTAAATGCTTTGAAAAATATAGATAGTTTAGAAATCCTAAAATTCCTAAAATATGTAACCACCAAGCCGAACGTTCTATAACTGCAATTGTTACTTCAGGTAATCCACTAAAAAGTGGTGCTATAAATTGACTGATTACATTACCAGAATTCATACTTTGAAACGCTGTATCTGTCGCATTCATGACTAAGAATAAGGCCATTAAAATCATTTCAATATAAAGAATGATATTTCCATCACTTTTTGGCCAACCTTTCATTTCTGCTTTCCAAAAACGTTGAATCTTAATTACATTTCTACGTATCCAAAAAATAACAACTGAAACAAAAACTAAAGCAGCTAATATTTCAAACGAGGCTATTAAAAACCCGTAAACTGATGTTGGTAATAATTCGGAAAAAATTCTGTGAGAGCCAAATAAACCATCGATAATTATTTCAAGAACCTCAATGTTTATAATAATAAAGCCCACATAAACAATAACATGTAAAAATCCAGAAACTGGACGTTTTACCATTTTACTTTGACCTAAAGCAATGTTTATCATGTTTTTCCAACGTTGCGATGTATTATCACTTACGTCTACATCTTGGCCCAACTTTATATTACGAAATAGCTTTCGAATATTGTTAGCAAAATAGCCAATACCAATTATTAATGCAATGGCAAAAAGTATGTTGGGAATATAATTCATGGTTAGTTTGGTTTATTCTCTTTCGTCTTCCGGCTTTTCGAAATCTTTTTTATTCTTTCCTCCAAAAACAGATACGTTTACGTAACGCTTTGGATTAAGTTTTACATCTTGTAACAATTCTCTTAATTGCATGGATGCAATTTCCAGATTCGTATATAGCTTATCGTCTTTTAGTAATTTACCCATGGTACCTTGACCGTTTTCTAAATCGGCCAATAAACTATTCACGTTGGCTAATGTATTGTCTAAATTACCCAAAGTTTTCGAAAGATCTGCTTTTTTCAAATCATTTGTTACAACGGCTAGATTACCACTTATAGAATCGAAATTACGAATAACATTTGATAACCCAGCTTCATTGCTACGAACCAAGGTGTTAAAGGAGTCTGATAAACCTCTAAACGATTTAATTGTTGCATTTAATTCAGCGATGGCACTTTTTAAACCTTGATCTGATTCGTCTCTAAGAATTGAATTCAGACCAATAAGCGTTGTATCTGCCGATTTTAATGTAGATCCTAAATCTGTGCTAATTTCCGAAAAATTCCCTGTAAGCTTTTCAACCAGTCCCATTTCAACTTCTGAAACTAACTTATCGCCATCTACAGCCATTGCACCATCATTAGCTGGTATAATTGCAAGCGCATTATCGCCTAACAAACCTGAAGAATACAAACGAACTTTACTGTTTTTAGAAAACTCTAATTCATTTTTAACAGTAAAAGCAACCAATGTTTTACTGGTTTCTGGTATGTATTTTATAGACTTTATTTGACCTATATTATTACCCTTAATAGTTACTGCAGAGGACGCCACCAAAGCATTGTAATCAAATTCAGTATAATAAGTATTTGCGCCATCAAAAAGACTGACTCCTTTTAAATAGTTGATTCCAAAAACTAGAAATACTATTCCAGCTAGCACCAAAATGGCCGTTTTTACTTCTTTTGATATTTTCAAAGTGATATTATTTAATTATTAAACAAAATTAGAAATAAATTTATAAAGAAACGCTTTAATTTGAAGATGATTTTAAGACCTCATTTAAGGGTACTTGCAAGTCATTTTTAAAAGCCACAATAAAGCAACCTTCATAACCACCGGTGTCTGCTTCATTTTTAAAACGTACTGCTTCACTATAATCAGAAGTGGCACCATAATAATACTTATAAAGATTCTCTGCTTGCAACCTAGAAATAGGATCTAGACTTTTAAAATTATAAGATTTTGGCAGAATTTTTCTTGAACTAGCGGCAATTTGAACTTTAAAAGTTATGCCTTCATAAACTTCAGGAGACCTCTGTGTATTATCAGTAGCAATAGCTTCATTGAGAACATCCGGATGAAAGAAATCGCCAACATTTTGATCTAAATTATCTTTATAATTCAATATGGCATCTTTAATAGCTGAAGCCATTTCAGCTTGACCCTTATTAGAATTCAAATAAAGTCCTTCCGGTTTATATGTTAAAAAGCCCGTTTCAATTAAAACACTCGGCATATAAGTATTATGAAGCACCCAAAATCCTGCTTGTTTAACACCCCGACTTTTACGCTTAAGTTTTCCTGTGAAATTATTTTCTATAAAACTTGCTAATTGAATACTTTGATCTAAGTACTCTTCCTGCATTAAGGTTAAACCAATTAGCGATTCTGGCGAATTTGGATCAAAACCTTCATAATGTTTTTCGTAATCATCCTCTAGGAAAATAACCTCGTTTTCCTTTTTTGCAACATTAAAATTCTGCTCATTGGCATGTAAACCAAGAACATAAGTCTCTGTTCCATAAGCTGAGTTAGTAAAAGCATTGCAATGTACAGACACAAACAAATCGGCATCTGCCCTATTGGCAATAGCAGCCCGTTCTCGAAGCTTTATGAATACATCCGTTTTTCGCGTGTAAATAACTTTAATGTTTTTGTTTTTCTCGAGCTCCTTACCCACTTCTAAAACAATATTTAATGCAATTGTTTTTTCTTTGTAACCACTTCCTAAATTACCAGGATCATGTCCACCATGACCGGCATCTAGCACCACTACAAACTTATCTGATTTACCTTGAGCAAAGGCAGACCCCATAGAAGATACTGTTAAAATTAAGGTGAAAAGTAAGAAACTTATATAGACATTCGTTTTCATAAAGAATATAACAACTTTTTAGTTCGTTTATTTTAATTTTGGATATTTCTCAAATTTTAATTTAATCACAAAAAATATATGTAGTTTTGGGAATTCAAAAACCGAGCCATACTTTTACAAAAATACATTTAAAAGCGTTGCGTACAAACAACTTTCACATACTTTTTGCCTTAAGTTTCACAGTGTTTATAAACACTTTTGGCTTCAGCCAAGACTTGCCTAAAACTGGAATTAATCTCGAGTCTACTAAAGACGGAGATAGCTTAAATGTAAGCATTGGCGACAAAATAAAGCCTATAACTTCAGAAAAAGGCCAAGACAGTACACTTACCGATACTGTAAAACCGAAAAAAGAGACCCTTACTGGACCGCTTAAATACAAGGCTACCGATTACCAAACCTTTAATAATAAGGAACAAAAAACGTACCTATATAATGAAGCCGAAGTCTATTATGAGGATATAGAGTTAAAGGCCGGAATTATTATCATAGATTATAATACCAATACTGTCTTTGCCAAAGGTATTATGGATTCTACGGGAGTTTACACCCAAGCGCCTATTTTTAAACAAGCAGATAATGAAATTAAACCCGATTCTATAAAGTTTAATACCAAAAGCGAAAAGGCCTTAATTTACAATTCAAATACGGAGCAAGGAGATATTAAAATTTATGCACCTATTACAAAAAAGGTAAATGATTCGGTTATATTCCTATATAAAGGACGTTTTACTACTGCAAAAGATATTGAAAATCCAGAATACTACTTTCAATCCAGTAAAATAAAAGTTGTTCCTGGTGAAAAAATTGTTGTTGGCTTAACGAATATGGTTATTGCCGATGTTCCAACACCCTTGGGTTTACCTTTCGGTTTCTTTCCATTAACAAGTAAACAAACTTCTGGGGTTATTTTTCCAACTTTTGGTGAGGAAAGTAATCGTGGGTACTTTATTCAAAATGGTGGATATTATTTTGCCTTAAGCGACTATATGGATTTAGCGGTTTTAGGCGATTATTATACCAATGGTAGTTATGGTTTACGCATGGAAAGTGCTTATGCCAAAAGATATCGCTTTAATGGAAATTTAGGATTTCGCTATGAAAACTTAATTAATAGTGAACGCGGTTTTCCTGATTACGGTAAATCAAATATTTATAACATCCGTTGGTCGCATAGTCAAGATGCAAAAGCAAACCCATCTTCTCGATTTTCCGCATCTGTTAACTTAGGAAGTAGTAAATACTATCAAACCTCATTAAACCAAGTAAACGCGCCCAGCTTTTTAAATAATACACTGGCATCTTCCGTTTCTTATGCCAAAACGTTTCAAGGGGAGCCACAAGTAAATTTTAGCGCTACGGCAACACATTCGCAAAATACGAATACCGAAATGATAAACATGACATTGCCAACGGTGCAAGCCAGTGTAAGTCGTATTTATCCGTTTGCTCCTAAAGAGGGTATTAAAAAAGGTATTATTCAAAACATCAATTTTCAGTATAATGTTAGAGGAGAAAATAGAATTCAAACAACGGATTCCTTATTCTTTAAAAAGGAAATGTGGAACGATGCGAAAAGTGGCGTTAAACACAGTATTCCTTTAACAACAAACTTTAAAGTGTTTAAGCATTTAAGTGTTAGTGCAAGCACATCATACGATGAAACTTGGGTTTTTGAAACAGTAAGAAAATATTATGATACCGATGAGAATAAAACTATATCAGAACCTGTAAATAAATTTGATGCTTTTAGAACCTATAATTTTAGCACAAGTGTAGGAACTACTTTGTACGGTATGTTCGATTTTAGAAAAGATGGAAAGGATCGGAAAATTCAGCAAATTCGTCATGTAATGAGGCCATCCGTAAGCTATAATATCAATCCATCTTTTAGTAAATATTATGACACTTATGAAGTTGTAAGTGCTGATGGTTTAACAACTTCAGATATGGAGTACACACGTTTTGAGGGCGGCTTATTTGGTGCGCCTAACAATAGATATTCGAGCTCTATCGGCTTGAGTTTATCAAATAATATTGAAGCCAAAGTACGTGATAAAGACTCCACAGCAACCGAAGCTAAAAAAATTAAACTTCTAGATAACTTAAACTTTTCAACTGCATATAATGTAGCTGGTGATTCATTAAATTGGAGTCCGTTACGTATGTCTGGAAACACGCAATTTTTTAATAATCAGATGTCCGTAAACTTTGGAGCCACAATGGATCCATACGCATTAGACAATAATAATAACAAAATAGATAAATTTAATGTTAATAATGGCGGTAGTTTATTGCGGTTAACAAGTGCGAATGTAACGATGAGTTATTCGCTTTCTAGTTCCATTTTTGATGGTGGCGGAAATGATAAAAGTACCGAAGAAAACTTAAGAAGTGGTGGTCGTGCCGATGATTTATTTGGTCGTGCTCAAGATTTTTCTGATCAGAGTTATTACGACAAGAAAGACGATAAAGAACGAGAGAAAAGTAAGCTATACTCTAACAAAATCCCTTGGAACATTAGATTTGCATACGCTGTAAATTATGGTAATTCCAGACGGGAAAATGAAATATCATCTCATTCTCTTATGTTTTCTGGTGATGTTGAAATAGCACCGCAATGGACCGTTGGTGCATCCTCTGGTTACGATTTTAAAAATAATGGCTTTACGTATACACAACTACGGTTTGAACGCGACTTATTAAGTTGGCGGATGAACTTGAGCTGGGTACCATTTAGCTCACGAAGTTCGTGGTATTTCTTTATTGGAATCAAATCTAATATTTTGAAAGATATTAAATACGAAAAACGTAAACGACCTGATCAAAGGTTATAATTATAATATTAAATTCTGTTTTTATTATGAAGAAAATAATTAATACTGAACACGCTCCTGCTCCAATTGGACCTTATAACCAAGCTGTTTTAGTTGGCAATATGCTTTATACATCTGGACAAATTGCTATAAATCCGAAAACAAACGAATTGGTTTTAGAAACCATAGAATTGGAAACCGAGCAAGTTATGCAAAACATGAAAGCTGTTTTAGCAGCTGCTGATATGACTTTTGAAAACGTTATTAAATCGTCTATATTTATAAGTGACATGGAGAACTTTAGTAAAATAAATAGCGTTTATGCAACTTATTTTAATTCGGATACCGCTCCTGCTCGTGAAACCGTAGAGGTTGCAAATTTACCGAAATATGTGAATGTTGAGATCAGTATGATAGCTGTTAAGTAATTAGAAATTACGGCTAAACTATTAATAAGTACTTCAAATTCATAAACTTTACAAAATTTGATTTAAACGCTTTATTTTAAATATGATAATCCATTTATTAACAGTAAAGCAGTCGCGGGATTTGTAGCCAAAGGAACATCATGAACATCACACAAACGCATAAGCATAAGTACATCTGGCTCATGTGGATGTTTTGCTAAAGGATCTCGGAAAAACAACACCATTTCACATAACTCTTCAGCAACACGACCAGCAATTTGGGCATCGCCTCCTAATGGACCTGACAATAATTTCTTAACTTTAAAACCAGCGGCTTCCACTTTATTACCTGTCGTTCCCGTAGATACTAGTGTGATATGATCTTGATGAAAAAATGCTTTATGTTCATTTAAAAATTGAACCATTTCTGCTTTTTTTCCGTCATGTGCTATTATGGCTATTTCCATTATTCTTTTCTGTTTGTATGATAACTAACCAAGCCATCGATTGGACGTCTAATAATATTCCCTACTGAATACCCAAATTCTTGGGCAACTTCTATAATTTCTTCTTTTGAAAAATGCGCTATGGAACCGGAAAAATGTACAGGAACCGTTTTAATTTCGTCCTGAAATTGTAAAATCATAGTTTCAGAAAATAAGCGTAATCCCTTTTTAATTAATTCTTTTATATAGTCTGATGAATCCTTTTTTGCAAACATAAATTCCGCAAAACCTGCTAAATACGCATTGGGATTTGATTGTTTGTATAAATTATATTTAATAATATCGGTATCTAAATTGTATGTATCAGCAAAAGCTGATCGCAGTGTTTGTGGCATGCGTTTAAAATAGTAATCACGAATTAATTGTCTGCCATAGTAATTCCCTGAGGCGTCATCCATAATAGTATATCCTAAAGAATTTACCCGTTGATGAAGTACTTTGCCATCATAATAACTACAATTAGATCCTGTGCCCAAAATACAAACCACAGCAGCTTCCTTGGCTGTGCTTAATGTTGCACGAACGGCAGCAAAAGTATCCTCTTTAACTTCTATTTCAGCATTAATAAATATGGACTCTAGAACCTGCGTTAAAAGTAAGCGCGGTTCTTCTGTTCCACAGCCTGCTCCATAAAAATGAATCTGCTTAACGTCTAGTTTATGCTTATTTAAATCTACATGACTAATAATAATTTCAGATAATTCAGTTTTACTTAAAATTGCTGGATTTAAGCCTTTGGTTCTCATTTTACCCAAAAGATACTCTCCTTTTTTATTTACTGAAATCCAGTCGCATTTAGTAGAACCACTATCAACAATTAATATCATAAGGTATAAGAATAAAACAAATCCGAAGCTTATAATTATAAACTATAAGCCTGCGGATTTAAATGTAGATTGTAATTATAAGCTATTTATATGTTCTGCCAACTCTACTAATTTATAAGAATAGGCATATTCATTATCATACCAACCTACCAATTTGAAAAAATTAGAATTCAATTCAATAGACGCATCTGCATCAAAAACACAAATATTTGTTTCACCAACAAAATCTTGGGAAACAACAGCATCTTCAGTATATCCAACAATACCTTTATAATCACCCTCAGATGCCAATTTAAAAACTTTTTTAATTTCTTCTAAAGACGTTTCTTTTTTAGTTCGCACAGTTAAGTCAACCACAGAAACATCTGCTGTTGGCACTCTAAACGCCATACCTGTTAACTTACCATCTAATTCAGGAATCACTATTCCAACTGCTTTTGCTGCACCTGTAGTTGTTGGAATAATATTATTCATGGCAGAACGTCCTATGCGATAGTTTTTAGCACTTGGTGCATCTACCGTACTTTGAGATGATGTTGCCGCATGAACCGTTGTCATTAATCCTTCTTCAAAACCAAAATTATCATTTATAATTTTAGCCATTGGTGCTAAACAATTTGTAGTACATGATGCATTAGAGACAATAGTGTCAGAAGCTTTAGCATCTTTATGATTTACGCCCATTACAAACATAGGTGCATCTTTACTTGGTGCGGAAATAATCACTTTTTTGGCGCCAGCTTCAATATGTCCTTTCGCTGAATCAATAGTTTTAAAAATCCCGGTACAATCTGCAATTACAGTTGCTCCAACTTCATCCCATTTTAAGTTTTTAGGATCACGTTCGGCTGTTACACGAACTGTTTTTCCATTAACCACCAAGTGGCCATTTTCAACTTCAACCGTACCATCAAAACGTCCGTGAACAGAATCGTATTTTAACAAATATGCTAAATGCTCTACATCTAATAAATCATTAATTGCAACAACTTCAACATTTGGTCTGCTTATAGTCGCCCTAAAAACAATACGTCCTACTCTTCCAAACCCGTTTATTCCTAATTTCATTTTCGACATTTTTATTTTTTATTAATACTTATTATTTAGGTGGTCATTATATCAGACACACGCAATAATTCTTTATTTATTTCTGATTTGCCTTTTACGGCTTTTTCTAATGGTGTTAAAGTAATTTTATTATCTAAAATCCCCACCATATAATTACTTTTTCCTTCTAGAAGTGTTTCCACAGCTTTTACACCCATTCTACTAGCCAAAACACGATCGAAACAAGAGGGAGATCCACCGCGTTGCATATGCCCTAAAACCGACACACGTACTTCATATTCTTCCATATTAGCTTCCACATAATCTTTTAGTTCGAAAACATTTTTGCCAATTTTATCGCCTTCAGCTACAACCACAATACTGGATGATTTTCCTGATTTCTTACTACGTCTTAAAGATTCCAAAAGGCGTTCTAAACCTAAATCCTCTTCTGGAATTAATATTTCTTCTGCCCCTGCTCCAACACCAGCATTTAATGCAATATGGCCCACATCGCGACCCATAACTTCAACAAAAAACAAGCGTTTATGTGAACTAGCCGTGTCTCTAATTTTATCAATTACTTCTACAACAGTATTAATAGCTGTGTCAAAGCCCAATGTAAAATTGGTTCCAAAAATATCATTATCAATAGTTCCTGGGATACCGATTACTGGGAAATTAAAGGCTTTATTAAATACTAAACCACCATTAAAACTACCATCACCACCAATAATTACCAAAGCTTCTATGCCTTCCTTTTTTAAATTATTATATGCTTTCTGTTGACCTTCTTCTGTTCTAAAATCTTGGCATCTAGCCGATTTAAGCATCGTGCCTCCTGTATGAATAATGTTGTTTACAGCACGGGCAGAAAGGGATTTAAAATCAGCTTCTATTAAACCTTCAAAACCTCTATAAATACCTACACATTCTACCTCATGATATGCACACGTTCTGACTACAGAGCGAATAGCGGCATTCATTCCTGGCGCATCGCCTCCCGATGTTAAAACACCTATTTTACTGATTTTTTTCAACATATTTATCACTTAATATAAGTAAATCTAATAAACAATTCCCACATAATATAAGCAATTGCAATAAAATATGGCCAGGCGTAAAACCTAGATATTTTGCTAACAATGGTTTTAAAATTAGGTATATAATCTACTCACTACGAGTCAAATTTAAGATACGATTTAATCTTCTTCTTCTTTCTTGAAACCTAAATAACTTGGTAGATTTTTAGCATTTTCTTCAGCTTCTTTTGCTTCTTCAACTTCTTTAGCTTTTTCTTCTTCGTACTCTTGTTTGCCTTTGAAAATAATCTGAATCAACTCACTAAATGTATCAAAATCCACATTCCATGCAATACCAACACCTTGAGTATAGCCAATTTCTTCACCAAAGTTTCGGATATTATTTTCTCTATTAAATACTTTAGCTGTAAGTGTGCCTTCATCATTTAATAGAAAATCTATTTGAACATCGCCAGCAATTACGGTTTCGCTAACACCACCAACTGGCACACCCACTTTTCCATTAATTAAAATACGATCGCTTATATTGGTTTGCAACGTAACACCCAGTCTATCATCGGTTTGATAATCTGGTGTGTTTTCGCCAGCCTCAAAATTCACGCCAATATTAACTTTATTATCCGTGGTGGAAAAGAAACCATTAATTATACCATTTAAACGTTCCGTTACAGTTCCTGTAATATTTATATCATTTAATCGGTTAGAAAATGCACCTGTTGCCAATAAATATAACGCTTGGTTATCTTTGTCTTCCTTGGAATCTAAACGGTAATTTAACTCGGATCGCACTGTTGAATTTACCGTGGGAAACTCAAACTCAAATTCAATATTTGGCTTTTCCAATGGGCCATTTAAATTGGTCATGACATGAACAGGAATACTCCTATTAATTGGATTATCTAATAGTGGTGAAGGATTTGCTTGTGTTTTATAAATAGCATTAATATTTACTTGAGCCGTAAACGGATCGCCTTCCCAAGCTAACGTTCCACCTGGTTCTACTATAAATTTCTTTTGAACAATACCGCCAAACATAAAATTATAAACTCCTTGAAACACCGCGAAATCCCCATAAATATTGAATTTCCCATTGGTATTAATATCAATTAGTAAACCACCTACACCACTACCCTTAATAGTACTTCCAGAAATTTCATCTATCACAATTTCTATTTCGGCATCTTGGGTAATATCTAGTTCAAAATCCAGTTTTAACCCTGATATATTTTGAGTACGAACTTCTTCTCCTTTAGATTTCGCTAACTTTTCTTCCGGAGTTAAAAAATGAATAAAGGAGTTGTCACCAAAGGTTGCAGAGTCTGTTAACGGAATAACAAAGCTTGTTCCGGCTTTAGTTTCGCCAACAACACTTATTACCAAGTCGTCTGTAGGTCCTTTTAAACTGGCAATACCGCCAATAAATCCAGTACCATAATAAGGTGCGTTTTCGGTTTCTTCCTGTGTATCTAAAACTAATAGTCGCTGTGTATTAATATCAATATCCAACCCCCAATCCGAGAAGTTAACATGATTAATAGCGCCATTTAAAATTCCCTTGGAATTATATTTCGTATCCGTTATGCGGATATTATTAAAAATGAAACTCTGATTATCAAGCGTGACGGATGATTTATTAGCAAAATCGAAATCTACATTTAAATATGGCACAGTTAGTCCGCCATTATTTAATACTAAATCGCCATTAAGTTCAGGTTTTCTTAAGCTACCTTCTACTTTGGCAATACCATTAATATCTCCACGAATATTAGATAAAACGCCATCCAAAAATGGATTTAAAGGTGAAAGATTAAAATTATTTAAATTTAGATTTAAATTAATAGTCGAGACATCTGCGGCGACATCAATAATACCGATTGCTGAAAAAGATTCGCTAGAATCATCTTTAATTTTAGCATAAACCGAGTAATTGGTTAATGATTCATTGCCTCGAATTTGCGCATCAAATGATCCTAGAACGAGATTATTTATAGCCAAATCGTCTATAGATATATTAGAATCCGGCAAGTATTGTCCATTTTGCTGGAATAGATCCAATTTGCCATTAACATTTCCGCGTAAATCTAAATTAGCAATATCGGGTGTGATTTTAGCTAAATCGACATCCTTGAAGTTCAACTTAATATCTTTATATGTGGAGTCTCGTAATTCTCCAACCAATCTAATTTGTTCGTCGTTATGACTCACCAAAAAGGAGTCTATTTTAACATTTCTGAATTTATTGTCAAAAACCAGTCTGTTGTTACTATTTCTATTCTCATTAACAATCCACTTATTTCCCTTAAAAGTAGCATCTGAGCGACTAAAACCAACTACCGATTTATTATCCTTATTAATAGTATGGTAAAAGCTTAAATTATAAACATCGCTATTATTTTTTCCCCCATTGAATTCCGATCTTATAAATAAGGTATCCTTTAAGGTAACATTAATAAGGTTAAATTTAGAAATATTATAGAAGTTGGTATTAATACTATCAACTTCTACATAAGTATTAAAAAGTGGATTTTTATTATCGACTTGCACCGAAATTTGATCAGCAAAATAATCGAACAACTTAATTTTAGGCGATTTAAAGGTGACTTTAAATTCGTCCTCTTGGCTTTCCACATGCCCACGAATATATGTGTTGGTCCCTAACTCAATATCGGGAACAAAAACTTCAACTATTTTATTATAAATATTAAAATTAAAATCGATGTATTGACTCTCCATCACCTTATAAGGTATGTAATTTGCATAAATACTACCCAAAGCATTTTCGAATAACTTGCTAATATCCTCAAATAAAAACACACCGCTTAATTGTCCCGTGATGATGTCTGGAGAATTGACATTAATAAAGCGAACGTCATCTTGAAATGTTGATGTTATCTCAAAATCGTCAAAAAAGTACGTGTCATGTTCATTTTTATAGGAAGTATCGAGAAACTGTAAATTACCGATGGCGTTGTTTAGCGATGTTCCAGAAACCTTCATGATAACCGAGCCTTTAAAAATAGATAAGGTATCATTTTTAACAAAATTCATGGCTTTTAAATTAGCATAGCTAACATCGGCAACAAAATCGAATTCATTAATATCACTTGAAAAATCTGCTAATCCGTTAAAGTCTAGTTTTAAGTTATCATCATTGGATATAATTTTTCCATCGTAAATATTATTTCCTACTTTTCCTGAAACCTCAATATTATTATATTCATAGCCGTTGTAATTCACAGAATACACGTCACCTAAAAGCTTGGTATCTAAACTTTTTAATGTAAAACCTTTTCCATTAACATTAAAGTTTAAAGAGGTTTTTCCCCAATTTGGATTTTCTATAAACGCACCAATATTAAACTCTTTAAAAACAACTTTCCCTTTATAAGTGGCATTATCCACATCGCTAAAGGTTTTCATTTCTAAATTGGAGTCTATATAACCTAATTCCGTTTGTATCTGTAGATTTGCTTTAATATTAGTGGTTGTAATTTCCGATTTTCCAACAATGGTAAAACGACCCAACCTATCAAAAGCTGATGGAATGGCGTTTCCTAAAACGTTTGGAAGCAAGGCTTTTAAATCTTTATAATTAGAAGACAGGTTGGTAAAATCTCCATTCATATAAAAATTACCGTCTTCTTTATTAAACAAGTTTTTAAAATGTAAATCACCATAAATACGACTACCGCTTGTATTTAACTTCAAATTATTAAGGTACATATCGTTCAAAGTACCTGTAATTCTAGTACTAAAAGTAGCATGTTGATTTATACCAAACTCATCATAAAAAGTGTTTAATTCATTTAAAGCAATATCTGCTTCGGTAAAGTGCGCATCTACTTGAACTTTATCCGTAAAAAACTGTAAATCTTCCCGATTGTATTTAAATTTTACATCGCCCTTTAAAACGGAGCTTTCCGTTTTAATATCTAAATTTTCAAGTGAAATTTGCTCTTTAGTATAGGAGAAGTTGGTGACTAAATTCTTCATTTTAAGGCCACGACTATCATCAAATGCCAAAGTATTTATACGCGCACTAACATTTGGACCGTTAATAACAAGATTTGTTGCATTGGTATAAATATTAGTGAATTCGAGAATTTTTGGCGTTTCATTATTTTCATTTATCATTTTGAAAATCCCTTGCCTAATTGTCACATCACTGGAGGACATAAAAAACGTACTCTCCTTATCATCCTTAAGATCAGAATCAAAACGCGCCACAAACACATCTAAATTCGTATCGGTTTCACCTTTATAGGTGACGAGATTAAAAATAACAGTTTCCAAATCAATATCACCAAAAACTAATTTGCCGTTATAAAGGTTTTTAAAACTTAGAATAGATGTATTTAACTCTTGAGCACTTATTAATGTATCTTTTTTAAAATCGCGGATAAGCACACCTTTAAGTTCCACATCTCCATTAATTTGCAATCCAATTCTTTCAATATTAATATTGGTTTTAAATTCCGAATTAAGACGATTGGTTACATGTTTTGCAATACCTGTCTGAACAATGGGAATAGACAATAATAACATCAAAATAATGAGCAGCAGCAAGATGGTTGCAACTAATCGAGCGAGTATTTTGAAAAATTTTTTGATACGTTTTTAAAGTTATAACTTTGGTGTCAAAATTAACAATTATTATGCCCAAATATTAGAAATGACTACAGAAAAAATTTACATATTAGGAATTGAGTCTTCTTGCGATGATACGGCGGCTTCCGTGATGTTAAACGGTCGTATTTTAAGCAATATTGTGGCGAGTCAGAAAATACATGAAGAATATGGTGGCGTAGTTCCCGAATTGGCGTCTAGAGCGCACCAGCAAAACATTGTTCCTGTTGTAGATCAAGCTTTAAAAAAAGCAGGTATTAGCAAAAATCAATTGCATGCGGTAGCCTTTACTAGAGGTCCAGGTTTAATGGGCTCACTTTTAGTGGGAACCTCCTTTGCCAAATCATTAGCTTATGGATTGGATATTCCTTTAATTGATGTAAATCACATGCAAGCGCATATTCTAGCTCATTTTATTGAAGAAGCTGATTTTGTGAAACCACCTTTCCCTTTTTTAGCGATGACAATTTCTGGTGGTCACACGCAAATTGTAAAGGTTTCTAGTTATTTCGATTTAGAAGTCATTGGGGAAACAATTGATGATGCTGTTGGTGAAGCTTTTGATAAAAGTGGAAAAATTTTAGGATTAGGGTATCCTGCGGGTCCTGAAATTGACAGGCGCGCTAAATTAGGAAATCCGAAAGCGTTTAAATTTACTAAACCGAAAGTAGGTGGACTTAATTTCAGTTTCTCTGGACTAAAAACTGGCATTTTATACTTTATTCAGCGTGAAACAAAGGTAAATCCTAATTTTATTGAAGAAAACATTAATGATATCTGTGCTTCTATTCAATATACGATTATCGGGATTTTAATTGATAAATTGAAATTAGCGACCAAAGAAACTGGTATTACTCATATTGCTATTGGCGGTGGCGTTTCGGCAAATACAGGAATTCGACAAGCATTAAAAGATGGTGAACAAAAATTTGGCTGGACCACCTACGTCCCTAAATTTGAATACACTACAGATAATGCCGCCATGATTGCTATTGTAGGCTATCTAAAATATTTAGAAGGACATTTTAGCGAACAAACTATTAGCGCTTCACCTCGATTAAAAATTTAATAAAGCTAGTTAATAATTTATTTCCTTTATTTTAATCTACACCAAATATATTTTTTGTTGTTTTGTCTTCTAAACTAACCCCCAAGTTATGCATAAACTACTTTTTGTTCTATTTTTTGTTACCAGCGCTCTAAACGCTCAAGAATCTGTAATACCTGATTTTGAAACTATTACCAATTTGGAAGAGGCTGAAATATATTTAACAGCCAATCCTAAAAAAGGCAATACGTTTATTACATTTAATGAAGATAATCACAAATCTGGATTAGCACGTGATTTATTTAGCAATGGTTATGCAACCGTTGATGGACAATTTGAAAAAACCCGATATAAAGTGGTCGATCGTTTTAAAACTATGCATTATCGTGCCAGTTATATTTTTATTGATGGAAATAAAATAGAAGCTAAAGCTGCCGAAGAATTAATTAAAGTCATTACCAAAAAATATAAAAACGGCATTCCGTTTAGTAAGTTAGCCAAGGAGTACTCCATGGATAATAATGCTAGTAGAAACGGTGATACTGGTTGGTTTTCCCAAGGAAGCATACATCCTGATTTGGAAAAAGTGATTATTAATGTACCTACTAGTCAACGCGATTTATTTGCTTTTGAACTTAAAGAAAAGTCCTGGTATTATTTAGTATTAAATTCACATGAACCAAAAGAAATTAAAGAAATTAAGGTCATTAAAATAGTCGAAAAAAAATAACTATGCAGCTGTTTTACAATCCGCATATTTCTGAAGCAACCGAAAGTTTCACTTTTGATAAAGAGGAAAGCCGACATATTATAAAAGTGCTTCGAAAGAGCGTGGGCGATTTACTCCAAATCACCAATGGAAAAGGCTGGCTTTTTACAGCTGAAATAACTATGGATGCGATTAAAAAATGCGAGGCGAAAATCGTTGAAAAAGAACAGCAAAAACCATTTGATTACAATTTACACATAGCGGTGGCGCCAACAAAAATGAACGATCGTTTTGAGTGGTTTTTAGAAAAAGCTACCGAAATTGGAATTACCACTATTACGCCCATTATTTGCGATCATAGTGAACGTAAAGTTATTAAGTTGGATCGTTTTGAAAAAATTGTCCAGTCGGCTATGAAACAATCTTTACAATCCTACTTACCAACACTGAATGATGCGATTCCTTTTTCTGAATTTATTAAACGCGATTTTGAAGGACAAACCTTAATTGCACACTGTGAAGAACAGGATAAAAAATCATTAAAAGACTGCATTAAATCTAAAACGTCTGTTACAATTTTAATAGGTCCAGAAGGCGATTTCAGTGTTAAAGAGATAGAAAGTGCCATTAAAAACAAGTTTATTCCTGTAACTTTGGGTGAAACCAGATTGCGAACTGAAACCGCAGCAATTGTTGCTTGCCACAGCGTCGCTTTTATTAATGAATAACCATGAAGTACATTTTTACGTTTCTTTCACTTCTAATTAGCTGTACTTTTTACGCACAAGAAATTGCCGTTTTAAAATACAAAGGGGGAGGTGATTGGTATAGCAACCCTACTTCTCTTCCCAATCTTATTCGTTTTTGTAATACAAATATCAATACTAAAATAAACGAAAAACCCGAAACAGTTGAAACTGGAAGTATTGATATTTTTCAATACCCATTTATTCATATGACGGGCCATGGGAATGTATATTTTGACGAAGAAGATTCTGAAAATTTAAGAAACTATCTTCTTTCAGGTGGCTTTTTACATATTGATGATAATTACGGAATGAAACCTTATCTTACGGAAGCTTTAAAAAGTGTGTTTCCAAATTCAGAAATGGTAGAATTACCTGCAACCCACCCTATTTTTAATAACGTTTATAAATTCCCAGAAGGCTTACCTAAAATTCATGAACACGACGGTTTGCGTCCGCAAGCCTTTGGTATTTTCCATAAGAGCAGACTGGTTTTATTATTTACATATGAAAGCGATTTGGGCAATGGATGGGAAGACGAAGTTGTACATAACGATCCACCAGAAGTGCGTGAAAAAGCTTTGAAAATGGGCGCTAATATTATAAAATACGTTTTTGAAAACTAGCCATAATTATGCAATTAACTCATTACACGACCAAATTTACACCCCACACCTTCCCTATTACTATAGTTTGCGATAATATTACGAATGCACCCAATATTGGTAGTATTTTTAGAACAGCGGATGCTTTTGGAATTGAAAAATTAATTTTCTGTGGAAGTGATATGGAGTTTGGCAGAAAATCGGCTAAAACATCACGCGCTACGGAAAAATATGTTTCTCATGAATTTAACGAGAACATATTAGAAACCGTTACCGCTATAAAAGCTTCGGGCTATTATATGGTTGCGCTAGAAATAACCGAAGAAAGTCAGTCAATTAATAAGATCGTTTTTCCAATAAATCAACCCATCGCTTTAATTGTGGGTGCCGAGAATTTCGGGATTTCAGAAACTATTTTAGAATTAGCAGATGCCGTTATTCATATTAATATGTATGGACAAAATAGCAGCATGAATGTCGTACAGGCTACCAATATTTGTCTTTATGAAATGACTAAACAACTTCTTCAGAAATAATTAGAAGCCATTTCTAATTCAATCAGTATATTTGCCGCATGAATTCTAAAGAACTTTCAAACGGTATTTTAAGAGCACTTGCTATTGCTTTAGGTATAGCAATTCTGCTATATTTTATATTCAAAATTCAATCTGTTATTGTTTATATCGCCATTTCGGTGGTAATTTCATTAACAGGCCGACCAATTGTAAGGTTTTTAAGAGATCGTTTAAAATTTAACAACCTCGTTGCTGTTGCTGTTACTATGGTAATATTGCTAGGCTTCATAGCTGGTTTGGTGGGACTATTTATTCCTCTTCTTGTAGAGCAAGGACAAAACTTATCACTTTTAAATATTGATTCGCTGCAAGGTTCTATCCAGAATTTATACAATCAGGCTGCTTCACATTTTAATATGAATGATCTTCATGTACAAGAAACTTTAAAAGAATCTGGTTTATTTTCAACTATTAATTTCGCACTTATTCCAGAGCTTTTAAACGCCATCTTTAGTGGTCTTGGGAGTTTTAGTATTGGTCTTTTTTCGGTGTTATTTATTTCATTTTTCTTTCTAAAAGACAGCAAACTTTTTGAAAACAGCTTATTGGCACTAATTCCTGATAATAAAATTAATCGCGTTAAAAAATCGATTGACAAAATTAAAAATTTACTTTCCCGCTATTTTGTTGGTCTAGTTTTTCAAATTACAGTACTTTTTGTTATTTACACCACGGGATTATTAATTGTTGGTGTTCAAAATGCCGTAGTTATTGCTTTTCTGTGCGCTTTAATTAACCTAATTCCTTATTTAGGACCTGTTATTGGCGGCTTAATTATGATATTATTAACCATGACTAGCAATTTAGACGCTAGTTTTAGCGACGTTATACTACCTGAAACCTTATATGTCCTTATCGTGATTTCTGTTGGACAGTTAATAGATAATTTTTTCAGTCAACCAATCATTTTCTCAAGAAGTGTTAAGTCACATCCACTGGAAATATTTTTAGTTATTATTATTGCGGGCCTATTATTTGGCATTGTGGGAATGGTTGTGGCCATTCCGGCTTACACAGCGATAAAGGTTATTCTGAAAGAATTTCTATCGGATAATAAAATCGTTCAGAGTTTAACGAAGAATATATAAGTATTGGTGAATTCAGCTATTCTACATACCGAAAATCAAGATTTTATTGATGCGCATTTAAATACTGATAGCACGCAGTTATTATTTGGTAAAAGCCCAGCAGAATCTGTAACCATAAAGGCGCTGGTGGAACAAATTGAAGCTAAAGAACGCTGCAGAAACAAACTACCAACTTGGTTTAAAACACCTTTAATATATTATCCCAACAAGCTAAATATTGAGCAAACTTCTTCAGAAATAACGGCGAAATATAAAGCTTCTATAGTCTTTGGTGCTACTATTTTAGATGTCACTGGTGGTTTTGGCGTCGATAGTTTTTATTTTTCTAAAAACTTTAAACAGGTTGTTCATTGTGAGATAAATTCAGATTTATCTGCAATCGTTTCACATAATTTTAAGCAATTAGAAGTCCATAATATCCAAACGGTTTTGGATGATGGCATTTCATATTTAATTAATGGGAAAACAAATTATGATTGGGTTTATATAGATCCGTCCCGACGTCATGACAGTAAAGGAAAAGTTTTTTTCTTATCAGACTGTTTGCCAAATGTTCCAAAGCATTTAAATAGCTTATTTAGGCATACTAATAATATACTGATTAAAACATCGCCATTGTTAGATATATCATCAGGTATTCAGGAGTTAGAAGCTGTAAAAGCAATTCACATAGTTGCGCTTAACAATGAGGTTAAAGAATTATTGTGGGTTTTAGAAAAAGATTATAATGGTTCCATTGCAATAAAAACCATTAATTTAGATAAGGACAACGACCAAGTTTTCAATTTTAATTTAAACGAAGAATCTTTAGCGCAAGCTACTTATAGTTTACCGCAAAAATTTTTGTACGAACCTAATGCGGCTATTTTAAAATCGGGAGCTTTTAATCTATTATCGAAAGAATTAAAAATTGATAAATTACATCAGCATACCCATCTTTATACAAGCATGGCGTTAATCGGTTTTCCAGGACGATCTTTTGAAATTATCGAAATTGCGGCATACAGTAAAAAAGTATTTAAGAAACTAGGAATACCTAAAGCTAATATTACCACGCGAAATTTCCCAGAGTCGGTAGCAAGCATTCGCAAGAAATTAAAAATAGCCGATGGTGGCGAGACTTATATATTTTTTGTGACTAATATTCAGAACGAACGGATAGCAATTATTTGTAAGAAAACATTTAAAAGTTTTACAAGCTAAATTATAAAATAAAAAACAATGTTAAAAGCAGTATTATTTGATATGGACGGTGTAATTGTAGATACCGAGCCATTACATTATAAAGCCTACTACGGCATGTTTAACGCGCTTAATTTAGATGTAAGCGAGCAGCATTATCAATCATTCACTGGTCAATCTACCATAAATGTTTGTAGACAGCTCTGTAGTCATTTTGAATTAAAAAATGCACCTGAAGAATTAGTACAGATTAAGCGTAATATATTTAAAGGCTTATTTGTTTCTGATGAAAGCTTAAAACTTATTGATGGTGTTTTAGAGCTTATCCAAGATTATCATAAGAATAATGTGACACTTATTTTGGCTTCTTCGGCATCCATGCAAACTATTGAAAGTGTTTTTAATCGTTTTGAATTAGACCAATATTTTAAAGCGAAATTAAGTGGTGCAGATTTAAAAGCATCCAAACCACATCCTGAAATATTTTTGAAGGCAGCTGAAACATCCGGTTATAAAAAAGAGCATTGTTTGGTGATTGAAGATTCCACAAACGGAATAAAAGCCGCCCATGCTGCAGGTATATTTTGTGTCGGTTATAAGAGTTTTCATTCCAAAAACCAGAATTATGAGTTGGCGAATTTGGTTATTGATGATTTTAATAGTATTTCCTATCAGCATGCTAAAAACCTCTTATCAACTCACTAATAAGCTGTTATTGATATAAAAATTTGGCAAGAAATAAAAACAATGATTTTCACATAAAATAGTTTCAGAAATAGTTGCGTTCTTTATAAATGATACTTACATTTGCAACCGCATTTCAAGGAATGTTCTTATAAATATTGGAGAGGTGCCTGAGTGGCCGAAAGGAGCGGTTTGCTAAATCGTCGTACCCCAAAAGGGTACCCAGGGTTCGAATCCCTGTCTCTCCGCAATTTTTTAGATAACCGTTTTTCGGAGTGTATCTTCTCGACTTGTACGAGATTAATTTCACAAAGAAAAAAAAGTATCGGGGTGTAGCGTAGCCCGGTTATCGCGCCGCGTTTGGGACGCGGAGGTCGCAGGTTCGAATCCTGCCACCCCGACAAATTACATAGAGTTACGGGCTCGTAGCTCAGCTGGATAGAGCACCTCCCTTCTAAGGAGGCGGTCACAGGTTCGAATCCTGTCGGGCTCACACAAGACTTCACTAGTAATAGTGGGGTTTTTTTGTTTTTGGGCATTAAATAAATTTTATAGATAATCAATACTTAAGAAGCTAGAGCTTTATATAAATTCATCATGAAACACCCTTTATTAATTGTTCTTTTACTAGTAACTTACCTTTCTTGTTCAAACCTTCACGCTCAAACCCAGACTCAAGAGGAGGTTAAAAAAGGCATTCAAGATATACCTTCCTTTTCCATACATAAGGACAACTATTTTATTACAGGAATACCTACCAATAAAGATATTAAATCGGAAACGGCAGACGTTAAATATCAAGTTAGCTTTAAGCAGATGGTTACTCGTGATGCACTACCATGGGAAACCTATCTTTTTATTACGTACACACAAAAGGCATTCTGGAACATTTATGAATTTTCCAGTCCATTTCAAGAAATAAATTACAACCCTACTATAGGATTGGCAAAGTTTATTTATAATAAAAATAACCATGTAAAAGGTTTAGCAACACTGATGTTTAATCATAACTCTAATGGTAGAGATAGCATTTTTTCTAGAAGTGTGAATAGTATAAATTTAAAATATTCTACAGCCATAAACCCAAAAACACTTATAACTGCAGAGCTATGGGCACCTTTTGGCTATAAAGAAGATAATCCTGACTTAATAGAATATATAGGCATTGCAGAAGTCACGGTTTCTCATGATTTTATACCTAATAAACTTATATTTGAAGCAAGTGTAAAAAGAGGAATGAAATGGGATTTACAAGGTTCAATAAGATCTCGATTATATTACAATCCGTTCAATTCAAAAAATCAATATTTCATGTTAGAGTGGTATGCAGGTCATGGTGAAAGTCTAATTGATTATGATCAATTTTCAAGTATGGTACGCCTGGGATATGTTATTAAAACTAATGAATTAGATTTCCTAAAGCCAAAGTTGAAATAAGCCTTTTAGAGAGAATTCAGGAGCTATAATAGAAATTAGAAGCTAGATACTGAATTTGTCAATAATTCGGAGCAAATCGCTTAAAAAGGGCTTAAACCGAGCCTCATCTGTTATAATATAGATTAATTATAGACTTCTAAATCAATTCTAATTGCTCTACTCCTATTTAAAATTTTTTAATTTTCTGACTTTTAAATTATAGATTATCTGCTAGTCATTATGATGAAATTTGTTGATTTTAGTAAATGAAATACATAAATTTAGGAGTGAATGCCTTATTGTAGATTAATTTATTCAATTTATAAGATTCCTGCTTAATTAATACGTTTGCCAGTTGTGGTAAATGACAACCCCTGCTGACCTAAAGTAGAATTCATAATTCCTTCAAATAACGGTTCTGATGCATCTTTATGTTTTTTCCATTCGAAAATAAAGTTAGATCCTGTTCCACCTTCTATATCCAATTCTCCAATAATAATTTCGGTAGTTTCCATTGGTGCTAAATAAATGGATTTATCAAAATACGTTCGGATTAGCTTGCCGTGTGCATCATAATATTTAGCACTTAATACGTATATAGTATCAGTGTCACTCGTGTTCCGTAAACTAGCCATGGCTGTTAAATTATGGGTTTTGTGTTGGGACATGCTATAGATTTGCGAATAAATAGACAAATATGTCTTCCCCGACTCTAGAGAATCCTTAAGATTTATGTCGATGCTTCTCTTATTCCAATTTTCGGCATGATATTTAACGTGGTCTGTCGATTCTTTACAAGACACCAAACAAACAAAACTTAAAAGTGCATAATTAAAAAATCGCAACATAGTGAAAAGTATAAATGATTAAGCAATATACAAATAGCATTTTTATTCTTTCCTTAAAACTGCTTACCATTTCTGATAAGGCATTTGTGAAATATTGGTTATTATTTTTAAACATTCACGATAACAATTTGTCGTAGTGTGATTTGCTTTAAAACTCAATATGGATTATTAAAATCGATACATTTAAAATAGGTTTGGATTGAAAACTCTCAAATTGTGCTAATAAACTAAATTCCTTAGTTTATTTTAACTACTCATCCTTCTGAATATAAGTATGAATAATTTCTTCCGTAATTTGATTTTCAGCTAACTCCAATAAAGTTCTATTAACATCTAAAATAAGCTGCGAGTTAAAGTTAAATGCAAATCCATAACCCTGCTTGTAATATTCCGCTTTACTAATATACAAGTTGTCTTTGTCGTTTTCTTTTAAAAAGTACAATAACTGTGGACGATCGTAAACGACGGCGTCTACATCTCCATTTTCCAGCTTTTCAATAGCCTCTTCTAAATTATTAACACTAACAACTTTTGCTTTGGCTTTTCGCAAAAAATTCTCTGCTGGAGAACCTAAAATCGTGGCAGCTTTTCTATTAGATAATTGCTCGAAATTGGAAATAGTTGTCGATCCAATATTCGATAAGGTTAAAGTACTAGCAATTCCTGCAACCATAGATGTGGCGAAAATAATGGAAATAATCATCCATGATCCTGCTATAATTCTACCCGCTAAAGTTATAGGAGCTTTATCGCCATAACCCGTTGTACTCATAGTTACGATGGCTAACCACATCCCTGTTCCAATACCATGAAGTGGATCATGTGGAAACTGGTCTGGTGATTTTTTGCGTTCCGCTAACCAAAGAAAGGTTCCAACAATTGCCAAAATGACTAAAAAGACGAAGACTGCTAATAATAATTTGATACTAAAAAGTGGTTTAATTTTCGACCACAGACTATTATCACCTTGTTTGGAGATAATAGAGATACTCGAATTATAAAAAGGTTGCGAAAACCGCATGGTTTCCAAACGTTTGGCTGTAATGCTAACGGGGCCAACTACTAAATCGACATCACCTCTATTTAAAGCGCGCGTTGCTTCATCTACAGTTTCAAAGGCTATGTATTCGTAGCTCCAGGATTTCTTCTTTGCAATTTTATCCCAAATTTCGACAGATATTCCGGAATCAGATTCTCCAAAAACGAACGGTTCACTACCAGCAACCCCGACTCGTAAGGTTCCTGTTGGCTGTTCAACTGATTCAGTTTGCGCCAAAACAGAATTATTAAAGAGTATAAAGGTTAAAAATAAAAAGAGAGATTTAGATAAAAACTTAAGTATCATATTGTATTACAGGTGATTATAAAGTTGTATTTAATTACGTTTGGATAAAAAATTAGGTTCAAATTACTTCAAACGCACCACATTAGTTGATAAGATAAAAATTTTTAAGGATATAGAAATAATTATTTACAGTAAATCTTGAAAATAAAGTTAATCCTTCTGCTTATTCTCTATTTATATTTAGCAGCTATTTTTTTAGCGGTTTCATTCCCTGAAAACACAGCGCCATCCATATATCCAGGGAATTCTAAAGCGGATTCGGCACTAGAAATAAACATTTTATTGTCATAAAACGATTTACTGAAAATGGGATTTCCATTATTTTGATGCGGGAATATAAACTTGTCCGAAGCTTCGAATGTATTTTCTTCTTGGCCCCAAACGCAATCTTCATAATCTAAAAAGTTGCCAGCTTTTTCGCCATAAGCATTTATTAACTGATTAATGACACGGCTGCGTCTCTCTTCGAAAGACAGATCCTTTAATGAAGCGCTTATAAAGCCACAGAGCGCGAATTTAGAGTTTTCGTGATTGCAATGATCATACAACTCTGTTATAGGTCCTGCATTGCTAAATAAGGCGCCAGATAAATTTTCGTGTTTCCAAAAAGGTATATTAAAAGTCATAGCTACTTTTATGGAATCTTCCATCCATGTATGTGTTTGTTGCGCTGTCTCCATTAAATTAAGTGGTAACTCCGGCATAAACAAGATTTTTTTACTCCATAATTTTGGTGGAATTGCTAGGACTACAGAATCACAATCAAATATCTTTTCCGCAACTAATTGAACACCATTTTTGCGGAATTTTATTTCTTTGACCCTCTGATTAAGCAAAACATCGGTTTCATCTAATTGCTTATACAACGTACTGATAAGATTGGATGTTCCACCCGAAATTCTATAACTCGGAGATTGACTAGGGATTTGCACCAATTGTACTGGCGCACTTGCAGTAGGTTGATAAAATACAGAACCATCCATGTATTGCGTAAAGTATTCAATACTTAATTCGTCTAAAAGTGCTAAAAGATTTTTATGAGGACTTTGAAACCAAGTAGCCCCCATTTCAACCGGTGTATTATTTGTTCCATATACTGTATTTATTCTTCCACCTACTCTATTTCTTGCTTCTAGAATTTTAAAAGGTATTCCTTCTTTTTTTAACCGATAAGCCGTTAAGAGTCCTGATAAGCCAGCGCCAATTATTATAACCATCTTGCAAAATTACTAAAGTGAGGAGCAAATTAGCCCAGTTTCGTTTTATAAAGTTTAATAATCACGTTCTTGCTAGATTTAAACTGTAAGTAAAACTCTCGTTTATACATTAATATAACCAACATTATATATAGGTCTAATAAGCATTTATCATTTATTTCCTAAATTATTTTTACGTCAATTTTATTAAAACAAAAAACCACCTCAATCGGAAGTGGTTTAGTTTTGTTCACTCTATATATTTTAAAAAAAAGCTAAAATATCGTTTCAATTCTCTTTCAAAACTATCAATTATTGTTTTTTTGCTCAGCTATTGGCTTTAACAAAGCGCTTTACTGCAACCCATTGTTTTAGCATGTCTCTGGCATCTTGTGCTGGGTAACCTAATACAGTTTTCCCCGCTTCCACATCGCTCATAACTCCAGATCCCGCTCCAACTGTCGCACCAGAATGTATAGTGGTATGATCTTTAATTGATGCGCTTCCGCCAATTACAACGCCATCACCTAAAGTTACCGACCCTGCAAGCCCGCTATGTCCAGCCATAATACAAGAGCGCCCCATAACACTGTTATGAGCTATTTGAACCAGATTGTCAATTTTACAACCATCACCAATTATTGTAGAACTAAATTTTGCTCTATCAACACAGGAGTTGGCTCCTATTTCAACGTAGTCTCCAATAATAACATTACCTATTTGAGGTATTTTTACTAAACCTCGACCATCGGCACTTGGTCTATATCCAAATCCATCAGCCCCAATACTTACATTGGTATGAAAGATACAGTGACTCCCAATTATACATCGCTCACGAATAATAGTTCCCGACCAAACAATCGTGTTATTACCGATGATTGTCTCATCAAATACACAAACATTTGGATATAATATCACATCATTACCTAGTTCGACATCTTTCCCTACATAACAGTTTGGGCCAATTTTACAGCCATTTCCTATTTTAGCGGTTTCATGTATCACGGCCGTTGGATGAATATCTATATCGAAAACAGGTGTTGACAGTTTAAACAATTCCAATATTTCTGCCATAGCTAAATCGACATTTTTAACTTTAATAAAAGCGCGATTCTCGCCAGGCTCAATATTCAAATTATAATTTACAAGAGCAGTACTAGCTTTTGAATCTTGCCAATATTTTGCATACTTATTACTTCCAATGAATGTAATTTGATTGCTGTTTGCTTTCTGTAATTCCTCGGGACCTTCTATTTTTTGGTTGGTATCTCCTATTATTTCACCTTTTAAAAGGTTGTTGATTTCAGTTATTGAGTAGGATATCATATTTGTTGCTATTAATTAATGGTTTATTAGTTTATTGCCAGTTAAATGAATCGTCACTTTTTTGAAATAAACCTGATTATGGTGGCTTATTTTGTGTTCATGACGAAAACTAAAAAATTATTTTCTTTTTATTTAATTTTAGTGGAACGAAATTTAATATGTTTACAAGGAACTTCTGAATAAAAAAAAATTGGAAAATATTTCTCTAATTAAATCATAAATTTTGTCAATATTAACCAAATTTTCATGAGAATAAGAACAATTTGTTCAATATTTATTGGAGAAAGGCGAGATACTTTCAAAATTTGGTTGTTTGGCTAAAAAGCTATTTTCTATTACTTAATGCACAAACCTTATCTGATAAATGGTGTATTTTAATCAATCAAAACATCCAATTATACGATGGTATGGCTCATACCTATTGAATTGAGGTTAAAAGTTTCTAATGTTTTATAGATAAAAACATACGTCAATTGATTCCGTTTTGAGTAATTTCGATATCCATAAAATACTTTTGAAAATACATTAATTACCGATACTAAATAATTAAATGTAAATGAAGAATAAAGACAATGATCCTAAAAAGATAAAGAAACCTTGGCCAACAAAAGATGCTATGGAACAAGTTTATAAATTGAAACTTTGGGGTGATAATCAATCCGATTTTTATTCAGGTAATGGGTCACATAATTCGGGATTAGTAAAGCCATATATTGAAGCTGTATCAACATTTTTAATGTCTTTCAGGAACCCAATTACTCTTTGCGATTTAGGTTGTGGCGATTTTAATATAGGAAAAGAATTGGTACAACATACCAAACAATATATCGCCGTAGACATAGTTCCAGACCTTATAACGCGTAACAAAGAAAAATTTAAAGCAGGGAATTTAGAGTTCCAGTGTTTGAATATTGCCGCGGATAATTTGCCAAATGGCGACTGTGCTTTATTAAGACAAGTTTTACAGCATATATCGAACGCCGAAGTGCAAAGTGTACTTAATAAGCTAACGGTTTTTAAATATGTTATTTTAACTGAACATTTGCCTACAGGCGATTTCAAACCCAACATAGATATTATTTCAGGACAAGGCATTAGACTAAAAAAACAAAGTGGCTTAAATGTATTGGCCCCGCCTTTTATCTTTAAACCAGTTGCCGAAGAAGAATTATTATCGCTTGTTTTAAGTGATGAGAAAGGCGTAATTACAACGACACTTTACACCATGTTTTAAGCTAAAAATTTCTTTAGAGTTTTCAATATTTTCAAATCAAATAGCGCTATTGTGTATTAATCGTTGATCGTTCTTTTTGAACTTATTCAATATCCAATTGATACTTATGTAATAAACCTTCCAATTGTAATGCTGAAAATTTTGCTTTTTTGAGCATGTTAAGTTCAGGATCAATAGCAAAGTTTTTAGCGCTTCTAAAGTCTGTTTTTTCCAAATTTGTCTTTGAAAACCGAGCTCCCATCAAGTCTGTATTTTTAAAAACTGCGGCAGATAGGTTCGATTCAGAAAAATCCACTTCCTTTAGTGAACATTTTATAAAATGCGTCTTTTTAAACTTTGCACCAAAAAACGTTGAGTAATCCATTATACAATTATCGAATTTAAAAGAAAACATGAATTTATTACAGCTTGAAAAATCAATACCCAAAATTTTACTATCTATAAAAGTGGCGTTTCTAAAACTGGACTACCTAATATAAATTAGCCCCATTTTTTTTAGGTAGTCCAATATAAACATTTCTTGGGTTAGGTAGTTTTTAAGAACATAATTAATACCTGTATTTGCGGCATCACAAAAGCCTAAAGTTCTTTGATTTACAAGATAAGTTGATTTTATTGACTCGTTAAGTTCATTAACTATTCTTTCGTACTCTCTAATGTGATTTTTATCAGAATCATCAATAACAATTACTTCTTTTATAATTGAAGATTGATTTAATACCGATTTCAAAGATCTTGTTTCTAATAATTTGGAGCGATTTTTTGTTGCTATTAATACTACTATTTCATTCATTATTCTTCCCACCTAAGTGTCTTTATTTTTCATTTAATAGTGAATCTATCTAGGTTCTATATGTTGAAATATTTAAAGTGATTTATACTCTAATTCACCGCAACGGCAGTCTGTCTAATAACTAAATTTCAATCGCTGAAAATCGCTTATTCCCAAATTTTTATAGATACCTGCCGAATACCAATGTTCCAAAATAGGTTATATGCCAGTCTTACGTTGTTGTATATGGTTTGTTGCGTGTTTCAAGCAACTAATTTAGTAAATAATTACAGACCAAGAAAATCGTCTAGTCCCGACGCTTCGGGATTCATAAATAGTCGCCAAACAGGAAATTAATTATACAAGGCTTAAGTTAGCAAACGTTTATTTTTCTTTCTTTGTTTCAATACTGATAAATTTTCCTTGTCTGTTGTAATAGTATTCATTTTTTGACATAAACTCTTTTCGTGCTATTATCAATTTTTCATAATTAGTAATAAACTCAAAGTCAAACGGCACTATAATCTCACCTTTTGTATTTACGCAACCATACTTTTCACCCTTTCTAACTACAGCCACACCTTGAAAAAATTGATTAGCAGAGTCATATAAATATGGAACAACTAATTCTCCTTTATTATTTATGTAACCAATTTTACTTTCTTTTTCTACTTTAACATACCTTAATCCATCGGACTGAACGCTTCCAAAGTTTATAGTATAATCAAATTCAAAGTCTATAATTGTTTTATTATTAGAGTCTATAAAACCATATTTACCGTCTTTTTGTGCAAAAGCTAAATTGTCATAAAAATGACCTAGACTATCATATTCTAAAGGTATTAAAATTTCTTTTTTATAATTAATATATCCCCATTTACCATTTTTCACAACTAATATCCAGTTCTCAATTTCGGTATTTAAACTAATCAATTCATATCCTTCTTCAAACGGTATAATATAATTCCCTTTTAAATCAATTACAGCAAATTTTTCCGTGTTTCCGTTTTTGATTGAAACTGTTGCATATTCATTATTTTCGAAGTAGGTACCAGTAGAATATTGTGGTTTAATAACAATTTCTTTATTCTTATTCACATAACCTATCTTCCCATTTTCTCTAGACCTAAATGTGAAAATTTTATTTTTTTCAAACTCTTGAGAATATGAACCAAAAGAAATAATTAAAAATAATATGTATAATAGTACCTTCATCTAATGTTTGTTAAATTATTTGTATATGGCAAGTAGGGCAGAAAGATACAGATTAACTTCTAAGTACCCACGGAGCCAAAGCGTTGTGTTTGTTTTTATTTTATTCAATTAACCAAATCAACGATTTGGTGATGTTGGTTAAAGGTATTAAACTTTCTTACTCGTTCTAAATCCTCTTTTGTTAATCTAACGTCCAATAATTTCACAAAGACTTCTTCTGCATTTGATTTGTCTTCTATAGATGGTTCAGGTTCTGTTCTTAATAATGTTCCAAGCATTCCATCATATTCCAAATGCAGTGATGTTCCTTTAAATATAAACCTGTAATAGCCTGAATCATACCAACCAGGATAATAATCGATTGTTTCGATATTTTTTGTTTGATCTAATATTTTTGCTGAGTTATAGAAGAATTCTGATAAATCACCGTCAAACTCTAAATACTTGACATATTCATTTGTGTTCGTCCTGCTAAAAACTTGATTCCTCCGCTTCAATTCCTTTAATTCATTTTTCAGATTCTCTATAGCCTTTGTTTCGAACTGGTTTTTAAAAAAATAGGTTTTATAAATGCTTGTTTGACTTAAGAAATGTTCTAATACTTTGGATCTTCCTTTATTAAAAATAAAGCTAGGATATTCTAAATATTCAAGTCGGATATTTCGTGAGTACATTTCATAGAAATCTTTATCTGCTCCTAATATTGAAATATCAGCATCTAAAAAAAAGTTTATGTCTTGGTCATTATCGAAAACATGTGATTTAGTAGCTAAAATTGTCTTTTGTACTTTTTCAATTTGTTCAACACTTATGTTTAGATACCCTAATTGATGTTTAGCAAATTCAGCGCTTTTTTCTTCATTATCTGTTGTGGTTGAATCATAGATAATATCATGATAGAAAAGACTAAATAATATCAAATCCCAATCTTTAATTTCATTTTTAACCTTTTCTAACTCGAGCAACATTGATTCGAGATGGTTTAAATTATGATAGAACCGACTTGATGAATTGTATGCATTAGAAATAATCTCCCATTTTTTGGAAGCGATAATTTTAGAATTACCCAATCGTAAAATTAATTGCTCAAATGTTGATTTAATCCGTGTCATCTTTATTATCGCTAACGTTTATGTATATGAGCTGTGGCGTATTAAAGAACAAACCTCTCCAAATAAAAACTGGCTTTGGAAAATCCGCAGGATTTTCCAAGTGAGGACAGACCCAGACATAGCTTATATACTGTGTTGTGCTTTCGTACTTCTATTCTGTTTTTAATTCAATTGACAATCCGAGCGCATTTGCAATTAACGCAAAATTGGATAATCGAATATCTTCTCCGTTTTCAATTCGTGAGATATACGGTCGTTTTTTACCAACTTTGTCTGCTAAATTTTCTTGGCTCATATTTAATTCCTTTCTACGGTTTTTAATGATTTCTCCAAAATAATATGAAAAGGCGTCTTCTCGGAATTTCTCACGTTCTGCTGTTCCTTCTTTTCCATATCGTTCAGCAATCAGTTCCTTTGCATTCATTGATTTTTCCATAATTATTTTTCTTTTAAGTATTGCTCTAATATTTTCTCCGCTTGTTTAATAGCTTTTTTGTAATCTTTTGTTGACTTTTTCTGAAATCCATAAAGACAGACAGCTTTTGTGCATTCTGCAAAATTGAGATGGTCTATTGCAAAAATTAATATACGATATTCATTTCCTGCTTTTATCCGTAATTCAAAGAATTGCGTTGATTGCTAGTTTTTTTTAGGAAGTTTGTATTTACAATCTTTACTTCTCCGATAATCTCAATTAGTTGGAAGAATTTCAAGGAAACACGTTCGTCTTGATTGTCTATAAATTCAAGACATTCTTCTGTAATATCGATTTCTCTCATATTACAAATGTAACGAATTAGTTACAATTTCAATTAAGTTTTCTGTTTTTTTTAGAAGACGGAATTTTCTTCAGTATGAAGCACAACTCGTTATACTCCCACTAATATAATTAATTTAGGCAATTACAACTGGGATATCGTTAGTTTTAGTTAAATTTCATACATTCTTCAAAAAAAATATTTAATATTATCGGAGCGAAACCTTAAAAAATAGTACCGTGGTTCTGCATATCATTTTCTGGAATGCCGATTAAAGTTGCGCTGTTTGGGCAAAACTGCCAAAGAGAAAAAGTTTTCTGTAACGTATTACAAAGCAGAGTATGAACGTAATATAAAACGTCTAAATAGTCCGCAAGGCAACTACATAAAGGGCAAATGGCATAGTACTGTTAAGCCTGTTTTTGGTGCACTCACCCAGTTCATGGGCTTAAGAAAAATAAATACCATAGGAATAAAACAGGCAAATAAGGTCATGCATTTAGCAGCCATGGCGTACAATCTTAAAAAGTACTTGAAGTTTACACAGAAACTAGCAAAAACCAAGGCAAAAGCAATTGGTCTTATATTTTTTAAAATAAATGGACTTCAAAACGTAATAATCTTCAATTTAAGACAGCCAACATTTATGTAAATAAGCGCCCACAAAAAAATAGAAAGCCCTAAAAAGGGCTTAAATGGGGTCGTTTATTTTGTTTTTATGGCGTTGTGCAACGGTTACCGGTGTTAGCTTTAGTAATTTTTATTTTATTCTGTTTATATCTATAATCGTATTTTCAATTTTATTTGTTTCTTCAAAATCAATTTCAGCTACATTAATTAAATCACAAAACATTTTACCTAATGGACTCAATTTCATTGAAATAATCATCATTGAAATTCCTTCAGTACCAGTTTGCTGCAGTAATTGTTGATTATATAGTTCCATAAGTTCAGAATAAAAATCTTGATATTGTGCTAATTTGGGTTTATGTGCAAAAGAAACCATCCATTGATTTGTGTCAATATTTTCAATATTACTAAAGTATCCTAAAATTACTATTTGTCTATAACTCAATTGCTCCATTATTCTCAATAAGGTGTTACCTTTCTCAAAGCTAATTGATTCATCAAAGTTTAAGTTTGCCAAAAAGTTCGAGTAATATTTTATCTTTTTTTCTTCATATTCATTACGAGCTTTTAATAATGTTCCATCTAATAAAGTTTCGGCTTTTGACCTATCTCCATTTTTATTCTCATAAAAGTCATCACTTCTTAACGTTTTTCCTTTTTTGATTGAATCTTGAATTTGATCAAGAGCTAGAGAATAAGTTGCTCCAATTCTAATCTCTTCTCTAGGGCTTAATATTTTTTTAGACAATTCATTTCCAATTTTTTTAAATACTTTTCCAATAATAGGTCCAAAAATTGCACCTCCAATTGCTCCAACAGGACCTGCAATAGCCAATCCAATTACAGCACCAGAAACATTTCCACTGATTTCAGCACCATTTTCGATGATTACTTTTAATTTGTTGTTTTCTTCTTCCAATTTTCGTTTTTTATTAAAGCTAACGTTTAGTATATGAAAAGTAGGCGATTTCGAAGCACGCAACTTTCAGTTAAGCACAAAGTTTAATACGAGCCCAAAGCCTTGAATTTACTACTATTTCGCCTATTTTTTATATACATTGTTGGCGGTAGTTTTTTATTCATACTTTTCCAATTCGTCTTTGTATATATCTTCGGTTTGGTCTTTGAATCTATCTTTATTGGTCAAAAATATATTCAGCTTTTCATAGATACTTTTATAAATTATTTGATGTGCTTTATTTCCTAAAGTAGCTTCATCATATGTGTCCATTTCAAAATCGCCTTCTGTCGCAAAATCCAAAAGTTTCATTAAATCATCCTTCTCGATTTTTTCAATTTCAGTCCAATTATCTGGTTGTGCTTTGTCTTTTATGAAAAATGCTTTATTATCATTTATCTTTAAGTATTTCATAATTCATTGTTTTTCTTTGATTATATGCTTCTTCTCCCGCTTCAAGACAATTTAATAGAACATCCAAGTTTTTTATTGTTTCTCCATCAACGTTTTTCAATGTTTTGCTCGTTGGATGTCCGAAATATACTTGGTATTTTACATTACCAGAATCAACTAATTTTTGTGTAAAGACTAAATGATTAGGGCTAATTGATGCTCCAATTGTGCTATTATGTGTAACAACTATTACAGGGATTTCTTTTGAAATTTCTTTGATTAGTTCGTTTACTTCATTTTTTAGAAAAATATTATCAAAAGAAGACTCGGGTTCATCGATTAATAATAAATCGTGTTTTAAAGCATCACTAATTTCGTGTAACAAATTAAATTCTGAACGTTCGCCTCCTGAAACTTCATAACCGTGTTTATTTAGAGTTCTATAATCTATGTCAACAAAATACTTGTAGAATTCTGTTTCTTCAATACCCACGTTTTGTAAAGACATTAAAAATTTATAAGGATTTTCGTAGTTGTTATAAGCTTCAGTAAATCCTAATTTGGTTTTACTTTTGCTTTTTAGTTGACCTGCACCAGTATATTTCTTTGTTTTAGCTAAAACTTTGAACCCTCTAATTTCTTTACTGTCGATTATTTTTTCTGTTTGAATTTTCTTTACTAATTGTGTGAATTTTTGAACTTTAATTTTTTCTAACTGAATATTGGAAAAATCAACATCTTCAATTGCAGTTGTAGTAGACCTAAATCTTAAACTATCTTTAATTGTGTCAATAAGGTTATTTGTCCATTCTTTTTTAAGGTTCTTTTCGTGAAACTCATTATGTTTTTTGATCAAATCAACTATTAAGCTTTTTAGACTGTCGTCTGTAATGTGTTTATTTACAATTGATTTGTATTCGTTAGTTTCAATTAAAGTTTCTGTGGCAGAAATTAATTTTTTAATGTTTTCTAAATTATCAACCGTAAACTTCGTTTCATTGTATAATTTACACTTTGAGAAAGAGTCTAAATTATCACTTTCAGAAGCATATTTTTTTAATGATGATAAGTACTTTTCAATTGAAGTTTCGTTAGCTTTTAAGTCTATTTCATTCACATCGAAAACTACATCTTTAAATTCCTTAAAGTAGTTTTCTGTTATCAAGCTATGTCTTGTTGTAACTAACTTTTTGAAATTCTCTTTGTCATTTTGTAGTAACGAAAATTGTCTTATATACTTAACATTGTCAAAATTCTCGCAAATTTTATCGAGTGTATATGTCTTTCCAGAAGAACGTCCACCAACTATGACGTTCAATCCTGTTGATAGCATAATTCCGTCATCGGTTGCTTGAAAAAAATCATTCCCTTCATTTTTTGAAAGGAACACTTTTGTTTTGTCAAATAAGCATCCTTTTATAGCATTTAGAGTGCACTCTTCAACTTCGATGAAGGTTTGTTTCGTTGGATACGATGTCATATTCTCTACAAACCTGCAATCGCTAAATATTACAGGTGTGAGTTTATCTACTTCCTTTACACAAGCTTTGAACTTTCTTAAACTTGTTACTTCGCCAGCAAAGACGTTGTCTCCTAATTTCGTTAAAGTTTCTTGTTTAATATTAGGCTTTTTGTCATAATGAGGAATTAAGAGGTAATTATTTAATTCGGGAAAGATTTCGATTAATTGGTCATAATCGATTGAATCATCCTTTGTTAGGATTAAGTCTTGAACTTTTTTACATTTTATTGTAAAGTCGTCAATATTTTCATTTTCCGAAATTAATAGTAAGTGACCGCCTTCCAAATCTATTTCTATCCCTGGAAATACTTTGATTTCTAATTCTTCACAAATAATTTCAAATTGGTCTTTATCAAACAAATTATGATTTGTGATTGCAATACAATCAATTTCAAGCTTTTCTACATACTCTTTCAAAGACTCTAATTCGAAAGTAAAAGATCTATCACTAATAGATTGAACAGTATGTATATGTAAATCAATTTTCTTCAATTCTCGATGTTTCTTTAAATTACCGCCAACTCGTTATATGCGCACTAATATAATTGTTTTAGGCAATTATAACCGGGATATCGATAGTTTTAGTTAAATTTCATTCATTCTTCAAAAAAAAGTATTTAATATTATCGGAGCGAGACCTTAAAAAATAGTACCGTGGTTCTGCATATCATTGTCTGGAATGCCGAACTCAATTGAAGCTAATGGAGAAAAATCAAATTTTTCTTTTGAGTTATTCGCATTAAAAACACTTTCAAACTCTGGAAACGGCTAATATTATATTTCATTTTTTTGTGCTTGCTGGGAACAAAGTAATATAAACAATAGTGTTTATATCTGCATTATATATACATCAAATCTAGAAAATATAATTTGACTTTATAGTTTGGAATTTCACGTAATTTTGTCAAACAAAAAAAACCACTTCGATTAAGAAGTGGTTTTGATAATTTTATTGTTTTATTGATACTCCTATATTGGCAGAAATTTGTTAAACATGCAAAGCACGATCGCCAGTTGCAGCTAAAGCCGCTTCCTTAATAGCTTCCGCAAAGGTTGGATGTGCGTGAGACATTCTAGAAATATCTTCTGCTGATGCTCTATACTCCATAGCAACTACAGCTTCAGCAATTAAATCTGCCGCTCTAGCGCCTACCATATGAACACCTAAAACTTCATCCGTTGTTTTATCGGCTAATACTTTAACAAAACCGTCTAAATCCATACTTGCACGGCTACGACCTAATGCACGCATTGGAAATTGTCCTGTTTTATATGCAACACCAGCTTCTTTTAACTGCTCTTCCGTTTTACCTACACTAGCCACTTCTGGCCAGGTATAAACAACTCCAGGAATTAAGTTATAATCGATATGTGGTTTTTGGCCTGCCAATGTTTCGGCAACAAAAACCCCTTCTTCTTCCGCTTTATGCGCTAACATAGCACCTTTAATAACATCGCCAATAGCGTAAATGTTTTTAGCAGATGTTTGTAAATTTTCGTTTACGTCTATTTGTCCACGATCATTTAATGTAACGCCAGCTGCTTCGGCATTTAAACCGTCTGTATATGGACGACGACCAACGGATACTAAACAGTAATCACCTTTAAACTCTACTTCTTCGCCTTTTTTATTATCTGCTTTTACAATGACTTCGTCACCTACACGTTCTACAGATTTCACTTTATGTGATGCATTGATTTTAAATTTCTGTTTCTTCAATACTTTATTCAACTCTTTAGAAAGTCCTGAATCCATTGTTGGAATAATACGATCCATATATTCAATAACCGAAACATCAGCGCCTAAACGCTTGTAAACTTGGCCTAATTCTAAACCAATAACACCACCACCAATAACAATTAAATGCTTTGGAATTTCTTTAAGCTTTAACGCTTCGGTAGATGTAATGATACGTTCTTTATCGATAGTTATAAACGGTAAGTTTGAAGGCTTACTTCCGGTAGCAATAATGGTGTTTTTTGCTTCTATTTCCGTTTCTTCTTCGCCTTTAATTAAAATATGTGTCGCATCTTTAAAGCTTCCTAAACCTTGATAAACATCAATCTTATTCTTCTTCATTAAAAAGTCAATCCCACCTGTTGTAGTATCGACAACCGATTGCTTACGTGCAATCATTTGTTTTAAATTCACTTTAATATCGCCTGGAATATCAATACCGTGCTCTTCAAAATGCTTAACGGCATCTTCATAATGGTGGCTCGAATCTAAAAGCGCTTTACTTGGAATACAACCTACGTTTAAGCAAGTTCCTCCTAGTGTTGAATATTTTTCTATTAGTGCAGTTTTCAATCCTAGTTGTGCGCAACGAATAGCTGCTACATATCCACCAGGTCCAGAGCCAATAATGGCTACATCATATGAATTCATATACTTGTTTTCTTTAGGTTACAAAGATGTTTTAGACATGCGTTTCATGTCTTTATTTTTAATTCATACAAAAATACAAATGTTTTACGTGTGGGCAATAAAAAAATGATATCATAATGGGTTTAGCTCTAAAAGAAAAAAGTCTGTTTTCCTCTATTTACTTTAATAAAAACCAATTTAACTACTCTTGAATCAGATAAAGAAAACAAATTTATTTTTTAGTATCTTCTAAAATCCATTCCACCTCCGGATCGCGATCATTAAAAACATCATCCCAAGTGGGTATAATTGGCATATCGGGCTTAACGCCAAATCCATCAGGTTCTACTTTATGGGGTGCATCAATTTGCATTAAACCAATACGGGCTCTAACACGGCTGTTGGGAAGTTTATAATTTCTAAAAAGCCCTGCAACTGTTCCATTATAAGCGCCGCCCGTTTCTTCTCCTACAAAAGTGGCTAAATTATTGGCTTGAATATTAGTAGATAAAATGGAGGATGCTGAAAAAGAATTACCATTGATCAACACATATAATTTACCTTTAAAATTATTTTCGAAAGGCGATTTCGTTTTAGCATATCTAAACTTATAATAAAATTTGTCATTTAATTTTTTTGTCTTTATCAAGTTATGCGTTACAATAAACGGGGATAAAATTGCCGCTACAATTTTCATTCCTAACGGATTTCCATTACTCATAGCAAACACCATAAACGGCAAGCGACTATTAACTTCACTCCTATTTATAAACTGAAAATCCTCTTGCGCCAAATAGCGATATAAATAGAAAATTTCATCTAAACGTCCACCACCATTATCGCGTAAATCGATAATTAAATTAGGCGTTTTTAAGGAATCTAATTGCTCGAAACTTTGTCTATAGAATTTTTTAAATTGCCCATTGCCAAAACCACGAATTTTCATGATAGCAACAGTAGAGTCAATATCTACAAAGTTAAAATTCCGCGTATATTTTCCGCTAGAACCTTCAAAACCGAAAATCTTATTTTTTGCACGCAACGCTTTCGCTTTCTCTCTTTTAGCTAATCTTTCAGCTTTAGTGGGTTTGACAACTTTAATAGAATCGTTTTCTTGTTTTAATGCGTCTGCTTTCTTGGCTGTAGAATCTTTTTGAACACGTTTGAATATTTTTGTGTAAAGTGAATCTTTCTGTTTGAAGGTCACCGATAAACTATCTAAAAAACCTTTATCACGAGCGTATAATTTCTGAAACCCAAGATTCAAATACCGATCGTGAAGAGTGGTATTAAAACCATCAGAAGCATAAAGCGTTTGATATTTTTGAATTAAATCCGTTGCAGGCTCATCATTAAGCATGATTACTTGGCTACCCACCAACAAAGAGTCAGATTTTGATTCCGAAACCCTTAGTTTATTATCGAAATAATTAAAATTTAAATCATAAAACTCAAATTTCTCTTTTCGTAAAACCTTCCGTTCTTTTTTGGTGAATTCTATTTGAGGTGGCGACAATGAAATATGTCCTTGGCGAATTTCAGCGAGTACTGGCGCTAATTTCTCATAGAAATCATGACTGGTTAAAGGTTTGGTGATGCTATTTTTTAAACTATCAAATTTAAAATCTAAATCGTCTTTAGAGATATATTGATACAAGCGCGGATGATGCTTTTGGAATTGATTATAAACAGCATCAACATCTACGCGAAGCGCATCTACGCTATGCAAACTGGTAACGATTTCGTTATGCTTTTTTGTACTTCCACAAGATTGAAAAAGTACTATTAAAACTAAAAACCAGAAAAAATGTAATTTCATAAAATAAATATATAGGTTGGGTTTACGAAATACGTTGTTATTCCTAAATAATAAAAATAGAATCTCATAAAAATATGATAATTCTTACTAAATCATAATCGCTGTGGTATGTTTTACTTCGTTAATCACAAACATACTATGCGTGCTTCCTATATGACTAATAGAGGTGAGTTTTCTTACCATAAACTCCCTGAAATCTTCCATATCTTGAACGATTACTTTTAATAAATAATCGTAATCGCCACTAATATGATAGCATTCGGAAACTTCTTCTAAATTGGCCACTTCCTTTTCAAACTTAACAATATTATCCTGCGTATGTTGCACGAGTTTTATATGACAAAAAGCCACAAAACCGCGATCCACTTTATTCTTATCTACTAAAGCCACATATTGCGCAATAACACCTTCGCGTTCCAACTTCCGAATACGCTCATAAACCGCTGTAACAGATAAATTTAACTTATTGGATAATTCTTTATTCGTCTGCTTGGCATCTTCTTGTAAAAATTGTAAAAGCTTTAAATCGGTGACATCAAAATTCATAATTCTTGAAAGATTTTCGTTATACCAACAATAATAACCAAAACAGATGTTATATAAACTATAAAATAAACTATATATAGTTTTATAATCTAAAAAACAGAACATCTATTGATATATCGTCTATTATTTCCGATTTTTACAATATTAATAACTTATAAGATAAAATTTTATGGCATTTAAACCAGCAAATAATATACAAGATTTGCAATATTTTGGAGAATTCGGAGGCGTAAACCCATCTATTTCAGATTCATCCACTTACACCTTTTTATCGGCAAAAACCATGTTCGACACCTTTGAAGGTAATGCAGATGGTTGCTATTTATATTCGCGCCACTCAACGCCTTCGAATTTATATTTAGGTGAAGCTTTAGCAGCTATGGAAGGTACGGAAACAGCAACTGTAACCGCATCTGGAATGGGCGCAATAACACCTGTTATCATGCAACTTTGTGGTGCTGGCGATCATGTTGTATCAAGTCGGACTATTTATGGGGGAACGTATGCTTTTTTAAAGAATTTTGCACCGCGTTTAAATATTAAAACAAGTTTTGTAGATATCACGAAATTAGATGTTGTTGAAGCAGCTATAACACCAAGCACAAAAATTTTGTATTGCGAATCGGTAAGTAATCCGCTATTAGAAGTCGCAGATATTGCAGCATTAGCGAAATTGGCCAAAAAACATAATTTAAAATTAATTGTCGATAATACATTTTCACCATTATCAGTTTCGCCAATTCAATTAGGCGCAGATATCGTAATTCATAGTTTAACAAAATTCATTAACGGATCTAGTGATACTGTTGGTGGTGTTATTTGTGGAACTCAAGAATTTATTGACGATTTGCGTAATGTAAATAGCGGCGCTTGCATGCTTTTAGGATCTACTATGGATAGTTTAAGAGCAGCTTCCATATTAAAAAACTTACGCACATTACATTTAAGAATGCAGCAACACAGTTTAAACGCAGCTTATTTAGCAGAGAAATTTGAAGCTGATGGCTTAAAAACAGTGTATCCAGGTTTAACTTCTCATGCATCACACGATTTATTTAAAAGTATGATGAATGAAAAGTATGGCTTTGGTGGTATGTTAACTGTTGACGTAGGATCTTTAGAAAAAGCAAATGCGCTAATGGAATTAATGCAAGAAAAGAACCTTGGATATTTAGCGGTGAGTTTAGGCTTTTATAAAACCTTATTTTCGGCACCAGGAAGTTCAACTTCTTCAGAAATCCCTGAAGATGAGCAAAAAGAAATGGGCTTGAGTGATGGTTTAATTCGTTTTTCTATTGGACTAGATGCCGATATTGAACGCACCCATAAAACGATGCGTGAATGTATGGTATCGCTTGATATTCTTTAACCGATAACTAAGTTTACATAATAAAAAAGGAGTCCAATATCATGGGCTCCTTTTTTATTTGTTACCATAAAATATACGAAAACCCGACTTACTTTTATGATTTGCATACTATACGCGAAAATCGTAACATTACAAGCCTAAAAAAATTGACACCCATGAAGCAGGAAGACGACAACCTATCTAATATTGAAATTGAAGACCAAACGATCATTGAAAACAAAGAATTAAGTATCTGGGAAGCCCTAATACCTGTGGTTTTACTGATGTTAATGTTAGCTTATAATATCTTTTTTGCGGAAGGTGAAGCGCTTGGCGAATACTCAAATCAATATATTTTATTGTTAGGTGGTGCTTTTGCTGCAATTGTTGGTTTTTTTAATAAAGTGGGCTTAAAAACAATGCTCAACGAAATTTGGGACAATTTACGCAGTGTATTTGTTCCCATTATGATATTGTTTTTAGTGGGCGCCTTAGCTGGAACATGGTTAATTAGTGGGGTAATTCCTGCCATGGTTTATTACGGATTACAAGTATTAAGTCCAGCCATATTTTTACCAGCTTCTGTTGTTATTTGTGCGCTTATTTCTATTGCAACGGGTAGCTCATGGACAACATCGGCAACAGTAGGAATTGCTTTAATAGGTATTGGAAGTGCATTGGGAATTCCTGTTGGTATGATTGCTGGCGCTGTTATTTCTGGTGGTTATTTTGGTGATAAAATGTCGCCTTTAAGTGACACCACTAACTTGGCACCTGCAATGGCTGGAACGGATTTATTTACACACATCCGCTACATGGCGTTAACAACAGTTCCTACCATAATTATTACGCTAATAGCTTTTTCTATTATTAGCATGACTATTGATACTTCGGGAACAACAGATTTGAGTAGCTTATTAAGTAGTATTGAAAATACGTTTCAAATTACCCCCTTATTATTTATTGTGCCTCTTGTTGTGATTGCTTTAATTTTATTTAAAACGAAACCTCTTATAGCTTTAGGTGTTGGCGTATTATTAGCTGCAGTATTCGCTTTTATTTTCCAACCTACTATTTTAGATAGCCTAGGCGATTCAAAATTAGGTGCCACTGCAAATGCTATTTTATCAGATACACAGATTGTAACGGATAACGAAAAGCTTAACGACTTATTTGCAGCCGGTGGCATGAAAGGCATGATTTGGACTATTCTTTTAATATGCTGTGCCATGGTTTTTGGCGGTATAATGGATGCTATTGGTGCATTAGCACGAATTACAAAAGTACTCTTGTCTTTTGCTACAACGGTTTTTGGATTATTTGCGAGTACTGTTATTAGCTGCTTAGGTTTGAACACTATTGCAAGCGATCAGTATTTAGCGATTGTTATTCCAGGTAAAATGTTTAAAAAGGCCTATCAAGATAAAGGTTTAGCACCTGAAAACTTAAGTAGAACTTTAGAAGATTCCGGAACGGTAACATCGGTATTAATTCCTTGGAATACATGTGGAGCCTATCAAAGTGGTGTACTGGGTGTTTCGGTAGCTGACTATTTTGTCTACGCCATTTTTAACTGGTTAAGTCCGTTCATGACATTATTATATGCAGCTTTAAATATTAAAATTAAACAACTGACAGTTAAATAAGCATAAACTATAGTTATTAATCATACTCATAGACTAAAGCTATACTTCAATAAGGAATTAAGATTTCATTTCATTTTAAATACTACTTCTTCTGCCTATATTTGTACCATAGAAAATTACTAATAATTAAAACATAAAAATATGGCATTTGTAGGAAAAAAATTCCCAGATTTAAACGTAGACGCAATGAATGAAATGGGCGACACTTTTAAAGTGAACGTTCTAGAAGAAGCAATTAACAATAAGAAGAAAGTTATTTTGTTTTGGTATCCAAAAGATTTTACGTTTGTATGTCCTACGGAATTACACGCATTTCAATCAGCAATGAAAGAATTTGAAAAGCGTAATACAATCGTTATTGGAGCGTCGTGTGATACACCCGAAGTACATTTCGCTTGGTTAAACACACCAAAAGACAACGGCGGAATTGAAGGCGTTACTTACCCAATTTTAGCAGATACTAACAGAAATTTAGCTTCTACATTAGGGATTTTAGATATCACTAATGAGCAGTATAATGAAGACACTGGTGTTGTAACCGTAGATGGAGACAACGTAACATACAGAGCAACATACTTAATTGACGAAGAAGGAACAGTATTCCACGAAGGTATTAACCATATGCCATTAGGAAGAAATGTTAACGATTTCTTACGTTTAATTGATGCTTACACGCACGTTCAAACGAATGGTGAAGTTTGTCCAGCAAACTGGGAAGAAGGAAAAGAAGCTATGCAAGCTAACGCAAAAGGAACTGCTGCATATTTAGCATCTCACTAATTCTCTATTGTATTCTTTTTAATAAGAAAACAGTTTTCAATACACTATAATCATCTAAAAAAGTCCTTCCGCAATAGGAAGGACTTTGATTAGAACAAAACTTAAGAAAAAATGGTACAGGAACTAGAAAAAGATAATTTACAAGACCTTATTAATAATAATGATACTGTAGTTGTACAGTATTCAGCGACATGGTGTGGTAATTGCCGTATTATGAAGCCAAAATTTAAGAAATTAGCGACAGAACACGAAGGTGTGACATTTGTAATTGCTGATGCTGAAAAATTCCCGGAAAGTAGAAAATTAGCGACTGTGGATAATTTACCAACTTTTGCGACTTTTAAAAAGGGCGAATTTGTTGGCCAAGAGCAGACTAATAAGTTTGATGTTTTAAAAGAACTTGTTGATAACGTAATCTAAAATATCATGAAACTACCTGTAATTAAGCATTTGGCGCAATTTATTGAAGAAAATGACGAAGATTTTGTTCTTGAAACTATTGAAACTTTAGAATCCCTTACCGAAGTTTCTTCACTGAAAGATGAAGAACTGGACGTTATTGGAGAATTAATCTCTAATATGTATGGCGCTATTGAAGTAAATAAAATGATTAAAGATGGTACACCAAAAAAAGAAGCTGTTAACAGTTTCATGAAACGTGTGCTTGGATCTATTGATAAATAATTTGCACATTTTATATATGCAAAAAAGCCTCTAAAATTAATTTTAGAGGCTTTTTTTATTCACTTGAAGTGTAGGTTTACTTCTTTATTATGATTTTGGTAATAATACCGCATCAATTACATGAATGACGCCATTGGACTGGTTAACGTCTGCAATAGTTACTTGTGCAGAATTTCCGTTTTCATCAGTTACATAAACGGCACTTTCCTTCATCCAAGCTGTTAAAGTTCCACCACTTAAAGTTTCAATTTCAGCTTTACCATTTCCTTTTTTAATGGCTTTCATTATATCTGCTGCATTCCATTTTCCTGAAGCAACGTGATATTTAAGAATTGTTTGTAACGTCATTTTGTTTTCTGGCATCAGTAAATTATCTACTGTTCCTTTTGGCAATTTACTAAAAGCGTTATTGGTTGGGGCAAAAACGGTGAATGGTCCTTCGCTGGACAAGGCGTCTACTAAATCTGCAGCTTTAACCGCAGCTACTAATGTTGTATGATCTTTAGAGTTAACAGCATTTTCAATAATATTTTTGGTTGGATACATTTCAGCACCACCAACCGTTTTTGTGTCTTGTTTCATCATTTTGCTTTGCGCATTCACACTCATAGAGAATACTAAAGTGAATACAAATGTTGCTACAGTTACGAATTTCAAATTTTTCATCTTGTTAATTTTATAGTTATTAATTTGTTTATACCCTACTAACGTAAAATTAGCAAAGGCGGTTTTATATTTTAACAAAAAAAAATTAGCACAAAAAAAAAGTCACTCAATTAAGAGTGACTTTTTCTGCTATTAATTGAGGGACGTTATCCTACTTTGGTAATAAAACAGTATCAATAACATGAATTACACCATTAGATGTTTTCATGTCTGTTGCTTCAATTTTAGACCAATTATTGTTTTCATCAACTAAATAAACAGCACCGTCCTTCATTTGCGCCATTAATTTATTACCAATTATAGTTTCAATAGTTGCTTTACCATTTCCTTTTTTAATCATTGCTACAACATCACTTGCCATAACAGATCCTGAAACAACGTGATATTTTAAAACCGTTTGTAACATATCCTTACTTTCTGGCTTTAGTAAACCTTCAACTGTACCTTCTGGTAATTTAGAAAATGCCGCATTTGTTGGTGCAAAAACCGTAAAAGGTCCTTCACTAGATAATACATCTACCAAATCTGCAGCTTTAACAGCAGCAACTAACGTAGTAAAATCATCTGGGGCCATTGCTGCTTCAACTATATTTTTATCTTGTGCTTTAACATTGACCGCTAATAGCATCATTAAACTAACTAAACCTGACTTAATTAAATTTTTCTTTTTCATAACATTTATTAATTTAAATTCTGTTTAACAAATATATGATATTGTTAAACAGAATTAAGTGTTTTACGATAACTTTAACGTATTATAATCTAAAAACAGCTGCTTCTTAAATCTATAATTAGTATTTTTAAGTTCACAAAAAAACAATATTATGGCAACAGTAACTTTTCATGGCGACGCAATACAAACATCTGGAACACTTCCAAAAACGGGAACAAAAGCTCCAGATTTTAAATTAACAGATACTAAATTAGGTTCAAAATCTTTAAATGACTTTTCAGGAAAGAAATTAGTATTAAATATTTTTCCAAGTGTGGATACTGGCGTTTGTGCTACTTCCGTTAGAACATTTAATAAAGAAGCCAGCGAGCTTGAAAACACGAATGTATTATGTATTTCTCGCGATTTACCATTTGCATTAAGCCGTTTTTGCGCAGCTGAAGGATTAGATAATGTGGTTTCTCTTTCCGATTTTAAAAACAGAAGCTTCGGAAAAGATTATGGTGTAACATTTACAACTGGCCCTTTAGAGTCTTTACTTTCTAGAAGTGTAGTAGTTGTTAACCAGAAAGGCGAAGTCGTTTATACAGAGCAAGTTCAAGAAACTGGTGACGAACCTAATTACAAAGCAGCTTTGCAAGCTCTAAAAGATGCATAACAAAGAATCGTTTTTTATAAATCGATTAAAAAGTATTACATATGCTTTTAAAGGCGCTTTTATATTAGTCACAACCGAGGCTAGTATAAAAGTGCAATTTTTTATTGGCATTCTGATGACGTTTGCCGGTTTCTACTTTAAAATATCTACTACTGAATGGCTTATTCAAATAGCTACAATTGGATTAATAATGGCCCTGGAAGGTGTAAACACAGCTATTGAGGAAATAGCAGATTTTGTGCACCCAGACTTTCATAAAAAAATAGGCTTAATAAAAGACATGGCGGCAGGCGCCGTTTTTATCTTTGCAATAACAGCCATAATTATGGGTTGTATTATTTATATTCCGAAGCTTTTTTAAATCCACTTTGCTTTAGGATAAACGCTAACTATTTGTATTTTTGTCACAATCTGAATAGATAAACAATCACAAATTTAGTTTTAATAATTATTGACAAAATAACTCTTTTCTGCTTTTGCAGAAAGTAAATATGGCCAAGAAGAAAACACAAGCAAAAAAAGCCCCAAAAGCAAAGCGAACTAAGCTTAAGACACCTAATTTAAAACTCTCCAACCAACAAAAATTGGTGCTTGGTAGTTTTTTAATAATTACTGGTGTCCTTTTATTCACAGCATTTGTTTCCTACTTTTTTACAGGAGACAACGATCAAAGTACGCTTTCGCAATTTGCCAATAAAACAGTAGAGTCTGAAAATTGGTTAAATAAAACGGGCGCATGGGTCAGTGAGTTTCTTATTTATCGTGGTTTTGGTGTGGCTTCTTTTATTTTTGCAGGTCTTATTTTACTCTCTGGAGTTTATGTACTTATAAACGGTGATAAAAGCAGATTACGTAAAAATTGGTTTTGGGGAACTTTAATTGCTATTTGGACTTCTATTTTATTCGGATTCTTTTCTGAAAAATGGAATATTTTAGGCGGAACTATAGGTTTTGAAATGAATTCCTATTTACAAATTTATCTCGGTAAAATTGGAACGGCACTCCTACTCTTCTTCGGCTTAATATTTTATTTAGCCATTCGTTTTAGAATGACTTTTGACAGTTTTAAAAATATTTTCTCCTCCGTTAAAAAAGACATAAAGGATAACTTAAAAGATAGTCAAGTGCAACATGAAACGTCCGTACCACTAGATAATGATTTGGCTGCTGAAGCTGAAGATATTAAATCGGCTTTCAGTTTATCTGTTGAAAAAACAAAACCTGAAGAAACTGTTGAAAAGCCTTTAAATCACACACAAACAAAACCAACACCTCAAAAAGAAGAGGAAGAACCAGAAATGCAAATTGAGGTTGAAACGGTTGAAGAAGAATTATCTGAAACTGACAACCTGGCTAATAAACTAGTGGAAGATTACGGTCAGTTTGATCCAACTTTGGAGTTAAGCAACTATCAATTCCCGTCATTAGATTTACTGAAAAAATACGATTCTGAAGGTATAACTATAAATCAGGAAGAATTAGAAGAAAATAAAAACCGTATTGTAGACACCTTAAATAATTACAAAATTGGTATTTCAAATATAAAGGCCACAATTGGGCCTACGGTAACTTTGTATGAAATTATACCAGAAGCTGGCGTACGAATTTCAAAAATTAAAAACCTAGAAGATGATATTGCTTTATCGCTTTCTGCTTTAGGAATTCGAATTATAGCGCCTATTCCAGGCAAAGGAACTATTGGTATTGAAGTGCCAAATAAAAACTCCACAATCGTTTCTATGCGTTCTGTTATTGCATCGCAGAAATTCCAAAAATCGGAAATGTATCTACCAATTGCTCTTGGAAAAACCATTAGCAACGAAACTTTTGTTGTGGATTTAGCCAAAATGCCTCACCTTTTAATGGCTGGTGCTACAGGTCAAGGTAAATCGGTTGGATTAAATGCGGTGTTAACTTCTTTATTATACAAAAAACATCCTGCGGAAGTTAAGTTTGTATTAGTGGACCCGAAGAAAGTAGAATTGACACTTTTCAATAAAATAGAACGTCACTATTTAGCCAAATTACCAGATAGTGAAGAAGCCATTATAACCGACAATACCAAAGTAATTAATACACTTAACTCATTGTGTATTGAAATGGACAACCGTTACGAGTTATTAAAAAATGCTTTATGTAGAAACATTGCCGAATATAATGTAAAATTTAAGGCGCGTAAATTAAACCCAAATGACGGTCACCAGTTTTTACCATATATTGTTCTGGTTGTTGATGAATTTGCCGATTTAATCATGACAGCAGGTAAAGAAGTAGAAACCCCAATTGCCCGTTTAGCACAATTAGCACGAGCTATTGGTATTCATTTAATTGTTGCTACTCAAAGACCATCTGTAAACGTTATTACTGGTATTATTAAAGCCAACTTCCCTGCCCGAATTGCTTTTAGAGTAACGAGTAAAATTGATTCGCGTACTATTTTAGATGGTTCGGGAGCCGATCAATTAATTGGTCGTGGTGATATGCTTTTCACTCAAGGAAATGAAATGATTAGACTCCAATGTGCCTTTGTAGATACGCCTGAAATTGAAAAAATAACCGAATTTATTGGATCTCAAAAAGCGTATCCAGATGCTTATTTACTTCCCGAGTATGTTGGCGAGGAAAGTGGCACAAGTCTTGATGTAGATATAAGCGATCGTGATATCCTATTTAGAGATGCTGCAGATATAATTGTAATTGCCCAACAAGGTTCAGCTTCCTTATTACAGCGTAAATTGAAATTAGGTTACAACCGTGCTGGCCGTATTATTGATCAGCTAGAAGCAGCTGGAATTGTTGGCGGTTTTGAAGGTAGCAAAGCGAGACAAGTTTTAGTGCCAGATTTAACGGCATTAAGTCAGTTATTAGATAACGAAACCAAATAAAACAACCTCAATAAGAGGATTAAGATAAACTACAACGCAATGAAAAAATTATTAGTATTATTTTTAGCGCTAGCAACAACGGCTACGTTTGCACAAGATAATGAAGCGAAAAACCTATTAAATAAGGTTTCTAAAAAGGTGAAAAGTTACAACAACATTTCCATCGACTTTAAGTATGCCTTGAATAATGACGCTGAAAACATTAAACAAGAAACCCGTGGTAATGTGGTCATTGATGGTGATAAATATCGTTTAAACATTTTAGGCATGACCCGTATTTTTGATGGTAAAACGCTTTACAGCATTAGTCCTGATGATGAGGAAGTGACTATTTCTTCAAATAACACCGAGGATGAAAACAGCATTACTCCAAGTAAAATGTTATCATTTTATGAAAAAGGTTATTCGTATAAAATGGACATTCTTCAAAATGTTCAAGGCAGAAAAATACAGTATGTAAAATTAACGCCGAGCGATTCTAATTCGGAAATTAAAAATATACTATTAGGAATTGATGCGCAAACACATCACATTTACAATTTAATAGAAACAGGCAAAAATGGAACAAAAACCACTTTAACTGTAAATTCGTTTAAAACAAACGAGCCATTATCAAAAACCTTATTTACTTTTGATGCAGAAAAATATAAAGATCACTACATCAACAAATTAGATTAGAACTTTATACATGTTCAATCATTCAATTCATAAAAGTATTAGGTCCCTTTTTTTATATGAGAACGTCGAGGAAACAGACGTTCTAAATTTTAAAGTTACTTTGCTAACCAAATAATTAGGAAATTTTAAACGTGTGAAAATACTAGACCGTTACATACTTACCACCTATTTAAAAACTTTTTTCAGCGTATTTATTATTCTTATGCTGATTTTTGTATTGCAAACAGTTTGGCTTTATATTAAAGAATTAGCGGGTAAAGATTTAGACATGATTGTTGTCTTTAAATTTCTTTTTTACTTTATGCCGAAGCTAATTCCTTTGGTTTTACCCCTTACCATATTACTATCTTCTATCATGGTTTTTGGAAGTTTTTCCGAAAATTATGAATTCGCTGCCATGAAATCTACCGGCACCTCTTTGCAGCGTGCCATGGCAGGATTAAGTATTTTTATTGTTGGTTTAGCGGTTATCACGTTCTTTTTTGCAAATAATGTTATTCCCGCTGCGGAATACGAGTCACATAATCTCCGAAAAAACATTGCCACATTAAAACCTGCGATGGTTATTGCCGAAGGCCAATTTAACGATGTGATGGTCTACAATATTAAAGTAGCTAAAAAATCAGGTAAAAACGGCAGATACTTGACTGATGTTATCATGCATAAAAAGAACACAAGTAATAATGCAAATAACATTACTATTATTGCCAAAGAAGGAGAACTTATAGGCGAAGAAGATTCTGATGTATTACAATTTATTTTATATGATGGTTATTTTTACGATGATACTAGTGATCGTAAGAACATAGATCGCCATCCTATGGTAAAAACATACTTTGAAAAGTACACCATTAATCTCGATTTATCCCAGTTAAACAATAACGATTTGGACGAAAAAAATGTTACGGACAAATACAACATGTTAAACATTTCCGATTTAAATTACACGATTGATTCTTTAGGAACCGCCTTAACAAAAGATCGAGAAGACTTTGCTATTAGCCTATATAACCGATCTAATTTACCCGTCTTAAATTCTGGCATTACAGTTAAAAAAGACATTGATTCAACTTATAGCGGTAATATTCTAGACTTATTTACTGATAAGAAAAAAGTACAGATGCTCGATCAGTCGTTAAATTCTTTAAGAAGCACCAAACAAATTCTAAATGTAAAAAGCAAATACTTTAAGGAGCGTTACGTGTATCTAAACAAACACATTATTGCACTTCACGAAAAATTAGCTTTAGGGTTTGCATGTATTATACTCTTTTTTGTGGGAGCACCATTAGGCGCTTTAATTAGAAAAGGTGGGTTAGGATTACCAATGGTAATTGCTATTTTCCTATTTCTAACCTATCACTTTATTGGTATTTTCGCTAAAAACAGCGCTAAAGATGGCAGTTTAAACCCCATTTTGGCTGCATGGTTTTCCACTTTAATTATGTTACCGCTTGGTTATTATTTAACCAAACGCGCTACCGCCGATCGCGGATTATTTGAATTTGACCATATTATTGAACCAATAAAAAAACTATTAAAAATTGGAGGAAATTCTGAAGATAAAAAGGATGAAGAATCAACTTCAGTAAAATTAGTTCCAGAACAAGAATTGGAAGTAAAAACACTGCTAATCGATTATAAGATGCACGCCAAATTCAGTTTTATTTTCTACTGGATTTCCATCGTTTTATTTATACTATATTTTATTTTTAGAAATAATAAATTGGAACAACTTGCCAATATTTTAATCCAAGTTAGTGCTATTTCTGCCGCCATTTATGTCCTATACTTTATACTTGCCTTAATAAATAGTTTTAAGTTATCTGAAACATCAAATAAACTTCAAGTTTATAAAAATCCGATTATTATTATTTTTGGCTTTATTCTTTATCCAGTTTGGCACTTTTTACTAAAAGTTAAAATAAACAAAGTCTTTTCACTAAATACAAAATAAGCAATACCTTTGCACATTAATTAAAATACAGCTATGTCCACCACTCAAACTCAAAATAATAAAACCATTCAGTTAGATGCCATTGAAGATGCCATAAACGACATTAGGAAAGGTAAAGTTATTATTGTGGTTGATGATGAAAACCGTGAAAACGAGGGCGATTTTCTAGCTGCGGCTGAAATGGCAACCCCAGAAATGATTAATTTTATGGCCACTCATGGCCGTGGATTAATTTGTACGCCACTTACTGAAAAACGTTGCAAGGAGTTAGAATTAAATCCAATGGTTCAGAATAATACGGATCCATTAGAAACGGCTTTTACCATTTCTGTAGATTTAAGAGGAAATGGGGTAACAACAGGTATTTCAGCAGGCGATCGTGCTAAAACTGTTTTAGCATTGGTTGACGATAATATAAAACCCTTTGAACTAGCTCGTCCTGGACATATTTTCCCTTTAGTAGCCAAAGAAGGTGGTGTTTTAAGACGTACTGGACATACTGAAGCTGCTATAGATTTCGCGCGACTTGCCGGTTTAAAACCAGCGGGTGTGATTGTAGAGATCATGAATGAAGATGGTACTATGGCGCGTTTACCACAATTGATAAAAGTGGCTAAAAAATTCGATCTTAAAATTGTTTCTATCGAAGATTTAATCGCGTATCGCATGCAGCACGATTCGCTGATTGAAAAGGTTGAAGATTTTGAATTAGAAACGCGTTTTGGTAATTTCAGATTGCGCGCTTATAATCAAACAACCAATAATCAAATTCATATTGCCTTAACCAAAGGAACTTGGTCTTCTAGCGAACCTGTTTTAACACGTGTTAATGCAACGCTTGTAAATCACGATATTTTAGGAACTTTAACCAATAATGCGGATCAGAAGTTGGACGATATGTTTAAGGTAATTAATCAAGCCGAAAAAGGTGCTATTATCTTTATTAATCAGCAATCGGCGACGATGAATTTATTAAAGCGTTTAAACGTTTTAAAAACGGCGCAAATTCCAGGAGAAGTTGTAAAAGCACAGCGAATTGATATGGATGCTAAAGATTTTGGTATTGGCGCACAAATTCTACACGATTTAAATATTCATAAACTAAAATTAATTTCTAATAGCAAACAGACCAAACGTGTTGGTATGATTGGTTACGGATTGGAGATTGTGGAATATGTAAATTATTAATTCCAGCGTTATTTCTATTTAGAATATCTATGTGTCATTATCTTTTGTGATTCGTATTACCACAAAAACTCTTTGTTTATTTTGTTTTTTATGCCACCTTTCAATGCAGTAAATTATAAAATTTAGTTCGGCTATTCGCATTCAACTCAACCAAGCTAAAGGATTGACTTATTTTTAAAGATAAGTTTAAAAACAATTTTAGAAGCAAATTGTTTTTATAATTGAATGTTTAAAGCTTAAAATATTGGTTATATTTTAATTAGTCGCGAGCATTTTCATTTGAAATTACAAATTTGAAAGTTGTAAGACTTTCAAAATCTGCAGGTTAAAGCCTTACTTTAAATACTATGGTTCGCCATAGATTATTCTTTTTTCTTGTAACTAACCACTATATATTCAGCATCTGAATCACCAGTATTTTCTATAGAATGTTGACAAGCATTATGCCAATGAATGTCACCTATCTTCATTTTCTTTACGCCATCACTTTCACTTCCACCGTCAGAATTATACATGATTTGATAATCAGAAAGAGAATAAACAATACGATTAACTCCAGAATGCATAGGTAGTTTTTGACCTTTAGGTAAGATTACTTTTGTAACCTTAAAACTTTCATTATCCCAAAGATGCTTTGAGGAGTCTGGTGAAACGTCATTTACATCATGTTCTACTTTGTTTTCACCACAATCTGGCAAATCCCATCCTTTTCTTGTAAATACAATCCATTCCGCATTTGTAGTTCCGTTATTTTTGGCCGAGTGATCACCTGCTTTATGGAAGTGTACCTCACCTTTTTTACGAGATTTTGTTCCTAGACTTTTACCTTTTTCCTCCCAGTCTAATGAATAATCACTTAAAGAGTAAACCACGCGTTCTCCACCATCATGTTCGGTTAAAAACTCATTCGGTGCAAGAATTATTTTTGATACCTCTGCAAAATCATTTTCAAATAAAACCTCTGACATACCTTCTACCTGCTCTTTTCCTATATCAGAGATTTCCGCTTCTCTTTTCTTTTCATTTACACAAGAAGATATTACAAGCATAATAATGCTTAAAACTATAATGTTTAGACTTGATTTTTTCATGATTTTTGTTTTAGCGATGGAAATTAAATATATATATTTATAATGTAAAGCATAATTCCATTACGAAACTAACATTTTTAAATTAAAAATCAAATTTAAAAATCTGTTTTAAAGCGATTTAAGCAAATAATAGTCGTCAAATAAATATAGCAAGTGCGCCACGTTTTTTCAGAAATTTTTAACCGCACTGTTTAGCTTTAATACAACTCTGATAATTTAGGATTCACAAAAAACAACCAAAATAGTCTAATAGAAAAGGGAAATATCATTGGTTTTATCCAAAGTTATTTCCCTTTTCACTTCAATTAATAGCATCTTTAATACATGTTGTCCATCTGCTTTTTTCTGATAGACTGATATCTTTTATTTGCCTCTTTCTCTATTTGAACTTAATAGCTTTATCAAAAACCGATAAATTGTATTCAACTATTTGTATTCAACTATAAAATGAAAGCCTTTTTTATTTTATATACTTCAGCTTTATAAATTCTTAAACCATTCTTCGTATTTTTTACCCAGAATAGGAAGAGGCACTTGTTTTTCGTTAATAGCATTCATTAAACCCATAATCCACATATAAATGATTACAAAAAAACCGACAATACTAATTAACCATCCCAGAAGAGGTATCATTCCAATAACACCTAAAGCTAATCCGGTTAAAGCCAACCCAAGGGATTGTATAATATGATATTTGGCAAATTCATTTTTCTTTTCGTTATTCATTACAAACGCTATTATTAATCCAATTATAGTTAAATAAGCGATTGTTGCAATACTTTTCCCTTCTGCTATATTAGAGTTTGTATTTACTGGTGCCGTTGTTGGTTTTGTTTCTGTTGTCTCCATTTTTATCTGTGTTTATTATGATTGGTTACTATGCTTTATGTATTTACCTTTAAGAGGTTAACCTAATATTAAGGAAATTTTAGGGAAATACCAATTATTTTTTGTTTTAGAAAATGTAAAAATGATATTGATTAACAATCAACGAATAGAAAAAACGAGTTATCAAGAAATAAAAAAGCAACTTTAAAGACGTATTAAGTTCCCTAAAGTTGCTCGTATAATAGGTTTATTGAAGTTTATTTTAAAGCTTCAAGAATCGCAATTTTCATTTTGGAAGCGCGTTCTTTTACTTCGTCTTCCGTCCAAGATAATTTAATTAAACAAGAAATATTTCTAGCAATATAATGATCGGATTGATCAAAGGTTTTTGTTTGCAGATATTCTAATCCTTTTTTGACTTCTGCAGAAACAGGATATAATGTTTTTATTTCTTTTAAATGATCCCATTCTCGGATATAGTGCCAATTATTATCAAAATAATGAAAACAAGCATCTACTCCGGCGTCTTTAAGTCCTTTGGATGCTTTCCTGGCGATTTCTAAATCGGGTAAAAAGAAGTTTAGGAAACCATAACTCTCTACACCACCTTCCGGAACGGTTCTAAAAGTCAATTCTGGAATTGTTGCCAATGTTTCACGTAAAATGTCATAATGTGTTTTCTGAATAGCGACAAAATCATATAAACGCCTTGCTTGTGCTAAACCAACGGCCGCCTGCAATTCAGAAATTCTAAAATTATACCCTAAAAACGGATGTGTTTCAGCACCACGATCCATACCTTTATGATCGTGGCCATGATCTGTATACTGATCGGCATCTTTAAAATACGTAGGATTGTTGGTTATTACTGCACCGCCTTCGCCACAGGTAATAGTTTTTACAAAATCGAATGAAAAGCACCCAATATCTCCAATACTTCCAAGAGGTTTTCCTTTATAAGAGCCGCCAATTGCTTGACATGCATCTTCAATTAATAATAAATTATGCTTTTTACAAATGGCTTGCAATGCATCTAAATTTGCCATACTTCCACACATATGAACTGGCATAATAGCTTTCGTTCTGGAAGTAATAGCAGCTTCCACCGCTTTCGGATCCAACGTTAAAGTATCATCAATATCCACTAAAACAGGAATAGCACCTAACATCATTATAGCTTCAAAACTAGCAACAAACGTAAAGGTTGGCATAATAACTTCATCGCCAGCACCAACACCAGTAACTGCCATAGCAACAGACACAGCAGCTGTTCCGCTAGATACTAACTGCGCGTAATTTACTTGCAATTTATCTTGTAGCTCCGCCTCTAGCTCTTTAGCTTTCCAATGGCCATTTCGCATGCCATCAAAACCGTAACGCATTAAAACACCACTATCTAAAACATCTTGAACCTCTTTACGTTCAGCACTTCCAAATAATTCAAATCCTGGCATATTATCTTTCTTTTTTAATTTATAAATTTACATTTCTATAATACTATCTGTAATGGATTTCCTAACTTTTTTAAAGTCTGAAAACATATCATCTTCGGCACGATAACCAATTGGCAATAATAATACAGATTTTAAATTTTTCTCCCTTAAATCTAATAAATCATCACATACTTCTGGTTTAAACCCCTCCATAGGACAGGAATCAATTCCTTCTAAAGCGCAAACGGTTAATAAATTCCCTAGCGCTAAATAGGCTTGATTTGTAGCCCAAGCCTCTCTCCCCTCTTGTAGTTTATTCTCAAAATCGGAAATCAAGAAATCCTGAAATGGTTTTAAAATAGTTTTAGGCGTTTCTCGAATGTTGTGAACACGATTAAAATATTCCAATACAAATTCCTCATCAATGGACGTTTGAATACAAAGCACCAATACATGGGATGCCTGTTCTAATTGTTTTTGATTAAAAGCCACCGAAACCAACTCTTTTTTCAATAACGGATTACTAACAATTACCAATTTTATAGGCTGTAAGCCATAAGAAGTAGCGGTAAGATTAAAGGCTTGTTTAATAATCTCTAGCTTTTCTGACGATACTTTTTTACTTAAATCAAACGCTTTTGTGGCATAACGCCAATTCAATTTTTCTATTATTTCCAACTTAATTTATTTAATTACACAAATATATGGATTTGAATAACGTTTATTTGAAGGAATCTAGTAAATCTGATTGGGTTTCCTATATCCTGAAGGTCTTTTCCCTATAATTTTAGTAAAAGTATTACTGAAGGTAGGCAAGCTATTATAACCGACCATATTTGCTATTTCAGAAATATTGTAGTCTGAATTCATTAAATACTCTAAAGACTTCAATATTCGCAACTGTGTATAGTATTTACTAAAAGACATTCCTAAATCCTTTTTAAATAAGCGGTACAAAGACTTATCCGTCATACTAAATTTTGACGCTAATTGGGGCAAAAAATGTTCTTGCTGAATGTGGTTTGAAAGGTAATTTACAATATTTACTAACCTTGCATCTGTAGGATGTGGCAACTCTAACTGTAAAGAAGTTGCTGCGGATTGCTCCAAAACAGCCTTAAAAGCATAAACTATGGCATATTTGTTTTTTTGAGATTTTGTTAAATCCCCATTCCAGTTTTTGGTATGAAGTAGCAACGCCATTAATAAGTTAGTGGCTGGATAAATTCCTTCTTTTTTAAAAAATTGAGAAGCATTTAATTCCATAGGAAAATACAAATTCCTCATAATAACATTTGCCGAACTCGGATAAATAGCATGATTTACACCTGCAGGAATCCACATATAATGTCTAGCTGGCAAATAATACTCTCTGCTTTTAGTTTTAACATGAACAACCCCACCTTCGGTATATAGAAACTGTCCTTTTTCATGACTATGCCATTCAATAAATGTTTCACCCATTAAATTATGATAACAAAAAACACTTTGGGGATCCTTATCAACCTCGGTTAAATAGTATTTACTGTTCATAATATTTTTAAAATATAATAATTTGCACTAAATTAATAAATCATTGTCTTATTATAACAAATAGACAATGATAATCTTGCATAAATTGCCATACTGTATTACCACAGCCATAAATACATGTTTTTTTAGGTGAAAAATTCTCGATGTCAAACCCTCGGAATATCCATCACTTAAAAGTATCATTACAAACCATATAGAACGTTTTTAATTTCAATTTTAAAAAAGATAATACTATGCAAAGGAAAAGAATTAAATATCCTGCTTATTTAGAAAGAATTCAAACACCTGAAGCTGCAGCTTTATTAATAAAAAATCATGATATTTTAGGCGTTAGTGGATTTACAAAAGCTGGCGATAGTAAAGCAGTTTTACCTAAAGTTGCCCAAAGAGCAGGTCACGAAGAATTAAAATTAACTGTATTAAGTGGTGCCTCTTTAGGATATGATACCGATGCCGATTTGGCTAAAAACGGTGCTTTATATAAAAGAATGCCATTTCAGGCAGATCCTACTTTGAGAAAAAGCATTAATAATCATGAAGTACTTTATGTGGATCAACATTTGGGACAAACGGCAGAAATGCTTCAAAGTATTGACAGTTTCAAAATTGACATAGCTATTATTGAAGCCGTATCCATTACTAAAGATGGTTATATAATACCAACGTCATCCGTTGGAAACTCACCTATTTTTACCGAAAAAGCAGATAGAATAATAATTGAAATTAATACTAAATTTCCAGAAAGTATTGAAGGGATTCACGATATTAAGTTTTTAAAAAAACAACCGAATCGAGAAATTATTCCGGTTGTTCAATCTGATACAAGAATAGGCGTTCCGTACATTAAAATTGATCCAGAAAAAGTAATTGCGATTGTTTTTACTGAAGTTCCAGATAGTCCAGCCATTATTTCTGATCCTGATGAGAAAACGAAAGCAATTTCAAATCATATTCTTAAATTTTTAGAAAAGGAAGTGGATGAAGGACGATTAACAGAATCGCTTCTACCGTTGCAAGCAGGGATTGGTAAAACGGCAAATGCCATTTTATCTGGTTTTAAAAATAGTACATTTAAAAACCTTACTATGTATTCCGAAGTTCTTCAGGATAGTACTTTTGAACTTTTTGACTCCGGAAAGCTTCTATTTGCATCGGCGTCCTCTATAACTGTAACAGAATCATGTTCGAATAGAATTTTTCAGAATTTTGAGAAGTACAAAGATAAACTCCTCTTAAGACCCCAAAACATTAGTAACTCTGCCGAAGTTATTAGACGATTAGGCGTTATCGGTATAAACACAGCTATTGAATTTGATATTTATGGAAATGTGAATTCTACGCATATTGGCGGTACTAATATGATGAACGGTATAGGCGGTTCGGGCGACTTTGCCAGAAACGGTTATATCAGTATTTTTGCTTGTCCTTCCATTTCTAAAGAAGGCCGTATTTCTCATATTGTTCCTATGGTTTCCCATACGGATCATACGGAACACGATATAGATATTTTAGTAACGGACCAAGGTCTAGCAGATATTAGAGGTTTAGCACCTGTAGAAAGAGCCAGACTCATTATTGAAAATTGCGTGCATCCTTCCTATCAAGGTCAATTATCAGAATACTTTGAAAAAGCTTATAAATTAGGCGGACATACGCCTCATATTATGGACAAAGCTTTTAGTTGGCACACACACCTTAAAAATCATGGCACTATGAAAATGGCTGAATAAAATACAATCCTGATGATAGTAAAACTGAATAATTTTTATTATAATTAATCATATTCGGGGCAAAACCAATGAATAATTAATTTAATATATGGCTTTAAATCAACACCTTAAAAAGAACATTAAAATAATAACTAATTTGTTCAGAAAAACCTTTTAAAGTAGAAGAATAGTTTATATATTTGCAGCCGCATTCAGGGATAACCTGATACGGCGCTCAAGGAGAAATGGCAGAGCGGTCGAATGCGGCAGTCTTGAAAACTGTTGAGGGTCACACCTCCGGGGGTTCGAATCCCTCTTTCTCCGCTAGGAATAGCACAAATTCCACCAAAACCCTATAAACATTATGTTTATAGGGTTTTTACTTTTCTGCAAATATCAAAATAAAACCTCTGGAAGTAATAAATTGGCTATGGCTATTAGGGAGTTTGAGGACATTAAAGTTTTTGATTCAAAAATCTGATATTTTATAATGTTCCACAACTTTTTGTGTTGAGCAAAAAC
>NZ_AFXZ01000003.1 GCF_000224335.1 Bizionia argentinensis JUB59 | reverse complement strand
TAATTATGATGGGCTATTTGCTTTTATATCTACAATGAATTATTTTCTATATAAAAAATAATTATTTACGAGGTCAATATAAGTTTGTTTGGCCTCATCTTCTGAAATATTTTGAATTTGAAATAATGCGTTCGTTTTAAAAGCGGCAATCAACGGTTTACTGCCAGTGCTTGGCCCGCTGTAACTGTTTGTCGCTTTTTTGTAGTATGCATATAGCCGCAATAAAAAGTCCGCAGGAAAGTGCTCTTTGTGTTCATTAATTCTATCCACAGCATCTGTAAAGGCAATATTTAATTCTTCTGAAGTCATTATTTTTCAGCTATGATTGTTTCTGCGCCACGAACGTTTTGATTTAAGGTCACATTAATTTTGGAATCCAAAGGTAAAAATAAATCTACACGCGAGCCAAATTTAATAAATCCTGAATCACTTCCTTGGTTAACTTGTTGCCCTTCTTTAGCATAATTAACGATACGTTTAGCTAATGCGCCTGCAATTTGCCTATACAAAACAAGACCAAAAACTTCATTTTCAACTACTACAGTTGTGCGTTCATTTTCTTCACTTGCTTTTGGATGCCATGCTACCAAGTATTTACCTGGATGGTACTTACTATATACAACTCTTCCAGCGATAGGATATCTCGTAACATGCACATTTATTGGCGACATAAATACACTTACTTGTAGACGCTTTTCCTTGAAGAATTCCTTTTCAAAAACCTCTTCAATAACCACTACTTTGCCATCTACTGGTGATACCACGTGGTTATCATCATAAGATGTAAGTCTTTTCGGGTTTCTAAAAAACTGTAATATTAAGAGCAAGAAAACCAACAAAGCTATCATGACAAACATGTTTAGCCACGGCAGTATAATATAAGTATCAGTAATTAAAAATAACGCTACAATTACGACAAGCGTTATTACAATAATTTTATGGCCTTCTTTGTGAAACATATTAAATCAATTCTAAAAATAAATGAATAAAAGGTGCCGCAAAAATAATGCTATCCAACCTATCTAGTAAACCACCATGACCAGGCATTATAACACCACTGTCTTTTACACCAGCTTGACGTTTAAATTTGGACTCCACTAAATCTCCTAATGTGCCAAAAACACTAATTATAATAGCTAACATTAGCCAATTATTAAAACTTAAAGTTTCGGTAAAGGTAGCAATAAAATAGCTAGCTACCGATGAAAAAAACAAACCACCTATAAAACCTTCTACCGTTTTCTTTGGCGATATTTTTTCAAACAATTTCTGTTTTCCAAAATTTTTACCCACCAAAAAAGCAAACGTATCATTTACCCACACTAAAATAAACGAGCCTAATAAAATTCGAGGACTAAAAGTGCCATGATAATTAGCGATAAGCACTAAAAAAACAAAAGCACTGGACAGGTAAAATGTGGATATTAAAAAGCGCTTGGATATAAATAAAGGTATCTTTTTTTCAGAAAACAAATCCTTAATAAGAATAAGCTGTACGAATATGGTAATAACTTGAAGTATTTGCGTAGCCTGCTTTAAACCTGTATCGGTTTTCAATATAAATTGCCAATACCCGAAAACCACATACATGATTATAAAAATAAGATATGGCCATAGCGATTTAAAATTGATGAGTTTTTTAAATTCACCCATACACACCATTCCAAAAACAAAAAACAAGATAATTAATGCGTGTTCGTTTAACAGGGATACCATTAACAAACCAACATATAATAAACCGGTAAAGGATCTAATTAAGATTTCTTTCATACTAAAGGTCTTCTAGAAGAAGTAAGTATAAATTTTTAGAATTGCTACCATAACTCATAAAATCATTTCCTTTATCTTTATCATCCAATGTTTTAAAATTTTTTATGGTTGTAATATTAGTAGGTATTCTTTTCGAATTATTATTTTTTATTCCGCGCAAACCTTCACCTATACTACCAATCATTTGACTTGTGGTTGCAAAAACTACAAAATGCTCTGGGAATTCCACCAATTTCTTTTCAGCTATTTGGTTTGAAGAGATTAATAGGGAGCCATCATCGGCTATTAAATTTTCGCAGGTCGTTAAGAAATATGCAGCATCTTCGCTTTTTCTTGTTACATGCAATCCCGAATTTTCAAAACGCAATCGCAATTGCTCGTCATAGATTAATACTTCATTATCTTCCCAGTCGTTTTCTAAAATAATATTATTTAAGCTGTCGTAAATTTCATCTAAATTTTCACAATATAGAAATTTACCACCATTTTCTTTGAAGTTTATTGTAAACCGCTCGTCGACAGGTAGTTTTATTTCAGGCATGTATTTGCCACGATCATTAGTTTTTAATTCCCGCTCCAATTGATCAGATTTGGAACCAAAAATTTTTCTAAATAGACTCATTTATGCTGTTGCTATTAATCCGAGACTTTAAGGTGTTTTTCAAATATAAAAAATCTTAAACGAACCGTTAGGCTAATTTAAGATTTTAAATATATGTTAACGTAAAAATTTGATTTATTCTTCTTCGTCGGAAATAGGTTTTTGAATTTCTTCCGTAATAGGCAACTCAATTACATACGGGCGCTTTCCAAATATCTTCTCGAGATTATCTTTAAAAATAACTTCTTTCTCCAATAGCACTTCGGCTAATTGCGTCAACTTATCTTTATTCTCTTCTAATAAATTGATGGCACGTTGATACTGTTCCTCAATAATTCTAGATATTTCGTTATCAATTAACTCCGCAGTCTTTTCACTGTATGGTTTTGTAAAACCATATTCGTTTCCTCCTGAAGAATCGAAATAAGTTAAATTTCCAACTTTTTCACTTAAACCGTAAATAGTTACCATAGCGCGTGCTTGTTTGGTTACTTTTTCCAAATCGCTTAATGCGCCTGTTGAAATTTGATTGAAAATTACTTTTTCAGCAGCACGACCACCTAAAGCGGCGCACATTTCATCTAACATTTGTTCAGGTCGCACAATTAAGCGCTCTTCTGGTAAATACCAAGCCGCTCCTAATGAGCGTCCACGAGGCACTATAGTTACTTTAACCAATGGCGCTGCGTGTTCCAACATCCAACTTACGGTAGCATGACCAGCTTCATGAAAAGCAACAGCTTTCTTCTCGCCTGGTGTAATTATTTTATTTTTCTTTTCAAGACCACCTACAATTCTATCAACAGCATCTAAAAAGTCTTGTTTATCAACCGCTTTCTTACCATTTCTAGCAGCAATTAATGCAGCTTCATTACAAACATTGGCAATATCTGCACCAGAGAAACCTGGGGTTTGCTTTGAAAGAAAGTCAATATCTAAATCGTCTGCCTTTTTTAAAGGTCTTAAATGCACTTCAAAAATCTCCTTACGCTCACGAACATCTGGAAGATCTACAAAAATTTGACGGTCAAAACGACCGGCACGCATTAAAGCTTTGTCTAAAACGTCTGCACGGTTAGTTGCAGCCAACACAATAACATTGCTATTGGTTCCAAAACCATCCATTTCCGTTAGCAACTGGTTTAATGTATTCTCACGTTCATCATTAGAACCTGACATATTGTTTTTTCCTCGAGAACGACCAATAGCGTCAATTTCATCAATAAAAATAATGGCTGGCGACTTCTCTTTAGCTTGTTTAAACAAATCACGTACTCTAGAAGCTCCTACACCTACAAACATTTCCACAAAATCCGAACCGGATAATGAGAAAAATGGCACCTGTGCTTCACCTGCAACTGCTTTTGCTAATAAGGTTTTACCAGTTCCTGGAGGTCCAACTAATAAAGCTCCTTTCGGGATTTTACCACCTAAATTGGTATACTTATCTGGATTTTTAAGGAAGTCCACAATTTCTTGTACTTCTTCTTTAGCTCCTTCTAAACCTGCAACATCTTTAAACGAAGTTTTTACATCGGTGTTTTCATCGAATAGTTTAGCACGTGATTTACCAATATTGAATAATTGACCACCTGCGCCACCACCACCTGAACCACCAGACATACGTCTCATGATAAAAATCCAAACACCTATTAATAATACAAAAGGCAATAATCCTATTAAGAAGTCTCCCCAAAGATTTTGTTCAGTTTTGTATTCTACTTTTGGTCTTGGATCTAAATTTTCTGCCTTAATTACCGTTGCAATATCATCTTCAAAATTTTGAAGATCTCCAAACTCAAAGCGGTAATTTGGTGCTTTGGTTGAAGACGGTAAAAGTGAACTTGGTTTGGATTTCTTGTGTACATCTTTAGCTTCTGCTTCAGCTGTTAAGTAAACTTTAGCTTCACGCCTATTTACTATTTCAACTTTATCTATATCGCCATCTTGTAAGAATGTCATGAATTGAGATGGTGTTGTTGGATTTGTTTCATCAAATCCGCTACCCCCCAAAACTTGCATAGCTAAAAATATCACGATAACACCGCCATAAATCCAATACATATTGAATTTAGGCTTCTTGTTTTTATTATTTTTATTATCCTTTGTCATTAATATAACTTAATAGTTTGTTTCAATTACCGTTGTTTTTGCATCACCCCAAAGACCTTCAATATCGTAATACTCACGAATATGCTTCTGAAAAACATGAACTACAATGTTCACATAATCCATTAAAACCCATTCGGCATTTTCAGCTCCCTCTATATGCCAAGGCTTATCCTTGAGCTCTTTACTTACTTTTTTCTGTATGGAGTTTACAATGGCATTTACTTGCGTGTTTGAATTACCTTCACATACTATAAAGTAATCACACACCGTATTTTCAATCTCGCGTAAATCTAAAATATGTATTTCATTTCCTTTTACGTCTTCAATTCCGCTAACCACAGTAGCTATCAATTGGTCTGCGTTGATTTGTTTTTTTGCCATTCAATTAATTTAATTTGTGCAAAGTTATTATTTTTTAGTTCTTTATACCGTAAAAAAATCATAAGATTTTTCGTCTATTTTCAATATATTTCAGAATGCATATAATCAAACTTGATGCCACCGATTCTACCAACTCCTATTTAAGGATATTAAGTACGAACGCACCTTTACCAGATTACACCGTTGTTACTGCAAAACATCAAACAAATGGCCGGGGCCAGCGTGGTACAACATGGCGTTCTGATTCTGACAAAAACCTCATGTGTAGCGTGTTTAAAGATGTTTCATTTATTAAGTTTCGCGATAATTTTTATATCAGCATCGTAACTTCTCTGGCTATTATTAAAACCTTACAACAGTTTTTAATACCGAAATTAAGCATTAAATGGCCTAACGACATTATGTCAGAAGATAAGAAAATCTGTGGCATTCTCATTGAAAATATTATTAAACAACATGCGTTTGGCGGTACTATTATTGGTATTGGGTTAAATGTTAATCAAATTTATTTTAATAACCTTCCTAATGCAACTTCTATGCAATACATTACGGGAACGCCTTTTAACACAGATGAACTTTTACAGAGTATCGTTAAAAACTTAAAATTCTATTTTGATCAATTACAAAATGATCAGCATATTATTTTAAAAAACACATATGAAAGCTATTTATTTAGAAAAAATAAACCATCCACTTTTCGCGATCAAGACAACAACTTGTTTACAGGTTACATCCAAGGCATAAGTAATTCCGGCAGCTTACGTATTCTGTTAGAAGACGAAATTATTGCCGAATATGAATTGAAAGAAATTGCGTTGCTATATTAAATCTCTTTAGGCATATTAGATGCCAAAGTCTCAATGAATTTCGTGATAGGTCCCTTAATCATCATGGCCATCATAGCATTAAATTCACCGTTAAACTGCAGCTGTACTTCACTTGTGTCAGCATCTATTTCGGTGATATTTCCTATCAATGAAAAATCCAATTTACCACCAGCAGCACCGAGAACGATTTTATTTGGTGATATCATTTCTTTTTTCTTTAAAACGATTTCTGGCATCCCCTTTAATGCGAATAGAAACTTATCTTCATCTAAAACTTCAAATTTGCTAATATTATCAGGCATTAACTTTTCAAAATTTTTAACATCGGATAAGAAATTAAAAACTGCTTCTGGCGACTTATTGATAATTGTTTTTGGTGACTCTAAATTCATAATGATTTTTTAAGATAGTGTGTAGTACTAATATCAATTAGCGTTCCATTCTGCTGGATTGGCATTCCATGTCGCTAATATGTCTTGTTCTTTTGTTGAAATATAATTGGTATGGTAGGCTTCTTCTAAAAGTGATTTATAATCGCTTAAAGTGATTAAGTCTACGTTTTCTTTTTCAAAATTCTTCTTTGAGATGTCAAAACCATAAGTAAAGATGGCAATCATTCCTTTTACATTTGCATGATTCTCCCGTAAAGCACGTACAGCATTTAAACTACTAGTTCCTGTACTGATTAAATCTTCAACAACAACCACATTCTGTCCTGGCTCCAAGTGCCCTTCAATTTGATTTTGACGACCATGACTTTTAGCTTCTGGTCTAACATAAACAAAAGGTAAACCTAAATACTCGGCCACCAACATGCCTATACCAATAGCACCTGTAGCAACACCGGCAATAACATCAGGTTTGCCATATTGTTCTTCTATCTGTTTGGCCATAGTTTCACGAATGTAATTTCGGATTGGCGGATAAGAGAGCACTATTCTATTGTCGCAATATATAGGCGATTTCCAACCTGATGCCCAGGTAAAGGGATCATTAGGCTGTAATTTTATAGCATTTATCTGAAGTAAAACTTCAGCAGTTTTTCTGGCTGTGTGTTCGTTGAAATTCATACTAGCAAAATTAAACATTTTTACGTAACCTCCATTTTATAAACGGTTTTAAAATAAAATTTTTAATTGTATGGGTATCCTGTTTTTTTTGATATTTTTACAAAATCTAATTACAACAACGGGGTCGTATGTATAAAGTTTTTGTTAATGATAAACCGATTATCTTAACAACAGAGGTTGAAAAAGAAGCATCTTTTAAAAACTATTTATTAAAATCTGTTTCTATAGCTAAAGTTATTAAAGAACTTAACAAAAAGGCTGTTAAGGAAGTGCATCTTATACATGCCAAGGAAGAAAAATTACTCAAAAAATTTCTTAAAAAACTACCCAATGTTATTGCGGGAGGCGGAAAAGTTTTTAACGATAAAGGCGAGATTTTATTTATTTACAGAAACGATAAATGGGATTTACCAAAGGGCAAAACCGAGAAAAAAGAAACTATTGAAACCACAGCTATTCGCGAGGTGGAAGAAGAAACAGGCATCTCTGGTTTAAAAATAAGCAAACCATTAGAAACGACTTACCATATTTTTAAGCGTAATGGTAAGTACAAAATAAAAATAACGCATTGGTTTGAAATGACTACCTCCTACTCTGGTCCTTTAGAGCCGCAAGAAAACGAGGGTATTACTAAAGTTGCTTGGTTAAATGCTGTAGAAGCTGAAAAAGCTTTACAGAATAGCTACGCTAACATTAAGCTATTGTTTTAATTTACAGCTTCAATAGCCATTAATACTGCGTTTTTTAATTCGTTTGACATCTGATTATTTTTAGAAAACTTCTGGTTAATTTCAACCTCAACTCCTATATATTTATTGGGGAATTGTTTTCGTAAATAACTTGTAAATCCATCAGATTTTCCTAAATATGGCTGATTATACCGAATTTTGAAAGCACTTCGTTTTAATAATTCAGCTTTTAAAATTTTACAAAACTGCTTTTCTTCATAAATTTTCGAATCATACAACAAACCGATATCCGTTAAACGCTCTTTATTATTCCAAATTGGTGTAAAACTATGAACGGAAATATGTAAAACTATTTCTCCTTGGTTTATACATTTTGAAATTTCACTTTCTATAGAATCACGATAAGGTTTGTAAAACTCATTAATAATAGTCTGTTTTGCTGCTTTTGAAATGTTTCGTGAAAATTCTGAAAACAGGTTATTATGATGTAAAGAACGATTCAATTCTATTAGCAAACGACTTGTTGTGCTGTATTTTGAAAAATCCGACAGCGGTATTAAAGCCTTGAATAAATCCAAAGCACCCAAATCATAACCACGATGAGAATTCAAAATATTCTCTGCATTTATAAAAAGTGACTGATATGCAGTTGGTACATCATTACCACCATGTTCACAGGTTAAAACAATTTTCACGGTTTAAATAACTCATTCCTATTTAGACAACCGGCTAATTCAAAATAAACATTCGTAATATTTTTTTCAGAATAATCAGTACCAACTGCTTTTAATATACGCGTGGCTAAAGTGCCTTTATATAAAATAACAGTTAGCGCTTCATGATGTGATTCGTGAATATTTTCTTTTACCAATTCATAAAGATACTGCCATAATACTTGAACAGTCATACTTTCTTTAATTTGAAACAACTTTAAATACTCTAAATTAGAAATCGTATAGTTTTCACCTTCCTTAATAATGGGATTTAAAATAGCAAATAAATCTTCTTTTGTCCACTTTTTTTGATCTTGCAAAGAAGCCATTTTCTTATCGACAAACATTTTTAAAACCTCAATAATCAAAACACAAATAGCAATATCCGCTTTGGGACATTCTTGAATGTCAACTAGGCGGATTTCAATAGCGTTTCTATCAAAACGAGCAATTGCTCCTCTAGAATTTAAAAAGTGATGATCTAAAATATTATTGGTATCATGCGGTTTTATAGCACGATTTATAGGCTCGAAAACGGTTGCATAATAATCAACTTTACTAAAAACACGTTCTGGAATAACTAATCCCGTTAATTCAGGGATTTCTTTTTGGTTGGTTTTATAATATTTCAATCGCGCGTCCTTAAAACCTGTATTTTTTCCTTCTAAAATGGGTGAACTTGCACACAATCCAGGAATAAGCGGTAAAACAATGCGAATGGCAGCGTGTAACTTTTCAAATTCTTTATCATCAAAAAACGGTAAGTTAATGTGGGTACTTTGCACATTGCTCCATCCATGCCCTTTGCAATTAAAAATTCGATTATAAAGTTCGTAAACTTCACTATAACTATGTTTCCAAATTTCGGTATCCGTTAAAGGATTTAACATAGGATGTGCTGCCGTTGGTAGTAAACACGTATCAAATTCTTTTAAAAGCTGATTAATTTCTAATACATTTTGATGAAACAACTCGGATAAACCATTCAAATTAGCCGTTGGCCCATTCGTTTTTAATTCCACCACATGAGCCACCAATTCATTACTCCAGGCAATGGCACCATTTTCAATGTCAGATGTTAAGTCACCTGCTTTTTTGGTCAATAATTTATCTACAATAGCAGCTGGTTTAAAACTATTGGAAACCAGCATATACTCTAATTCAATGCCGTAAACTTCAAATAAATGATATCGTTTTGTTCCCATAATTAATCCAATCTATTTTTTAAAGCGTTTAAAATATCCATGTAAACAGCGTCACCATAAAAGGCGTCTTCCACACCGAAATCAATATTTGGGTTGTCGTTAATTTCAATAACCATTGGTTTTTCATTTACGACTTTAATATCTATGCCATAAAGACCTTTTCCCATAAGTTTAGCGGACTTTAAAGCCATATCTAAAACTTGTTTTGGCACTTTTTCTATTGGTAAACAATCCGCATTTCCATCTTGATCATCTTTTATTTTGGCATCCCAATTGTAAATTTGCCAATGCCCCTTTGCCATATAATATTTACAAGCAAAAAACGGTTTATCGTCAATAATACCAATGCGCCAATCGTAGTCTGATGGACAAAATTCCTGCGCAATAATTAAATCAGATTCCTTAAGCATACTCGTTACTAACGTGTTATACTCTTCTTTCGTTTTCGCTTTTTTTACACCGAAAGAGAAGGTTGAATCTGGCGCTTTTAAAACACAAGGCAAACCGACTTGACTAATAACATCATTCCGATTATCTTTATGAACTATTATGGTTTTTGGGGTGGCAATATTAGCATTATTCAAAGCTTCCGCCATATACACTTTATTGCAACATTTTAAAATAGCATCTGGATAATCTACAATTGCAATACCATCTTGCTGGGCTTTTCGTGCAAATGCATAGGCTTCATTGTTCACTTCAGTGCTTTGACGGATTAACAATGCATCAAAAGATGACAAGCGCGATAAATCTTTAGGCTCAATTATTTCAGCATAAATATTCATTTTTTCGGCAACGTCTATAAAACGTTTTAAAGCTTTTGGGTTACTCGGTGGCGCTGGATCATTAGGGTTTACAAGTATCGCTAAATCAAAATCAGATTTGGTTAACTTCGGTGTATCGTAGCGTTTTTTGGCAAAATATTGATTAGCAAATTCATGCACGCTTGCTACATGCTCTTCAGGAATTTCCGATTCAGCAATGGCACGAATGCTTTGCACATGCCATTTAGTGCTGTGATTAAATTTCACACGTAAAAACGGTACTTGAAAGTGTTTATAAAATAATGAACTTAACTCCTTGTATTTTTGTGCCACATTCTGACCAAAATAAATACTCAGCGTAAAGTCTTGCGATTTGATGTTTTTTAAACTGGTCTGAATCACATCATCAAACTCGTCCGAAACAATTCGTACTAATTTTAAAGCTTTTAAATCTACAATATTTTTAACAGTTGGAATTGCTAAATGGCCACGCGCTTCGGCCAAAAGCGATACATAATATCCTTTAGACTGATATGAATAATCTTTACATAAATTAAAGATTCGTGCTTTTTTTAAAAGCGAATATTGCGGATTGGTAAGGTATTCTTGTGATGAAATCACGGTAATATTCTCTATTGAAAAATTCCACTTTTCAGGTTGAGAAACAACAATGTATTTATTCATTAAAGGCGCATCAATGCGATATAGATTTGAATCAAATTTAGCGTATTTTTAATTACGTGAAACATGATGTCAAAAATATTTAATATCACCTAAAAAACCCACATCTACATGTAAATCAAAATGTTAAAATATTTTAAATCACAATTATTTCACACGATAAACTGGATATTGTTTATAAGCAGGTTCCGAATTATGAGAGCGCTCATAAAGCCAATTTAATTGGTTATACCAACTATTTGCAAACTCTGGTTCTGCTTGTTTTTTAGATTGGAATTCCATCTTTAAAGTCGCATTATTTTCCAGCAATTCTTTAGCTGTATCTTCAAACACATAAGGCGAAAACCCTTCTTTTTTCTGTAAAATAGTATCGAAAAAATTCCAATTAAAAAAAGAATCTGGCGCTTGAGGTTCTAATGTTTCCAGTATATAACGAATTGCATCTTGATTTAAGTTAATCCAATAATCTCCTTTTCGAAAGGAAACCGTTTCTATTGAACTTCTAATCGTTGTTTGAGAATGTAAATAATGACCTTCATACGGACTTTTACGCGTTTCAAAATTGGCTATTTTATAAGATTCAACAGAAAGTATGGTGTCATTTTCAAAACGCTTCATTTTTACATCATTTCGTTTTAGCAAATCGATAACTTTATACCAGCCTTGTGGAATAATATAAGCGTTTGGAACAGAAACTTCAACTGTAGGTTTAAAGTGATTTTGATATTTTACAGATTTCTCAAACGGTTGATTTCTATCATATTTTAAACGTTGTTTTCCAGTCACTTCACTTTCAATCATTTCTCCTTTAAATCCTTTAAAGCTTAACGTTGTAGATTTTGTCGTGTCTGCCTCCCAATCTAAAGCATAGATTTTCTGATTTTTAAACGTTTTGAAAGCTGCTTTTCTTAATTCAGAAATACGTTCACCTTCCTTTTCAGTAACCGCAACCATACTTCGCATTAATTCGTATGTACCTTCTACTCTATCCTTATAAGGTTTTAACATATGTGTTTCTACCATTAAACCTAACACATTCCAAAGCGCGGCATAACCTGTGGAATACCGTGGATAGTCCATAAACTGACTAAAACCAATTTCTGGAACCTCATTAAAAACATTGACATAAGGCGTGATATCCCAATCCTTTTTATCCAAATCTACTTCCAATGCTGGCATAAACGATTTCTGTAAATAGTTTCCCAAATCGCCACCCAATTTATTATGCTGAGTAAACAAATGTGTTAAAATATATTGATAATCTGCACCATTACTCACATGATTATCAATAAAAACATCAGGTTTTACTAAATGAAAAATCTCCGTAAATGTCTTGGCATTCTCGGTGTCATTTTTTATAAAGTCGCGGTTTAAATCATAATTCTGCGCGTTACCCCGAAATCCATATTCTTTTGGACCATCTTGATTAGCACGCGTTCCCGAATTTCTGTTCAAACTGCCACCAACATTATAGATAGCTATCGTAACAAAAACTGTGTTTTTAGGCGATTCAATTTTTCCTTGAGCCATATCGCGATACAGCATCATAGTCGCATCTATTCCATCACTTTCGCCTGGATGAATACCATTATTTATCAATAAAATACGTTTATTTTTTCGAATGGTTTCAAAATCGAAATTGGCATCTGAATTGAAAGTCACAATATGCAAAGGTTCGCCAGAATCGGTTTTACCAATAGCCTGTAATTGAATTTGTGGATATGTTTCGGCTAAATCCGTATAAAACTGAATGGTTTGCAGATAGGTAGCAGTTTCTGTACCGTTACTGGTTTCGAATACCGTTTTAAAATCATTTTGTTTGTTTTGAGCGTGCAAAAGATTGAAAGCTAAAAAGATAACTATCAACAGTCGAAATCGAATCATATTTAATATTTTATAAGGTAAATCTAATCAATTTATCACAATATAATAGTGTACGTGTTTATATTAACTGTACTTTTGCACCCTCAAAAAAAGACCGATGAAGCAATTTTTTCAGAAATTTACAACCAATCCAAAAAATGATATTTTAAGCGGTATTACCGTATCATTAGCAATGATTCCAGAAGTGGTTGCATTTGCTTTTGTGGCGCAAATTGACCCGCTCATGGCACTTTCTGGTGCATTTATCGTCGGACTGATTGCTGCTGTTTTTGGAGGAAGACCAGGATTAATCTCTGGTGCTGCTGGTGCCGTTGCTGTAATTTTCGTAGCTATGATTGCCGAGGGCCATACCAAAGGTCTTCTTTTCGATCAACCTATTGAGAATATGGGCTTTTTCTATTTAATGGCTTGTGTTATATTAATGGGTATTATTCAAATTTTGGCTGGGGTATTTAAATTAGGACGTTTTGTACGCTTAATTCCACATCCGGTAATGCTTGGTTTTGTTAACGGTTTGGCAATTGTTATTTTTTGGGCTCAAGTAAAAATGTTTACGCATAAATCATTAGAAGTTTCAGCAGATGGCGTAAAAAAATACGTCAGTACCTATATGGAAGGTTCCGAACTCTATTTGATGTTGGGTTTAGTGTTTTTAACCATGGCAATTATGACGGGTTTACCAAGAATCACCAAAAAAATTCCGGCAGCATTAACTGCTATTTTAGCAACAACCTTCATTACAATAGGTTTTAATTTGGATGTTTCAACCGTTGGATCTTATATTATTGAAGGTGGTGGAACAGGCTTAAAAGGTGAGTTTCCAACACCTAATTTAGAGTTGTGGCAAAACCTTCCTATTAATTTAGATACTTTAAACTTTATTTTACCATACGCATTTTTAGCGGCTTCTGTAGGATTAATTGAGTCGTTGATGACTATGAATTTAGTAGACGAATTAACGGACACTAGAGGAAATGGCGACAAAGAATGTATTGCACAAGGGACAGGGAATATTGTGTCCGGACTTTTTGGCGGAACTGGAGGTTGCGGAATGATTGGGCAAACGGTAATTAATATTAACGCTGGTGGTCGTGGCCGTTTATCTGGTATCGTGATGGCGTTAACGCTACTAACTTTTATACTTTTTACAGATAAATTAATTGAGCAAGTACCAATTGCAGCTTTAATTGGTGTTATGTTCATGATGGTGATTGAGACTTTCGCTTGGTCTAGTTTCCGTATTATTAAAAAGATACCATTGTCTGATGCCTTTGTTTTAGTAATAGTATCGTCTGTAACGGTGATATATGATTTAGCGATTGCGGTATTTGTAGGTGTTATTATTTCGGCATTATCTTTTGCTTGGGAAAACGCTAAACGTATTCGCGCTCGTAAACGTATGCGTGCAGATGGAACGAAAGTTTATGAAATTTGGGGACCATTATTCTTTGGAAGCATTACAGCTTTCAATCAGAAATTTGATCCTAAAAACGACCCGCAAAATGTTGAAATTGATTTTGTTGAATCGCGTATCAGTGATCACTCGGCTTTGGAAGCTATTTTTAATTTGGTTGAAAAGTATGAAGCTGAAGGAAAAACAATTAGACTAAAACACTTAAGTGAAGACTGTAAAATGCTCATGTATAAAGCGAGTCCGAAGTTTAAAGAAGTGATTGTAGAGAATGTAGATGATCCACGTTATCATTTGGCTGCTAACCCTGAAGAATTCCCGAAACCACTTTCTGAATACAAGTTTTAAAAGAAGTTTTTAGGTTTAGGCTTTTAATATTGCCATTTCTTCATAAACGTATAGCTGTTGGTAAAGAATATTTTTTTTGATACTTACCTCACTCTAACGCTATCAGGAACTAAAACCTTATAATCGCCTTTGTTTCTAATTACATCGCGAACAATACTTGAACTTATATAGGACGTACGCGCGGCCGTTAATAAGAAAACAGTTTCTATTTTAGAGAGTTTTCTATTGGTGTGTGCAATGGCTTTTTCGAATTCGAAATCGGCTGGATTTCTTAAACCACGTAGAATAAATTCAGCATTAATTTCCTTACAAAAATCTATAGTCATACCTTCATAAGTAACGACTTTTATTCTAGGCTCGTCCCTAAAAGCATCTTCAATGAATTTTCTGCGTTCTTCAAGCTTAAACATGTATTTTTTATCGGCATTGATACCTATAGCAACTACAACTTCATCAAAAAGATGAACACCACGACTAATAATATCGAAATGACCTAACGTCAATGGATCAAAAGACCCTGGAAATAATGCTCTTTTCATAATATTACCTGCAAAGGCAGGAATCTTTTTTTAAAACTCATTCCCACGAAGGTGGAAATTTCAATTAATTAGTAAAGAATATCAAATATAATCATAAATTATTTTAACGCCTCTTCAATTGCATTTCCAAACAGCTCCTCCAAACTAATCCCCGCTGCTTCAGCTTGCTGTGGTAAAATACTTGCCTTTGTTAAACCGGGAACGGTATTAACTTCCAGTAAATGAGGTTCGCCATCTTTAAAAATATATTCACTTCTAGAAAAACCAGTCATTTTTAAAATTTGATAAACTTTTTTCGCTAAAGCACTTACTTTTTCAGCATCGGCTTCGGATATTCTAGCTGGCGTAATTTCTTGCGATTGTCCAAGATACTTCGCTTTATAATCGAAAAAATCGTTTTCACTCACAATTTCAGTTATCGGCAGCACTTTCGTTTCACCTTGATGTGAAATTACGCCCACAGAAACCTCGATACCATCTAAAAAAGATTCGATAATAACTTCGTCATCTTCTTTATAAGCGACTTCTAAAGCCTCTTTAAACGCTTCTTTTTTATAAACTTTTGAAATACCAAAACTGCTTCCAGCACGATTCGCTTTTACAAAACACGGCAATCCTACTTTTTTAATAATAGCATCTTCATCTACAACATCACCAAAATTAATATAATAGCTTTCTGCTGTCTTGATACCGTATGGTTTTAAAACGCTCAAACAATCGCGCTTATTAAAGGTTAAAGCTGCTTGATACATACCACAACTAGTGTGCGGGATTTTCAACAACTCCAAATACGCTTGCATATAACCATCTTCGCCAGGCGAACCATGAATAGCATTAAAGACACAATCGAACGTGATTTTTTCACCATTTACAACAACAGAGAAATCATTTTTATCAATTGGAAATTCTTCCGAGGCATCGGATACATAAACCCACTTATTTTCAAAAATATGGATTCTATAGGAATTATAAACTTCTAAAGTATTTAAGGCGTTGTAAACTACGTTTCCGCTACGAAGGGAAATTTCGTACTCACTAGAGTAACCTCCCATTATAATGGCAATATTCTTTTTCATTAGCTGTATTTGCTTGATTTCAGGTAATTTATTTTACAATTCACGAATTTATTAGAGTCCAAAACTAACAATAAAACGTATCTTTATAGGTTAAGCTAAAATATCACTAATAAATCAAAACTAAAAACAGTTCTGTTTTTATATATTTGCCCAACAAATACATTTCCATGAGTCTTATAAAATTTCTGACTAGTAAAACATTTCTTAAACAAATAATCCTAGCCGTTGTCGGTATAGTAGTACTTTGTTTTATTCTATTAAAATGGTTGAGTATAACTACCAATCATGGTGAATTTGAGATTGTGCCCGATTTAAAAGGCAAATCTATGGGCGTCGCTCAAATTGATTTAAATGCCAATAATTTGCGCTTAGAAGTTTTAGACTCTTCTAATTACAACCCAGATTATCCTAAATTTTCGGTAATTGAACAAGATCCAATTGCAGGTGAAGAAGTAAAATACAACCGTAAAATATATGTGACTTTAAACCCTTCTGGATTTAGAAAGGTTAGAATCCCGAATTTAAAAGAAAAAACTTTCAGACAAGCTAAACCAACGCTTGAAGCTCTAGGTTTTGTAATTGGCGAAATAACTTACACCGATTACCTAGGCGAAAACGAAGTAGTAAGACTGAAGCATAAAGGTTCAGAAATAAAAGAAGGCGATGAATTGCCTAAAACATCTAAAATCGATTTGGTTTTAGGTAACGGAAACAGATCAGGTTCAAACTAATTATGGCAGAATATACTCCAGAAAACCAAAGCGAAGACGACGAATTATACGAGCACTACGCTTTTACTGCCGATAAAGGCCAAACGCCCTTGCGGATTGATAAATATTTAATGAATTTTATTGAAAACGCGACGCGTAATAAAATTCAAGCCGCAGCTAAAGAAGGCAATATTTACGTGAACGATACACCTATAAAATCGAATTACAAAGTAAAACCTTTTGATAAAATCCGTGTGCTTTTTGAGCATCCGCCTTATGAAAATTTACTAACACCTGAAGATATCCCTCTAAACATTGTTTACGAAGACGCTGATTTATTAGTCGTAAATAAAGAGCCAGGAATGGTTGTTCATCCCGGTCATGGAAATTATTCTGGTACCTTAATAAATGCATTAATATATCATTTTGAAAACCTACCAAATAATTCTAGCAACCGACCAGGACTGGTACATAGAATTGATAAAGATACGAGTGGCTTATTAGTAATTGCGAAAAATGAAGAGTCTATGACCCATTTGTCTAAGCAATTTTTTAATAAAACCAGCGAACGCGAATACGTAGCTATTGCTTGGGGGAACATGGATGAAGACGAAGGTACTATTGAAGGTAATATTGGACGTCATCCAAAAAACCGCTTACAAAACACGGTTTATTATGGAGATGATAGTGATAAAGGGAAACCTGCCGTTACGCATTACAAAGTCATTGAGCGTTTAGGCTATGTAACGCTTGTTTCTTGTATGCTAGAAACCGGCCGTACACACCAAATTCGCGTACACATGAAACATATTGGTCATACACTTTTTAATGATGAGCGTTATGGTGGCGAACGCATTTTAAAAGGAACCACTTTTACTAAATATCGTCAATTTGTAGATAACTGTTTTAAAATATTACCTAGACAGGCACTACACGCCAAAACATTGGGTTTTATACATCCTACAACAGGTGAAATGATGCGTTTTGAATCTGAAATCCCAAAGGATATGCAAGACTGCATTGAAAAATGGCGTAATTACTCTAAACATCAAGATGGTGAATAAATTTCCTTTATAGTTTTATAAGAAAGATTAAAATTAGAAATTGATTTTATGAGAAGTGAATCGTAACTTTGGTAAACACAAATTAGTTACGAACCTTTAAATCGATTCCTAAATTCAGGATATACATACTTATGAAACTCGTTTTATCCCCAGCCAAATCATTAGATTACGAGAGTAAATTACCAACTTCTAAAACTACGGATTCAATTTTCCTAAAAGAATCCGAGCGCTTAAGTGAGGTTCTTAAAGAGAAATCGCCAAAAGACTTATCGAAATTAATGAAGATTTCTGACAATTTGAGTCAGCTGAATTACGACAGAAATCAAAAATGGGAATTACCATTTAAAAAAGAATCGGCCAGACAAGCTATTTATGCTTTTAATGGTGATGTGTATCGCGGTTTGGATGCTTATACTATTCCTAAAGATAAAATAGCTAAACTTCAAGATACAGTGCGTATACTTTCTGGTTTATATGGCGTTTTAAAACCTCTGGATTTAATGATGCCTTACCGTTTAGAAATGGGAACCAAGATGCCCGTTGGAGAAAACAAAAATCTATATGAATTTTGGCAAGAAAAAGTTACTAAAGCACTGAATGACGAGTTAAAAGATGACGAATTATTTATTAATTTAGCGAGTAACGAATATTTTAAAGCCATTGATAAAAAAGCCCTAAAAGTGCCGGTTATTGATATCGATTTTAAAGAATATAAAGACGACAAATACAAAACCATTGGTATTTATGCCAAAGCAGCTAGAGGTTTAATGACACGTTTTATTATAGACAAAAACGCACAAACCCTAGATGACATTAAAACGTTTAACCTAGAAGGTTATGGCTTAAGTGATACGTTATCAACGGACAATAAAATCGTCTTTACTCGCTAATTACACTTGATAAAATTAAAATAAATGACTTTAAGCTTTTGCTTTTTTGTCAACGCTTATTTTTTCTTCAGGACGTACTTGTTTTTTAATTCTTGGACGTCTTACGCCGAATGAACCGCGATTAATTTTTCCTCGTTTTGTTTTTTTATCACCTTTTCCCATGATTTTTTTTTGTTTAAATGTGAATTGATAAAGTACAACATATTAACCGCTTTTAAAAGTATCCATGACTTTCTTTCATCAGCATCCTTACAAGCCGTTTATTCAAAAAGATACGACGAAATTAATTGTTGGAACCTTGCCGCCACCAAGATTTTCCACGAGCGAATTGCATGAAAAAGATGTGGATTTCTGTTATGGCAGCTACTTTAATAGTTTATGGTTGTTTATAGATAAGATTCACAAGCTAAATCTTCGCTATGATAATTCAGATGAAGCGATATTAGAGCGTCAAGAGTTTTTGATTGAACATAAAATTGGTGTTTGCGACATTGTAGAAAGTGCCGAACGTGAAAAGATTGATGCATCCGATTTAGGAATGAAAAACATTCAACTTCGAGATATTTTAGAGTATTTAAAACAATATCCTAAAATTGACACGTTATTATTTACTGGTGGGAATAGTAAAAATGGTCCAGAATATTTCTTCAGAAAGCACTTAAAAACTTATAATTTAAAACTCGAAGTCGTTTCAAATGAAGTCCCTCGAATTCATCAATTCATATTAGATCAAGGTGAAAATAACGCTTCTAATCGCATAATTAAAACCGTTTCCTTAACATCTGGCTCTGGCGCAGCTAACATATCCATTAGTAGATTACCGCTCTATAAGCAGCTAAAAGCAAAGAATCCAGATTTTAATACTTTCGATTTTCGTGTGATGCAGTATCGGGATTTTTTTCAGAAAGAAACCTTTTAAGAGCTTTAACGTCTAGAAGAAGTTTAGTTCAAAATTGAGATTATAGCTTACTTCGGTAATATTTAAATTCACTTTAAAAAATATTTTCATAAAAAAACCCAGTGCTTTTAACGTCACTGGGTTTTCACTAACCAATTAAACTAATATGAAAAACTAACTATTTTTTATTTATTCGGATTAAAATCCTTTGGAAGGTACGCATTGACATTAAAGTTAAAATGAAGTTCTTCTTCAATTTCAATTAATTCAATATTATCCCAATCTATATCGTTTTTTCCTTTTAAAGGGTTGAAATTTTTTGGTAAATAGAATTTTATGTCAAAATCTAAATTTACTACAACAGGCGTTTCAATGATCAAAATATTGTTCCAATTAAGATCATTTTTGCCTGCCAATGGATTAAAATTTTCTGGTAAATATTGGTTCACATCAAACCCTAAATCGATTTGTTCCTTCACATTGAAAACCTGAATTTCTTGTATTTTTGGAACCGTTTTCTCTGTCTCTGATTTACTTGTTACAACAAGCGAAATACTTGATTTTTTTTCAGATATAAAATTGCTAGCCACAGTGGTAGTTAATGTTAATAAAAAACTGCTTAAGACTAATAAATGTTTCATTTTTTTCTTTATAATTATTACGTTCAATTATAGGACGTTAGATAGTCTAAAAAGTTACATAAATTTGGAAACATTTAACACTAAACGATTGATTTTAAGAGAGTTTAACAAAAAAAAGTCAAGTAATGTCACTGCGAAAACTAAACATTAGAAATCATCGTTGTCATATGCGTAATTAATGACGTTAACAATTTCGGTAATTTTATGAATCATGGAGATTTTTCGATCAAAATGTTGAACTATCGATTTCGGAAAAAGCCTCACTTTATAATAATTTACCAAACTTTAAGGTGTTTGAAAATAATTTTTCTTACTTTCATCAAAATAATTTAAAAATGCAATTATGAGAAAAATATTAGTCATTGTATTGGCTTTGGCAGGCATGCAACTTTCTGCACAAGACTCAAAGATTAACAAAGAATCAAGTTTTGAGCAGTCGAATTCTATAATTGATAAACTCGCAGCGGATCAAGTTGTAATGCTTAGTAAAAAGCTAAACTTAACGAAGCCACAGCAAAAACTGACAACCGACCTGATTATTAAGCAACTAAAATCAGACAAATTTCAAAAGATAATGGCAACAAAACATGATGACAATCAGTCTGAAGTAATAAATCGAACTTTATTAGAGGTACCTGAATTCATTTTACAATTAACTGAACTATTAAGTGAAGAGCAAACCCAAGTATTATATAAAATAAGCGCTAGATAACAGAAATTTTACTTAAGATTTTTAAAGGATTTAATCTAAATGACACTTATTATCGGTGTTTTTTTGACAAGAATTGGGTAGTTTTTTATAATGATTTCAAGATGAGGATGAATAAATTAATTTTAAGATGGCAGTCTGAAAGGCTGATTTAGTTCAACTTCCTCAACCGTGAAGTAATCTATAAAAAATAAAAAAACTGTTTAAAGTTTTACATAAATTAAACTTTTAAACAGTTTTTTATATTTTGAAAAATTTTAAATTTGGTTTTTATGGCTTATGTAGGAAGACGCAGCCGCAAATTGCTTTCTTTATTTAAGAAAAAAAAGTACTATCTTACATGCTAATTTTATCTTCTATTTTCTTAAATCCCTCCTCGCTACCCTTTTTAGCCTCGTATCGTAAATCTTAATTTTCAGTCTCACGTCTGGCTCTTTATCCCCTAACTCAAAAATAATCACATTTTAGCTATTACAACGTTTTAGCAACCGTTTCAACAGCGGCAATAGTTTTATCCAAATCGTCATAACTCAAGGCATCCGCAATAAACCAGGTTTCAAAAGCACTAGGCGCAATATAAACACCTTCATTTAAAAGTCCGTGAAAGAACTTTTTAAACATATCGTTATTTGCATTGGCAGCCGTCTTGAAATCAATGACAGGAGTTTTTGAAAAGTGAACTGATATCATAGAACCGACTCGATTTATGGTATAAACAACCTTGTTTTCAGTTAAAACACGCGCCATTCCTTCATGTAAATAAGCTGTTTTCTCTTCTAAACGCTTATAAATTTCAGCATCATCATTCAAGGCTTGTAACATAGCCAAACCAGCAGCCATAGCAAGTGGATTACCACTTAAAGTTCCCGCTTGATATACAGGCCCTAAAGGCGCTAAATGATTCATAATTTCTGAACGCGCAGCAAAGGCACCAACTGGTAAACCACCGCCTATAACTTTTCCGAAGCAAACAATATCTGCTTGAACATTATATAACTGCTGAACACCACCTTTTGATAAACGGAACCCCGTCATTACTTCATCAAAAATTAAAAGAATATTGTGTTCCGAGCATAACTCTCTTAAACCCTTTAAAAAATTTGGTTGAGGCGGAATACACCCCATATTCCCTGCTACTGGCTCTATAATTACACAAGCTATTTCATTAGTATTAGCTTTGATTAACTCCCTAACATTATCTAAATCATTAAAATCTGCTAGCAAAGTATCTTTAGCTGTTCCTGCAGTTACGCCCGGACTATTGGGAGAACCAAAAGTTACAGCACCGCTTCCCGCTTGGATTAAAAAGCTATCACTATGACCATGATAACAACCAGCAAACTTTATTATTTTATCTTTTCCAGTAAAACCACGTGCTAAACGAACGGCGCTCATACAAGCTTCGGTTCCAGAATTTACAAATCGGATTTTATCTATATTAGGTACCATGGAAACGGCTAATTCGGCAATCTTTGTTTCAATTTCTGTCGGGGTACCAAAAGACGTTCCTAATTTTGTTTTTTCAACAACAGCATCTACAACAGGTTGATAAGCATGTCCTAAAATCATAGGACCCCAAGAGTTGATATAATCAATATACTGATTATCATCCTCATCAATTAAATATGGACCATGCGCTTTTTTAATAAAAATAGGCGTACCTCCCACGGCTCCAAAAGCTCTTACTGGCGAATTTACACCACCTGGAATTACTTTTTCAGCTTGTGCAAATAGTGCACTACTTCGTTTGTATTGCATAAAATTTTACTTTAATTATTTTAATTTCACCACTAATAAATCACCTATATTCAAGGAGTTAGAGGACAAATTATTTATTTTCTTTAAATCATCTACAGACGTGTTATAACGCTTGGACAAAGAGTAAAGCGTATCACCTTTTAAAACGCGATGCGATAATCCAGTTGCTTGATTTGTATCGACATTTACAACTCTTTTATTTCCTGTAACTATATCGTCATATTGATGCAGATTATATCGCTCAATAAGACTGATTAGCTTATCAGGATATTTTCTATCCGTGGCGTAACCAGCATCTTTTAGGCCTCTTGCCCACCCTTTATAATCATCAATTTCTAATTCGAATAACTTATAATACCGTTTACGTTCTTTTAAGAAAAGTGAATGGTCGCGGTAAGAATACTTGGCGTCGTTATATTTTCGGAAACACTCTTGATCCGAGTCATCGTCATGGTAAATTCGCGCACCTGTCCACTCATGACATTTGATACCAAAATGATTATTAGCTTCCACGGATAATCGTCCTCTACCAGAACTTGACTCCAAAATTCCCTGTGCTAAAGTAATACTAGCAGGAATATGATATAAACGCATTTCATCTTGTGCGATATCGCTATATAATGCAATATAGTCGTCAATGGGACTACTACTAGCTACAACGGGTGGTTTTACAGGCTCATTATTTGGTTTATTTATGGTTGCCAATTTCACGGGTTGCCTTTTTACAACACGTTCCGTTTTATGTCTTTTTTTAGATGATTTAGAAGCCGCTCGCTTTTTAGAGCCACAACTAAACACAATTAATGCCATGCATATTAATACTACTATTCTCTTCATTATTACTGAATTTTAACCATATTTTTCTTTTCCAAAAGTTGATTCATACCAGCAATTCCTTGAAGGCCACCTGTGTGAATCATCAATATTTTAGCGTCTTTTGGAAAATAACCTTTTTTTATCAAATCGAAAACTCCAAATGCCATTTTCCCTGTATAAATAGGATCTAATGGAATATGAAATTGACTTTTGAAATCATTTATAAAACTGATTAATTCCGAATTTATTTTAGCATAACCACCAAAATGATAATCCGTTATTAAATCCCAATTCTCGTTCCTTGCAAATTTACTAATATCTTTCCGTAAAAAATCACCTTTCAATGCAGGAAAGCCAAGAATTTTCTGATGACTTTTAGCACTATTTATGATGCCTGAAATGGTACCACCAGTTCCAACCGAACAGACTATAAAATCGAATTTTTCATCTTGTTTTGTTAAAATTTCTTCACAACCCTTTATAGCCAATTCATTGGTTCCGCCTTCTGGAATGGTGTAAAAATCGCCAAATTGCTGATTTAATTCCTCTATAAATAAGGTTGTATCTTTTGTACGATAAGCTTCACGAGTTACATAATGAAACTGCATGCCTTGCGACTTTGCGTATTCCAAGGTTGGATTTCCTTGTGTTTTTGTCGCTAATTCTTCACCACGAATAACACCAAGGGTTTGAAAACCAAATCGTTTCCCAGCAGCTGCAACTGCTGCAATATGGTTAGAATAAGCCCCACCGAAAGTTAAAAGTGTTTGATAACCACGTTTTTTAGCATCTAAAACATTATAATTTAGTTTTCGATATTTATTTCCTGAAATAAACGGGTCTATCAAATACTCGGGCTTGACAGACAGGTAGTCATTTAATTGAACGTTAGCATTTTCAGAAAACTTAAACATATAGGAAATTAATAATATTTATCTGGTTTTTAATATTTTGATTAGATTTTCTAGTACATTTCGTGAATGAATTGATCGCTATTGATTCTCAAAAGATTAAAAAGCACCAAGCCCAAAATAAAAGTCGCAAAATACAACTTGTAGCTCATAATCTTACTATGAATCTACAACCCTAATAGTTAAAAAGTACTTTATAAAGATCCGGATATCATATAACGCGAGTTAAAAAAGTAATCTTAAAATAGTATCAATTATAAATACTTTATAAAATCCCAGAACGATCTTGATTTTAAATAATTGAAGTCATTTTCGTTTTTATAAGCTTCTCTTTCAAAAGAAATGTTTCGATAAGCTTGTTGCCATGATTTAAATTGAATGAACCCAATTAGAAACTCCAGAACATACAAAATATAAAAAGGGATAATTAACAACTCTATTTGTTGTCTAATATGAATACGTTCGTGGTTTATTAAAACCAAATTATCTTTTAAGGTTCTATTCTTCAGAAAAATAAAAGGCCAAATAGTTATACCTAAATAACGCTTTGGTACAAGGTACTTTGAAATAATAATCATAACCAGCCAGATTCAAAAATCAGTCCAATTTACATTATATTTGTAAATATGAAGAAGATTATACCTATTGAAGAAGGCGATTTCTATTTAACACCTGAAGGTTATCGCTGCTTTACCGAACAATACCATTTAAAACGTGGCTACTGCTGTGAGAATGGCTGCAGACATTGCCCATATGGGTTTACGAAAGAGAAGGCAAACAAGTTATGAGTTATGAGTTATGAGTTATGAGAATTTTAAAAAAACAACTGAAATTCCAAGCATACACCAAAGAATCGAGTCTAAAATAGCTAAACATCACACACCGAATACTGAATACTGAACTTATGACATTTCAAGAACATATACTACAAGGAATTCCAAATAATTTACCAGAACTAAAAGCCTATAATCCGGACATAAATCATGCTCCAAAGCGAAAGTCAATTTTAACGGAAGAAGAAAAAAAATTAGCATTACGAAATGCCCTTCGTTATTTCGATTCTAAACATCATGCTAGTTTACTTCCAGAATTTAAAAATGAATTAGAAACCTATGGTAGAATCTATATGTATCGTTTTCGTCCAGATTATAAAATGTATGCGAGACCAATAGATGACTATCCTGCGAAAACAAAACAGGCGGCTGCTATTATGTTAATGATTCAGAATAATTTAGATTATGCAGTAGCGCAGCATCCTCACGAATTGATAACTTACGGCGGAAACGGTGCGGTGTTTTCAAATTGGGCGCAATATTTATTAACCATGAAATATCTGGCAGAAATGACCGAGGAGCAAACGCTTACCATGTATTCGGGACATCCCATGGGATTATTTCCGAGTCATAAAGACGCACCAAGAGTCGTGGTTACCAATGGCATGATGATTCCAAACTACTCAAAACCGGATGATTGGGAGAAATTTAACGCGCTTGGTGTTACGCAATACGGTCAAATGACGGCTGGTAGCTTTATGTATATAGGTCCTCAAGGCATAGTTCACGGTACAACGATTACCGTTTTAAATGCTTTCAGAAAAATCAATAAATCACCAAAAGGAAATATTTTTCTTACTTCCGGTTTAGGTGGCATGAGCGGTGCGCAACCAAAAGCAGGGAATATTGCAGGCTGTATAACGGTTTGTGCTGAAGTAAATCCTAAAATTACCCAAGTCCGCTTGGATCAAGGTTGGATTGATGAAAAAATCACCGATTTAAACGAATTAGTTTCACGTGTTGAAAAAGCTAAAAAGAATAAGGAAACCATATCTATTGCCTATTTAGGAAACATAGTGGATGTCTGGGAGAAATTTGATGAAGCAAATGTAAAAATCGATTTAGGTAGTGATCAAACATCCTTACATAATCCATGGGCTGGTGGTTATTATCCAGTAGGCATTAGTTTTGAAGAAGCTAATAAGATGATGGCCAATAATCCAGAATTATTCAAAGAAAAAGTTCAAGAAACGTTACGTCGTCATGCTAAGGCCATAAATGCACACACCAATAAAGGTACATATTTCTTTGATTATGGAAATGCTTTTCTTTTAGAAGCTTCTCGCGCTGGCGCCGACGTGATGGCCAAAAACCCAACAATTGGTCGCGAGTTTAAATTTCCTAGTTATGTTCAAGATATTATGGGTCCTATGTGTTTTGATTATGGTTTCGGGCCATTCCGATGGGTATGTGCATCTGGAAAACCAGAGGATTTAGCAAAAACAGATGCGATTGCTAGTCGAATTTTGGAAGACATAAAGAAAGGCTCTCCAGAGGAAATTCAGCAACAAATGATCGATAATATCCAATGGATAAAAGGCGCTCAAGACAATAAATTAGTTGTAGGCTCGCAAGCTAGAATATTATATGCGGATGCGGAAGGCCGCATGAAAATAGCCCAAGCTTTTAATAATGCTATTGCAAAAGGTGAAATTGGTCAAATTATTCTAGGACGTGATCATCATGATGTATCCGGAACAGATTCACCATACCGTGAAACTAGTAATATTTACGACGGTTCACGCTTTACAGCCGATATGGCCATACAAAATGTAATTGGCGATAGCTTTAGGGGTGCTACTTGGGTTAGCATCCATAACGGCGGCGGTGTAGGCTGGGGAGAAGTAATAAATGGTGGATTTGGTATGGTTCTTGATGGTAGTAATGATGCTGGAAGGCGCTTAAAATCAATGCTTTTCTGGGATGTAAACAATGGTATTTCCAGAAGAAGTTGGGCAAGAAATGATGGCGCTATTTTTGCTATTAAGCGTGCTATGGAAGCAGAACCAAATTTAAAGGTAACATTGCCAAATTTGGTTGATGATGACTTGATAGACTCGTTATAACCTAAATTAAAACTCACACTATGAAAAAAACAATTTTAACATCTGTGTTGGCTATTATTTTAATGGTCACAATAACTTCATGCAGTTCGGTGCAGGTTGTAGCAGATTATGATAAACAAGTAAACTTTGAAACATTCAAAACATTTGCTTTTTATAAACCAGGTATAGACAAAGCCGAAATAAGTGATTTAGACAAGCGACGCATTTTACGCGCTATCGAAAGAGAACTGATGACTAAAGGTTTAACAAAATCAGAAAACCCAGATTTATTAGTTAGTATTATAGCATCTTCACGCGATAAAATAGATGTTTACAATAACTATTATGGAGGTTACGGTGCTCGATGGGGATGGAATCCTTACTATTATGGAAATTACAACACTGTTTCTACTTCTACGGAAGGTTCTTTATATATTGATTTAATAGATGCCAAGAAAAAAGAACTCATATGGCAAGGTCAAGGTGTTGGTTATTTAAACGGTTCTAATATGGAACAAAAAGAAGAACGCATTAATGAATTTGTGAAAGAAATTATGGCAATTTATCCACCAGGCCGAAATAAGTAAAAAATTAAAAAGGACTCAAGTAATTAACTTCGAGTCCTTTTTATATGTACATTAATTGGCTTTATTACTTACTCGTAAAGCTTTTGTAGTATCAACTACTTCTTCATAATCCTTGCACTAAAAAAAACCTTTTAAGGTAGTCGAAATTTGTTAATTTAACTTTTCGGTACGCAACTGTTGATTCATTGAAGAGTACTCTCATTTCGCTCCTATCTTCCACTTTAGCTCCATTGCAATAAATCAAATGTCTTATTGATTGCTCTTACAGAATAATACACCATTAGAAGTACTTATCTAACATCTATTTTACGTTGAAATAAGGCGTTAGGATTTTCTTGTGTATAATTAACTGGAGTATTTGAAATTTGATAGCGCAACAACTAATACAATTAAATCTACGATGTATTCAGTTATGCTATTTTCTTATTTCATTCCTACAAAATTAAAATGCTCTTAAATAAATATATAGTTACCCCGTGTTTTATAACATTTTTATTTACAGATAATTAAAAATAAAACAATACGGATTCATTCCATTTAATAACCATACAAAAAGCTAACATATTGTAAATACAGTATCTATAAACATTTAGGCATTAGTTAGAAAGATATGTGATGAATAAGGTTTCAACCAAGGAAATCTATAAATAGCATCCAGAAACTGGCTCATTTAAAAGTATATATCAATCAAAAAAAAAGCTGAACAATGAATTAGATTCATTGTTCAGCTATAATTTTATTAAACCTTAATAATTTATATAAACTAATAAGGATTTATTTCAAATTAGTAACCAGGATTTGGTTGCATATTTGGATTCACATCTAATTCTCTTTGTGGAATTGCGAATGCTAATTTAGTATTACCATATAGGTAAGTATTGTCTAAAGTACCAGCTGGAGTCCAACCTGGAATATCCATACCTAATCTCAACATATCAAAATATCTGATACCTTCGAAAAACAACTCCTTCTTTCTTTCTTCTAATGTTTCAGCTAATGTTATACCTGCATAAGCCGGTAAATCACGATTTGTTACAACTGCATTTACATCAGAATCTGCTTCAGCTGCATTAATCCCTAAACGTAAGTTTGCTTCCGCTCTTGTTAAAAGAACTTCTTCATAACGAAGGATTTTAATACTGTTAGATCCATCAATTAAAGGATATTTAGTATCTACATTATTACCGTTTATTAAATCTGCACGTACATCAACGGCAGAAAAAGAAGCGATAAAACCAGGCAACGCATTAATATCACCATATCCATTATCTGAATACATGTATGCAATAGATGTTGTACCTAATTTAGCTTGAGTACCTACTTCAATTTCAAAAATTGAATTTGAAGACGTTTTATTTTGAGCAAAAGAATTCACATATAAATCTGCACCTATAACCGTATAAGAACCATTATTGATTACATCACTCGCATGATCGTATGCCAATTGAAGGCTTGCATTGTCTGCTTGGGTTGTTCCTTTATAAAGATAATATCTTGCAGCTAAACCGTTAGCGGCATGAATGTTAATTAAATCTTTACTACTAGAAGCTAATCCACTATTTGAAATTGATGTAACACCAGCTTCAAAATCTGCTGCAATTTGCGCATGTGTTTCTACAAGTGTACTACGAGAAGGCTTTTCTGAACCTGTTCCGCTATACGCTAAAACTAAAGGCACACCTAAAGTTCCACCTGAATGCTCTTGACCATACAATTTCAACAAATCAAAATAAGCATTGGCTCTTAAAACTAAAGCTTGACCCTTTACATTCATAATTTCGTTTGCTCTTGCAGCATCTTGAAAATCTGAATTAATGATAATGTTTAATTGCGCAATAACTTGATAGATTTTTGTAAACGTATCTCTAGCATATGCATCTGTAGAAAGCATCGAAAATTGAGATGGCCCTCTAAATCGTCCTGAAGCAACAGTGTTATATGCAAGGTCACTTCTTACTGATCCGTAAATAATCATATCACGACCGTAATACGTAACATCTCTCGCTTCCACTAGCGCACCGTACATAAGTGCCTGTAAATCACCAACGCTCGTAACATTTTGCGGCGTAGTTGAAAATTGTTCGTTTTCTAAGAACTCATCGTTACATGACATTACAGTCACCAATAACAGTCCTCCGAATAAAATTTTATATATATTTTTCATCTTCTATTTTTTTTTAAAATGATACTTTAACACCAAAAGTATAACTCTTTAGTGGTGGTAAATCTAAATCAATCACACCAGATGTTCTGGTTTCAGGGTCGTACTCTAACAAATCATCAAACTTATATGTATACAAGTTAGTTCCACGTACATAAATTAGAACAGACTTAAACATTTCTGAAGGAAGCACTTTAGTCACGTCGTAACCTATTTGTAAGTTACTAAATCTAATATGATCACCGTCATAAAGGAATCTTGTAGAAGTTGCAGAGTTCTGGTTACCAGTATTATAAACCGCTTTAGGGTTTAAAGCATTGTCACCAGGATTTTGCCATCTGTCTAAATTATTAGCATATCCAGGGTAGTTAAGTGAGTATTGACCACCACTTTGCGTGTATGCAGCCCAACCATCATATACTTTATAATCTAAAGCAAACGTAAACAATGTTTGTACAGAGAATCCTTTGTAGCTAAAGTTATTAATAAAACCTCCAGTATAATTTGGTAAAGAATTACCTTGAAGTTCTCTTGTAGCTTGCGTATAATCGTTTGTAGTAGCACCATCTTTACCGTTAATGTACCAAAGTGGATCTCCATTAGCAGTATCTACACCAGCCCATTTTCTCATGTAGTACGTATTGATACTTTCACCTTCTCTTAAGATTTTTGTACCATTAACAACGTCATTTTCAAGTAAAGATGTTAATTCGTTTTCTACATAAGAGAAGTTTATTTTGGTATCCCAGTTAAACTCTCCTTTAAAAACTTTTGCACCTAAACTTACTTCATAACCTCTGTTTTCAAGTGCTCCTGCATTTACAAATTTAGAGGTAGCTCCTGAAGCTAGCGTTAAACCTGAAGTAAGAGACAATGGAATAGAGTACAATAAGTCTTCTGTTTTCTTGATAAAGTAATCAAAGCTACCAGTTAACCTGTTATTAAAAAATCCGAAATCTAGACCAAAGTTAAGAGGTTTGTTCACTTCCCAAGTTAAATCAGGATTAGCAACACCACCTACATATAAAGGAATACGACCGCCGTACTCACCTCCAAAAGAGAAATAATCTATACTAGATGTAGAACCAATAGATGCATTACCTACTTGTCCGTAACTTACTCTTAATTTCATTTTATTAACAGTAGCTTCATTAAATAAACCTTCTTTAGCTATATCCCAAGCTCCAGAAATAGACCAGAAACTACCCCACTTGTTGCTTTCTGCAAAGTTTGAGTTACCCTCACGTCTAAAAGCACCATCTATAAAATACTTACCATCATAGTCATAACTACCACTTGCTAAATAAGCAGCATTAGTATATTGTGTTCTTGCACCATTAGCTTCCAAATCGTTAGAACCAACAGAAACCGTATAAAAACCTTCTTTACCATAACCTTCTGCAGCTGCAGAAACGTTTCTATATTGATTTTTTTGTGCTTCTTGCACTAACAATACAGAGAAATTGTTTTTATCTCCTAAAGTAAAATCATAGTTCAAAGAGTTTTGGAATACATAATCAAATACGCGTGTATCATAAGCGTATGATCTACCGTCTACAGTAAAACCATCACCATGTCTTGGGTTCTGATATGCATCTTCTTCAATAATTGTTTGATCTAAAGAAAGTCTAGAAGAAAAATTCAATCCTTCCATGATATCATATGAAAGATCTGTTATCCCTGTTAATTTCAAGGTACGTGCCTTGTTAAAGTTATTTTCTAATAACATAGGAACGTTAAACAAACCATTAGACATTCTTGGATTGTTTAAATTAGTACCAATAAAATATGTACCATCATCATTACGCAAAGGATCAGAAGGTCTTGCAAAATACTTCGCTAACATTGGGTTAGCAAATCCACCACCATCAGATAATGTTTTCAAATTTGTTAAACCAGCATTAATATTTTGACCAATAGTAATTTTATCAGTTAACTTATAGTCAATTTTCATTCTACCAGTAGTTCTATTGAATGAAGAGTTATTAATAATACCTTCTTGGTCAAAATAACCTAAAGATGTATAATATCTTAATTTATCAGAACCACCATTAACAGAAAAGTTAACTTGTTGTTGGCTTGCAGCCTTACGCTCAATAGCATCAGCCCAATTAGTGTCAACACCATTTGGATTCAACACATCATTAGTATAACCAGCATAAGCAGGTCCTAGAGCATTCACTAAACCTTCATCAGTAACTTCTGCCCATTGCGCAGCATTTAATGTTTTAGGGCCTTCTACTGCTTTACTGTTAAATCCAGTTTCTACACTGAAACTATAACTAGGCTCACCTGATGTACCTCTTTTAGTGGTAATCAAAATAACTCCGTTTGCAGCTCTTGCACCATATAGAGCAGTAGCAGATGCATCTTTTAAAACAGTCATTGACTCAATATCATTACTATTTAAAGTAGACAACACATCTGATGTCGTGTTATTACGTGTGTAATCACCAGAAACAACTGGAACTCCATCAATAACATAAAGTGGATCAGTTCCAGCATTTAATGAACTTATACCACGGATTCTAACAACAGAACCAGCACCTGGCTGTCCACTACCCTGGTTGATAACAACACCGGTAGCATTACCTTTTAATAAGTTGTTTACCGTTGCAATTGGTCTATCTTCCAATTGTTCGGCTCCAACTACAGAAGCAGCACTCGTTTCGTTTACAGTACTTTTAGTACCATACCCTACTATTACAACTTCTTCTAGAACAGAAACGTCCTCTTCTAGTGCAACGTTTAGCGTATTGCTCGCACCTACTACTACTTCTTTTGTTAATAAACTAACAAAAGAGAATACCAAGGTTTCTCCAGCGCTGACATTAAGAGAGTACTTCCCATCAAAATCAGTCTGTTGACCACGTTGAGTTCCTTTAACTATTACATTGGCACCAGGAACTGGCATACCATCTGCAGCGGATGTAATCACACCCGAGACAACTTTTTCTTGTGCAAAAGAAAGTTGCATAACAAACGCCATAAAAAGCGTCATTAACCATGTTAACTTTAGTTTCATAAATTTTTTATTTGAATTAGTCAGTGACAAACATAATAATATATTTATATAACATCTAATTTTATCCAAAGAATGTTATGTTAATGTTAATTAAGTTGCAATTTAAATAATAACGTTTTGCACAACTATAAAGAAGTTGGATTGCAATGACACCAACACAAAGAAGTTGTAACTAGTTAAAAATGAACCGCTATAATGTATTGTTGATTTTAATAAACTCACTTTTTTAGTGTAATCATTAATTAACACCTTTTTTATTAACCTCCATCGATTTTATTTTAATTTAAATTATTCTGATATTATTTTTTTAAAAGCATTAATTTCATCTTTTGAGGGTAATTCTTATAATGATATTCAAAATAACTTATCTTTTATTCCCGCTATACAATCAGTAACGCCCTAACCGTTTCTGATAACGTTCATTTTTTTCTGTTTTGCTATATATTCTGGGTTTATAATTAGTCTAACGGATGAGCAGTTAAAATAGCATATTGAAAAACACATTGTGATAAAGATTAAATTTATTTTTTTTAAAGCTCTATTTAGCATTAATCTTCAAGAAGGTTTTAATGTATTATATATATGGTGCATATTTTTAAAGAATTATATTATAAGTATTCCTTTACTGCTCTAGTTTTAATTGCGTATTTATAAAATAATTGAAAGTTTTTAAAAAAAGACCGTGAAGAACGATTTTATTAAACTACCTTTGTCACTTAATTAAATAAATTATATTATGAGTACTGGTACAGTAAAATTTTTTAATGACTCTAAAGGTTTTGGATTCATCACAGAAGAAGGAAACAATAAAGAGCATTTCGTTCATATCTCTGGCTTAATTGACGAAGTAAGAGAAGGCGACCAAGTTGAATTCGATTTGACAGAAGGTAAAAAAGGATTAAACGCGATTAACGTAAAAGTTATCTAATTATATACTTTTAAAACTTTACAAAAGAGCCTATCAATTGATAGGCTCTTTTTATTTACAAAAAAACCAATATTCAATGAATATTGGTTTTTTAATTTGGTACTTATAAGGCTTTAATTGTCTTCTTTGATTTTGATTTTAGTATCGCCATCATCACTCTCCTTAATTTTCACCTTTTTATCTTCGGTTTCCATTTTGATTTTAGTATCGTTAGCGCGATCTTTTACTTTAATATCTGCATCCTTATCTTGCATTTCTTCAATTAACTCTTCTTTTTGAGTTTTCTCATCTCTACATGATGAAAACGCTACCGTAAATACCAATAGGAAAGCAATCTTGTAAATTACATTTTTCATAATATTATATTTTAGTTTTTAGTGTAGATAAAACTAATCATTTTTAGTGATACTATTTAACTCCAATCAATAATTTAATAACTCATTTATCTTAACCTTAACTTTCTCGGTGGACGGAATCATAGTTTCCTCCAAAACAGAATTTAAAGGAATGGCTGGCATGTTCTCACTACCAATAGTCATAACGGGCGCATCTAAAAATTTGAAACATTCCTCTTGAATTTTCCCAGACAACGCTCTTGCAAAACTATTATTACTTGGCTCTTCCGTTACTACAAGGCATTTCCCAGTTTTCTTAACGGATTTCATAATAGTTTCTTCGTCCAGAGGAAATAACGTACGTAAATCAATGACTTCAATTTGGTTTTTCATACCAAGTTCTTCCGAAGCATTCATTGCCCAATGCACACCCATTCCATATGTTACTATAGTTATAGTTTCTACATTTTCTTGCTTCCAAACTTCCTGTAATACCCATGCTTTTCCGAATGGCAAAACGTAATCTTCCGATGGCTCAATCGATGTGGCACCTTGTGTTCCTGGTACTTTAGACCAGTACAAGCCTTTATGTTCTAAAATAACTACCGGATTTGGATCATAATAAGCCGCTTTCATTAAACCTTTTAAATCGGCACCGTTACTTGGGTATGCAATTTTTATTCCGCGGATATTGGTAATAACACTCTCTACTGACGATGAATGATAAGGTCCACCACTTCCGTATGCACCAATGGGCACACGCAGAATCATACTTACCGGCCATTTCCCATTACTTAAATAACAACTTCTACTTACTTCTGTAAATAATTGATTTAAACCAGGCCAAATATAATCGGCAAACTGAACCTCAACAATTGGTTTTAAGCCAACGGCACTCATTCCAACGGTAGAGCCCACAATAAAGGCTTCTTGTATTGGCGTATTAAATACGCGGTCGTCACCAAATTTCTGGGCTAATGTAGCAGCTTCCCGAAACACACCTCCTAATCTTGCTCCAACATCCTGACCGTATAATAAACATTCCTTATGCTTTCGCATTAATTCTTCTATAGCGAACAAAGCACAATCTACCATCACGACTTTATCGGCACCTTTTGGTGAGCGCTCTCCCAATTCTTCTGTAATTGGCGTAGGTGCAAAATCGTTAGTAAATAAATCTTCAGGTTTTGGATCTTCAGCTTGCAATGCTTTTTCGTAATCCAATTGTACATTTACTTTAGCAAATTTTTCAATTTCATTAATTTCTTCTTCTGAAAAACCACCATCTAATAATTGTTGTTTTAAAACCGGATATGGATCACGTGATCTAGCTTCTTCTAAATCATCACGGTACCATTCCATTCTAACACCAGATGTATGGTGATTTAACAATGGAACTTTGGCGTGAACTAAAAAAGGACGACGTTCTTCTCGAATTGTTTTAATTACTTTTTCTAATGCTTTATAACTTTCTGTAAAATTGGCACCATCTATAGTAATAGCTTCTAAACCATGAAATCCTTGAGCATATTCAAAGGCGTTTTGAGCACGTGTTTCAGCCGCATTTGCTGAAATATCCCAATCATTATCTTGAATCAAATATAAAATTGGCAGTTGCTTTAATGCCGCCATTTGAAAGGCTTCAGCAACTTCACCTTCGGTAACGGAGGCATCACCTAAAGAACAAACACTAATTGGCGAATTCCCGCGAAGGCGGGAATCTTCTGAATGAACAGAAGCATCATAATCGTTTGTGAAATTTTCTACCGGGTTTTGCTCATTCCCCTTTACTTTGTTTTCTTCCGCAAAGAGATTACCGCCTTCGCGATAATGGAATCCCAGAGCAACACCAGTGGCTGGAATGGCTTGCATACCTGTTGCGGAAGATTGATGTGGCACTTTAGGTTTATCGGCATCCTTTATACTTGGGTGCGCATAATAGGTTCGTCCCGCTGAAAATGGATCGTCTTTTTTTGCTAATAACTGCAGCATTAAATCGTATGGCGTTACACCAAACGATAATAACATAGCATCATCTCTATAATACGGAAACGCATAATCTTGTGGTAATAACTGCAAACCCAAAGCAATTTGAATGGCTTCGTGACCACGAGATGTGGCATGCACATATTTAGATACTTGCTTGAAATTAGCTTCATACAATTCTGCCATAGCTTTGGCAGTGCACAACGTTATAAATCCTTTTTTTAATATGTCTTTGTCTAAACTACTCATATTTAACTTTTTTTGGGCGTTACCCGAAAGGGTCGGGCTTTTCGCTATATCTTTTTTGCGAAAAACAAAAAAGGATGGCGCTTCAATCCCTAACGCGAAATATTACTAAAAATCTCAACATTTTAAAAACGTCTAAAATTTTTCTGCTTATTAAATTTCTCTATTCACATCAAATTGCTCAAAATAATCAGCAACACGACGTACAAAACTGCCTCCTAAAAAACCATCTACTACACGATGGTCAAATGAAAGCGATAAATACATCATACTGCGAATGGCAATTTCATCACCTTTTTCAGTTTCTATAACTTCAGCGCGTTTTTTAATAATTCCTAAAGCCAAAATAGCGACTTCGGGCTGATTGATAATCGGTGTTCCCATAACACTTCCAAAAGTTCCTACATTGGAAATGGTAAACGTACTGCCTTTAATATCATCCGCTCCTAACTTATTTTCTCTAGCTTTACTAGCTAGGGCGTTGACATTTTCGGCTATTGTTTTCAAATCTTTTGTATCGGCATTTCTTACAACCGGCACAATTAAATTACCACTCGGTAAAGCGGTTGCCATTCCGATATTAATATCTTCTTTAACGATAATATTATTACCATCAACTGATGCGTTGATATTTGGAAAATCTTTAACTGCCTTCGCTACGGCCTCAACAAATAATGGCGTAAAAGTTAAGCGTTCACCATATTTTTCTTGGAAAGGCTTTTTATTGGCATTTCGCCAATTCACCATATTGGTCATATCGGCTTCCACATAAGCTGTAACATGAGGAGATGTATGCTTGGAATACACCATATGGTCGGCAATCATTTGACGCATACGGTCCATCTCAATGATTTTCCCTTTGCCTTTATCAAACGTTAATTGCGGAATTCTATAGGCTGTTGGATCTTGTGTTACAGCTTGTGCGAATTGAAAGGGTCTACCGTCTTCTATATAATTAAACACATCGCTTTTGCGAAGTCGGCCTTCATGTCCTGTTGCAGGAATTCTGGCAAGTTCTTCAAAACTGATATGCTGCTCTTTGGCGATTTTGATGATTAATGGTGAAAAGAACGTATTCGAATTTGACGTTGAAAATGAACTGGAAGGTGAAGCTACCTGAACTGGTTTTGGTTGCGTTAGCTTTTTCTTCTTTTCTGCAGACGCTTTTACTTCGTTCGATGCGACCGGCTCCTTTTTTAGAGGTTTTGCATCTTCTGAAACTTCTAAAATAGCAATAACCTCGCCTACTGGAACTACATCTTTGGATTGAAACATGGTTCTAACTAGGGTTCCTGAAATTGGCGCTGGTACTTCGTTATCCACTTTATCAGTGGCGACTTCTAGGATGATGTCACCTTCTTCAAAGGTGTCGCCTTCGGCGATTAACCAGTTGATGATGGTTCCTTCTGTAATACTTTCGCCCATTTTAGGCATTTTAAGTTCCCACGAAAGTGGCAATTTCTTTTCGTTACTCATTTCTTAATCTATATCTAGACCTCACAGGTTTTTAAAACCTGTGAGGTCTGTTAACTCTATTTAATTTGAGACTCACTTTTTTTAACGAATTGTTCACGAAGTGTTTTATAAACACTTTCCTGCATTTTCATGTTTTCAGGCACTTCGCGAAGTGCCTCTACCTCTTTTAAATTGGCGTGACAATCGGCCGGTAACTGTTGATACAATTGGGTACCTTTTGTTTTCCATGCAATCATCTCATCCGACACTTGCTTTATAACTTTTGCAGGGTTTCCAACAACTAAACTCCGTTTGGGAATTTTAGTTTCTGCCTTTACAAATGCCATAGCACCTACGATACTTTCATCGCCAATTTCAGCATCGTCCATGATAACGGAATTCATACCGATCATACAGTTTCTACCCAAATTAGCGCCATGAATAATAGCACCGTGACCAACATGAGCACTTTCTTGTAAGGTAATGGATTTCCCCGGAAACATATGCACCGTACAGTTTTCCTGAACATTTACGCCGTCTTCCAAAATAATCTGTCCCCAATCGCCACGAATAGCAGCTCCTGGACCAATATAACAGTTTTTACCGATAATAACATTTCCGGTTACGGCAGCTAGTGGGTGAACAAAACTGGACTCGTGGACTACGGGGGTGAAATTGTTGAATTTGTAAATCATAGACCTATTCCTGCGTAGGCAGGAATCTTTTTATTTATATGTTATTTCTATATTCTCTATTCGAATTTAAATTCCAATTTATACTTAAATCTGACCAACTAGGATTCATTTCTTCAATTAGCTTCACTTTCCGTTCTCGTTTCCATTTTTTGAATTATTTTTCTCTTCGTGATGCTTCCTCACCATTTTCAAACTCCTCAAAATAAACTAATAAATCACAATTATACCTGGCAGTAAAGGACTTTGGAAATACTTTGTTTTTAAGCGCTCTTACTCTTTCTTCACTATTATCTGTAACGCCAATATAAATTATTCCGTTGGGCTTGTTTGCCATGATATAGATGTACCAAAGTTTCATTTATTTTTATTATGAGATTCCTGCCTTCGCAGGAATTTGCTACTCAAACCCTTTCAATTTCTCCTTCGTAAATTCACTCAGCACCAATCGCCCACTAGTAGCTGCGCGTTCCGCCAACAAATTATCCCAATTATCAGTTCCGCTCCAGAAAATTTTTTTCATTTCTATCATCGCTTCTGGATTAAAAGTACATAAATGATTAGCAGTTGCTTTTACGGCTTCGTCTAGTTCTTCTACCGTGTCATAAACTTGAGTGAACAACCCTTTTTGTTGCGCCCATTCTGCTGGATAAAACGAATTGGCATCAATAGCAATTTGCGACATCGCGCTGACACCCATTTTACGTTCAATAGCGGGTCCGACAACAAATGGTCCGATTCCGATATTTAATTCACTTAACTTGATAGCTGCGAACTTGGTTGCCATACAATAATCGGTTGCTGCAGCTAATCCTACGCCTCCTCCAACGGTTTTACCTTGAATACGTCCTATGATGAACTTCGGACATTTGCGCATCGCATTAATCACATTTGCAAATCCTGAAAAGAATACTTTTCCAGTTGCTTCATCATTAATGTTTATAAGTTCATTAAAACTAGCGCCTGCACAAAACGTACGATCTCCGCCGCTTTTAAGTACAATGACTTTCACATCTTTATTCTCTCCTGCAGCAGTAATGGTTTGCGCTAATTCCGCCAACACATCTCCTGGTAAGGAGTTGTGTGCTGGATGATAAAACTCTATATATGCGACTTCGTTTTCTATGGTTTGTTTTACGTATGGTTTCATGTTCATTTCCCACGAAAGTGGGAATCTTTTTAATGGTTATACTTTATTTTCTTTAAACTTCACAGTCCCGACGTTTCGGGATTAAAAACCAGTGAGGTTCGCTTTATAATATTTATTTTAATTCCTCATATAAATCCTTCCAATAAGGATTTAACCTTTCAATTAACTCTACTTTCCAAGCTCTATACCATTTCTTCATCTGCTTCTCCTTTAGTTTAGCTTCGGTTTCATTTTCGAATTCCTCAAAATAAACCAACTTATCCAAATTATATTTAGCAGAAAACGTGTTTGGATGCGCTTTAGTTTTATGCTGGTATATTCTTATTTTTAATCGTCCTGTTTCTCCAATATATAAAACACCTTTTAGCTTGTTTGTTATTATGTAGACATAATGTTTCAGCACTTTCGGAAGATTTAATAAAATTCGCTAATTCTTTGACAAGACACCCGATTTCTCGGGTGCTTCGAACAGTTCAATCATTTAAAAAAGATTGAACTGTTCGAAGTGATGATTTAGATGCTTTCGATCCAACAAATACGCTTCATATTTATTCAATTCTCCAAACACCAAGTTTTTCAATTTAGCTTCTGGATTTTCTTCATAAAACGCTAAATACTTTTCGCGCTGCCCTTTAAATTTCTCTATGGCTGTAGCTAAATCTGGATGTTTTAATGGTTCAAGTTTATCTTTTTCTAATAACGGGAAATTGGTACCCATTGGAAATTTATCATAATTATAAAGACTCGCATGAACTTTTTCTAAAATCTTTTCTGGCGTAGCGACTTCAAAATCTTGAATTTCGCCTGAAGCTATTTTATAAGTAAACTCCATGTGCTCTAACATATGTTGCGGTGTCATAACGCCCCACTTCGGTGTCATATCTGCCGTTAATTTGGAAAGATAGTCATCAACTTTATCTGAAGTCATTTCTACAAAAACTTCTTGTTTCTTTTGAACCATTGTTAAAACAGTTGCAAAACCAACTTTTTCATCGGTTAGCGCATCGAAAATCTCAACATACCATTTAACAATTCCGCTAGGATGTTCTGCCGAAGCAACGTCACGATCTACTTTTTGCTGACAGGTTAATCGCACATAGATGGTATCATTATGATATAAGGGACGTAGGAATCTACATTCTTCCAATCCGTAATTAGCGGCTACAGGCCCTTTATGTGGATACACAAATAATCCGGCGGCGGCGGCAATAATTAAATAGCCGTGAGCGGTTCTTTTTTCGAAAATACTTCCATCTAAAGATGTGATATCCGTATGAGCATAAAAATGATCCCATGTTAGATTCGAGAAGTTGATAATATCGGTATCCGTCAACGTTCGTCTATGCGTTTTAAGCGACATTCCTGGTTCGATATCTTCCCAGTGGTATTTAAAGGGATGCTGATCGGCTTCCTTATATTCAGCATTTTGCTGATAAATTCCAGTGATTTCTGTTAATGTAGTTGGTGAACCTTGAATAGCTGTACGCTGTAAATAGTGTTTAATACCACGCATACCGCCCATTTCTTCACCACCTCCAGCACGACCCGGACCACCGTGAACCAAGTTTGGTAATGGTGAACCGTGACCGGTGCTTTCTTTAGCCATATCGCGGTTAATAACCATAATACGACCATGATGACTGGCAGCATTTATGACATAATCTTTAGCAATTTTATTGTCATAGGTTGCTATCGAGGACACTAACGACCCCTTACCCATTTGGGCTAAAGTAATAGCTTCATCTAAATTTTTATACGGCATAATGGTACTAACAGGACCAAAAGCTTCGGTTTCGTGAACAGCTAAATTGGAGAATGGATTCTCTTCAAGAAGTACAATAGGCGCTAAAAACGCACCCTTTTTAGCATCGGCACCAATAGTTTCAATTTTATCTAAATCGCCATAAACAATACGCGCCGTTTTAGCGAGTTCTTGCACACGATCTCGAACTTCGGTCACTTGATCTTTACTCACCAAAGCACCCATTCGGACTTCTTTTAATCGCGGATCGCCAATAGTGACTTTATCCAATGCTTTTCCTAAAGAAATTTGAACATCTTCCACTAAATTCTGTGGTACTATAATTCTACGTATTGCCGTACATTTTTGTCCGCACTTCACCGTCATTTCATTTCTAACTTCTTTAATAAAGAGATCGAATTCTGGAGTTCCAGGAACAGCGTCTTCACCTAGAATAGAAGCGTTTAATGAATCGGCTTCCATATTAAATGGTACTGACTCTTCTAAAATACGTTTATGAGATTTTAAAAGTCTCCCCGTTGTTGCCGAACCTGTAAAGGTTACAACATCTTGTGACTCTACGGTGTCTAAAATACTTCTTGCTGAACCGGTTATAACCTGTAAAGCACCTTCTGGTAAAATGCCTGAAGCAACAATTTCACGAACTACGGCTTCTGTTAAGAAGGATGTGTTGGTTGCTGGTTTCACCACGGCTGGAACGCCCGCCATCCAATTGGAAGCACACTTTTCTAACATGCCCCAAACTGGGAAGTTGAATGCGTTAATATGAACAGCGACGCCGCGTTTTGGCACCATAATATGATGTGCCATAAAACGACCACCACGTGATAAATCGATAGGATCACCTTCGACGTGATAAGATTGATTAGGGAATAATTTACGTAAAGATGCATTGGCAAATAAGTTTCCGAAACCACCTTCAATATCTATCCAACTGTCTACTTTTGTGGCACCTGTACGGTAACTTAATTCGTAGAAAGCGGCTTTCTTTTTCATTAGGTAAAGCGCTAAACTTTTTAGCATATTCCCACGTTCTTGAAAGGTCATTTTTCGAAGTTTCTCCCCGCCTGTTGTTCTTCCGTAATGAAGAATCTCGCCAAAATCTAACCCTTCGGTATCGGATAATGCTACAATTTCTCCAGTAATGGCATCAAACATTGGAACGCCTTCTCCCTTACCTTCTATCCATTGTCCTGTGACGTAATTTTGTGTTTTTTTCATCGATAAATTTATTTATCGTTTCCGTGCAAACGGAAATCTAATTTATGTCTTTTTCGATACTTTCCAATTAAAATCGGAACAGTCGAAGTGACGTTATTTATTTTTTTTATTTCAAGTTACAAGGTTTCACAAGCCTTGCCAAATTATTTTCTTTTTTCCAGACCTCACAGTCCCGACGTTTCGGGATTTGAAACCTGTGAGGTCCTTTTATCACAACTCCGGCGTTAGGGATTGAGGCTTTGTTGGAGCTCCTCGAAGAGAGCGACTGCCGAAAGCCCGACCCTTGTGGTAACGCCCAAAATCTATAAATTTACATTTTCAATTATTGCAGCATAGCCCTGGCCAACGCCAATACACATAGTAACTAATGCATATTTTTTGTTCTGTTCTTTCAACTCTAAAGCGGCAGAATAAGCTAATCTCGCGCCGGTTACACCCAATGGATGACCAATTGCAATGGCGCCACCATTTGGATTTAAACGCGGATCATTATCTGCCAATCCCCAAGCGCGCGTACAGGCCAAAGCTTGTGCTGCAAAGGCTTCGTTGAGCTCGATAACATCCATGTCGTCCATGGTTAAACCTGCTTTTTCCAAGGCCTTGTTAGATGCTTCAACAGGTCCAATACCCATAACTCTAGGTTCTACTCCAACCACAGCCGAACTCACGATTCGTGCTAATGGTTTTAAATTGTATTTTTTAACAGCTTCTCCAGATGCAATTATTGTTGCTGCAGCACCATCGTTTAATCCTGATGAATTACCAGCTGTTACACTTCCGCCTTCTGCTTTGAATGCGCCACCTAACTTTCCTAAAACTTCTAATGAAGTGTTTGGTTTTATAAACTCGTCTTTAGAGAATTGTATCGGATCTTTTTTACGTTGTGGGATTTCTACTGTTACAATTTCTTTGGCTAATCGGCCATTTTCTTGTGCTTTTGTAGCTTTCATTTGACTCCAATATGCAAACTTATCCTGATCTTCGCGAGAGATATTGTATTTCTCTACGAGATTTTCAGCAGTTTGTCCCATGCCATCGGTTCCGAATAGTTTTTGCATTTTAGGATTGATAAAACGCCAGCCGAAACTAGAATCATACATTTTAGCATCGGTTCCAAATCCTTTAGAGGGTTTTGCTATTACGTAGGGTCCGCGTGTCATATTTTCTACACCACCGGCGATAAACACATCACCATCTCCAGCTTTTATAGCGCGGTTTGCATGAATAATAGCCGATAATCCTGAACTACATAATCTGTTAACGGTTTCACCAGGAACTGTAAAGGGTAATCCCGCTAAAAGCGACGCCATTCTTGCTACGTTTCTGTTATCCTCGCCTGCTTGATTGGCACAGCCCAAAATAACATCGTCGTACGCCTCCTTTGGAATACTTGGATTTCTTTTTACAACTTCTTCGATTACCAATGCCGCCAAATCATCTGTTCGCACAGCTGATAAAACGCCTTGATAACTTCCTATTGGCGTTCTGATGCCGTCTATAATATATGCTTCTTTCATACTAATGCCCACGAAAGTGGGTATCTGTTTTAATTGTTATATATTTTTTTGTAGCCTTGAAAAAGACTTTCTGATTTACTTATTATCTCATCTAATAAACAGAAAAACAACTTACTAGATTCTATATTAAGTTGGGTTTCTCTGAACTATGAGATTCCTGCCTTCGCAGGAATTAATCAATTCAATAAGGCTGAAAAAGTATCTCCTTGTTTTATATCGCCCGTTTTAAAACCTTTCATAAACCATTCCATGCGCTGTTTAGATGTTCCATGCGTAAATGAATCCGGTTTCACATCTCCTTGCGACCATTTTTGGATGGCATCATCTCCAACTGCATTCGCAGCGCTTAAAGCTTCTTCGATATCGCCTTCTTCTAAATATTTTTTATTGTGATGTGCCCAAACGCCTGCATAAAAATCGGCTTGTAATTCTTGCGCTACCGAAAGCTTATTACCTTCTACTTTATTCGTTTGTTGTTGTAATTGTCTTACTTTATTACTGGTTCCTAGTAAGGTTTGAATATGATGTCCGATTTCGTGAGCTGTTACATAAGCAATTGCAAAATCGCCGCCTTTAGCTCCGAAACGGGTTTTTAATTCTTCAAAAAACACCAAGTCCATATATAATTTATGATCGGCTGGACAATAAAATGGTCCTGAAGCTGAACTCGCATTTCCACATCCTGTACTTACGGCATCTGAAAACAATACCATAGTTGGTTCCTTGTAGACTCCTAAATTATTTTCTTCAAAAATCTGACCCCAAATATCTTCGGTATCTGCTAGAATAGTTCCCGCAAAAGCTCCGAGTTCTTTTTCATTAGCTGTTAGTTCCCTTTGTTGAACTTGCTCTGTTGATTGTCCTTGATTAAATTGCTCGATAATTGGTGCAATTTGCTTTCCAGTTTCTCCTCCAAAAAGTTGTAATAGAATAACTACTACAGCAACAATACCGCCGCCTGCTACCAGCTTACCTTTAGATCCCATTCCGCGTCGATCATCTAGGTTGTCACTTTGTCTTCTGCCTTTCCACTTCATGTGTTTTTGGTTTTTATTGTTATTGCTACTATTTTATTTTAAACCCTTAATTTATAAAAAATGCTTCAAGTATTTATATGCTAAAAAAAGTTTTACTACCAATCTTTACTGGTTCTATAAACGACACCTTTAAAAAGCGCGACTAATTCATCGCCACGTTTGACTTCAATGATATTAAAACCTAATTTATTTTTCACGCTCTCTATTACCGATTCTGCCACAATATAATCGCCTTCATTTAAAGCTTCAATATGATTAATACTCGTTTCAATAGAAACCGCATATTTTCCATGCGAATTGGCTGCAAAACCACAAGCAGTATCTGCCAGCGAATAACTAATACCGCCATGCGCCTTATTCATACTATTAAGCATGTCCTTTCTAATGGTCATCCCGACTTTACATCGGCCGATTTCACATTCGATGATTTCAAGACCGAGCCATGTGCTGTAGGCGTCGAGGGATAACATCCGCTTAGGTATTTCTTCTCCTTTAATAGGCATTAGGGATTAGGGATTAGTTTCGTTTATTTCTTTCTGAAATTTTCTTTCTTAAAGATGACATCATTCTCGTCATTTCAGAAATTAATTTCCTGTTTTCTTCGTTTCGATCAAATGTAATATATAAACTTCTTTTAGCTTTTGTACTGCAGCTAACACACTCTTTAGCACTATAAATAGCATAATTTATATGTCTCACAAACTGCGCATCCGACCCAGGATAACCTTCCGCAATATTTAATGCAATAGAATCAGCGGCTCTTCTAAACTGCGATGATAGCGCATATAATTCGTGATTAGGAAAACTTTTAACCAAAACATCTACTACTTCACCAAAATCCATTGCTTTTTGATAAACTAATAAATCTTCAAATTTAAAATTATAGTCACTATTCATACTAATTCCTATTGCCTAATCCCTCTTTTTTTTAATAATATTTTCCTTTCTCAAAGTCTAACCTCTCACCTCTCAAAGTCTAACCTCTCAATCATACCTCAAATCTCAAACCTTTTTTGTTCATGGTTCTCAACAAAGGACTACAACGGTATCTATCTTCATGATACTCAAAATACAACTCGTCCATTTTCGCAACGCACCAACCGATGCCTTTTTCGTTTGCCCAAGCTAATAAGCCTTTCGGATAATTTACACCTTTGGTCATAGCATTATCAATATCTTCTGCTGATGCAATGTTAAAAAACAAGGCGTCGGCTGCTTCGTTGATTAACATGATTAAGATGCGATTGAATATTTTCTCTTTTAAAGACTCTTCTCCAGAAACCTCGGTGGTACTTGAAACAACTATTTTGCCGTTTGCATCATATTCATAATATCCAATACCTGACTTTCTACCTAAATAACCGGCTTCTGAAAATCGTTTTTGGGTAAATGAAGGCTTATATCTGGGATCGAAATAAAAAGCAGTAAAAACGGTCTCGGTAACGGTATAATTAACGTCATTACCTATAAAGTCCATCAGTTCAAAAGGTCCCATTCTGAAACCTCCCAGATCTTTCATAGCAGAATCTATAGTTTCGAAATTAGCAATACCTTCTTCATAAATTCGTAAAGCTTCACCATAAAATGGGCGCGCTACACGATTCACGATAAATCCAGGTGTATCTTTAGCTACAGCTACAGTTTTTTTCCAACTGGCAATCGTGTCTATTGCTTTTTCTAAAGTTTCGTATGATGTTTGAATAGCAGGAATAACCTCAACCAATTGCATTAAAGGTGCTGGATTGAAAAAATGAATTCCAACACAACGCTTAGGTTTTTTTAAAGATGCCGCAATGGATGCAATTGATAAACTGGAGGTGTTAGATGCAATAATACAATCTTCAGCAACATAACTTTCCAATTCTGAAAACACTTTTTTCTTGATATCTATGTTTTCAATAATTGCTTCAATTGTGAGATTAGAATCGGCTAAATCCTTTAAAGAATCAACGTATGAAATATTGTTTTGTATGCGATTTTTCTCTTCCAAATCAATACGACCTTTTTCTATTAATCGCGCTAATATTTTTTCTAAAGCTGCTTTTGCTTTATCTAAAGCTGCTTGATTGGTATCGTATAATTTAACTTGACAACCAGCCGTAGCTGCAACTTGCGCGATGCCGCTTCCCATTGTTCCGCCTCCGATTACTCCAACAAATTTGATTGAAGATTGAAGATTAACGATTTTTGATTTTTGATTTTCACTCATAATTGTGAACTATTTTAGTTTTAAGGATGCTGTTTTTATACTAACGACAAATATTGAAATCAATTCATCATTTTCTTTAAGTAACTTATCCAAAGCTTCTATATCTGTTATTAGATTCGCGCCTTTCTGAATTTTCATATTGATATAACATTCGCGTAATTCTTTAAGGCAAATCTTCATTTTATGAAGAAAATCGCGTGTGGATTCGCCACTTCTAGCTTCTCCATAATTTAAAGCTGCCGATGTGGATGATCTAATTAATTGTTTCGCTAAATGTTCTGATGCGAAAGATTCATCAATTTTTCTGCTAACTAAAATCACATCAATTACAAATTGGATCAATCTGTCTTCAAGTTGAATTGGCTTCATATTATTTTGGTTTTAGTTCAAAAATCTTCAATCAAAAATCAGCAATCGTTAATCATTTCCCTTTAAACTCGGGTTTTCTTTTTTCAACAAAGGCAGAAACACCTTCTGCATAATCATCCGTACTGGCTGCTTCAATTTGATATTTAGACTCTAATGCTAATTGCTGTTCCAAATTATTTGTTAGCGATTGATTCAAGCTTTTCTTAATTAAACCTAAAGCCTTGGTTGGCATATTGGCCATTTTTAAAGCAAGCTCATTCACCTCATCTTCAAAATTTTCTAGCGGCAATACTTTATAAATCATTCCTAAACGCTCGGCTTCTTCCGCAGATACTTTATCACCTAGCATGGCTAGTGCAGATGCTTTCTGGAATCCAATGAGTCTTGGTAAAAAGAACGTTCCTGCACTATCAGGAATCAACCCGATTAAACTAAAAGCTTGAATAAAACTCACTTTTTCGTGTGCAACTACCACATCACAGGCCAGAGCAATATTGGCTCCTGCTCCTGCAGCAACGCCATTGATGGCGCCTATTATCGGTTTTTCAATATTTCGAATGCGTAGGATTATTGGGTTATAATGTTCTTCGAGGATTTTTTTAAAACCGGGATTTAATTCTGGCGAGGTAACTTCTTTTAAATCCTGACCAGCACAAAATGCTTTTCCGTTTCCGGTTAACACAATGGCGCGAACGTCATCATTTTTTTCGCAGTCATCTAATGTGTCTTGAAGTAGCAAGGCCATTTCGCGATTGAAGCTATTAAATACTTCTGGTCGGTTTAGCATGATTGTGGCTACTTTGTTTTCTATTTTTAATTTTATAAAACTCATATTTTCTAATATTGAATAATGAACTCCGAATAAAAAATTATGAAGTTTTATATTTTGCTTACTTCATGATTCGGTATTCAAAAATCAGTATTCATGATTCATATTATTTGAGGCATTTAAAATAATCAAAAGGCTCTTGGCAATCGCTACATTGAAACTGCGCTTTGCAAGCTGTTGAACCAAATTGACTAATCATTTTTGTATTTGTTGAGCCACATTGCGGACATTTTACCAAACGTTTTCCACGTAATAAAACATCTTTATCTGCTTCTTCGCCTAAAGGCGCGGCGATACCGTAATCTTCCAACGCTTTCCGACCTCTTGGGGTTATCCAATCGGTAGTCCAAGCAGGTGCCAATATTAATTCAATTTCCGATTCGTAACCCGCGACCTTTAAGGCTGATTTAATATCATCGCCAATTACATCCATTGCGGGACAACCACTATAGGTTGGTGTAATTTGAACTTTTACAACACCTTTTTCAATAATTGCCGTACGCACCACGCCCATATCCATAATGGAAAGGACTGGGATTTCTGGATCGGAAACTTTTTCAAGAATCGGAACTAGTTTTTCGTCGATGTTTTGTTCTATTGTTGTCATGTTTTAATAAAATGAAATTTTAAGATCCCTCTTTTCAAAGGGATATTGCTGTTACCATTCCATATTTGGATACGCACGTTGCATATATTGCAATTCGGCCAATATATAGCCCATGTGTTCTGTGTGAACACCTTGCTTACCGCCTTTTTGAAAATATTTAGATTCAGGAACTTCTAAAGTTGACGCTTCCAATACTTCCGCTACTTTTTCATAGTATGTATCTTTTAACGTCGTCACATCTACGCCAATTCCTTCCGCAACCATTGCTTTATCGGCTTCGGTTTGATGAAATAGTTCGTCCGTATACCTCCACAAATCATCTATAGCAGTTTGCATACGTTTATGACTTTCTTCGGTGCCATCGCCTAGACGTTTTATCCAATCGGATGAAAAGCGCTGGTGATAACTCACTTCTTTAATCGATTTATTAGCAATTGCTGACAATGTCAAGTCCTTGCTTTTTTGTAATTCTGTTAAAAACAAGAAATGATAGATATCGAATAAAAATTGGCGCGCCATGGTATAAGCGAAATCCGTATCAGGTTGCTCTACCAAAAGCACATTTACGTATTCACGTTCAGGACGTAACATGGCAATGTCATCTTCCGTACGTTTATCGCCTGCAATTTTTGCCGCGTATTGATAATAACTTCGTACTTGTCCGAATAAATCTAATGAAATATTAGTACAGGCAATATCGGTTTCTAGACTTGGTCCATGACCAGTTAAAGCCCCCATTCTTTGTCCAAGAATTAGTGAATTATCAGCTATGCCTAGAATGTATTGATATAAATTTTGGTTCATGCTTAGTTCCCACCAAAGTGGGTATCTTTTTATTTTTCTTAAGAAACTTTTATAAATGAAAAGCTTAAGAAAACAATTCGTAAAAACTTAATTGAGATTAGCTTCGCTGAATCTTCGATTTCCTGCCTTCGCAGGAATTCTACATATACTCAACCTCGTCCGGTAATTCGTAAAAAGTTGGATGACGATAAACTTTATCTTGAGCTGGCTCAAACATTTCGCCATTATGCTCTGGATTGGATGCGGTGATATTTTTGGATTCCACAACCCAAATACTCACACCTTCATTACGCCTAGTGTATACATCACGTGCATTTTCGAGTGCCATATCCGCATCTGCTGCGTGCAAGCTTCCAAAATGTCGATGCTCTAATCCATTTTTACTTCTTACGAAGACTTCCCAAAGAGGCCAGTTTTTTGTTGTTGACATATTTTTTATGCCTGCGAAAGCAGGTATCTTTTTAATTAAACTATAATTTTATTTTCTTAATTTAATATAATTCAAGTTCCAATTGACAATTAAATCAGACCAATTGGGGTTCATATCTTCAATTAATTTTATTTTCCAATCTCGTTTCCATTTTTTGAATTGTCTCTCTCTTTTCTCCGCATCTGTTCCGCTTTCAAACTCTTCAAAATAAACTAACTTGTCGCAATTATATTTTGCTGTAAACGATTTCGGGTACACCTTTAATTTGTGTTCTTTGATTCGTTCAGTAATACTATCAGTTACTCCTATATAAATAACGCCATTTAGCTTATTTCTCATGATATAGATGTACTAATATTCCATTTCACCGACTAGGAGACCTCTTTTTTCAAAGAGGCACTTTGTTTTTCTTTTCTCTCTTGTTGCTTTTCTGAATATGCCATAGCTGCATCACGCACCCATTCGCCGCCTTCCCAAGCACCAACTCTTGCTTTCATACGTTCTTTATTCATTGGACCATGACCTTTGACAACTTGCCAAAACTCATCCCAATTAATTTCTCCAAAATCGTAGCTACCGCGTTCTTCATTCCATTTTAAATCTGGGTCTGGAATCACTAAGCCTATTAATTCTGCTTGTGGAACGGTTTGATCTATAAATTGTTGACGTAAATCATCATTCGACTTACGTTTCAATTTCCACTTCATGGATTGTTCCGTATGAACAGATTCTGCATCTGTTGGTCCTAACATCATTAAAGACGGCCACCACCAACGATTTAACGCATCCTGAGCCATATCTTTCTGCTCCTGTGTTCCATTCATCAGTTTTATCATGATTTCATAACCTTGACGCTGATGAAAACTTTCTTCTTTACAAACACGAACCATTGCGCGTGCATAAGGCCCGAAAGAGGTATTGCACAATGGCACCTGATTAATAATGGCTGCACCATCTACCAACCAACCAATGGCACCCATATCGGCCCAAGTAACAGTTGGATAATTGAATATGGAGGAGTATTTAGCTTTTCCTGAATGTAACTGCTCGTAAAGTTCATCACGAGAAATCCCTAATGTTTCACAGGCTGAATATAAATACAATCCGTGACCTGCTTCATCCTGAACTTTTGCCAACAAGGCTACTTTTCGTCTTAATGAAGGTGCTCGCGTTATCCAATTTCCTTCTGGTAACATACCGACTACTTCGGAGTGCGCATGCTGCGAAATTTGTCTGATATGGGTTTTGCGGTATTTCTCCGGCATCCAATCTTTAGGTTCAATTTTCTCGTCGCGTGCAATACGCTCTTCAAATTGCGTTTCTAAATTTCTTATTTGTTCTTCACTCATGATATTTGTTGTTAGTGAAATATTATTTATTCTTCAGATCTTTCAGTTTTTAAAAACTTGAGAGATCTCTTGCTGCGTTCAGTAATTTTTAGAATTCTTTAAAGAACTCCACTTACAAAAAGCTTGACTCTACGTTACTATAATTTAGTGTAGAAACAATTATTTTATCTAAAGATGAGATTCCTGCCCTCGCAGGAATTAAACATCAAAATTAACCACTACTTTATCCGTAGTCGGTACAGCTTGACAACTCAACACATAATTTTGCGAAACTTCTTTTTCGTCAAGTGCATAATTGACTTTCATTTTTACTGACCCCTCTACAACCTGACATTTGCAGGTACTACAAACACCACCTTTACAGGCAAATGGTAAATCGGCTCCAGCAGCTAATGCACCGTCCAGTATGTTGTCGAAATCATCATCCATAATAAAGTGGAATTCTTTCCCGCCATCAATAATGGTGACTTGTGTGCCGTCCACTTTTTCATCAAGCACTTCGGCAATTTGTCTATTTTCTTCTTCAGAACTTCCAGAGAAAAATAATTCATAATGAATTTTTTCTTTTGGCATTCCTGCTTCCTGTAGTTCGTCACGGATTAAGAAAATCATATCTTGAGGTCCGCAAAGAAAGGCGTGATCGGTATCAGGAACATCAATAAAGCGACTGGTTAGAACCGCAAGTTTCTCCTTATCAAAACGGCCATTTAAAAATGGAATATCACGTTGTTCTTTTGTTAGAAAGTAAAAAACTTGAAAACGTCCAAAGAACTCATTTTTAAGTTGTTCAATTTCTTCTTTAAAGATAATGGATTTGACCGTTCTATTCAAATAAAATAGTTTGAAAGTACTATTCGGCTCGCGATGTAAATGCGTTTTAATAATAGACAAGGTTGGTGTAATACCACTACCAGCAGCAAATGCAATATAGTTCTTTGAACTTTCTGGTTCGCATTCCACGTAAAACTCGCCATGCGGTGCCATAACTTGAAGCTCTTCACCTTTTTTCAAAGTATTAAAAGCATAATTTGAAAACACACCACCGCGAATAGTTTTTACGGCTACTTTCCATTCATTATCCAACGGACTAGAGCAAAGTGAGTAATTACGACGAATATCTTCGCCGTTAATTTCCTTACGGAGCGTAAGATGTTGGCCCTGTTTATACTGGAATGTATGTTTTAAATCATCGGGAACATCAAAAGAAATAACAACAGTATCCTTTGTTTCCTTGTATATATCTGCAACTTTTAGGTTGTAAAAATCTGCCATATTGTAGTTCATGTATTAAACTAACAACTGTTAGTTTGGTGCACAAAAATACAAAATAAAATGTAAACTATTTGTTAATTCCGTTGATTAACACGTTACTTAAACTTTTCGAGAGGTCTTCGGGTGTAACATCTTCCTTTTTAGGAATCCACAAATAGAGAGATCGCAACGTAGAAAGAATTGAGAACAGCATGACCTCAACGCTAGAATCAGCAATTTCTTTTCGCTGAATACCTTCTAGTAAAATACTTCTAAAATCAGCTTCATAACCGGATCTCAAAGATAAATAATAGTCACGCTCCCCTTCCAGATGCATCCAATCATTATTTAAAGAAGCCATACCAAAAGTGTTTTGTGCAGTGATATCCACATGAAGTTTTACCACAGCTTCCAGCTTTTGTTTTGTTGAAATATTAGAGGTTTTAATTTCCTGCATACCTTGAGTAAATGCTTCTGCCAAAGAAATTATTATAATTTTAAGCAGCTCTTGTTTAGAACTAATATGATTATATAAACTAGCAGCTTTCATTCCCACAGCTGTGGCAATATCTCTCATAGTAACAGCACTATAGCCCTTTTCCTTAAATAGTTTGGCTGCCGTTTTTATGATTTCTTCTTTTCTGTTTTCTAATTTCAAAGTACCAAGGCATTTGATTTAATAAAAATATTTAACTATCTTAAAGTTTGCTAATGTATATAAAAAGATAGACTATGGGGTTTTTAGACTTTATATTTGGCGCGAAAAAGCGTCAAGTCCAGATGTATTTGGATAATGGAGCTACTATTTTAGATGTACGAACAGAGCGTGAATGGAACTCGGGACATATTGAAAACGCTGTTCATATCCCCCTTAATGATTTAAAAAATAGAGTTGAAGAAGTTAAGGTTCTAAAACGACCTATTGTTGTTTGTTGCGAAAGCGGCGTGCGTTCGGCAAAAGCAGCAAAATATCTAAATTTAGAAAACATAGATGCCACGAATGGCGGCGGCTGGGTTAGACTTCAAAATAGGTTATAGTTTCAACATATTTAAACCGTCTTGATTTTCAATAGGCATATTATTATACTCCAAAGTCCAACCTAATGAATTTGTTAAAATAAAGAATTTAGCCAACTCACTAATTAATCGGTTTTGCGCATTAGCTTTCATATCAGATTTATCTAATTTTTTAATTAAGGATTTCTTCACCAAGTCTCTAATATTATTGTGATCAGTCGCTTTAAAGGGATTCAAAAAATCGGCTTCAATATCATAATATTCTAAATCCGGACTAATTCTTATCTCTTCTTTTGGAATACTTATTATAGTGAGCGTTTTAGTAGCTTCATCAATTTTATATTCTATTAAACTTAAATCGTATGAAATGAACACATCTGCATTAACAATTACAAGTGCTTTCTTTTTAAAACTAAAATATTTACCAAAAATCTCTTTAGAGTTGTCATAATTAAGTACCTGACTAAAATGCCCTTCGGTTACTACAAGCTTTCCAACGTTTTTAATCTGCTCCTGAATAAGCGCTGAACTTTCTTTAAGAACAGCCTTCTCCTCTTTTTTGTCGTCACAATATTTAAGTGTGAAGAGCACGATTAACGTTAAAATGACACCCAATAGAATTTTTCTCATACACGAATGTACAAAAAATAGTTATGGTTTTAAAGGTCTAGAACCAACCTTAGAGCCAGATGAGTTTTTATTTTTAGGAATAAAAAAAACATCAATTCGAAATGAATTTAACTCCATTTACAAAATTGATGTTTTCATCATGATTAATTAATAGCAAGATAAACTTACGATTAAATGAACAACATCAACTAATTTTTCGATAAATGGCTTTATAAAAAGATTAAGTGTGAAAATAGATTGTTTTAAAATGTGATATGCCCAAACTGATTTTGAAGAACTTCTTGCTTTTCATTCAGATTCTTTAAAAATAATTTATGTGCTTCAGAACTGGAGTTAAACGGTTTGTGCTGCAATCCTTTTTGAATAACTTCAACGACTTCCATAGTATTTGATGCTTTTTCCGAAATCCAAACCCTTTTAAAAGCATTCCAGATATAATTGATAGCCGTTGGGTTTGGATGAATCATATCTTCCGCATAAAATCGATAGTCTCGTAACTCGTCCATCATGATTTCATAAGATGGGAAGTAATGGGACTGACCATTAACACCTAATGATTTCTGATTTAAAAACGCATGTATCCCCGATATAAGATGGGCTTTGCTCTGCATATTCTCAACAAATCCATCTTTAACATGCCGAACTGGCGAGACTGTAAAAATGACTTTTGCTTTTGTATTTACGCTTTCAATTAAAGCAACAGTAGTTTTTAAGGATTCTAAAACGGCATCAACAGAAAGCAATTCCTTTGAGAAATTATTCTGTGCTACTTTATGGCAATTGGCAACTACAGCATTTGTTTCAATAAGTTTGTAAACCCAAGCCGTACCAACTGTAATTATAATATGCGATGCACTTTTTATTTTTTGCGCTGTAATTTGAATTTGACTATTGAGTGATTCTAAAAGTATTTCCTTACTAGGATTACTTAATAGAGAATGTGCATCAAAACAATGCCATTGCTCATTTTGAAAAAAGATATCAACTTCTGAATATGTCTTTTCTTGAATAGCATGTGCTACCAAGTTTTCTATGGCTATGGGATGAAATAAAATTCCAAAAGGATTTTGGCTATTTTTAAACTTAAAATAATCAAACTTCTTACCTACGTTTTCAACAAAACAAGAGCCCAATAAAAGCACATCGGAGCTATACTCAATTTGATTATGCTGTTGTGGTTTTAGAGGGATTTTTGTTTGAAGATTCATGTTTGATTTTATTATTTTATCTCTTTATCTCTCGCGAAGACGCAAAGACGCAAAGGTATCATCCCTTAAGATTAAGAATTCAATGTATTAACACATAAAATTATTTAAAGTCCATTGACGATTCTTGTAATTCCCGTTTTAATTAAGGGACTATTAAAATTAATCAATAAGCCTAGTTTTAAATTTGATAATTTCAGATAAGTTAAGAGTTGCTTTGGATACACTGGATGAATTTCCTTAACAGATTTAATCTCAATGATTACTTTATTTTCGACTATTAAATCTGTTCTGTAAGTCAAATTTAATTCTTGACCTCGCCAAACTACCGGAAGTGATTTTTGTCTTTCAACAATCATTCCTGCATTTATCAACTCTTGAAACAATATTTCTTCATAAACAGACTCCAATAATCCAGGCCCAAGTTCTACATGAATCTGATAACAAACATCAACTATTACCCTAGATATATCGTTTTCATTCATTGTATATGTTTTTGTAAGTCCTTAAAATAATAAGAAATTCTGAATATTTATCACTTCACAGACCACGATATTAAAAACCACTCATAATATTGGGCTTTGCGTCTTCGCGAGAATTTTATTATTACACAGAGATTCACAGAGAGATTTAAAAAAAATACTCCGTGAATCTCCGCGATTTTGCTCTTTTTCCATCTGCGGAAAACTACTAAACCAAATACTTCTTTGCAGCCTCTAAAGCCTCCGCAATACCAGCAGGGTTTTTACCGCCAGCCGTTGCAAAAAATGGTTGTCCGCCGCCACCGCCTTGAATAAACTTACCGAGTTCTCTAACTATTTGTCCTGCATTTAGCCCTTTTCTTTCAACTAATTCTTTTGAAACATAACAAGACAATAAAGCCTTCCCGTCATTTTCTGCTCCAAACAACAAGAATAAGTTATCATATTGACTACCTAATTCAAAACATAAATCTTTAATTCCACCAGCATCTAAATCTACTTTCTTGGCTAGAAAATGAATCCCGTTTATTTCGGTAATTTCATTTTTAAGTTCGCCTTTTAAGTTTTTGGCTTTATCTTTTAATAACCCTTCTACTTGTTTTTTCAAACTGCTATTCTCGTCTTGCAAACTTTGAAGCGCTTTTACAGGTTCGTTATTATTCAATAACGCTCTCATATCATTAAAAGATCTATTAACATCAACAAAATAGTCTTTTAAAGCATCGTTTGTAATAGCTTCAATTCTACGAATTCCCGACGCCACAGCACCTTCTGAAGTAATTTTAAAAAACCAAATATCACCAGTGTTTTTCACATGTGTTCCTCCACACAATTCTATAGATTGACCAAAACGAACCATACGAACCGTATCGCCATATTTCTCACCAAATAATGCCATAGCGCCAGCTTCAATAGCTTTATCCATAGGCATATTTCGCTGTTCTTGTAATTCTAATTTTCCAGCAATACGGGCATTTACGAAAAGTTCAACATCGCGTAATTCTTCTACTGTTAATTTAGAAAAATGTGAAAAATCGAAACGCAAATATTTAGAGTGAACCGCACTTCCTTTTTGCTCCACATGAGATCCTAAAACTTCACGCAATGCTTGGTGTAATAAGTGTGTTGCCGTATGATTACATTCAGTACGAAAACGTTGCTTCGAATCGACAGTCGCCGAAAATGTATCAGTTATATTTTCTGGTAATTCTTTTGCAAAGTGCATCACCACGTTATTCTCTTTCTTGGTATCTAGGATATAAGTAATATCGCCGTTTGCATCTTCTAAATAACCTTTATCACCAACTTGTCCGCCACCTTCTGCATAAAAAGGTGTTAAATTGAAAACGAGTTGATACATAGCGCCATCTTTTTTAGAAGTGACTTTACGGTAGCGCGCTATTTTTACATTAGCCTCCAAAGTATCATAACCTATAAATTCCTGAACAGAATCTTCAAATAGAATTGTCCAATCGTCTGTAGACATTTCACTAGCAGCACGCGAACGTTTTTTCTGTTTTTCTAAATGTTCCTTAAAACCTGTTTCATCCAACTTCAATTCTTGTTCCGATAAAATTAAAGCCGTTAAATCGATTGGAAAACCGTAAGTATCGTATAATTCGAATGCTTTTTCACCTGAAACAGTATCTCCAGACGTACTTTTTATAATACCATCTAAAAGCAATAAACCCTGATCTAAAGTTCTTAAAAAAGACGCTTCTTCCTCTTTAATCACGTTTTCAATCAGTTGCTTTTGCGAAATTAATTCTGGAAAAGCATCACCCATTTTCTTACTCAACACATCAACTAAACGGTAAATAAACGGTTCTTTCTGATCTAAAAATGTAAAACTGTATCGAATAGCACGACGTAAAATCCTTCGGATTACATAACCAGCTCCAGTATTACTTGGTAATTGACCATCAGCGATTGAAAATGCTACGGCACGAACGTGATCTGAAATGACGCGAATGGCGACGTTTATTTTTTCTTGTTCGGTTTCTTTTTCGGACAAGCCTCGACTTGTCCCTACGAGGGGGATGTATTCTTTATCGGTGATCGTTTCAATTTCACGAATAATTGGCGTAAAAACATCTGTGTCGTAATTGGACTTTACGTTTTGTAAAACCATGCATAAACGCTCAAAACCCATACCTGTATCAATATGCTTATTTGGTAATGCTTCTAATGATCCGTTGGCTTTACGGTTGTATTGCATAAAAACTAAATTCCAAATTTCCACAACTTGTGGATGGTCTAAATTAACCAAATCTTTCCCAGGAACTTCTGCTTTTTCTTCTGCGGAACGAATATCTACATGAATTTCACTACATGGTCCACATGGTCCTTGATCGCCCATTTCCCAGAAGTTATCTTTTTTATTCCCCATAAGGATGCGATCTTCCGAAATTAATTCTTTCCAAAAATCATAAGCCTCTTGATCCATTGGAATACCGTCCCCTTCATCACCCTCAAAAACAGTGACATATAAAATATCTTTATCAACACCAAACTCTTCGGTTAGCAACTCCCAAGCCCAAGCAATGGCCTCTTTTTTGAAATAATCACCAAAACTCCAGTTACCCAACATTTCAAAAAGAGTATGGTGATAAGTATCATAACCAACTTCTTCTAAATCGTTATGCTTACCAGAAACACGTAAACATTTTTGTGAATCGGTAAGTCGGTTGTTTTTAGGAACAGCATTTCCTAAAAAATATTCTTTAAATGGCGCCATACCGGAGTTGACAAACATTAAAGTGGGGTCGTTTTTTAGTACCATGGGTGCCGACGGCACAATGCTATGGTTCTTGTCTTTAAAAAATTGCAAAAATTTTGCGCGTATGTCTTGAGATTTCATAAATGAAAATGCTTTGTAAGCTTATGTTAAAATTCCACAAAGTGCCAAACAATTTATATCTTTACCCCAAAAACCACTCTGATATTTGGAGTATTAGTAAGTCACAAAAACAACAATAAAAATGTTATTGCATTAATTTTGTAGTTTTGTTTGTTTGTCAAGCAGAATAATTAATAATTCTATTCTAATTAACTGCAAAAATAGTAAATTTAGCCAATGAGTAAGGTAAAATATTATTACGATTCTGAAACGCTTGCATATAGGAAGATTGAGCGTAGAAAAAGACGTACTTTTAAGTACATTGGACTCTTTATTTTAGCGGCTGGATTATTTGGTTTCTTAACTATGTTTATTACTAGTCAGTATATTGAATCTCCAAAAGAAAAAGCATTTAAGCGTGAGCTTTCCAATATGCAGTTGCAGTTTCAATTAATGAACAAAAAAATGGAAGAAGCGCAACTCGTCCTAGAGGATGTTGCCAATAGGGATAATCATATTTATCGTTTATATTTTGAAGCAAACCCTATACCGGACGAACAGCGCCGAGCCGGCTTTGGTGGTGTAAACCGCTATAAAAGCTTGGAAGGTTTTGATAATTCTAAACTAATTATAGAGAGCAATAAGCGTATTGATATGCTTCAGAAACAAATTGTTGTACAATCGAGATCTCTTGATGAAATTGTTAAGCTTGCCGAGGAGAAAGAGAAGTTATTAGCAGCTATTCCCGCTATTCAACCAGTAAACAACGAAGATTTAACACGAATGGCATCTGGTTATGGCTACCGAACGGACCCATTTACGAAAGCCAGAAAATTTCATTATGGCATGGACTTCACAGCGCCGCGAGGCACGCCAGTTTACGCATCTGGAGATGGTGTAGTAGTTCGTGCAGACAATCAGTCTTCTGGATACGGTAATCATATTCGTGTGGATCACGGTTTTGGATATGTTAGCTTATATGCACATCTTTACAAATACAATGTTAAAAAGAATCAGAAAGTTAAACGTGGGGATTTAATTGCCTTTGTAGGAAACACGGGCCGATCTCAAGGGCCGCATTTACATTATGAGATATTTAAAGATGATGAACGTATTAATCCGTTAAATTTCTATTATGGCAATCTTTCTGCTGAAGAATTTGATGAGCTCTTAAAACATGCAACCCTTGAAAACCAATCTTTAGACTAATGCATATCAACTTACCCGAAAAACGATATTATGGTATTGGCGAAGTCGCTAAGGCTTTTGGGGTAAACGCCTCATTAATACGTTTTTGGGAAAAAGAATTTGATGTACTACAGCCTAAAAAAAATGCCAAAGGCAATAGAAAGTTTACACCTGAAGACATTCAGAATCTAAAACTCATTTATCATTTGGTTAAAGAACGTGGTTTCACTTTAGAAGGCGCAAAAACGCATTTAAAAGAAGGAAAGCAAGAAACCTTAAATATGTTTCAAATAATATCAAAATTGAAGGAAGTGAAAGCGAAACTCGTCAAAATTAAAGAACAGTTGTAACATTTCGTTTAAAAATTCAACTAATAAAAAGTAACTTTACACTTATACACTAAAAACAATTTATTATGAAAAAATGGTTAATTCCAGTTATTGTAATTGCTGTAATTGCAATAGGACTTTATTCTTGGGCTGTAGGATTTAATAATACCGCAATAGAATATGAAGCAGATGCTAAAACAGAATGGGCAAATGTAGAAAGCTCATACCAACGCCGAAATGATTTAATCGGGAACTTGGTAAAAACCGTACAAGGTGCTGCCGATTTTGAACGTACAACTTTAACCGATGTTATTGAAGCACGATCTAAAGCTACAGCAACTAATATAGATGCTAATAATTTAACGCCAGAAAACATGGCGCAATTTCAAGAAGCTCAAAGTGGTTTAAGTAGTGCATTATCGCGTTTATTAGTAACTGTTGAACGCTACCCAGACATTAAAGCTAATCAGAATTTCCTAGAATTACAGTCGCAGTTAGAAGGCACTGAAAATCGTATTAATGTAGCTAGAGATCGTTTTAATGAAAAGGTGAATTTCTACGACAAGCACATTAGAAAATTCCCTGGAACATTGTTAGCTGGAATCTTCGGTTTTGAAGAAATGCCTAGATACAAAGCGGATGCAGGAAGCGAAAACGCACCAGATGTTAATTTTGATTTTTAAGAAATATGTCTAAAATAGAAGAGTTTTTAACAGCCGAAGAAGAGAAAGCAATCGTAGATGCCATTCGCGATGCTGAAAAAAACACGTCTGGCGAAATACGTGTTCATTTAGAAAAAACATCAGAAATTGATGTTTTTGATCGCGCAATGGATGTCTTCCACAATTTAAAAATGGACAATACCAAGCTACAAAATGGCGTATTGATCTATGTTGCTGTAGAAGATAAAACGTTTGTTATTTATGGTGATAAAGGTATTAACGATGTAGTTTCTGACGATTTTTGGGATACCACGCGAAATGCTATTCAACTGCAATTTAAACAAGGAAACTTTAAGCAAGGTTTGGTTGATGGTATTGAAAAAGCTGGCATGGCTTTGGCAAAATATTTTCCATGGAAAAAAGATGATATTGATGAATTACCAAACACAATTTCAAAAGGATAAAAACAATTATGCCCAAATTAATAAGTTCTCTTTTTAGGAATTTCACTTTTAAACAGTACAGCCTTGTTTGCGCTATGCTATTTTTAGGTTTACAGCCTGTTTTAGGACAATTTACCATTCCAGAAGTCCCGAAAGAGCAAACCAGTGTCTATGATTATGCTGAACTCTTATCTGCTGCGGAAAAAGCTAGTTTAGAGAATAAGCTGATTAAGTATTCTGACACAACCTCTACACAAATTGTAGTTGTTATTATTCCATCAACTAATGGTGAAAATATTAATTACCTAGGCGCACAATGGGGTGAAAAATGGGGAATTGGTCAAGCAAAAGAAGATAATGGCGTGCTTATTATTTTGGCACTTAATGACAAGAGGATCGCTATTAATACTGGTTATGGTGTTGAACACTTACTTACGGACGCCATGAGTAAGCGGATTATAGAATTGGACATTACACCCTTCTTTAAGCGCAAAGACTATCCTGGGGGTTTAGATCGTGGTGCGGATGCTATTTTTGAAGTTTTAACAGGTGAATATCAAGGTTCACGTCAAGATAATTCTGAAGAAGGTTTTCCGCTTGGTTCGTTATTTTTCCTAGTTATTATATTTATTTTTATACTAATTTCTACCACAAAAAAAGGTCGTGGCGGTGATGGCGGCTCGGGTAACAAGTCGGGTGGCTTTAGCTTTTTAGACGCTATTATTTTAAGCAGCATGGGGCGTGGCAACTCATCCGGTGGCTTCGGTGGATCTTCTGGCGGCGGTTTTGGCGGCGGCGGCGGATTTGGCGGTGGTTTCGGAGGCGGTGGCTTTGGAGGCGGTGGCGCTTCCGGAGGTTGGTAAATACTACCCTATACTAAGATTAGTATATAAAACTTAAAAAGCCATTTTAGCAGAAACTAAAATGGCTTTTATTTTTGTTACACCCCAAAAACGAGTACTAATTAATGAGAATAGAAAACATCATTTCCTTTTGTTTCACCTTTACTTCCTAAACTATTAAATTTCCAACTAAAGCTCAACATAAAATACTGTTCTAACACGGTACTTTGAGAATCCTGAATGTAGTTTTGCGTGGCTGTTCGTCTAGCATTTGTATTCTGATTTAGTAAATCATATACTTTTAACGTAACCGTTCCGGCATCTTTCAAAACAGAATATGCTAAAGTAGAGTTCCAAAACCACGCACTTTTTTGAAAGCCTGGGCCAATATTAGGATTGTAATTAAAATTGACATCATTTCGCCATTCAAATTTCTTCGGAAGGAATAAAGCCGTACTTAAACTTAAGTCAAGATATAAGAAATTACGATCTTCAAATTCCGGTAAATCATATTTGTTTTTAGTGAATGAAATAGAATAACGTGGTCTGAATTCCATAACATTTTTCCATATAAAACGCAGTTCGGCTTTTGGGGAAAGCGATTGCCTTTTGCTAGCGTATTGCACATCATTATTAAAGTTAATATTTCTGCGTTGACCTGTGGTCATTCCAATGCTAGCCTTAATGGTTCGTATACTATCTAATTTAAAATCCTTACTATAATTTAAACTCGCATATGCATTATAATTCCCGTCTACGTTAGCATACGTTGTAGTACTAACGAAATCATCATCTACCGTAGTTTTATTTACTACTTGATTCTCATTTAAATCACCACCAATATAAGCGTAAAAACCTGTTCGTTTTTGCCAGTCGAAAGCATTAAAACCTAAACTAATTCGATGATCATTAGAAGGCGATAAATCAGGATTACCAACAATGGTATTTAACGGATTGGATACATTTTGAAATGCCTGTAATTGCGATAATCTCGGAGGACTACTCCTCATACTGTAACTAGACCAAAAAGAAACTTTTGGACTAAATTTATAACGTAGATAACCTTTTAACTCTGGAGATTCAAAACGCTTCTTAATGGTCAGTTCCGAACGTAATAAATCCGTGTTACCCAATGTTCTAAAAACATAATTAAAACCAAAATTAGCAGACCAAATTTTGTTACTATAACTTATGCTAACACCCGGTGTCATACTTTCATCTAAATACTCGAAATCGGTACTTAAATCTTCGTTAAACATGGAGTAATCACCCTGACCATCTTTATCATAGGTACTTTTAGTATCCATACTTTTCTCACGATCATAATTATAATCGAAATCTAAAAATAGCGCTTCTGCAATTAATGGTAGTCTATAATTTATACTAGAGCGGAACGTATTAACATCCCCTTCACCGTTTGTTAATTGATCGCGTTCAGTTTGATCTAGTAACACATATTCGGGATTATTCGGATCATTTACATCTTTACCATAAACATTTGTTAATGACGTTAAGTAATCTTCAGATTCGCGTGTATTAATTTCATTAGTCACATTCACTCTTACAAACGCACCTTTATCTCCAAATTTTTTAGTTATATTAATATTATTACGAAAGTTTTTACCAATATCCTCTATATATGAATTTGCATTAGAGTTGTTAGTTAAAACATTTTGGTCGTTTAAAGATTCTTCATCCGAATCATAGGTATTGGTACTTTTAACATAGCGAAATGATGGATCGATATTAATTAAAAATGTCGAATCGATTTCAATATCAAAACCCATATTAGCAGAATGGCTATTGGTATCATTATAACTTTTTGAAGTCGAATTGGTAAAATATCTAGAGTCTGGTAAAATATTTTCACGCTGAGATGCTGTCTCATTTTCCGATGTACTTCCCGAGTAAAAATAATCGGCAGCGACATCTGTCTTTTCTCCAATTTTATCAGCAAAATTAAGGCCAGCATTTCGAGATTTGGTAATACCTTGTCCACCGCCAAAAGAGCGGCCATCAATACTAAAGGATCCATTGTTAGACATGGACATATTGCTACCGCCACCAAACATTTTACGGATCTCGCCAAAACTAAACCCTGGCGAATTAATATTATTAGTACCAGCCAACACACTTATGCGTCGGTCGTTATCGAAATAATTTAACATTCCAGCGCCTTCATAACGATCATTTGTTCCAACCCCACCAGCTACACGACCGAAAACACCTTTATTATTTTCCTCTTTAATAGTTAGGTTAATGGTTTTACTTTCGCCATCCACATCTTCGCCAGTAAAAGCTTCCGCTTTTGTTTTTGTATCAACAATTTGAACTTTTTCAATCAGTTCTTTAGTCAGGTTTTTTGTAGTAATAGTTGGGTCGTCGCCAAAAAATGGTTTTCCATTAACGAGAATTTTATTGACTTCTTTTCCGTTAATTTTTATTTTTCCATCTTCATCTACTTCTACCCCTGGCAATTCTTTTAGTAAATCTTCAACGCTCGCATCTTTTTTAGTTTTAAAAGAACTGACATTAAATTCTAATGTATCTTTTTTAATGGTAATTGGCGCAGATGATTTAATTAAAACCTCGTCCAAGGCATTACTCACTTCCATTTTAATGTTTTCCAATTTAATTATAGGGTTGCTTAAAGAAATTGTTTTTACATAAGTTTTGTAACCTATATAGGAAACGTACATCTTCACAGACTTATCAGAAATACGGTCTTCTAAAAGAAACCGCCCTTCTCTATCAGATATTGTATAATTAATTACCGTACTATCGGATAATCTTTCTAGGTGGACAGTTGCCGATTCCAATGGCAATTGATCATCAGCCGCTATAATTTTACCAGAAATTTCGATAGATTTCGATTGAGAAAAAGAAATAGAAATGCATAGAAATGCGACTATAAAAAAAAGATTCTTCATGATTTTGATTGATGGTTTTAATTGGTTTTAAGAAAACGAATATAACCTGATAATCGTATGAATTTTCTTAATTAAAGTATAAAACTTAATTTACAAACAGCTATATGTAAGAACTTAACCCAAAAAAATCCATTTACAATTGTAAATGGATTTTTATTTATAATAAAATATTAATCGTGATATTCTACTTTTTACGCATATAAACGCTTACCGGAACACCTCTAAAATCAAAATGTTCTCTTAATTTATTTTCCAAGAAACGTTTATAGGGATCTCTAACATACTGCGGCAAATTACAGAAAAAAGCAAACTGCGGTTGCGGTGTTGGCAACTGCATAATATATTTTATTTTTACAAACTTACCTTTATAAGCTGGTGGTGGATAATTTTCAATAAGCGGTAACAAAATCTCATTTAGCTTACTTGTTTTAATCTTTTTAGTTCGGTTTTTATAAACTTCAACCGCCGTTTCTATAGCTTTATAAATACGTTGCTTATTCAATACTGATATAAATACAATTGGCACATCAGTAAACGGTTCCATTTCTTTTCGAATAGCAGTTTCGAATTCTTTAGTTGTTTTGGTATCTTTTTCAACCAAATCCCATTTGTTCACTAAAATAACAATCCCTTTTCGGTTTCGTTGTGCTAACCAAAAGATATTCTGTACTTGTCCGTCAAAACCACGTGTGGCATCTAAAACTATTAAACATACATCCGAATATTCAATGGCGCGCACACTTCGCATTACAGAATAGAATTCTAAATCTTCTTTTACTTTCGCTTTTCTACGAATACCAGCCGTATCTACTAAATTAAATTCGAATCCAAAACGGTTGTATTTAGTATCAATGGAATCACGAGTAGTACCTGCAATGTCTGTTACTATATAACGATCTTGGCCAATTAATGCGTTTATAAAGGATGATTTTCCAGCATTAGGACGACCAACGACTGCAAAACGTGGTAGTTCGTGCTCTTCTTCCTCTACTGTTTCCGGCAAGGCTTTAACTAAAGCATCTAATAAATCACCTGTTCCACTACCATTAATACTGGCTATTGTAAAATATTCACCTAAGCCTAGAGAATAGAATTCAACGGCATTTTCATGACGTTTACCATTATCTACTTTATTTACAACTAAAAAAACCGGCTTGGACACTTTGCGCAATAATCTGGCAACATCCTCATCCATGCCTGTTACGCCTGTTTCTACGTCTACCATAAAAAGAATGGCATCTGCTTCTTCAATGGCTATTTCTACTTGTTTGTCAATTTCAGCTTCAAAAACATCGTCGCTTCCTTTTATGTAGCCTCCCGTGTCTATTAACGTAAATTCTTTACCATTCCAATCACTTTTTCCGTAGTGACGGTCTCTTGTCACACCACTCACAGCGTCCACAATGGCCTCTCTACGTTGGATTAAACGGTTAAATAAGGTTGATTTCCCAACATTTGGGCGCCCAACTATAGCTACTATATTACTCATCTTTTTACAAAATTTGGTGCAAATATAACGATAAGCTGATGATTTCGTTATATTTAGTGCATCTTTAAAACGGTTTTAGTGAAAATAAAATACTGAATCCATAATAATAAAACACATAATAGTCATAAAATAATGAGTTTACACACAGAGGATATAATTTTACGCCCCCGATTTAAGATAGAATTACCACAGCCGAACACGGATGTTATCCAATTATTTGCCGAAGCCAAAAGAACGCAAAAGGAATATGTTGTATCCATAATTGACGATCATATCTTTTTAAAACTACCCAAAAACAAACAACATTTCTGGTCGCCACAGTTGCATTTAGAAATTAATGAAGTTAACCATGAAACGGCAATGCTTCACGGGCTATTTGGCCCAAACCCTACAGTTTGGACTATGTTTATGTTCTTCCACTTTATTGTGGCAGGTTTATTTATTGGTTTTGGTGTTTGGGCTTACTCCAATTGGGCATTAAAAAGTGAATATGCCATCCAACTCGGTGTCATGTTCTTGCTCGTTATAGTTTGGTTTGGTTTATATTTTGCCGGCCGTATAGGTAGGGACTCCAGCAAAGAAGAAATGCATGAGCTTCATGATTTTATGAATAAAATTATAAAAGCATAAACTTACTGGTTATAACCAAAACGCTTTAATTGTCGCTGATCACTACGCCAGTTTTTATTTACTTTAACATACAGTTCCAAATGAACTTGCTTGCCAAAAAACTTTTCTAAATCTTTTCTAGCTTCCATTCCTACCCGTTTTAAAGCCGATCCTTTATGGCCAATAATAATACCTTTCTGGGTTTCGCGCTCTACCATTATTACCGCTCTCATTCGGATAATATCGTCTTCTTCAAAAAACTCTTCCGTATCAATTTCAACGGCGTAAGGAATTTCTTTTTTGTAGTGAATAAGGATTTTCTCGCGAATAGTCTCGTTTACAAAAAACCGTTCTGGCTTATCAGTTAACTGATCTTTTGGATAAAATGGTGGCGAATCTGGTAGTAATTCTACAATGCGCTCAAATACTTCTTTTACTTGAAAACCTTCCAGAGCTGAAATAGCAAATATTTCAGCATTAGGTACTTTTACAGCCCAAGACTGAACTTGTTCTTCAAGCTGTTCTTGATCTGACTTGTCAATTTTATTTAAAAGTAATAAAACAGGAATTTTAGAATTGGTAATTCTATTAAAAAATGCTTCATCTTTCAATTCCTTTTCACCAATTTCAACCATGTAAATAAGCACGTCAGCATCATCAAATGCAGATTTCACGAAATCCATCATAGACTCTTGCAACTCATAAGCGGGCTTGATAATTCCAGGTGTATCAGAAAGCACCATTTGGAAATCTTCACCATTTACAATACCTAAAATACGGTGTCGCGTTGTTTGCGCTTTAGATGTTATAATAGATAGTTTTTCACCTACAAAAGCATTCATAAGCGTGGATTTACCCACATTTGGGTTTCCAATTATATTTACAAATCCGGCTTTATGACTCATATTCGTTACATTTTATCAGCACAAAGTTACAACCTTGGTTTATTTATTCCCCTATCATACATAACAATACTTCCTGCCACAGATACGTTTAAGCTTAATTCCGATTTAAATTTTACTAAAAAATGACTTTTCTCTATAGCTTGTTTGGACAATCCATGATCTTCAGCTCCTAACAAATACACACAGCGACGTGGGTGGTAAAATGTCTCCAGATTTTCGGCTTCATCAGTTAATTCAACACCTACAATTCGGGCGCCTTTTGGAAGGTTTTTGAAGAAATCGTCAAAAGTTTCGTAATGAAAATAAGGCATTGATTTTACAGCATTATGAGTATCGCTAGCTTGTTTGGCATAACGATTTCCAATAGTAAATATAAAACTAGCTCCCAAATTTTGTGCGGAACGCCAAAGCACGCCTAAATTTTCTGGTGTTTTACCATTTTGAATTCCGATTCCAAAAAATTCATTTTCAAAATTATTTATCATGATCGCAATTTATAAAAAAGAAAAATAGACTTGCTCAATTTATATGAAATCTATGTTTTCGATTAAATTATGCGCGCAATAATCATATTACAAATAAAAACCATAGACGATTTATTCTATCTTTGCCCAACTAAATAACAAGATGGCTTTCACACTACTTTCATCACCTTTACAAGGTTTTACAGATTTCAGGTTTCGCAATGCTTTTCATCATTTCTTTGGTGGAATTGACACTTTCTACGCGCCGTACATTAGACTAAATGGAAAGTTGAAAATTAAGCAATCCTATCAAAATGATTTACTGCCAGAAAACAATTCTACTTTAGAAGTAATCCCGCAAGTAATTACTAACGATCCCGACGAGTTTCTGTATGTCGCTAAATACGTGCAAAGTTTAGGTTATAAAGAATTGAACTGGAATTTAGGCTGCCCATATCCTATGGTTACGAAATCGGGAATGGGATCTGGCTTAATTTGTAATCCGAGCAGAATTAACGAAGTGTTACAGAAAGCACATAACGAAACTGATATTTTGGTTTCTATGAAAATGCGAATGGGCTATGAAAACGCAGAAGAAATTTTAGATGCTTTTCCTATTTTAGATCAATATCCACTTAAAAATATTGCTATTCACGCCAGAATTGGAAAGCAACTCTACAAAGGCTCTGTAGATTTAGATGCTTTTGAAAAATGTATTAGTAGCACCAAACACAAATTATATTATAATGGGGACATTACAAGCGTTTCCGCTTTTAAAACCATTCAAGAACGGTTTCCACAAATAGATCATTTTATGATTGGACGTGGTTTAATTGCAGATCCATTTTTACCGAGCATGATAAAAAATAACACAACAGAATATCCTGAAGACCGCTGGGCTATTTTCTCTGAATTTCATAATACTATTTATCAGCAATACGATGAGTACTTGTCTGGACCAACGCCTATAAAAATGAAAATGTTGGGCTTTTGGGAATTCTTTTCGCAAACCACTTCCAATCCTCAGAAAACGTACAAAGCCATAAAAAAGGCGACAAATCCTAAAAAATACAAACAAGCAGTTGATAAAATTATAAGTACGGAGATGAAAATTAAAAGTGTTGTTTAAATATTTTTATTAGATTTATTAGTAGATTTATTAGTCGAATTATTACATATAAATCACCAATATTTCCAATCTTAACTAGTGGTTATTAGTTTATGGTAATTTTCAATCTCCAACCAGATTAAAAGGAGTTTAATGAAAAAGAGGATAAAAACGGAAAAATATATTTAAGAACTTCTATTTCTATTCTCATAATTTCAATGATTTTGAACGCGTTGTACAGACCCTATATTTATGAGAATGAAATTAATGATTTTGGGCTTGCTGATACGATTGGAAGTTTAGTTTCTGTAATTGGATTTTGTTTTTTTATCTGGGGATTAAAAGACTATTCGAATATTGAGAAAAACAAACAGATTATTTTAGTGACAATCATATATGCTTTTGTTTGGGAGTTTTTGGATATGTAGAAATCTATGGAACATTTGATGTTAAAGATATGATTGCTGGAGTTATAAGCGGAATTGCTACTTTTATATTAAAAGAATTGATTGATAAAACTAATGCCAATAAAATATAAGTAGAATGAAAAAACTAAAAACAAAATTAATTATAACCTTACTTACATTTGGCACATCAGTTTATGCACAATCCAAAGATTCATTAATTACAATAAATAACGTATTTAATAGTGTGAGTTTGAATTCAAATATTAATTCCACGAGTTATGATTTAGATTTAAATAATATAAATCTTCCAACAAAAAACTTACTCTTTTCCTCAATTAATAAAACAACTCAACTGAATGACAACTACTTGGTGATCAATGAAGCGTATATTTATCATAATTCTAATTTTTTGTTTGAAAATAAATTTAAAGGTTCCAGAATAGACTCCTATAATCCTTACGGCGCTTCGAACATTAATTCTGCATTATTTTTAGGCGTTGTAGGCGTATTTTTAAATAAAATTCAAAAATAAATTACGTTTCTGAAAACTTATTAGTTGATGAATAATCCCAAATTTTTATTACTTTAATAATCCGTTATTAGGAGTTGTTATCTAATTTCTTTTTATTTACTAAATTAGTCCCGAAATTTGCGCGCATAATTATGTGCAAAGAATAACATACCACTAAACCCACAATTATGTCAGAACAAAAAGTTTTTCAAGCAAGTGACGAAAGTAAAGGAAAAGCAAAGCAATTACGACTTTTCGCATTTCTAGCTTGGTTTTTAGCTATAGCTGGACAGATATTCGCCATTTTAAAGCTAATTCACGACGACACCATGATTTGGTTAATTGTGGTTATTGTAGTAATTCTGGCGTTATCTATTACGGGATCCATGCTTTGGAAAAAAGCAAACCGCCTAGATCCAGCTTCAGAAAAAGATAAGACCCGATTTTTTGTTCAAAACCAGTTAGGCGCCATTATGGGTGTTTTAGCTTTTTTGCCATTGGTGATTCTTATTTTTATGAATAAAGATGTTGATGGAAAAACAAAAGGTATTGCAGGTTCTATAGCTGTTGTTGCTATGTTGGTTGCTGGTATTTCTGGAGTGGATTTTAATCCGCCTTCAATAGAAAAGTACACCAAGGAAATCAATGAGCAAACCTCCGTAATAAAAGATTTAAACTTTGACAATGATAATGTGTATTGGACCACAACAGCGGGAAATAAATATCACATTTTCGAAGATTGTCAGCACATAAAAGGTAGAGATGGTGTAGCCAATGGAACCGTTAAAGAGTCTTGGGAAGCTAAAAGCATTTCAGAATTATGTAAAACCTGTGAAAAGCGTGCGAGAAAAGCCAAAAATGTTTCAGAATTAGAATTATAGTATAAACCGTTAATAGATTTTTTTGATTTGATTTTATTTCCTATGTTTTCCGCTGACTAAAAAAACACGGATTAAAGACCATAAATAACAACAGTTTTTAACGTAACGTGCCTTCAGGAAATTTAACTTTATCCGGTTCCGAATTCAATAAGGGCAAAGCGTATCTTAAAATTCTATTTCTACGATCTGTCGTATCTTTTGGCTCTACAGGGTAGGAAATAGCAGCTTCCATCCATGCAAACGTGTTTATTCGAAAATAAACCGTAGGCTCCCAATTTTTATGCTTTTTGGATACCAATTTGGGATACTGCTCTTTAAAATCTCTGCTTGCAGCTTCCAATAAACAAGTTTCAATAAATTGCAAATCGCTGGTATATGCCACTTGAAGAGCAGTTTCATTCCATATAAAAGGTGCTTCAAAACCAGAGTAATTAATGATCTCTTCTCTTAATATTAAACTATTTGGAAATCTAATGACTCTACCACTTGTTCGGTCGTTAACCAAATAATCACCGCTACATTCCAGAATGGATGTATCTAAATAGCTAATTTCAATTACATCGCCACGGAACCCTTTTATTTGAATCCTATCTCCTACTAAATACGAACGCCTGAAAATTAAATAAATCCATGCTATAAACGAAGATATTGGTGCTTGCAGTGCAAAACCTAATACCAAAGAAATTAACCCGAAACTAACTGCCGCCGCCACTAAATTTTGAAGCAAAAAAGCAGCTACTACAATGAGACTTAAAACAATGGCAAGAAATCTTACAATTCTTAATAAATTATAGCTATCACCTTCTAAATAGTCTTTTGCTGTAATAATTTTAGCAACGATTTTACTAATTAGAAAAATTATGCAAATTAGAAATAAACTTAAAATAAATTTTTTTATAAACGGAAGATACTGTTCCCAAGTTTCAAAAAACTCCAAGTCTAACAAATAATTAATAGCAATTAATAATACAGCCATAGTGCCGTAAATAGTAATCGAACGCTTATTATTTTGAATCTTCATAAAACTTCACTTCTACTTTTAACATGTGAAAATAACACTTCTATTAAACTAATAGAACATTTTAAACTGAAAGTTCATGCTTTCAATTAAAATTGGTTTCTTTTTTAGTAGAAAAATAACGGACACATACTTTATAATTGATTGCAACAGAATTTACTATTCAAATAGGATTCATTAAATTTGACACTCATAAAATGATAGTTTTTAAATATAATTACTACTAATAGTTTATAGAAACTATTATTTTTAAAGATATAAAATAAATGAAAAATTTAAAAAATAAAAAAGCCATAATTACAGGTGGAAGTCGCGGTTTAGGGAAAGCAACCGCTATTGCATTTGCCAAAGAAGGTATGGACATTGCTGTAACTGGCAGAAATGAAGCCGCTTTAAAAGAAACCGTAACCGAGCTAAAAACATATGGTATTAAAGCTATTTACAGTGTTTTTGATGTTGGTAATTATGAAGAAGTTAAAAGCGGAATTAAAACCATTATAGAAACTCTTGGTGGCGTCGACATTTTGGTTAACAATGCTGGAATAGCTGCTTTTGGTTCTTTTAATGATATGGAAGTTGACCAATGGAGCAAAATAATTCAGACCAATGTTATGGGCATGTATTATGTAACCAAGGAAGTTTTACCGCATTTAATAAATCAGGATTCAGGAGATATTATTAATGTATCATCCACAGCGGGATTATCTGGAAATGCCAATACTTCTGCTTATTCTACATCTAAATTTGCTGTTATTGGAATGTCTGAAGCTTTGATGAAAGAAGTTCGGAAAAACAACATTCGCGTTTGCACACTAACACCAAGCACCATTGCTTCGGATATGTCTGTTGAACTTGGTATTGCCGATAAAGATTCGGAAGACAGCGTTTTACAACCAGAAGATTTTGCCGAATTAATTGTTGCTGGTTTAAATCTACCAAGAAGAGCCATGCTTAAAAGTGCTGCTTTATGGTCTACGAATCCGTAACAGCTATTTTTCTTTAAATTTTTAAAGAAACCTATTAATAGAAATAAGGTGCGTGTTTTTTGATCAAGAAAATTCTCTGATAAAAACACGCATTTTTTTATATTTAAAAACCATTCAGAAATTAGAGCAAATGAAATCCTTCCCAGTAACAGCATCCACATTGTCCGAAAAAGAGTTAGGTGAGTTTATAATTGAAACATACGGCTTACAAGAGGATTATGAATGTAAACTATTCCGAACAGGCATAAATCACACCTATTTTATTTCAAACACTGCATCAAAATATGCGGTTCGTGTATATTGTCATAATTGGCGAACGCGTGCTGAAATTGAAGCAGAACTGAAGCTTTTAAACCTTCTTAAAGATCATAATATTTCGGTTTCCTATCCTATTTCAGATAAAAACGGAAATTATATTCAAAAAATTAGTGCGCCTGAAGGCTCGCGGTATTTGACCCTATTTTCATTTGCAGAAGGTAGGAAAGTTCGATTTATGAATCATGAGACATGCTTTACTATCGGTAAACTAATGGCTAAAATGCATAATATTACAACTCATGAAAAAATTGATAGAGTTCAATATACGAACGAGGTTCTTTTAGAAAAATCTTACAACTATTTAAAACCGTTTTTTAGTGAAGATTTAGAATCCATGAAATTATTTAAAAGGATGCGTGAAACTATTTCGGGGAAATTTGACAAATACTCATTGACCGAAAGTCAGAAAGGGATTGTTCATTTAGATATTTGGTATGATAATTTTAGTGTTTTGAATGATACGAAAATTACTGTTTTCGACTTTGATAACTGTGGAAACGGTCCTTTTATTTTAGACATTGGCTATTTCTGCAAACAGTTATTCTTTATTGAATCGGATAAAAATGAGTATGAATTAAAAAAGTCTAGCTTTTTAAACGGCTACCAATCTGAAAGAAAACTATCAGAAAACGAACACGCGTTATTACCAGAAGCAGGCGCTTCTATTTTCTTGTTTTATCTTGGTATGCAAGCCCAACGATTTGATTGGTCCAATATATTTTTATCAGAAAACTATTTAGATATGTTTGTAGGCCGCATAAAATCTTGGTTGGATTATTATGAAGCGAAAATAAAGATGTGAAAAACCGCTAATAAGCTATTATAATTGAATTGATAGCTAAAGAAGGATTCAGATTGAAGCAAAAAAATCAGTTAAGAAAATTAAATTTCTAACTGATTTTTTGTTTTATAAAACATTAAAATGATGTTTTATAGGAACTAGTAGTGATCAATTCCTCCTTCGTTATTTTGTCTACCACTAAAGAAATAGCGCCATCTCCAGTAACATTACACGCCGTTCCAAAACTATCCATGGCAATATATAGCGCAATCATTAACCCTAGCATTTCTTCACTAAAACCTAACATAGACTGTAAGATTCCTACCGCAGCCATAATGGCGCCTCCTGGTACTCCTGGAGCTGCAATCATAGCAATTCCCAACGTAAATATAAAGCCAGCAAAGAGTGTAAAACTAAACGGCATACCTTCTAAAATCATTAATGCCATAGCGCAAGCGGTAATTTTCATGATACTTCCAGAAAGATGAATGGTAGCACATAACGGAATAACAAAACCTGCAATTTTTTCTGAAACGCCATTTTTTAAAGTCTGTTCCAATGTTACTGGAATAGTTGCTGCTGAAGACTGCGTTCCTAATGCCGTAAAATACGCTGGCATCATGGTTGCTAATAATTTTATAGGATTCTTTTTTGTAAGCACACCCGCAATGGTATATTGAAGCAATAGCAACAAAATATGCAAGGCAAAAATAACGCCAATAATACTTATAAATACTGAAAGAATTGAGAACACTTTCCCGCTGAAAGCCATGCTGGCAAATATGCCTAAAATAAACAATGGTAATAATGGTACAATTACGTTTTCTATCAGTTGCATGATAATCTTTTGAAAGTCTCTAACAACAAATTTTAAAGTTGATTTTTCTTGAAATGATAATCCTAAACCTATAACAAAAGCTAAAACTAAAGCCGACATAACATCCAATACTGGCGGAATTACAATACTAAAATACGGTAGTAATTCAGGTCCCGAATCGGCAATTTGAGCGGCATCGTTAACGTGCGATTCTAAAAGAAACGGAAAAATGTTTGATGCCGTGAAATACGTCATAAAGCCAGAAAACAAAGTCGAACCATAAGCAATAGCTGCCGTGAGTAATAATAATTTACCAGCACCTTTACCCAAATCAGAAATGGCTGGCATGATTAACCCCATAATAATTAACGGAATGGAAAAGTTTAAAAACTGTCCAAAAAATGCATTAAAGGTCGTAAACACTCTGTTTACCGATTCCGGCATATAAAGCCCGAAAACAATTCCTAAAACGATGGCTATAAAAACCTTAAATAGTAAGTTTGAAAATAAACGCTTCATTATATATGCTATTTAGTAAAAGACTTTAAATGTCTTTTTATATGTTATTTTTAAGAGCGCTAATATACACCCATTGTTACGAAGGAGTACGTTAAGATTCTTGTTTTTCCCTTATTAATAACGTTTTTTTTAAGGGTGACTTTAATATTAACTTAAATTTTAAGTCATAAAATTTTTCAGTTTTAATGATTAATCGTAATATTACAATCAATAAGATAATGAAGAGATTGTATCATCTAATCATTGAAATAAAAACAAATAGATCATCACAATAATATAATAATTATGAAAAAAGAACAGGAATTAAAAGACATTGTGAAAGAACGTTATGCTAAAATAGCAGAACAAGGAAAAGCTGATAACGCGGCTTCTTGTTGTGGCGCAACCACGCCTTCCAATAAAGTGTATAATATTATGATGGATGACTATTCTGAAACAACAGGCTATGTTGCCGATGCCGATTTAGGTTTAGGCTGCGGACTTCCTACCCAATTTGCACAAATTAAAAAAGGCGATACGGTTATCGATTTAGGTTCTGGCGCTGGTAATGATTGTTTCGTTGCCAGACATGAAACCGGAAGCGAAGGAAAAGTTATTGGTATTGACTTTACACCAATTATGATTAAGAAATCACGAATTAACGCTGAAAAGCTAGGTTATAATAATGTTGAATTTAGAGAAGGCGATATTGATGCTATGCCTGTAACCGATGATACAGCAGACGTAATTGTGAGTAATTGCGTACTGAATTTAGTTCCAAATAAGGAAAAAGTAATTTCAGAAATCCATAGAGTTTTAAAACCAGGTGGCCACTTTAGTATTTCGGATATTGTGCTAGTTGGCGAATTACCCGAAGCTTTAAAAGAAGATGCGGAGATGTACGCGGGCTGTGTGGCAGGTGCCATTCAAAAAACTGATTATTTAAAACTAATTGAGGATAACGGATTTAAAAATATTAAAGTTCAAAAGGAAAAACCAATTAGTATTCCCGACGATATTCTTATTAAATATCTTTCTCAAGAAGAAATAATCACGTTCAATACAGATGCAACCGGCATTTTTAGTATCACCGTTTATGCTGAAAAAGCAGGCGAAAAACAAGAAAAAACGAAGGTTGAACTTTCTGAAGTACAAGCTTCAGATTGTTGTGAGCCAACAAGTGGCTGCTGTTAATTAGCAAAATTTCAGCTAGAAAACACACCTATAAAAAGCAATGCTCGGTTAGTAATATGCAAATTATTAACCGAGCATTATTATTTAATAAATTTCACGAAACTCACATGGGTTTTACGTTTAGCCTAAAACAATTCCATAAATATTCACTAAATTGAGTCGCTAAACCATGCAAATAATGGCAACTCATTATTTGCCCGTAGAAAAACTCAAAATGCCAATAGAAAACATACCAGAAATCTATATTACGGATAATAACAAGAATCCAGATTTATTCGTATACGATTTTAAAATGCCTCACGACGTTGTAAAAAGCAAGGTTAATTTGGGCATGAATATGTTTAGTTTTTTACAGATTGGAAAAAAGCAAGTACATTTCGCAGGAACATCTGTTGCCGTAAATAAAGATCAATCCTTATTACTTAAAAAAGGCAATTGGCTGTGGACAGAGTTATTGGATACCGAAGCCAACTACTATTGTAAGCTCTTCTTTTTTTCTGAAAACAAACTCACCGATTTTTTAAGTAAGTACACTAATAATGTAAAACCTTATAAAGAAGACGTACCCTATTTCGTGATAGAAAACGATGATTATCTGGCTTCATTTATAAACTCTATATCATCAAATACATTTGAAAATAACAGCTATAGCGACGCTTTATTAGTTTTGAAATTTGAAGAAATCATGCTGTATCTACTTAATAAGTATGGTAATCAATTTGAGTACTATTTACGTTCTTTAATATCTAAAGAGGTTTCACCTTTTAAGATTACAGTAGAAAGCAATATACACTCTAACTTAAAATTAGAGGAAATTGCCTTCCTATGCAATATGAGCTTATCAACCTTTAAGCGTCATTTTACAAATGAATATAAGGAACCACCGGGAAAATGGCTGCAAGACAAACGTCTAAAAAAAGCTAAAGAACTACTACAAGGAGGTGATTTAAAAGCGTCAGATATCTATTTAGATATTGGTTACAACAATCTATCTAACTTTAGCGTAGCTTTCAAAAACAAGTTTGGAATTAGTCCAACAGATATTTCGAAATAAAAATAATATTCTTAAACATCTATTTTTCAGGGCATTATATCAGAATTCCCGTTTCTGTTTTTTTAAAAACTCTACATTGACCTATTTTAATAAGTTATTGAGCCGTATCAATAACTTCACAAGTCAGCTCTCTTCATACATTTGCATTGTAATTAAATCACGCTTGTATAGACAAGCATTATTTAAAAATCAAATTTAAAAATAATAATTATGGCAAATGTAACAAAACCTGTATTCAAAGAAAGATACGGGAACTTTATTGGAGGTAAATTCGTAACACCTGTAAAGGGTCAGTATTTCGATAACGTATCTCCAGTAGATGGTAAAGTATTTACGCAAGCTGCACGTTCAACGCAAGAAGATATTGATCTTGCACTTGACGCAGCTCACGAAGCATTCCCATCTTGGAGTACGTCTTCAGCAACAGAACGTAGTAATGCGTTGTTGAAAATTGCACAAGTAATGGAAGATAACTTAGAATACTTGGCAACTTTAGAGACTATCGATAATGGGAAACCAATTCGTGAATCTCGTGCAGCAGATATTCCTTACTGTATTGATCACTTTCGTTATTTCGCAGGTGTTATTCGTGCAGATGAAGGAAGTATCTCTGAACATGACAAAAACACATTAAGCATTGTTTTAAATGAACCTATTGGTGTTGTTGGAGAAATTATCCCTTGGAATTTCCCAATGTTAATGTTAGCTTGGAAAATTGCACCAGCTTTAGCAGCAGGTTGTACTGCAGTTGTAAAACCAGCAGAACAAACACCTACTAGTGTTATCGCATTAATGGAACTAATTGGCGATATTTTACCAGCAGGTGTATTAAATATTGTAACTGGTTTTGGTGCCGAAGCTGGGCAAGCTTTAGCAACATCTAAACGTATTGCAAAACTTTCATTTACTGGTTCTACGGAAACAGGTCGTAAAGTATTGCATAATGCAGCAGAAAACATTATTCCAGTAACTATGGAATTAGGTGGGAAATCTCCAAACATTTTCTTCCCTTCGGTAGCAGATCATGATGACGAATTCTTTAGCAAAGCTGTTGAAGGCGCGTTAATGTTCGCATTGAATCAAGGGGAAATTTGTACGACTCCATCACGTATTTTAGTTCACGAAGATATTGCGGATCTTTTTATCGAAAGGATGCAAGCACGTTTAGAGTTAGTTAAAAAAGGAAATCCATTAGATCCTGAAACTATGATTGGTTCTCAAGTATCTAAAGCACAATACGACAAGATTTTAGGATATATCAATATAGGGAAAGAAGAAGGAGCTACCGTATTGTCTGGTGGAGACGCTGGAAATTACGAAGGTGAGATTTCTGAAGGATATTATATCCAACCGACAGTATTGAAAGGAAATAACAAGATGCGTGTATTTCAAGAAGAAATTTTTGGTCCAGTTGCAGCTTTAACAACATTCAGTTCTACTGAAGAAGCTATTACTATCGCAAATGACACTCCTTACGGTCTAGGTGCTGGTGTTTGGTCTCGTGATGCTCACGAATTATTCCAAGTGCCTCGTGCTATTAAAGCAGGTAGAGTCTGGGTTAACCAATACAATACTTATCCAGCCCACGCTCCGTTTGGTGGTGTTAAAGAATCAGGATTCGGTCGTGAAAACCATAAAATGGCTTTAGATCATTACCGTGTTGTGAAAAACATGTTAATCTCTTATGACAAGAAACCAGTTGGATTCTTTTAATTGATTAAAAGCAATTAAATTTTAAGTAAAACCCCAGACTATTCTGGGGTTTTATTTTTTATAACCTTATATAATAATAAATAATAATAATAATAATAATAATAATAATAATAATAATAACTTTCAATACTTTAGAATTATGAAGAAAACCTTCTATCTATTCCAATATATAAGCTAGATTGCCATTATTTGTCCACTACTTGGCTCGGCTACTACTTTTTATTGTTGGTGCTTTAAAAACCATTAATACCTTTAGAGCAGTCATCTTTAATTATATTCCAAAAAACAAGCACATTTAAACACAGCAGATATAGGAGCAACATATCTTATTGAATCTTTAGATACATTTTTAATTGCTCTCGTACTTTTCATAGTTGCACATCGTCTTTATACTATCTTTAGTTCTAATAGAAAGTATAATGATAAAAAACGTTTTAAAGTGGATAAGAACACCAAACATTGGTCATTTAAAAAATGAGCTTGCCGAAGTTATTGTTGTTATCCTTTTTGTAAAATTCCTTGGAGTGGTGTTTGTGAATATTGACAATCTTAAATGGGAAATACCACTACCTCCTGTTTCCATTCTTCTATTGGCTTTTATTTTTAAGTTTAAATAAAGAATAATATAACAATAAACAAAAACCTTAAATAGATAATCCGTAACATTTACTAGAGTTTTCTAATCGTAAATCAAAGACTCATTAAAAATCTAACACATTAATAAACCTAACCAAATACAAAAAAAAGTAGAAATTAAATAAACCAAAAATCCAATTCAAATGGAATTTTGGCAGAATAAACCCCCAATCTTTAAGTTATACCGCAAAATAGATTGCTCATGTCTCCTATTTTTAAATACCGTCTACTCGGGTCAATTTAAGCAATTAACAACGCAACAAATTAGAAAGAAACAAGCTGTATAATTATTATTTAAGTCAAAATTGCTTTAGAAAAAAAAAAAACAACATATCATTGATTAACAATATGATAAGAAATAATATGTAAGATTTTTCTTCGAAAAATATCATATGAAAAGAAAAAATATAATTTTCCTTTTCACATATTGCTTTTTTACGCATATTTGTTAAAAACCTATATTTAACTCAAATCATAGTTACCCCCTTCCTTAAAATATTTTACACCTTTTATAAATAAATTAGGTTTGACTCTTTGTAAATTAAGGTGCCTTATATTGTAAAGGTAATACGCAACAGAATAAATAATTTTGTTGAAAATTAACTGGCATGAATTCGCATAACTATTTGATTATAGAAAATCATTTATGAATACACTTAAAAATAAAATTAAGAGAAGATATATATTATTTATATCGACAATTGTAATTATCATCATTGCAGCCATGATGGTTATTCAAAATAATATCAATAATCAAAAGCAGATAGCTGTATTAATTAATAAAACATCAGAGCTATGTTTATTAAACAAGAGAATATCAAACTTGGTTTTCTATTTCAATAATAATTTAAGTTCAGATTCAATAAATTCGTTAAAAACACTTACTGATGATTTTGAAAACGCACAAAATCATCTTTATTCTCTAAATAAACATGAAGAAGATCATAGCACTTTAGACTCCTTACTAAAGGTGAGTGACTCCTATTTAAAAACGATAGTAACCTCAAGTAAAAACATCATAGCTAATCCAGTTATGAAGCTAATTGAAGGCGATATTACAATTATTACAGAAACAGAATCACCTTACTTCTTGACTATGCAAACCGCATTAAGAGAATATCAAAAATCTGCAAAAGAAAGTCTTAATAATTTAAAAACCACTGTTTACCTTCTTGCACTGGCAACTATACTAATGTTGATAGGAATATTCCTATTTATTTTAGTACCTGTCGTAAAGCAATTACTACAGCAAAATAAGAAACTTAAAAACGCTAATAATGAACAGGCTAAATCTGAAAGAAAAATAAAAGAGAATATATCAGAGCTAACAAGGCTCAAAACAGATTTAGAAGCTAAAGAAGCGTATAATAAAATTTTTATTGAGCAAGCGCCAATTGCTATTGCTATGGTTGATAATAATATGTGCTATTTAGCCGTATCTCAGCGCTGGATTACAGATTACAAAATGGAAGGAAAAGAGTTTATTGGTCGTTCTCACTACGATCTCTTTCCTGAAATAGGAGAAAAATGGAAGGAAATGCATCAAAGATGCCTTAAAGGTGCCATTGATGTAAATAAAGAAACATCTTTTATTCGTGCTGATGGATCTCTGCAATGGATTCATTGGGATGTGCGACCTTGGTACGATTCAGCTGGTAATATAGGAGGCATATTAATGCAAACAGAGGATATAACTAGTATAAAAGCAAATGAAGATGATAAAATCCGAATTGAAAAAATATTAGATAAAACGAATGAGGTTGCGCGAATAGGAACTTGGGAGGTTGATTTACTAAAAAATAAAGTTTTCTGGAGTAAAATGGTTTGTGAAATTCATGAAGTACCTGAAGGTTACATACCAGATTTAGAAAAAAGTATTAATTTTTATAAGGAGGGTAAAAGCAGAGATACAATTGCAAGAGTTGTTAAAGAAGCAATAGAGAACGGTATACCTTATGATGTAGAGGTAGAGATTGAAACCGCAAAAGGAACTAATATATGGACGCGTGCTATTGGACAAGTGGAATTTATTGATGGTAAATGCGCCCGATTTTTTGGAGTGTTTCAGGATGTAAATAACATAAAAATCTCCCAAATAGCGCTAAATAAAGCGCACACTGAATTGAAAGCCATATTTAATTCTGGGGCTGTAGGTATTGTAGCTACTGAAATTAATGGTATTATTAGTCAATTTAATCATGGTGCAGAAATTCTAACAGGTTATTCGGCATCTGAAATAATCGGATTGCAAAGACCTAGGTTTTATCACTTACAAGAAGAATTAGATGCATTTAGAATTGATATAGCAAAGCAATATAGTAAAAACCCAATAGGATTTAGTGCCCTGTTAGAACTATCAAAACATAATGCTTATGACACCCGTGAATGGACATACCTCAAAAAAGATGGCTCACTTATTCCTGTTCAACTAACCTTAACCTCAATTAAAGATGATCAGGGTGAACTTATTGGTTATTTAGGCGTCTCAACAGATACGTCTGAAAAAAAAATTGCTCAGAATGAATTATTGCGAAAAAATAAGTTATTGAATTTTGCAGAAGCAATAACTTTGATGGGTAATTGGCAATGGGACACGGTTGAAGATAAAGTTGAATGGTCTGATAACCTCTTTAATATTTTTAAATTAGATAGGGAAATAGAGTGCATAAGTTTTGATACGTATTTCAATTTTGTTCATCCTGATGATAAGGAAATAGTAACGGATTACTTTGATCAAACAAGAAATGAGAAGCGTCTTAAAAAGTTTACCCATCGTATTATAGCTGGTGATGGGAAATTGAAATACATTCAGCTTCTTGGTGAAGTCATTACCAATGATAAAAACGAGGTTGTTGAAATGATTGGAACATGCCAAGATATTACTGCCACGAAGGTTGCTGAAAAAGAGTTATTTGATGCCCTCACCCAATTAAAGGCTATATTTAATTCTGGACCACTCGCAATCGTATCAGTTGATAATGAGGGTGTAATAAATAATTTTAATCGCGGAGCAGAACATTTATTAGGATATTCAGCTTCAGAAATGATTGGATTAAAACAGCCAGAAATTTATCATTTAGAGGAAGAGTTGTCAAATTTCAAAGAGGATATTGCAAAGAAATATGACAAAGATCTTACTGGTTTTAGTCCTTATTTAGAATTAGCTAAAAACGATGCATTCGATACAAGAGAATGGACTTTCCGCAATAAAGATGGTTCTACTTTTCCTGTAGAGCTAACGTTAACAGCAATTAAAAATGAACAAGGTGAAAAACTCGGTTTTTTAGCTGTGGCAAATGATATTTCTGATAGAAAAAGAGTGCAGAATGACTTAATACGTAAAAATCAATTATTAAATTTTGCAGAGAAAATAATAATGATGGGGAATTGGCAATGGGATCTCTTTACCAATAAGGTGAAATGGTCAACTAACCTTTATAATATTTTCGGAGTTAAAGAAAACACAGATATTACCTATGATACTTACTTTAGTTTTGTCCATCCAGAAGATAAAGAAAAAGTAACGGATAAAGTAGAGAAGTCTATACATAATAAAAAAATCATTGATTTAATGCATCGTATCACACTAACAAATGGAACTGTGAAAACGATACAACTTTTGGCTGAAGTTCTTAAAGATAACAAAGGTAATGTTATTGAAATGATTGGTACTTGCCAAGATGTAACAACGCAAAGAATGGCGGAAAATAAATTTAGAGGCTTGTTAGAATCCGCACCTGATGCCATGGTTATTGTGAATGAAGAAGGTAAAATACAACTCATAAACAAACAATCTGAAAAATTATTTGGATATTCCGCTGAAGAATTATTTCGTAAACCCGTTGAAATTCTCATTCCTGGAAGATTTACAGGTAATCACAAGGTACATCAGGGTGGTTTTTTCTCTAATCCTAAAGTTAGAACCATGGGAATAGGAAAAGAATTATTTGGCATAAATAAGGCAGGAATAGAAATCCCTATCCAAATAAGCTTGAGTCCACTTCAAACAGAAGAAGGGTTATTAGTTTCTGCAGCGATTAGAGATATAACAGTTCAAAAAAAGGCAGAAAAGAAAATACTAGAAGCCAAAGCAAGTTTAGAAATATTAGCCAATAAACTGACTGATCAAAACATTCAGTTGGCAGATTTCGCTCACATTACTTCACATAATTTACGTGCTCCAGTAAGTAATTTAAACGCCTTATTGGATTTTTATAAAGCGGCAGAATCAGAAAGTGAAAGAATTGATTTATTCGAAAAATTTGAAACGGTTATAAATCATCTTACTGAAACACTAAACACACTAATTGAAGCCCTAAAAACTAAAAATGAAGACTCAAAAAATATAGAAATGCTTACGTTTAGCGAAATTCTGAACAAAATAAAAGAAATTCTTTCTGGTCAAATTTTAAAAACAGACACAAAAATAATCAGTGATTTTTCAAAAAATCCAAATATTAAATATAATAGAGTTTATTTAGAAAGTATTTTTCTTAATTTAGTAAGCAATGCCATAAAATATAAAGCTAAAAATAGAACACCTGAAATTTTTATTCACTCTATAATAGAAAATGGAGTACCAAAACTCAAATTTAAAGATAATGGTTTAGGTATCAATTTAGAAAGACATGGTCATAAAATATTTGGCTTAAATAAGGTATTCCATAGGCATCCTGATGCTAAAGGAGTCGGTTTATTTATGACAAAAACTCAAGTGGAATCCATGGGAGGAAAAATATCCGTAGAGAGTGAAGTTAATGTAGGCTCCACTTTCAGTATTAATTTTAATGTATAAGATATGACTAAAAGTTTTAATTTTTGTATTGTTGATGATGATGAGATATATCAATATACTATAAAAAAGACCATAAAATCTCTTAATCTAATAAACAGTATAATTGCTTTTTCTGATGGAGAAGAAGCTTTAAACTATATGATTGAGAATCTGAACAAAGATGCAGAACTCCCAGACATTATTTTACTGGATATAAATATGCCTATTATGGATGGGTTTCAGTTTATGGAAGAATACATAAAAATTAAACCAAAATTAGGAAAAAAAATAATTATATATATGGTCTCATCTTCTGTTGATATAGCAGACATTGAAAGAGCAAAAAAAATAAGTGAGATTTCAGATTATATCATTAAACCCATTAAACATGGTAGAATAAAGTCAATTATTGATGAATTAGTCAATGAAGAATAACTGGTTCTGAATAGAGCCAACTTAATTTTACGGTAGAAAATTTTAAATAGTATCGTTACTAAAAGACCATTTAAAACATATACAACCATTGTTTTTCTTCTTTAATTTTAAAATGCTGCATAGAGTCCAATTAATCCACGATGGTTTTAGGCTAATTCATTGCCCTAATATATTTTCTTTGTTCGGTTTAAAAGTACCTTCCTATTATTAATCTAAAACTGAATAAGCTTCTTAAACAATTTCGAGTCATGCTGTTTGCGTATTTAACAACTTACCTTTCAAACTAAAATCAACAAACCCCTGACACGTCTATATTTTGGATATTAATTAATTTTTCTTTAAATTATGTTGGTTGATAGAAATGTATAACATAAATGATATGTAAATCATGAGTAGAGGTTTTGTAAAAGAAGACGACCAAGAAGAAGTTCCTTTCGTACCGCCAAGAGCAGATTTGCCAGAAGGTGTTACAAACTACGTAACGCAAAATGGCATGGACGAACTTTTAGCCGAAAGACAAGACTTTGCTCATGAAAAAGAAAATTTAGATCCCACAAATGAAAAGGAACGGCGAATTGCCGTGAATCATATAAATGCTAAATTACAGTTACTGAACAACCGGATATCTACAGCTAAAATTGTCGATTTAACCAAACAGCCACAAGATGAAGTCCGATTTGGCGCTTTGATTACTCTAAAAATTGAATCTGCTAAAAAATCACAGCAATATCAAATTGTTGGTGTGGATGAAGCCGATATTGCCAAAGGAAAGATTTCTTTTATTTCACCTATCGCACGTTTATTAACGGATAAAAAAGTAGGCGAACAAGCCATTTTAAAACTCGCTAAAGAAGACCGGGTTTTTGAAATCATGGGTATTTCCTATGATAACTAAACATAGTAAACTACCTCGAGGCAAGACCATGAGCCATTCGTAGGAAATGAAATTTTATTTTCGAGGCAAGCCTCGGGGAATTATACCCTTTGGCGGTGCCAATTAATTTAATCGTGGATCCGTTTTTAAAGCCATTTTTTGTGTCCAAATAATAGACAGACTGCAAAAACCATATTCTTCCGTTATTTTACCATAACAAGCATAAATTCCAATCCCGTTAATGGGATGTTTTTCTACCGTATCTTGAAAATGAGCGGTATCAAAATAGCAACCTTCATCATCTACAAACGTGCAAAAGCGCATGAGTTTCCCTGTGGCACCTTTATGAAATCGGGTATTTACCAATTTACCGTATAGCAAAACATTCTCACCACTATGAGTCAACATATTTTTTGCTTTTATATGCGATTTGATAGGCTCATTAATTAAATCAAAATAATCGCACAACGGGAAACCTAATAATTCCATTTCGTCATAGGCATCTTCTAGCCAACTAGAATTGAGTTTTGGTAAATTAAACGCTTTATGATTGGGCTTAAATAATTGTTTTTGCGGTGTTTTAGATTTGTTACTATTCACTTTAAAAATAGCGTTCCAAAGTAATTCTGCCTTTGCAATTCCTGTAAAATCAAAAGACCCAATCCGTATTAAAATGGTTAACTGCTCAATACTAATAACGACACGATCAATAAAATTATCCAAGGATTTAAAGGGTCCATAAAGCTGCCGCTCGGTTAAAAGCCGTTTAACCGTATAGCTTTCTAAATTTTTTAAATATCCAAAACCGAGATAAATGGTACTGCCTTCTATCCTATTGGGGTGATCGCTTCTATTAATGCATGGTGCTTTTACAATTCCGTTGCACATTTTGGTTTCGTGGATATAATGTTCGGTGCTATAAAATCCGCCGCCATTATTTAAAACCGCCACCATAAATTCCAACGGGTAATAACATTTTAAATACAAACTCTGATAACTTTCCACCGCATAAGACGCCGAATGCCCTTTTGCAAACGCATAACCTGCAAAACTTTTTATCTGATTCCAAACTTCAAAAGTTAAGGCGTCACTATAACCTTTAGTTTTACAATTATTTATAAACTTATCTTCCACCGCTTGAAACTCGGCTCTAGAGCGAAATTTACCGCTCATACCACGGCGCAATACATCGGCTTCACCTAATGTTAAGCCGGCGAATTGGTTGGCCACTTTCAACACATCTTCTTGATACACCATAATACCATAGGTTTCAGGCATAATTTTCAGCAACATCGGATTGGCGTCTTTTCGATATTCTGGACGTCGGTGGCGTTTAATAAATTCCTGTTTCATACCAGAACCTGAAACGCCTGGTCTAATAATGGAACTTGCCGCCACCAAACCTAAATAATCCTGTGTTTGAAGTTTGCACATTAGACCACGCATGGCTGGCGATTCTACATAATACGCGCCCGTTGCTTTTCCATTTTTTAATAAGGCATTGACTTTGGGATCGATTTTAAATTTTTCGACATCGGTGATATCAATTTCTGGTTCTTCGGGTCGGTTATATTTAATAATATCCAGCGTGTCTTTTATTTTGGCCAGTCCGCGTTGGCCTAAAATGTCAAATTTAAAAATGCCCGCATCTTCAGCAATAATCATATCAAATTGTACGGTTGGAAAACCTTTTGGCGGCATATCAGTTGCCGAATAATAATGAATGGGTTTATCCAGAATTAAAATCCCACAGGAATGCACACTGACATAATTAGGGAACCCTTGAATTAATTCGCCATATTTAATCACCAATGCGCCTATTTCGTCAATTTCTGGCGTTTGATATCTGCCCGTGCTAATTTTATCTATTTCTTCTTTGGGCATCCCGAAAACTTTACCCAATTCCCGTACCACAGCGCGGTATTTAAAGGTGTTATAAACGGCTAGTAAAGCGACATTTTTAAAGCGTTTAAAAATATATTCGGTAATATCAGTTCGTTCTTTCCAGGAAAAATCGATATCAAAATCCGGAGGCGATTTTCGAAACGGATTAATAAACCGTTCAAAATATAAGTCTAATTCTATTGGATCCACATCCGTAATTCCTATAATATAAGCCACAATACTATTGGCGCCACTTCCTCTTCCTACGTGAATATATCCTTGACTTTTTGAATAGCTTACAATATCGTAATTTATAAGAAAATAGGATACAAAATTCATTTCCTTAATCGTTTTGAGCTCGGTTTCTAGTCGCTCACGCACTTTTCCTGAAGGATTGGCATAACGCCTATGCAATTTAGTTTCACAGAGTTCTCTTAATAAATCGAAATCGGCTGTTTCCGAATCTAAATACACACTTTGATTTTGCGACACTCTATCGGAATCAAAATCAAATGAGACATTACAAGCGTTAAGTAATTTATTGGTGTTTTCTATAATAAACGGAAACAACTGAAAATAGTCTGATAATTTATCTGGCGAATACATTTTATCATTTTCGCTGCATTCTTCCGTTTGCGATAATTTACTCAACAAGGTATTATTATCAATAGCGCGTAATAAGCGATGTGCATTAAAATCTTTTTTGCTGCGAATAGTTACTTGCTGTTGAACGACTAATTTATCTGTATAATCTTTATATAAAGTAAATGGCAGTTTTTTTAGATCGTTAACACTAATGCCAATAAACTCAAAATCTTCAAATGCTGTTTTCTCCAAAAGCATGACTTGTTCTAAAGAATAGACCACAAAAACATTTTTAAAATGTGGCGCTATTTCTGGAAGTGCTTTTTTTTGATGTGCATATTCCGATAAAAAATCGTTCAGTTCCTGAAAGCCTGCATTATTTTTTGCAATACCTACAAATTTTTGTTTGGCACCATGTCTAAAGTCAATTCCAATAACGGGTTTGATGTTATAATCTTTCGCTTTTCTAACAAAATTTAAACAGGCTGATGTATTATTAATATCCGTTAAAGCAATTTGTTGCAACCCATATTCTTGAGCCATTTCCAAAAGATCAACTTCTGAAAATGTACCAAAACGCAAGGAATAATATGAGTGACAATTTAAATACATTAGTGTTTTCGGTGTGCTAAAATTACTGGTGGCTCGCCATTAAATGGATTTTTAAAACGTCCAATGGTTTTGGCACCCATGGACGCAGCGCGCTGAATGCTGGATTCGCCATATTTACCGCGAATGGCATCCATGGCGTTATATAAATTCAACATCTCTTCGGTATCATCAAACAAATTAATTTGATAATTTCCTGTAACAATATGGCTGAATTTTACGCCAACCAAACGAATAAGTAATCGGCGTTGATACAGTTTATCAAACAGTTCTAAAATAGCAGGAACAAGCACATGATCGGCGCTGGTATAGGATATTTTAATTTGTTTGGTATAAGTATTAAAATCTGAATACCGAATTTTAACGGCAATGCAAGCCGTTAATTTATCAGCGCGACGCAATTGAAAAGCCAAGTTTTCGGCCATGGCAAAAATGGTCGTTCGGAGTTTTACAACATCAATGGTATCTTTAGTAAAGGTACGCTCCGTAGAAATAGATTTGCGTTCATGAAAGGGAATTAATGGCGGATTATCAATGCCATTGGCGCGTTTCCAAATAGTTTTACCATTAGCACCCAAAACACTAATCATCATTTCCAATGGCATTTGTTGCACGACACTGACTTTATCAACACCTAGGTTTCTTAAAATCTGATAGGTTTTTTCGCCAACAGATGGAATTTTCCGAATAGATAAAGGCGCTAAAAATGATTTTTCAAATCCACTATCAATCCGCAATTGGTTATTGGGTTTCGCTTCACCTGTAGCAACTTTCGAGACAATTTTGTTGGCAGATAACCCAAATGAAATGGGCAATCCTGTTTCGCTTATAATTTTCTGACGCAATTCTGAAGCATATTTATAACTTCCAAAAAATTTATCCATCCCACTTAAATCGGCATAAAATTCGTCAATACTCGCTTTTTCAAATACTGGCACACGCTCCTTAATAATTTCGGTAACCATATGCGAATATTTGGTGTAAATAGACGAATCGCCACGAATAACCACTGCTTCCGGACATAAACGTTTGGCGACTTTCATAGGCATACCAGAATGCACACCAAAATGCCTGGTTTCATAACTGCAAGCTGCCACCACGCCTCTATCTCCAATGCCGCCAACTAATAGTGGACGCTTTTGTAGGCGACTATCAATTAAGCGTTCGCAAGACACAAAAAAGGTATCTAAATCCAGATGTAACATTTGCTTTTTCATGGGGTTAGTAATTATTTTTTTATTATTATAAACCGTTCACAATAAATATTCTCCTTAATTGAAAAAAATCTTATCCTAAATGGATTTTTAGTCTTTTCTTTTTTGCATCGCCCAAAAAAGAAACAAAAAAGTCTAGGCTTACGAACCTATATCTAAATTTATCATTTGATGGCTAAATTTTAGGAACTCGCATTAAACACCTTCCTTAATTCAAGGTTTTGTGCGCTCAAACAGCCTAAAATTTCACGCCATCTTCATTTCAAATTTTACGATAAATCTTCGATAGGCCGAAATGGCAACCTCTAAAAACGATCCCTAAAAAATTAAATCTCTTATAACTTCAATACATACAATCGGCTTAAAGCATTAAATAAAATCGTTTAAAATATTCTTTAATTGAAAACACTTTTTACAAGTTGTATTTGATACAGCAAAGTTAGCTACATTATTAAGCATTTATTGCTTACATTTGTAGCATTATGAAAAATATAACTAAAAACATTCGGCACTTGCGGCACCTCAAGGGTTTAACCCAAGAAGTATTTGCAGACGATTTAAAAGTTACGCGCTCTAGGATTAGTTCTTACGAGGAAGGTCGCTCCACGCCTACTATCGAGATGTTGATTCAATTATCGGATTACTTTAAAATTCCGGTGGATATTCTGATTAAAAATGATTTAACCAAGTCCAAAGACACCTCTTTTATTGAAATTGGCAACACCCGTGTTTTATTCCCTATAACGGTGGATGATGATAATGAAAACCTCATTGAAGTGGTTCCCATAAAAGCATCTGCTGGTTATTTATCAGGTTATGACGATCCTGAATATATTGAGCAATTGCAGAAAATTAAACTGCCGTTTTTACCGTCTGGAAAACATCGAGCATTTCCTATTAAAGGTGATTCCATGTTACCACTAAAAGAAGGTTCTTATATTGTTGGGAAATTTGTTGAAGACCGAAATGATATTTCAAACAACAGAACTTATGTGTTGTTAACATTGAATGACGGCATGGTTTACAAACGCGTTTTTAATCAGATTAAAGAATCCAATAACTTACTTTTGGTTTCCGATAATCCACTTTACCAACCTTATAGCATACCGATTGATGAAGTGTTGGAACTTTGGGAATTTACATGCAGCATAAACACCCAAGAATACGATCAAGAAGAATTAAAAATCAGCAGTATTATGACCATGTTTAATAATCTGGGCGTAGAACTGAAATTATTAGAAAAACATTTAAAATGATATATACCATTATAGATGTCGAAACGACCGGACAAACGAATAGAATTACCGAAATAGCCATTTTTAAATACGACGGAAACCAAGTAATAGATGAGTTTACGTCCTTGGTGAATCCGCAAACCGCTATTCCCATTTATATAACGACTTTAACCGGCATTGACAACCTCATGGTTGCTAACGCACCAACTTTTGAGGATATTGCACAAGATATTCTTAACATAACTGAAGACAGTACTTTTGTGGCTCATAATGTAAATTTCGATTATAATGTAATTCGCAATGAGTTCAAATTATTGGATTTAGATTTCAACAGAAAAAAATTATGCACAGTAAGACTATCCAGAAAATTACTTCCAGGTTTTCCGTCATACAGTCTTGGCAAACTTTGTAAAAGTTTAGACATAGAAATCACTGATAGACATAGAGCAAGAGGCGATGTTCAAGCAACGGTGATTTTATTTGAAATGTTGTTAAAAAAAGATGAAACAGGTGAAGTTTTTAGTAGTTTTCTAAACAAAACATCAAAAGAAGCCACGCTACCAGCTCATTTACCAACGGCTGCATTTAATGCTATTCCAAATACTGCGGGAGTCTATTATTTTAAAAACAAGTTGGGTGAAATAATTTATATAGGAAAAGCTATAGATTTAAAAAAGCGTGTTTTGAGTCATTTTTATAGCAAAGCTCAAAAATCATTGGATATGTGTCGCGAAACTCGAGATATCGATTTCGAGTTGGCTGGTAGCGAATTGATTGCCCTTTTAATGGAAAATGCCGCTATTAAACAGCATTTTCCCAAGTTTAATAAACAGGCAAAACGCAACCCTAAAAGCTATGGCATATTTAGCTACGAAGACAGAAATGGCATTATACATTTAGCATACAACCCCCTTAAATCGTGTCCAAATCCTATTAAGGTTTTTCATAATATTAGAGAATCGAGATTATTTTTAGAAGAACTCTGTTTAAAATTTGAGTTATGTCCTAAATATTGTCATTTACAAGAAGGTGTCGCACAATGCGGCCACTATAGTATAAAAAACTGTAAAGGTATTTGTATAAACAATGAGGCAGTAGCTGATTATAATGCGAGAGTCAACAATGCTATTGAAGCGACAACTAAAGTTGAAGACTGCCAGATTATAAAGAGAAATGGCCGTGATGCTAATGAAGAAGCCTTTGTACTCATTAAAAACGGCATGTATTTAGGTTATGGTTTTATAGATAGCGCAGAACAAATAAATTCAGATGAAGATTTAGACAATTTTTTAATTCCTCAAAAAGATAGCTTGGATATTCAATCAATTTTAAGAACTTATATATAACCCAAAACTTCTTTTTTATTATAAAGGCATCTACTTCCAATACTCTTTTTCCTTATTTCATTTGATTTTTTCCGACACTCACTATTTCCCGCTTGTTGGATTTTATAGATACTACTACTATTGTTTCAAATAATTTAAACTATTAAAAATGGGAACAATGAAAAAACGTAATCGGGAATTAGTATTTTTAAGAGCATTTGCAGCCTGTACCGCAGGCGGTATGATATTACTATCAACATTAGCTTTTAAAACAGATAAAAATCAAAGGTTCGGAACTATTGATGTTGAACGTATTAATATTATAGAACCAAATGGCACCGTAAAAATGATAATTACCAATGTAGAACAATTTCCTAATGGAACAACTACAGTTAATAATAGAAGCGTTACAAAAGATAGAAAAAAGCGTTCGGGAATGCTATTTTTTAATGAAGATGGTATGGAATGTGGCGGATTTATTTATGACGGCGCCAAAAATGAAAACGGACATAGCTCGGGACTTTCGCTAACCTACGATCAATATGACGGTGATCAAGTCATGCAACTCTTAACTACTGACACAGGAAAAGGCGACCAAAGAAGAGTAAGTAGCGCTTTAACTTTTAACGATCGCGCCGCCAATGAAACCCAGCAAGGCGTCCATAATATAATGAACGAACTAGACAGCATTAAAGACAGGAAATTATGGCGACAAAAATATCAAGAATATAGTGATCAAGGATTAATAGGCGGCACACCAAGAGTTATGCTAGGACAAACAGGAAGTGAAAATAACGGATTATTTCTATTTGGAGATAACGGCAAGCCAAAAGCCATGTTTTATGTTGACAAAAACAATAACGTTAAATTGGAAGTGTATAACGAAGAAGGACATGTAACCAACTCCTGGCCAGAATAATTTTACCTTAATATGAAACTTCCTTAAAACAACGTTGCAATGTTTTAAGGAAGTTTCTTAATTTGTCTTCGCATGAAAAAAATTTTAAATTTCTTACAGATAGACACATATTTTATATTGTTTATTTTTCTTATCAGCTATGTGCTTGTCGTTAATAACAGAATTAGTGCAGGCCAAAAATTGGATGTAGTTTTTTTACCAGATGGTCCAATTGCACAGTTTTTAGCGGCTTTCATTATTTTTATTCTCATAAAAGTTGTCATAAACTATATGAGCAAGAAAGCTACACAAGAGTTTAAAAACCTTAAAGGTTACTTGATATATTTTGGCGTCGCATTCATATTATACATTTGTGCATCAAATATATTTGGAATTATAATAGCAACGCTATTCGATACCGTTTCCAAAAATTTTAATCACCAAACTTTAATAGTTGCTAATATTGGCAGAAGTGTTGAATTCATATTATTTGCCAGTCTTTATTTAGCTTACTTATATTCAAACGATAATAATAATTACAGAATTGAAATTAATAAATATGACAAAGCGTTGGCATCCAGTAAAATTAAACAACTCAAAGCGCAGCTAAATCCACATTTTTTGTTTAATAATTTGAATACGCTGGATGAACTTATTGAAGAAGACAAAGACAAGGCAAGTAATTTTCTACATCATTTTTCAGAGCTATATAGGTATTCCCTGGATACTTCAGAGAAAAAAATAGTGCCTTTGAATGACGAAATTCAGTTTGTAAAAAGTTACTTTAAACTCATGGAAGAAAAGTATTTAGGTTATTATTCTTTAGAAATAAACCAAGACACTATAAAACCTAATCTATTTGTTCCACCCTTTTGCCTGCAGATTTTAGTAGAAAATGCCATCGAGCACAATTTAGGTTTAATTGAAAACCCGGTTCACATTATCATTTCTATCAACGATAATATTCAAGTAACTAATAATAAAATTGTAAAAAAACATAAGAAAACAACTGGCGGCATAGCACTTAAAAACCTGTCCACACAGTTAGTCTTATTAGGTAATAAAGATATTACAATTGAAGAAAATGAGACCTATTTTAAAGTCACGCTGCCATTTATAAAAGAAAATCACCATGTATAAAATACTTATAATTGAAGATGAAGCGCCTGCAAGAAAAAAACTTAAGAGGTTTTTAGATAAAACAGGTCATTCCTATAAAATCGTGGCTGAATTAGAAACTGTTTCTGATGCGAAGTTACTTTTATCACAAACGCAGGATTTTGATATTATCTTTTCTGATATAGAGTTAAGAGATGGTAATATATTTGAACTATATAACGAGGTTTCTTTAAATTGTCCTATTATTTTTGCCACGGCATACAATGCGTTTTTAATGAGCGCTTTTGAAGCCAACGGAATAGAATATCTTTTAAAACCCTATTCCTTTGAGCGCTTTTCCAATGCTTGGGATAAATTTATAAGGTTAAAAGCAAATTCGAATCAAAATTACAATGAGTTAATTGGCACTATTAGTCATTTATTAAAAAGTAATAAAGAAAATAATATAGGGTATAAAGAACAATTCGCCATAAAATCCAATAAAGAAACCTACTTTTTAAAAGTAGAAGATATTGTTTGTTTTCAAGCAGACGGTGGAATTATATTTGCTTTTGACCAATTGAACAAAAGACATATAATGCCTTACGCCACCTTAAAAGAAATAGAAGCATTTTTAGACCCAAAAAAATTCTTTAGAATTAATCGTAGTGAAAATATACAACGAAAATTTATTGATAAGATTGAAAGGTATAATAAAAACACCATTTCTGTTTATTTAAATTCGCAACGTAAAACAGTAAAAACAAGTCAAAATAAAACAAGTGATTTTAACGCTTGGCTGGGCATTTAACACAAGAACATAATAAATTAATTGAAAAACATTTCTCTTTCATTCAAAAAAACAATTAATCACATCCCACAACCTTTATCTAATTTCTCTCTAATCAGAATCTACCATAAAAATGGGGTCATAAAATAAGCCTTCTTAATTAATAAGATTAATACCACATCCAAATCACAAAAGTTTCCATAATTATGGTATTTTGCTTGAAAATATATTCTATGATTCAATCCTATAAGCAAAAACTAAAATTACAAGAAACTTACGACGCCATTATTATAGGATCTGGCATGAGCGGATTGGCCACAGCTGCTATTTTGGCTAAAGAAGGCCAAAAAGTTTTAGTTTTAGAACGTCATTACACAGCTGGTGGTTTTACCCATATTTTTAAACGTAAGGGTTTTGAATGGGATGTTGGAATTCATTATATAGGAAATGTACAAGCCGATAAAAGTATATTAAAAAAGCTATTTGCTTATGTAAGCAATGATGAACTCAAGTGGGCAGATATGGGAGATGTTTACGACCGTATTATTATTGGCGATAAACATTATGACTTTGTAAAAGGAGTTAAAAACTTCAAAGAAAAAATGATTGGCTATTTCCCTGAAGAAGCAAACGCCATTAACACCTATGTTGAAACGGTTTTTAAGGCCGCTAAAACCAGCAGGAATTTCTACTTAACTAAAGCCATTCCTCCTTTTTTGAATACACTATTCGGATGGTTTTTAAAACGCCCATTTCATAAATTTTCGGACAGAACCACTTATGAAGTTCTTCGCTCGATAACCGATAATGAAGACTTAATAAAAGTCTTAACCGGGCAATATGGCGATTACGGCTTACCGCCAAAACAAAGTAGTTTTTCCATGCATGCATCTGTGGCGAGTCATTATTTTGAAGGTGGAAGTTTTCCTATTGGTGGCTCTTCTCAAGTTGTTAAAACCATCGATCCCGTTATAGCCGCGGCTGGCGGTACAATTTTAATTAGCGCAGAAGTTGAAGAAGTTGTCATAAAAAATAATCAAGCTATTGGCGTAAAAATGAAGGATGGCCGAATTTTTAAAGCCAAAAACATTGTAAGCAGCGCTGGCGTTTTCACAACTTATAATAAATTATTACCTCCAGCTATTGTTGAAAAACATAAGTTACTTAAAAATTTACAAAAAGTAAATCCCTCCGTAGCCCATGTTAGCTTATATATCGGTTTAGAAGGCTCGCCAGAAGAACTTAAAATTCCCAAAACCAATTATTGGATTTATCCAGCAGAAGGCGATCATGATACGTGTGTGAAAAATTATTTAGAAGATTTATCGCAACCATTCCCAGTTGCATACATATCATTTCCTTCAGCTAAAGACCCAGACTGGTCCAATCGATATCCTGGTAAAAGTTCCATAGATATTATAACATTAGTTCCCTATGAAACTTTTGAAAAATGGACCGATACCTCATGGAAAAAAAGAGGTGATGATTATGAAGCTATTAAAGAAGATATTTCTAAACGCTTACTCCAAATACTATATAAACAATTACCGCAAGTAGAAGGAAAAATAACTTGCTACGAATTATCTACACCCTTAACAACGCAACATTTTGTTAATTATCATAAAGGTGAAATTTACGGATTAGACCATAGTCCAGCTCGTTTTAGACAATCATTTTTAAAACCAAGAACACCCATAAAAAACTTTTATTTAACAGGGCAAGATATTGCCACAGCCGGAGTTGCTGGCGCTTTATTTTCTGCCGCATTATCTTCCATAGCCATTACTGGAAAAAATGTTTTGAGCAAAGTTTAATAAACGTTTCAATCTATAAATTATTTAATTAAAGCTATAATTACAGAAATCATTGAAGATAACTGGAATCAACAAAAAGAACTATAACGTCACAACCTAAATTATAAGCTTTAAAACTTTAAAAAAGAGTTTGAAAACTGTAAATTCAACTTTAAAAAAACAAACTATTGACACGAGTGTTTTTTAAGATTGTATTATATTTACGTAACTGTAGACCTCACCCATATTGTAAAAATAGTCATTAACATGAAACATACTATCCCTATTCTTACTATCTTTTCCCTTGTACTATTTGGATGTAACAATGCCAATCTTAAAGAAAAAAGAGATATAATTTCTTCCGAGCATCAAATAGAAAATAAATCTATAAAATCGGATAGTGTCTATAAAACTAAAAAAGTCTACGTTCCAGTATATTCCAACATTTACCAACGCACACGGAATGAAAAGACAGCATTAACCTCTACGTTAAGTATTCATAACACTAGTGAAACTGATACTTTATTTATAAATCGTATTGATTACTACAATACTGAAGGGAAATTTCTTCGGAAATATATTGAATCACCTATTTTTTTAAACACATTTGAAACTTTAGAATATGTCGTGGATGAACAAGATGAAACTGGCGGATCTGGAGCAAATTTCGTTATAGAATGGTATGGCACCGATAAACTAAATCCTATTTTTCAAGCGGTTATGATTGGTGGATTGGGCAATAAATCTTTTTCGTTTACAACCGATGGTGTTGAAATAGAATAAGTGAAAGTTTACTTTACAAACCACTGCTAACTTATTTTGAGTTAAGATTATTGTTTTTAATTAATAATAAATTTACCTTCGAAGATATAGCTATAATGTACCGTGGACAAAAAACTCATATCTAAAAAAAAACCTGCTTACCCTATCACACCATTGCTTTCAAATTATCTGACTGCGCATGGAAGGAATATTAAGATTCCCATTTTTTATGATGATTTACTACGCTTTCAAGGCGCCATAGAAATTCTGGATCAAAATGATAAAGATACCCTTTGGATACGCACGTATTTTGCCGAACATGAGCGTGTTGAAATAGAAGACAGTCTTAAACAAATGTATACCATTTTACATTCCGATGGAGACAGCAGCGTATTGCCCTATTTAAATATTGACAGTATTGACTTTTGCACCTTTGGGAACACCAAGCCATTTCGGGTTAAGGTTAGGAATATATTAAATGATAATTATATTTTTTTATATATCAAAAAGGCCGATGCTTCTCGAATTTATGGACTGGAGTTGGAACATCTATTATCGCCAAACCACATTAACTTTCTGATTCATAAAGACACGTTGATTGAAGAACATATATCTGGTATTGCAGGCGATACTTTTATTGAAGAACATTTGGATGATTTACCCATTCAAGACAAACGCGCACTCGCCAAAGAATTTGTGAAGTTTAACGAACGGTGTTTTGGTCGACTTCTAGCCGATATGCGTTCCTATAATTATGTTATTGAAATTACTCAAGACTTTGATCGTGTTCAATACCGAATACGCGCAGTCGATTTTGATCAACAAAGTTATGAAGGAAACCCAAAAGTTTATAAACCACAGTTTTTAAAAGAGAACATTGCTTTAGTCAAGTTATGTCTTGAAGTTTTAGCACCCGGATCTATTGTTCAATATGAAAAAGAAGAACGTTCCTTACTTGCAAAACGTGCGACTAGCGAGCACAAACGTTTAAAACATTTGTTGCATTGCATGAAAAATGACCAAATTTCCACACCTAAAAAAATAAATCAACTCAAAAACGGATTATTCGATCTTGTTGGCGATGTGAACTTTAAGAAAGCCAAAAACATGGGTGAGTTATTGGAATATGCTATCGATTTTATAGTCAGAAATTACAAAAACGAAAACCCATACATCATCAAATAAAACGGATAAAAATGAAAATCAAAAAGGTTTTAATCGCCAATCGAGGAGAAATTGCTATACGAATATTACGCGCTTGTACCGAATTGAATTTGGATACCGTTGCTATTTATACTTATGAAGATCGATATTCACAGCACCGAAATAAAGCCGATGAATCGTATCAAATAGGTGAAGATAATCAGCCGTTAAAACCCTATTTAAACAGCGACGACATTATTGCACTAGCCAAGTCTAAAAACGTTGATGCCATTCATCCTGGTTATGGTTTTTTATCTGAAAATTCGGAATTTGCTAGAAAATGTGCTGAAAACGATATAATTTTTATTGGTCCAGACCCTAAAGTTATGGATGCTTTAGGCGATAAAATTACCGCTAAAAAAATAGCTGTAAAATGTAACGTTCCTATTATTGAAAGCAATAAAGAGAAACTAACATCTTTAGCAATAGCCATTTCCGAAGCAAAAAGCATTGGTTATCCTTTAATGTTAAAAGCAGCTTCTGGTGGTGGTGGCCGCGGCATGAGAATTATTCGTAAAGCTGAAGATTTAGAGCAGAATTTCGATTCAGCTAGAAATGAAGCACTTAATGCTTTTGGCGATGACACCATGTTTCTGGAGAAATACGTAGAAGACCCAAAACATATAGAAGTCCAAATTGTTGCTGACAATCATGGTAATATTCGTCATTTATTTGAACGTGATTGTTCGGTTCAACGTCGTCATCAAAAGGTTGTTGAAATAGCGCCTTCTTTCAATATTTCGGAAGATGTTAAGCAGTCACTTTATAAATATGCCATTAGTATTGCTAAAGAAGTTAGCTATAATAATATTGGAACCGTTGAGTTTTTAGTAGATAAAGATGATAACGTTTATTTTATTGAAGTCAACCCAAGAATTCAAGTAGAACATACGGTTACAGAAATGATAACAGGCATTGATTTGGTGAAAACCCAAATATTTATTGCCGGTGGTTATAAATTATCTGACCAGCAAATTAAAATTTACGAGCAGGACACGATTAAAACTTATGGTTTTGCTTTACAATGTCGATTAACAACTGAAGATCCATCCAATAATTTCACACCAGATTACGGTACCATTACCACATACAGAAGTGCAGCAGGAATGGGAATCCGTTTGGATGCTGGAAGTATTTACCAAGGCTATAATGTGAGTCCTTTTTTCGATTCCATGTTGGTTAAAGTCTCTGCACATGGCAGAACTTTAGATGGTGCTATCCGGAAAATGGTTCGTGCTTTAAAAGAGTTTCGTATTCGGGGCGTCAACACCAATATTCACTTTTTGCGTAATGTTATTCAGCATGACACATTTAAAGCTGGTAAAGTAACCGTTAATTTTATTCAGAATACACCAGAGCTTTTCAATATTAAATTACCACAAGATAGAACCTCTAAAGTGACGCAGTTTTTAGGTGAAGTAATTGTTAACGGTAATACTGATGTCAAGTATAAAGATGAAAACAAGGTTTTTAGAAATCCGAAAGTTCCGATTTTTAATATAAACGATCCGTATCCGAAAGGGACCAAAAACTTACTGACGGAACTAGGTCCAGAGAAATTCTGTGAATGGCTTAAAAACGATTCTAAAATCCACTATACAGATACGACCATGCGGGATGCGCACCAATCGTTATTGGCCACGCGCATGCGAACTTTCGATATGATGAAAGTCGCAGAGAGTTATGCCAAAAACCATCCAAACACGTTTAGTATGGAAGTTTGGGGCGGTGCTACTTTTGATGTATGCTTACGTTTTTTACACGAAAGTCCTTGGACACGTTTACGCGAACTGCGAAAAGCCGTTCCAAACATACTTTTTCAAATGCTACTTCGCGGTAGTAATGGTGTTGGCTATAAAGCGTATCCAGACAACCTCATTGAAAAGTTTGTAGAGAAATCATGGGAAAATGGCGTTGACGTTTTCCGAATCTTCGATTCGCTTAACTGGGTAAAAGCCATGGAGCCGAGCATTAATTATGTTAGAGATAGAACAGGTGGAATCGCGCAAGCAGCCATTAGTTATACGGGTGATATTTTGGATATTAAAGAAACAAAATACGATTTAAAATACTACACACGACTAGCAAAAGACCTTGAAAATGCGGGAGCTCATATGATTGCCATAAAAGATATGGCTGGATTATTAAAACCTTATGCGGCTACCGAGCTGGTTGCAGCATTGAAAGACACGGTTAATTTACCCATTCATTTACATACTCATGACACCTCCTCATTACAATCGGCCACCTACTTAAAAGCTATTGAAGCCGGTGTGGATGTTGTGGATGTGGCACTGGGCGGTTTGTCTGGTTTAACATCTCAACCAAACTTCAATTCTATTGTGGAAATGATGAAGTATGAAAAACGCGCTCATGCTTTTGATATAGATACGCTGAATCAGTTTTCAAATTTCTGGGAAGATACACGCGAAATGTATTACCCTTTTGAATCCGGATTAAAAGCTGGAACAGCCGAAGTTTATCAACATGAAATACCAGGTGGGCAATATTCTAATTTACGACCTCAAGCTATAGCTTTAGGACTAGGCGATCGTTTTGATGAGGTTAAAAAAATGTATACCGAGGTGAATAAAATGTTTGGAAACCTAATTAAAGTAACACCGAGTAGTAAAGTGGTTGGCGACATGGCTATCTTTATGGTAACCAATAACTTAACACCTAAAGATGTTATGGAACGCGGTGACGAAGTATCGTTTCCTGAATCAGTTATTAGTTTCTTTAGAGGTGATTTAGGACAACCAACAGGTGGTTTCCCTAAAGAATTACAGGAAATTATTCTTAAAAACCAGAAACCATATACCGACAGACCGAATGCACATTTAGAACCAATTGATTTTGATGTAGAATACGAAGATTTTAAAAAGAGATTTCAAAAAGGCTTTACTAGAGCACTTGAAATTGAAGATTTCCTATCCTATACCTTATATCCAAAAGTATTTGAACAGGCGCATGAAAGCTATAAAATGTATGGTAATTTAGCTTTAGTTCCTACCAAAAACTTCTTCTATGGCATGAAGCAACGCGAAGAGACATCAATAGAGCTAGAACCTGGCAAAACTATTATTGTTAGACTGCTTTCAGTGGGAATCCCTAATGAAGATGGCGTTCGGATAGTCTTTTTTAGTGTGAATGGTGAAAACCGTTTTGTTGAAGTTTTAGATAAATCTTTAAATATTAAGAAAGAAGAACATATAAAAATGGATCCTGAAAATGCTAACCATATAGGAGCGCCGTTGCAAGGGTCCCTTTCTAAAGTGTTGGTGAAAAAAGGCCAACAAATAAAAGAAAACGATCCATTATTTATTATTGAAGCCATGAAAATGGAAACCACTGTTACGGCTTTTAAAGCAGGAAAAGTAAAATCTGTATCCTTACAAGAAGGTACAATGGTAATGCAAAATGATCTGATTTTAACGGTAGAATAGCCAATACTCCATTAAAATTGAAACAAAACTGCATCCCTCTAAAGATTCCTCTTATGTGCTATTCAAATTAAAAAACATAAAATGTCAGAGCAAACAAATAATAAAAAAACAAAGCTTGCAGAAGGCCTTTTGTTGCGAGCAGATCTAATGAAGAAAATAGAACATCTTCAAAATAGAATTCGTCCGGTGCTAATTGTATCTGATGATAAGCTTCCTCAAGAAGATCCAGAAAAATTAATGGCTCAATTGCGAAACGCCATACAAGCTTTGGAATCGATAATAATTCGAATAAACAAAACTAATAATGAAACTCACGTTGAAGGTGAAGGCTCACTAATGGAGGCGCTTGCTAAACGCGATTCTTTGAAAATGCTTTCTGAAAGATTAAGATATATTAGGCAAGCCGCACAAATTAATAATAGTGGCGAGTCAAATCTTAAAACAACTATTAGTATAAAGAAGCTACAAATAGAAATGGATCAAACAGGAAGAGCTTTTAGAGAAATTGACAGTAAGATTCAAGAAATAAATTGGCTCACAGAGTTAAAAAATTAAGCCGAAAGGCGGAATGGTCGGGGCGAGTGCCAGCCCCTTTTTCAGTATGAGTTTTCGGGGCAAATTGAAAACTCTACAACCACGAAGCTGCTTGGGTTGCGGCAAAACGTATTGTTTAGGACCCATTACTTCTTACATATTACAAATGTATCGTGTAAAAATTACTACCAGGTACTGACCGACCATTTTTTATTAAAATATACAACCTTTTATAGCGTTTATGAAAACATACCAATTCTGAAGCTACTCCAAGACTCCATTCGCAAAACACCCCTCTTCACATCTCAAAATCAGAGGCTTACACGAGTCTTAAATGTCATTTTATGAAAATATAGCGTCAACAATTATGTCATTAGAGCAAAGATTAATCAATTAAGATCATTAGTTTAGTTTAAAGTTTTAAAACTATATGACTATGAAAACTATAAGCAAAATTTTAGCCATTGGTATTTTTTCGTTTGTCATTTCATGTAAAAATGAATCTGCTACAAAAACTGAAGAACTGGCACCTAATCCGATGAATGAGGAGTTGACGAAAACCACTAACTATAAGGAAAGCGGAAATTTTAAAGAAGACAACTATAGATTAAGTTCTACAAAAGACAGTTTAGTTGTTAACTGGAATTTGGATAATCCTGAGAGGCAAGAAGATTTATATACAACATTTAAAATGACCGAAGAACAAATTCAACGTTATGAAAAAGCGTTAAAAGATTGGAGATCGGATGTTGAGAATCCATATGATAAATTATCAGCCAACGAACGCATAAAAAAAGAGGATGAAATTTTAAAGGACATTTTAACTGATTCGCAATATAAAGATTACAAAAAATGGGCTAATGAGAATGACGACCGTGGCGCATAATAGTTATAAGCTCTGAAGACATTTCGCTTTAAAACTATTTATCAATTTTATTGACTAAAAATGTCATCTATCAAATTAACGGCTAGACTATTAAACAAATAAAAGCCAGAGATTTCTCTCTGGCTTTTGCTTTTAAAGGATGTAAATATGTAAAGGGCTAGCCAACTTATTAGTCGATTACTATAAATTCTGATCGCCTATTCTTTTGATGGTCTGCTTCCGAGCATGGAACGCCATTACTACAGTTATTTACAAGTTTCGACTCCCCGAAGCCTAGTGCTTTCAGTCTAGAGCTTTCTACACCATTTTCAACTAAATAGTTTAAAGTAGAAGTAGCACGACGTTGAGAAAGGGCTTTGTTATATGCATCATTTCCACGGCGATCTGTATGCGAACGAATTTCTATTTTTAAATTCGGATATTGATTAAGCACAGCTAATAACTTCTCTAATTCTACTTGGGCATCTTTACGAATATTAGATTTGTCAAAATCGAAATAAATAATAGGAATATTAAGCACTTTTGCCAAGTCCGTTCCTGCGACTAACACAAATTCATTCTGTTGTAATTGAAAGTTTATTTCCTGATTTTCAAAATTAGGTTTCGACAAGTTTTCATCTGTACCATAGAGCTTTTTACTCGCGTTTATAACATAAGGTTTAAACTTATTTGTTTCAACATTATAAAAGCCTTTGTTATCGGTTGTTAGTTTTTTGTATACCGTTCCTTCAGAATCTCTTAAAACTATAAGCGCACCTTCTATTGGCAATTCTGTTTGGATATCTGTGACATAACCTTGTATTTGCGCAAAATACACATCAATTACAGGCTTAGTTTCTAAAAATGAATATATGTTATCATATATAAAAGCGCCTTCCGTATCGGTACGATTAGAACTTATAAATCCGCGATTTGATTCCGAATCTATTCCGAAGGAAAAATCGTCTGCATAGGAATTTATTGGTTCCCCAATATTTAATATGTTGCCGTAGCCACCCTCCTTAATTTTTACATAAAATACATCTAATCCACCGAGTCCAAAATGACCATCTGATGAAAAATATAATTCGTTGTTAGCAGATACGAACGGAAAAGTTTCTTTTCCAGCTGTATTAATTTCAGGTCCTAAATTAATAGGCTCGCTTATATTACCTTCCGCATCAATTTCAGAGACGTATAAATCCGATTCGCCATAACCGCCTGGTCTATCTGACGAAAAATAAAGTTTAGTCTCGTCTGGATTTAAAGTTGGGTGTGCATTTGAGAAATAATCGCTATTTATAGATAACTCTTTAGCCACTTCCCATTTACCATTTATTCTTTCAGTTTTATAAATTTTTAATCGCTGATCTTCTTTTTTGTCTACAATGGTATTGTTACTTCTAGTAAAATACACGGTATTATTATCGGTTGTAAAAACAGGCGACGACTCGTGAAACTTACTTTTAAATGATCCCTTAAGTTTTTTAGGTTTACTAATAGCTTGGTTTAATGAATCGACTTGAACGGTATAAAGTGATAAAAAGCTTAATCCATCCCAAGCACTTCTAATATTTAAAAACGTTTTCGTGTTATTCGTCGACGCATAATATAGCGTGTCCCCTAACTTGAAATATCCAAAAGACACTTTATTTTCATCGTACACTCTTTCAAGTGGTTTCAACTCATACCTACCAGAGTTCTGTAGGGTTAAATCATGATATCCCTGTGCGTTTATCTGATTCGTTTCAAAACCATTTTTCTGCAAAAAGGCATCATAATATTCTGCAGCTTTAGCTTCTTGACCAGTTGCTTTTAAAGATTGAGAATAACGCAAATACATATTACTCTGTTCTGGCTCTGTTGTAAAACTAAACAACTTTTCATACCACTTTACAGCTTCGTCATATTGCGCATTAAAATAATAACTGTTGGCTAGTTTTGTAAAAAGCTCTTCAGATTCATGTCCCTTTTCTGCCACTTCTAAATATACTTTCTGTGCATTGACATAATCTAATTGTTCGTAATTCCCCGTTGCTTTTGCTACTTTGTTTTCTTGCCCGTACATCAAAGTTGTATTTGACAAACACAGAAAAAAGAAACTATATATGACTAATCTATTTTTCATTTAAAAAAATTTAATTTTTATTAGAAGAATCTCGGGTTTACTTTTCCTTTAAGCCTTGTACCTAATTCAAAACGTAAAAATATTTCGTGAGATCCGTTATTATAATTCCCTAATTCAGTAGTATCATAATCGTAAGAATAGCCAACCATTATATTATCTGATATTTGAAAACCAGCCATAGCACTTACAGTGGCATCTAAACGATACGCCAAACCAAAAGTTACGGTATCATACAACAACGCATTTGCCGAAACATCAATTGCGAGAGGCGATCCTGTTACAGCTTTAGCTAATACGGCCGGTTTTAATTTTAAGTTTGGATTAACAGTAAACACGTAACCTCCAATTAAATATACGTGTGCTTTTTCTGTGGCTGTAGAAACTTGTACATCATCATAATGATCAGTTTCTATAACATTTGGTGTGGAAACCCCTATATACCACTTTTCTGAATGCACATATAAACCGGCTCCTATTATTGGTGAGCTCTTGTTTTCTTGCCTTAAGCTGTTATCATTAGGATCGTAAATATTTAATTTATTAGGATCCAAACTCCATAAGGATACCCCACCTTTCATTCCAAAGGCTAGCTTAACATCGCTTGTCAGACTAATTGTATATGAAAAATCTGCTGCTAGAATACTTTCTGAAGACGGTCCAATTTTATCACTAGTAAAGCCAAGCCCTACACCGATACCTTGAACGCCAATAGGTGAATTTGCCGAGAAATTTAATGTTTCTGGAGCGCCATCTAAACCTACCCATTGGTTTCTATAAACCCCAAATATATTTAAAGAGCCACGAGAACCTGCATAAGCTGGATTTACCGTAGTAGTATTATACATATATTGGGTGTATTGCGAGTCCTGCTGTGCTTGCATGGATGGTGCCATAAAAAACAGGCTCACCAAAAGAACAAGTACAAATATGTTTGATTTTATAAAAGTCATTAGAATTCGTTTCATATTAGTTAGCACTTAAGTATAAAAACCCAGCTTGTTTATGCCTGTTATTATCGGCTTCATTACCATAGTCATATTCTAAAATATAATAATAGGTACCAGAAGGCAATAATTCAGAGTCCTTGGTTGTTAAGCGACCAGTTGAGTAGCCATCAAAAATATGCCCATTGACGCCATAATTATTGGTTTCAAAAACCTTAACACCCCAACGGTTAAATATTTTTACTTTTAAGTTTCTAGCACAGTCGCCAGCAGAAGTATCAATGAAGAAAAAGTCGTTTTTCCCATCGTTATTTGGTGTTACGGAGTTATAAACAACTACGCCACAAGGTAAAATAAGATCGGATTTTACACGTCCAAATGTAAATACACCATAACCACTAACGGACGTTGTAACGGTTTGACTATCTAGATCAATAGCACCGCCTTCGTCTACCCAAATATTTGTAGCTACATCCCAGCGAACGATTGTTAAAGCATCTTGTTCTGCTGCTTGAATAAAAATGGCTGGCGTAGTAACATCGCGCCACGAAAGTGTAATTAATCCATCGTCAGTATTGGCACTCACTTTTTCAATGGTCCAATACTCTTGATTGTCGATTTCTTCAATAACACCAGCTTTCAATTCATGTGAATACAAGTTGTTTGAATTTTCAAAATAGAATTTTCCTTCAAACAAAGCTGCCGAATTTCCTGGTGCTGAATTTCCTGGTGCTGAATTCCCTAATACTGAAATACTAGCAAAACGATAATAACCCCCATCGCCAATAGGATATGTGAATTCTTGATTACCTAATTTATTTACGGCGCCGTCCACATGGCTGTAATCGGAAGTATTAATATGAAAAGCATTGGTATTGAAAGTCATCTTTCCACCGAAATTATCGTTATCTACAATGCCTTCATAAAAATCGGATTCCCCACTAACATTTAAATTTCCTGATAATTGAAAAGGAACGACATTACTGGAGTTATTGAAATAAACATCATAGAGGTAGCTTATCCCTGAACCGCTAATGGCTTGGAACGATGTTCCTATAAAGCGCGTTAATCCGGTGTTTTGATAAAAATCTAAAGTACCATCGTTATTAAAATGACTGTATATATAGGTGTCTCCATCATTATAAAACGATCCTGTAGTAAGATTATCAAAACGTTCTACGGTTGAAAATTGCGTGTCTTCACCAACGAAAAGCATGCCTTCATTAGTTGTTTGAGCTTTCATAAAACTGAAAGCAAAGAGTAAAACAAGACTAATAAATAATGAGATGTTTTGCATTTGTTTTTAAATATTTAACAAGTTATAAGGTTTGTCATAAATGGGTGTAAGAGATTGAATTTCATTAGAACTAATTCGTAGGCTTTCCTTTTGAATGAATCATCGGGTTGGTTACTACGGGTCCTAAAACATATATTTTATGATCTTCTACTTCGCCTGTATTTACAAATTCGCCTGGAGTTATATTTTCTAGTTGAGAAAGCCTCAATCTAACAAACGTACTATATGGCTTTCTCGTTCCTGGAACTACCCATTCCAGGACAATACTACCCATGGTATTTCCTGTTGTTGGAGCAAAAACTACTTGTTTTTCATCCGGATCAAAAACACCATTTAAATTAAAATCTATCCATCCAGCGATATAGCCATCACTATCACTTCTATAAGGAATAGTAGCAGAAATAGTATTTCCAGGAATATAATTTGCCTTATAAGAAAAACGTTTGTATTCGGTTGGCCAAGCATCTTCTTCGTCAGGTCCAGCTGGTCCAAAATTATCATCTCCTTTTGCATCTTTTGAATGTACAATAACAGATTCGGTATCGGGAGCTGTGCTTCCTAAATGACTTAAATTAGTGTTTTCAACTAAAGCACCTGGTGTATAAGCACCTGCATTAATATTCGTAGAACTAGTACTTCCTTGATTTACAGCAGTGATATTATCAGGCGTAAAATCTAATTTCTGAATTAAATGCAAGGGATTTCCATAAGAAATTGGTGCGTCTCCGCCATCAACCTCTGGCGCTAATAAACCTAAAGCTATTGCGGTTAATCCATTTCCTTTAAATTCTACATCTATAGAAACTGAAAAATCTGGATTGGTAGCAGTTTGATCATAAGCAGACTCATTAAATTTTAAAAAGGATACCGCCATGGTGTTATTATCATTACCACGTAAAAGTTTCATGGTTTGTTTTGAGCTAGGTATGCCACTTTCAAAAACAATTTCTTTTCTAACGTTATACGCACCTTGCCCATTATTCTTCTTTACTTCAACTAAAGTCCATTCGCCATCGGCAGTAGCGTATATATATTCAGCTGGGGCCAATGATTCGGCATCTGCAAATACCACTCCTGGAATTCTAATAGGAGTCCCCATTAAAGTAGCACGACACTCTAACGTTATTCTGGAAAGGGCGCCATTAGCCCTATTTCTGATACCAGAAACTAGTTGATTGCTACCTCCTGTGCCGCCTATATTATATAAATCGTCTAAATAATCTCCTGTATAATCCCCAGGAGCATAAGAATTTATAGGACCACTAATACTTGTTATTTCAGCTTCAATACAGAGATATTTACCATCCCCCAAATCGATAGAAGCATGGGATTTATCTCCTACATTTAATTGCTGATTATGTCTTCCATAAGGATATGTGCCTTGATTTGCATTAGTAGCACCCCAAGTTAGCCAAAGCACATCGTTTATATACGGACTTACTCCTCCTGTTGCGTAAGCGGCGGTTACTACTTCACCTGGATAACATTGAGCTTGTACGCCTGTTATGCCAACTAGCATAAATAGCACGATACTCCATATTTTATACTGTGTTTTATAATACATAGCTAATTAAGGTTTTACTGAAAATACAATATTCATAAATGATCCTAATGACACATCTGCGTTTGTTTTAACGGAATAAGTTAAAATACCCGTATTGCTAACGGTCACGTTTTCGAAAACAGCTTCATCATAAAAAGTTATGTGATAATCTAATTCATTGCTTGGCAAAACAGGAAGACTTGTTGTAGCTCCTGGATTTACTGCTACTGGCGAACCAAATTGCTGTTGGTATTTTGCATATAAATTAATAGTTCCAAATGTATCACCTGAAGGCACCTGATCAGCTGCGGTATAAACAATTACTGAAGGCATATAGAAAAATTTAGGCATTGCAGCTTTCATTTGTCTCAATGTACCATCTGACTGCACAACTACCAACCTATCATTATCAGATCCCGACTGTAATCCTGCAACAGCCAAGGTATTTGTTACACTAGTTGTAATGGTAGTTGGTTTTATTAAATTACCGCCTAATTGAACGGCGTCCGCTGAAGTATCCACATTCAAACCATTATTAGCTTGAACATCTAATGCATTTGTCGTTGTATTTTTAACCAGACCCACTCCAGCTACATTGGCATTTACCTTAATTCCTGTTACGGCATCGTCAGCTAATTTTATAGTTGTAATTCCTCCATCTGTAACTTCAATACTACTGTCAACTAATGTAGCGCCAGTACCATCGGTTACCGTAATAGATGTATCTCCCGCTGTTAAGTCTTTTGGTGTAACAACGCCGTTTGGACCTTGAGGGCCTGCTGGTCCTTGAATTCCTTGTGGCCCTGTGAAATCTGCTGTCGTAAATGTGGAACCGTCTGTGTATGTTATTGTA
>NZ_AFXZ01000004.1 GCF_000224335.1 Bizionia argentinensis JUB59 | reverse complement strand
TTTTGTTTCAGACCTCACAGGTTTTTTAAACCTGTGAGGTCTTATAAAGAAAGAACTTTTGAAATTATTTCTAAAAAAGAATTATATGATAATAGTTTGTTATTCGAAGACAGGCGATAAAGGTTATGTGTATGATTAATGGCGCGGTTAAGCACCTAATTTAGCAAATAAAAACCGAATAGAAAATCCGCGAGTCCCGACGCTTCGGGATTCGTAAGCAAGCTCGAACCAAGCCATTAATTAAACACGGTGTTTTGGTGCGTTTTTATTCCACATTTGATTTTCATTGCATTTTTTTATTTAAACCTTTTGTAAATCCAAATGTTTCTCAAAATTGTTTCGTAGTCGATTTATTAAAAACATTCCAGATAGATAAAATAAAATTCCAACTACAATTATAATTAGTCCAAAAATTAAAGTTTCATTATTTGAGTAAGCAACTATTAATGTAATTACTCCAATTAAAATAGTAAGAATAGGGAAAATGGATATAACAGGATTAGGTTTCATGTTTAACTTTATTAATGTGCCTTTTCCTGATTCTAATATTTCTCCAATTAAATAAGCTGTTCTTCTTTTAAAATTTGGCACGTACCATTTTATAAAAGTCCATTTATCATAAATCTCAAATTCATTTTGACTCGTAAATTTTCCAACAAAGCTTGAGTCATTTTTCTCAAATATGCCTCCAATTTTTTGCGTTAAATTCTCTTCATTTAAATTTGAAGAATAATTTGTTTTTTTAGTGTTAAGTATATTGTCAATCATTAAGTTTTTCAAAAATTCGTTCATATTTTCTATTCCAGCCATTTAATTTTGAAATGACTGTCTTAAAATTCAATTATATTCATTAGCAAAATGTCTTAAATAAGTTCTTATCTCATATCGAATAAAGATAATAATAAAACAATTCCATTTCTATTGTTCCTAATTCTTATCGATTGTTACGATGTTCGTCTTAAATGCACCACAACTGATTTGTAAAGAATCTATTGCTCATCCAACAACCCCAAAACACGCTCCAAAGCCATGCCTCTAGAGCCTTTAATTAGAACTAATGAATAATTTAAGCTCTCCAGGTTAAAAGCCTCTTTAAATGCTTGGAATGACGTGTAGAATGTTGCTTTTGGATGAATACAAGTTGTTTTATTAAAATTTTCACCTAAAAACACGGCCTTATCAATATTTAGAGCGTTAACCAAATCTACAACCGCTTGATGTTCTTTTTCTGCTTCAGTTCCAAGCTCAAACATATCGCCTAATATGATAATCTTATTTCGGTGTTCTTGATTTGAAAAATTTTCTAAAGCCACTTTCATACTGGAAGGATTGGCATTATAGGCATCTAAAATAATCTCGGTAGAGCCATTTTTAATTATTTGCGAGCGATTGTTTGCTGGAGTATAGCCTTCAATAGCTTTCTTTATATTGGAATCCGGAACTTTAAAATAGTTTCCAACAGCAATTGCTGCTGATATATTATTAAAATTATAGGCGCCAATTAAGTGACTTGAAATTGTTTCGTCATGATATTGCAGCTTTACAAATGGATTTGCATTTATAAATTGAATTGTTATTTGGTTTTTTTCTTCCTTTTGACCGAAAGAAATGGTTTTAACCGATTTCGTTTTAGCAACTTGAATAGTGTCGTCGGTGTTTAAGAATATTTGTTTATCATGTGACAGCAAATAGTCATATAATTCACTTTTTCCTTTTATGACACCTTCAATACCGCCAAAACCTTCTAAATGTGCTTTTCCAAAGTTTGTAATATAGCCATAGTCTGGTTTTGCAATTTCGCATAAAAATGCTATTTCTCCTAGATGATTTGCCCCCATTTCAACAACCCCTATTTCTGTATCTTTAGTCATGGATAAGAGAGTTAGCGGCACGCCGATATGGTTGTTTAAATTACCAATTGTTGCTGTAGTCTGATATTTTTCAGAGAGCACGGCATTAATTAATTCTTTGGTAGTTGTTTTGCCATTACTTCCTGTTAGTGAAATAATGGGAATCCCTAAATAGTCGCGATGGTAGGCTGCTAAGTTTTGTAGCGTACTCAATACATCTTCTACGAGAATGGTTTGGCTGTCTTTATAGTAAGCGTCATTATCAATAATTATATATTTCGCGCCTTTTTCTAAAGCTTGCTGCGTAAATGTATTACCGTCAAAATTATCGCCTTTTAAAGCGAAAAATAGACAGTCTTTAGTGATTTTGCGCGTATCGGTACAAACGTTTTTGCATTCTAAAAAACGCTGGTGTATTGTGTTTAATTCCATAAAATAAAAGTATAAAAAAAGTCCTGACTACTGCCAGGACTTTTTATAATTTTTAAAACAAATTATTTAGTTTTTTGTTTTTCCTTTATTCTCTGATTTTGAACCTACACGAGACATCGCGCATCTAAAACCAATATAGTCTGTTGCCATATTTTGAGGAAAATAGCGACGTTGAGCAGGGTCTAACCAGTACTCTCTGTCTTTCCATGATCCACCTTTGTAAACACGAGCTTCATCGTTAATTAAAGAAGTACGCTTGCTTGATCGGTCATATTCACGTATTAATTGTCCAGTTGAATCCGTTTCAACACTATGGCTTGGTGAATTATACATTTTACTAGTATGCGTTCCTTTTTCAGAATCACCATCAATTTCGTCAAAATCACCATCGCGGTAATCACGAGACGAACGTCGGTCTCCATCTCTAAAGTTTCTGTTATCGCTGGTATCGAAGTTTGTTCTTAAGTATGTTTCGTTTTCGTCAACAGGAACTTGGTGAATTTCTCCTGGCAAGTTTCTAGCAACAACTTTACCATTTGGTAAGGTGTCAAACTTAATTTCATCTGGTGTTACAATTCTTACCGTTCCATCTTCATTAATTTCATTTTTAGTGTATACATTTCCACGGTAGTAGTTAAAGTCACTAAACTCATCATCAATAATAGGTCTGTAAACATCAGCTACCCATTCTGCTACGTTTCCAGCCATATCATATAAACCAAAATCGTTTGGAGCATAAGATTTTACTTGGTTTGTAATATCTGCGCCATCATCAGACCATCCTGCAATACCACCATAATCACCTTTTCCTTGCTTGAAATTAGCCATTTGGTCACCTCTAATTTTGCGTTTACCTGAACGTGTGTATTGCCCATCCCAAGGATATTTTTTACGCCCTCTATATGTGTTATAGTCACGTAAAGATGTTAAAGCTATAGCAGCATACTCCCATTCAGCTTCTGTTGGAAGTCTATATTTTGGTTGAATAATACCGGTTTCTCTAGTTGCATTTACATTAATTGGATCGCCAGCAGCATTTGTTTGAACACGACGACGTGTGTTTTCTGGATCTGTTAGGGCGGTGTTTCCTCCGTAAACTTGAGACGGTGCATTAATATAAGTGTCGGTATTAAATGTAGCATTAGCCGATACTTCATTTAATTTTGCATCTCTTTGAATATAACCAGCAGCTTCTAAATTTGCTTCGTTAACACGATCTGAACGCCAGTTGGCAAATTCAACAGCTTGAATCCAGCTTACACCAACTACAGGATATTCAGCATATCCAGGGTGGCGTAAATAGTTTTCTGTCATTACTTCGTTATAACCTAGACGATTTCTCCATACTAAAGTGTCAGGAACAACGCCATCATAAATAGCTTTAAAGTTTTGTTCAGATGGTGGATAAATACGCTTAATCCAATCTAGATATTCTAAATACATTAAGTTGGTAACTTCAGTTTCATCCATATAGAATGACTGAACGTGTTGTTGATTAGGTGTATTATTCCAATCGTGCATTACATCGTCTTGAACTCTACCCATGGTAAAAGTTCCACCTTCTACAAACACCAATCCTGGCGCTGCTTCTTGTCCTTTAAAACTCGTGTTATATTGGAAACCTCCTTCTTTAGAGTTAATGTCCCATCCTGTAGCACGAGAGCTGTTTGAACTAGACGATCGTTTACAACCAACTGCTGTAACAGCTATTGCTAAAACTAACAATAATTTTATTGTTAATACTTTTTTCATATCCATACGTTTAAGTAAGCCATTAATGTTTTTTGGTGACGCAATATATGAATTCCATAGAATAATACAAGTTAATATTTAGAAATAACTTAAAATATTAGGCATTTCATCCTGTTTATCAAACGTTTCAACGACGCTTTTGGTGCTTTTGTCGCTTACATTGCTTAATTAGAACGCCAACTTTTATGTTTTATTATTGAAAATTTCTTTAGGTTTTTTAAATTTCTTTATTTTTTAATAATAAGCGATGTTAAATAGCGTTATTTGTGTAATGAAAAAGAGAATGTTCCTACTTATTATGTTCGTTTCGGCTGCGGTGTTTTCGCAACAAAAACAATTTGATATCACTTGGAATGGTACGAAAACTTTTTCTAACGAAAGCTTCTCGTTAGAAATCCCTGTTTTTAATGAAGAGTATTTTAGTTATGATTTAGTTCAAGGTGTTGAGTTCATTGCGCAATGGAGTATTTCACAATTAATAAATGAAAACTCCGTACAAATCTCTAATGTTAGATATACTACAATTTCAAAAAGTGAATTAAGAGATGTCGATTTAGCTACAATTCCTAATCAGTTAAAATTCAATTTAAAGAACAGTATTAGTCGTGATAATCGAAGTGCTTTCTTAACAGTTTCTGCTATAATAAGTGAAAACGGTACCTTTAAAAAATTAACGGCTTTCACAATTTCATATGGTGCTCAAAATAACTTAAGATCAGGTAACCGGTTTGCTATCTCTAACTCTGTTTTAGTCTCTGGTAGTTGGTATAAGTTTCAAGTGGATAAGTCTGGTGTTTTTAAAATTTCGCGACAATTTCTTCAGCGTTTAGGTATAGATATGGATGTGGTAGATCCAAGAACTATGAAGCTTTTTGGTAATGGCGGCCGTATGATTCCTTATGCTAATTCTGAACCATACCCTATGGATTTACAGGAAAACGCAATCCAAGTTATAGGTGAGTCTGACGGCTACTTTCATGATTCTGATTATATATTGTTTTATGCGGAAGGGCCAAACAGGTATGATGCGGATAGCAATACGAATATTAATATCTATAATACCGCAACCAATTATTACATTAATATTAGTCCTGGCAACGGGAAGCGTATCCAACCTATTATACAGCCGTCGGGAGCTTCTAATATGATGATTAGTACTTTTCAGGATTATAAATATCACGAGGTAGATGAATATAATTTGGTGAGTGTAGGAAGGCGCTGGTTTGGCGATCGCTTTGATGTTGAACGCATAAAAACTTTCGACTTTTCATTTCCAAATCTAATTACTACCATCCCTATAAAGATGAAAGCTTATGTTGCTTCAACTTCTGAAATATCATCCAGCATGGAATTAAAGGTTAACAACACGTCTATTGCTAATTTAATTCTTCCAGCTGTTTCAAATGCTAATTTAGCAACGCAGGCTGTTTATAATAACAATGTAAATGTTACGAGTTCCAATGTATCGGTAACGTTGGGTTATGACAATGGTGGTAATCCATCAGCTTTGGCTTATATAGATTATATTTCTGTAGAAGCTACTCGTGAATTAAAATTTGCTGGAGGTCAGTTTACATTTTATAATCGCGGCGTAATAAATGCTTCCGGTATTGGCGAATATAACTTGACAAATGCCGCAGAAGTAAAAGAAATTTGGGATGTAACTGATATTTATAATGTCCAGAGCTTAAATAATACGAACTCAAACACGTCTATTTCTTTTAAAGCGATTTTAGGAAGTCTAAAAACCTATGCTGTTATACCGTCTTCTGGTTTTTATGAACCTATATTGGTTTCCAATCCTTATGTGTCCAATCAAAACTTAAAGGGAACGATTTTTAAAAATGCCCAAGGGAATTTTCAGGATGTGGACTATATTATAATTACGCCATCCAACCTGTATGCTCAAGCGGAACGTTTAGCGCAGATTAACAGAAATCAGTACAACCTGAATGTTAAGGTTGTTAAGCTTAAAGATATTTATATCGAGTTTGGCCCTGGAACACAAGATATTGGAGCCATTCGTAATTTTATAAAATATGTATATGAGAATGCTAGTGCACCCGACAAACGTATAAAATACCTATGCATGTTTGGTGATGGTTCTTTTGATTATAAGGACAGAATACGTAATAACACGAATATTGCGCCATCGTGGCATGCCTATGATAGCTTTACATTAACGAGTTCTTATGTTTCTGATGATTTTTTTGGTATGATGGATTCTAATGAAGGAGATATGCATAGTTCCAATAAATTGGATATTGCTATTGGTCGTATTTTGGCTAATTCGCCTCAGCAGGCTAAAGAAATGGTAGATAAGGTCGCTTCTTATTATATTGAAGAATCATATGGTAATTGGCGAAATAATGTGCTAGTTATTTCTGATGATGTAGATGAAGCTTGGGAAAAGGACATTCAGTTAACAACCAATACTATTGGTGATAATATTGCTCAAGCCAAAGATTTTATTAATGTCACAAAAATCCATTCGGATGCTTTTGTTCAGGAATCTTCTGCAGGAGGTGATAGGTATCCTGCTGTTACTACGGCTATAACAAATGCGATAGAAAAGGGGGCTTTGGTAGTGAATTATTTTGGGCATGGGGGCGAAGATGGTTTGGCAAACGAGCGAATTTTCGAAAAACCTGATGTACAAAAACTAAACAATGTTTGTAAGCTTAATTGTTTTGTTACGGTAACTTGCGAATACACACGATTTGATAATCCGTTGCGTCCTACTGCTGGAGAATATACGTATTGGAATAAAGATGGTGGCGCTATAGCTTTAATTACCACAACACGTCAAATATATGTAAACGTTGGTATTTCTTTTAATTTAATATTGGAAGAATACTTGTTTTCGTTCAATCCAGATGATGAGTATGCGGATGATGAGTATCCGTCTATGGCAGAAGCGTTACGTTTAACAAAAACAGATCCAGGAATTTCCGGTATGTCTCAAAGGCGGTTAGTCTTTTTTATAGGAGATCCAGCCATGAAATTAGCTTTCCCTAAACCAAATGTTCGGTTAACAAAGGTAAATGATATTCCTGTCTCTCAAACGACGCCCGTGTTAAAAGCATTAAGTCGCGCTAAAATATCAGGAGAAGTTAGGGACGCATCAGGCAATATTATGTCAGATTATACAGGTGTGCTTTCTGTTAACTTGTATGATAAAAAAATAGAGCGCACTACTTTAGGTAATGATGGTGTAAAAGTAAATAATCAGCTGCTCACCATGGATTTCGAAACGTTAGGAGCCACTATTTTTAGAGGTCAGGCTTCCATAACAAACGGTCAATTTGAGTTTGAATTTATTGTACCCCGAGATATAGGAATTCCGGAAGGTAAGGGACGTATTAGTTTTTATGCTAAAAGAGATAACGCGCTTGAAGATCAATCGGGCGCAGATAATAGTTCTATTACCATAGGCGGCCTTAATCCAAATGCACCTGAAGATGCTATTGGTCCAGAGATTCAACTATACATGAATGATGAAAATTTCGTGTCTGGAGGAATTACCAATAAATCTCCAAGTCTTTTAGTCAAACTAGAGGACGAAAACGGAATCAACACAGCTAGTGGTATCGGGCATGATATTGTTGCTGTTTTAGATGGCGATGAAACGAATCCCTATATATTAAATGATTATTATCAAACGGAAATTGACGATTTTCAACGTGGCACCGCCAATTATCCATTGCGCAATTTAGAGCCTGGTTTGCATACATTAAAAGTTAAAGCTTGGGATGTTTATAATAATTCATCAACCTCGGAAATACAATTTATGGTACATGATGAGAATCAGAGTCTTGTTATCGAAAATGTTTTAAATTATCCAAATCCGTTCGTTAATTATACAGAATTTTGGTTCAACCACAATAGTTCTGATGTTTTAGACGTTTTAGTACAGATATTCACCGTTTCCGGAAAATTAGTGAAGACACTTAATGGGCAAACTAACTCACTTGAATGTTGCGGAAAAGGCACATCAGCTTTGTCACGCGACATTGTTTGGGATGGTCGCGATGATTTTGGAGATAAAATAGGAAAAGGCGTTTATATTTATAAGCTAACTGTAAGATCGCCAATCCTAAATAAATCTGTGGAAAAAATCGAGAAACTTGTAATACTTTAATAATATATTATATTTGCTAAATACAATCAATACATGAAAAATCAAATTTTATTACTTTTTACAGTTGTTTTTGTACACCAAATTTATGCGCAAAATACGGTTGAAATTACTCCTAAAAATCCAGACGCTAAACGTGTTATAACAACGGGATTGCCCTTTGTGTTAATTGCGGCTGATGCACGTGCAGCTTCCATGGGAGATATGGGAGTCGCTACCGGTGTGGATGCTTTTTCGCAACAATGGAACCCATCTAAATATGCGTTTTCAGAAACCAAACAGGGAATAGGTGTTAGTTATACGCCATATTTGAGCAGTCTTGTTAATGACATATTTTTGGGAAATGTAACGTACTTTAATAGAATTGATGAGCGTAGTGCTTTTGCTGCGAGTTTCAAATATTTCTCTTTGGGTGAAATTGAACTCGTTCAAGATCAATTTTCTCAAGCGCTTATCGAACAGCCAAATGAGATGAGTATTGATGCATCCTATTCCTTAAAATTAAGTCAGGAGTTTGCAATGTCGGTTGCCATGCGTTATATGCGTTCTGATTTAAAAATCGGCGCTATAGATGCAGATGCTGAAGCGGCTAGTACGTTTGGCGTAGATGTTTCTGGTTATTATCAAAGTGAAGAACAAGCTTACGCAGGTTTTAATGGGCGTACGCGTTTAGGTTTTGCTATTCAAAATATTGGGCCAAAATTTAAATATGATGATGGTGGGGAAGAGAATTTCCAGCCAACAACGTTACGTTTAGGAGGTGGTTTCGATTTTATCTTAGACGATTTTAATAAAGTATCAATAACAGGTGAGGTGACTAAACTACTTGTGCCAACACCACCTGTTTTAGGTGAGAGACTTGAATATGAAAATAACGATGGTGTAGCAGGTTATCAACCGGCAGCTGATCCTAATAATCCCATGCCAGGTGAAGATGTTTTTGTGAGCAAAGATGATAAGTATATAGTAGAAGGTAAAGATCGAAATGTCGGTTTCTTTAAAGGTATGTTCCAATCTTTTGGTGATGCACCAGATGGATTTAGTGAGGAGCTACAAGAATGGACATGGGCTCTAGGAGCCGAATATATGTATCAAGATTCTTTTGCTTTTAGAGGCGGTTATTTCCATGAGAGTTCATCAAAAGGAGCGCGCCAATTTTTTGCTATTGGAGCAGGTTTCAAGTACAACGTCATTGGTATTGATTTATCATACCTATTCTCGGCTTCTAAAGTAAAGAGCCCATTGGAGAATACCTTACGTTTCTCCTTAACGTTTAATTTAGGGCCTGGAACGTACAGAGAATATTAATCTTTCAAGATTCAAATAAAACAAAAAACTATTGCCATTCGCAATAGTTTTTTTTGGTTAAATTTGTTTCTTAAATTAGTGGATATAAATACGATTATGAAAGAAGTAAAAATAGAATGCATATTACAGGCTTATGATGATTTTGATGAACTGCCTACTGAAGTGGCTTCATTAATGACTAAGGCTTCTGAAGCTCGGGGAAAATCTTATTCGCCATACTCCAACTTTAGTGTTGGTGCTGCTTTATTATTAGATAATGGTGAAATCATTACTGGTAATAATCAGGAAAATGCATCCTATCCATCCGGGCTTTGTGCCGAGCGTACTGCAATTTATTACGCAGGTTCGCAGTATCCAGATGCTAAAATTATCAGAATGGCTATTATTGCAGGTTCAAATATTAGGCCTACCATGTCGCCAATTCCACCATGCGGTGCTTGTCGTCAGGCTATTGCCGAATATGAAGTGAAGCAGAATGAACCAATAGAGCTTTATTTTATGGGAGAAACGGGCAAGGTTGTAAGATCCGAATCGCTCGCAAATTTACTGCCATTACTTTTCGATAAATCGTTTCTATAAGCACTTCATAAGAATTAACATTGTTTTATAGTAAGTTTTACGTTTTTGGGTTTTTTCGTTAATAAGTAAAGTGTTACTTTTGTCTATTCGTTTATCAAATTAACGTTACCAATGCAAAAGATAACCAAAGAAGTATACCTTAAGTGGTATGAAGACATGTTATTCTGGAGAAAGTTTGAAGACAAACTAGCTGCCGTTTACATTCAACAAAAAGTAAGAGGATTTCTTCACTTATATAATGGTCAAGAAGCCATATTAGCAGGCGCTTTGCATGCTATGGACTTAACTAAAGATAAAATGATTACTGCGTATAGGAATCACGTTCAGCCAATAGGTATGGGTGTGGATCCGAAACGTGTTATGGCCGAATTATTTGGAAAAGCAACCGGAACATCTCAAGGGTTAGGTGGATCTATGCATATTTTTTCTAAAGAACATCGTTTTTATGGTGGTCATGGTATTGTTGGTGGTCAAATTCCTTTAGGTGCGGGTATTGCCTTTGGTGATAAATACGCCGGTAATGATGCCGTTACTTTATGTTGTTTTGGTGATGGTGCAGCAAGACAAGGTTCTTTACATGAAACGTTTAATTTAGCCATGTTATGGAAATTACCTGTTGTTTTCGTTTGTGAAAACAATGGTTATGCCATGGGTACATCGGTGGAACGTGCTTCTAACCATACAGAAATCTGGAAATTAGGTTTGGGTTATGAAATGCCTTGTGGACCAGTAGATGGAATGAATCCGATAAAAGTAGCTGAAGCTTTTGATGAAGCTATCAAACGCGCAAGACGAGGAGATGGACCAACATTTTTAGAGCTTAAAACTTATCGTTATAGAGGGCACTCTATGAGTGACGCTCAGCATTATAGAACTAAAGATGAGGTTGCAGAATACAAGAAAATAGATCCCATTGCGCAAGTAAAGCAGATTCTTTTTGATAAAGAATATGCCACCGAAGCCGAGATTAAAGATATTGATAAACGTGTAAAGGCTTTAGTAAATGAATGCGAAAAGTTTGCCGAAGAATCTCCGTATCCAGAGAAGAACGTTATGTACGACGCGGTTTACGAACAAGAAGATTATCCATTTATACAACATAAAATATAAACAATGGCTGAAATTATAAACATGCCACGTTTAAGCGATACCATGGAAGAAGGTACCGTAGCTGCGTGGTTGAAGCAAGTTGGAGATAAGATTGAAGAAGGAGATATCCTTGCTGAAATTGAGACGGATAAAGCCACAATGGAATTTGAATCGTTTCATGAAGGCATCTTATTACATATAGGTATTCAAGAAGGTGAAACAGCGGAAGTAGATAAGCTATTGGCTATTATTGGAGATGAAGGTGAAGATATTTCAGATCTGATAAAAAGTGGTTCAAAAACTAAAAGAGAAGATGATACTTCAGAAGGTGAAGCGGATGAGGAAACTTCTGAAGACGATGGACATAGCGGTAATGATGAAGTTGAAGCTTCCGAAGAAACAGATTCAGAAGAAGTTGAGTTACCTGAAGGTGTAATTGTTGTTCCAATGCCACGGTTAAGTGATACTATGGAAGAAGGAACAGTTTCTGCCTGGTTGAAAAAAGTAGGAGATAACGTAGAGGAAGGCGATATTTTAGCTGAAATTGAAACGGATAAAGCGACTATGGAATTCGAGTCCTTTCAATCTGGACACTTATTATACATTGGTTTAGAGGAAGGTGATTCTGCAAAAGTGGATTCACTTTTAGCTATTATTGGCCCAGAAGGAACTGACATTTCAGCTGTAGTTAAAGATTATAAAGACGAAGGTGCTTCCGATAAAAAGGGAAAAACTCCAAAAGCTAAAAAAGAAACAAAGCCAGAACCTAAAAAAGAGGACAAGAAGGAAGCTAAAGTAGAGAAGCCTTCTGGTTCTAATGTAACTTCAAAAGGACGCGTATTTATTTCACCATTAGCGAAAAAAATGGCTGAAGAACGTGGTATTGATATTTCACAAGTTACGGGTTCTGCCGAAAATGGTCGTATCGTAAAACGTGATATAGAAAACTTTAAACCTCAAGAAGCTTCTGCAGCATCAGTTGGAAAATTTGTTCCAACAGGTGAGGAGGATTTTGATGAGGTGAAACACTCGCAAATGCGTAAAGTTATTGCCAAGCGTTTAGCAGAGTCTAAATTCACTGCACCACATTATTACTTAAATGTGGAGTTTGATATGGAAAATGCAATAGCATTCCGTGAGCAATACAATTCTATTCCAGATACTAAAATTTCATACAACGATATTATTGTTAAAGCTTGTGCGTTAGCATTAAAGCAACATCCACAAGTGAACTCGCAGTGGTTTGATGATAAAATGAAAAAAAATAATCACGTACATATTGGTGTAGCTGTTGCCGTTCCTGATGGCTTAGTTGTTCCTGTAGTACGGTTTGCAAACGAGCAGTCATTACCGCAAATTGGTGCTGCAGTGAGGGAGTTTGCAGGCAAAGCGAAAAACAAAAAACTAACACCTCAAGAAATGGAAGGTAGTACCTTTACAATTTCTAATTTAGGCATGTTTGGAATTGAGAGCTTTACATCTATTATCAATCAGCCAAACTCTGCAATTTTATCGGTTGGTGCTATTGTAGAAAAGCCCGTTGTTAAAAACGGTCAAGTAGTAGCTGGAAACACCATGAAATTAACTATGGCATGCGATCATAGAACAGTTGATGGTGCAACAGGCTCACAATTTCTTTTAACTTTAAAGGGGTATATCGAGAATCCAATTACCATGTTGGTTTAATCTATAGAAATAGACGAATCACCTTATCTATTAAAGAAATCCTGCTAAACCAAGCGGGATTTTTTTATATTTAGACTTTAATTAATTTTGCTCATTTTTGATTTCATAAAACAATTTGTTTTTATGGAATTAGCATATAAAAACGTAGTCACTTATATAAAACAATAAAAAATAACACATGAAAAAACTCATTTTATTATTAGTAGCCATCAGCATATTTAGCTGTAAAGTAAAGCAGGAAAATCAGCAAGTTAAATCTGATGTAAACATTACTATTACGGCCGATGAGGTTAAGGAAACTGTTTCTTTTCTAGCTTCTAACGATCAAATGGGTCGTGACACAGGAAGTGAAGGTTTAGAGGCTTCTGCAAGCTATATTGAAAATCAATTTAAACAATTTGATGTTAAACCATATTATGATACATATCGTGATAATTTTAAAGTTCAAGATATGGACACCTATAATGTGATTGGCTTTTTAGAAGGTAGCGATGCCAAACTTAAGAATGAAATTATAATTATTGGTGCACATTACGACCATATAGGAACTAAAGCAAAAATGGTGGAATTGGATTCTATCGCCAATGGCGCTAATGATAATGCAGCGGGAACCTCGTCTGTTTTAGCTATGGCACGTTATTTTGCTGCTAAAAAAACAAATAAACGTAGTTTAATGTTTGTACTTTTTTCTGCTGAAGAAATGGGCTTGTTAGGTTCAAAACATTTAGCGAACAGATTAAAAACTGAAAATGCTAATTTATATACTGTTGTAAACATGGAAATGATTGGTGTGCCGTTTCAAGATCGCGATTATGTAGCGTTTGTAACAGGCTATGGCAAATCTAACATGGCGGAAGCAATCAATGGTTATGTGGGATCTAAATTGTTGGGTGAATCTGAAATTGCAAAACAATATAATTTATTTAAAGCTTCTGATAATTATCCTTTTTATGAAGTATTTAAAATGCCATCGCATACCATTTCATCTTGCGATTTATCCAACTATGACTTCTATCATCATGTACATGATGAAATTGATAAATTAGATTATGATCACATGGCTAATTTGATAAATCAGTTAATTCCTGGTATTGAAAAAATGAGTAATACGCCAACAAAAGAAATTCAAATGAACAATGAGTAAAAACGTTATAATTACAGGAACTAGTAGAGGCATTGGCTTTGAATTGGTGAAGCAGTTTTCAGAGCAAGGCTATCAGGTATTAGCCTTATCCAGAAACTCCAAACCCGTAAAAGATTTGCAATTGCAGAATGTTACGGCTTTTGCTTTCGATTTATCTAAAAAATCTGATTTTAATAAAGTTGAAGCATTCATGAAAAAGGAATGGTCTCAAGTGGATATTCTTATTAATAATGCGGGTGCAATTGTTAACAAACCCTTTGCCGAAACCACACTAGATGATTTTGAATACGTTTATAGAACCAATGTATTCGGCGTTGCTGAAATGACGCGCGTTATACTGCCATTTATGAAAAGTGAAAGTCATGTTCTAACTATTAGTTCTATGGGCGGCGTTCAAGGTAGTATGAAGTTTCCCGGATTATCTGCCTACAGTTCTAGTAAAGGCGCGGTAATAACATTAACTGAACTATTAGCGGAAGAATACAAAGACTCTGGAATTTGTTTTAATGTGCTGGCTCTTGGTGCGGTTCAAACCGAAATGTTGGAAGAAGCTTTTCCAGGATTCAAAGTTCCCACAACACCAGAATCTATGGCTAATTATATTTTGGATTTTGCCGAAACAGGTAGGAAGTATTACAATGGAAAACTTTTGCAGGTTTCAAATTCCACGCCTTAAAGCTCAAGTTATTAACAGTTTGTGTCTTTTGTTTGTTATTAATAGATAAACTTTTGAAAACAGAAATGCTGAATATAATGTGTGTTACAAAAACAAATATGTTGAAGGTTTATACTACATTGATAATACAGCTGTAGCAGCTACCCATCAAGATTTAATAGTCAATTTTAAAGCACTGGGTTTTGATTATAATATCGATGCAAATTATAGTTTTAAGTTAAATGATATAAATGGTTGACTAATAGTTATTTCAAGTTAACAATACGATGGAAGCAAGGAGACGCTAACAATAGCTATACCTCCGTCAGCCTCAAGTGGTATTCATATTCTTTCTGGAACTAATTTTTCACAGAAAAAAATAGTTGGAGGTAAATAAAAAAAAGTACTAAATTAGACTTTGGAAACGGTTGCTGTAAGCAGCCGTTTTGTTTTTTAAATACTTTCATATTCTTGTTTTATATTTTCAATGCTATATAATTTACTTTTTGCTCCTCTATTTACCGGCAGACAGATTGTTCCTGAAAGCGCAGCGGTCTAGATTCTTTATCTAAAATGAACGTTTTTATTGTTAAAGCATGCATAGTATCCTTTAAAAAATCATAGTTTTGCATTTTAAAGAAATATTTATGCCACAAACTACAAACACTATTTTAATGATACGACCAGTTCATTTCAGGATGAATGAACAAACGGCGGTTAATAATTATTTTCAGGAAGAATTAGATCTTAAAAATGATGAAATAAATACCAAAGCTCAAGAAGAGTTTGATGCTTTTGTAGATAAGCTTCGTGCCGTTGGTGTGAATGTAATTGTGGAAAACGATATTAAATCTTTAAATACTCCAGATTCTATTTTTCCAAATAACTGGGTGAGTTTTCACGAAAATGGCGATGTTGCATTATATCCAATGTTTGCTGAAAATAGACGCCCAGAAAGACGTGAAGATATATTCTTGCGTTTAGAAGAAGAAGGTTTTAAAATTGAAAATATAATCGATTATACCGGAGCTGAAAACGAAGGTGTGTTTTTGGAAGGAACTGGTAGTTTATTACTGGATAGAATAAATAAAAAGGCATATTGCGCGAAATCGGCTAGAGCTCACGAAGAATTGTTTATTGAGTTCTGTGAAGATTTTGATTATGCACCTATTTTATTTACAGCTTTTCAAACCGTAGAAGATAAGCGTTTACCTATTTATCATACTAACGTAATGATGTGTTTAGCAGAAAAATTTGCTATTATCTGTTTAGATGCGATCGATGATAAAAAGGAACGTAAACAAGTTGTTAAAAACTTAAAAGAGGATGGAAAAGCTGTAATAGCAATAACAGAAGCACAAATGCATCAGTTTGCAGGAAATATGCTACAGGTGCAAGGACATTTAAACCAACGTTATCTAGTAATGAGTACTGCTGCACATAACAGTTTAAGACCAGAGCAAATTGCGCAAATTGAAGCTTTTTGTCCTATTTTATCTAGCTCATTGGAGACTATTGAAACTTGTGGAGGCGGAAGTGCGCGTTGTATGATGGCTGAAGTCTTTTTACCAAAAGCCTAATTTTTATATCAGTTTAAAGGATTGGATTTGGGGTAGTTCTACAAAAAATGTTGTGCCAATATTTAAGGAGCTTTCTACCCCAATCCTCCCATGATTAAGTTTTTTACAAATATTTAAATCCAAACAGGTGCTTTTTTTAGTATTGGTATCTACGGCGTTAAATGCGTTGTTTTTCAATGTTTATAAAGTAAAAGCTTGTGATCTTTTGTAGGAATTATGGAATTCAATTTATGCTTTAAAGTTTCATAAATTTGTTGCCTATTCAAAAACGCGTTTGTAGTTTCTGTTATTAGAATCTAGAGAGGTCATTAATCTATAGTTTCTCAATAATTCCTATTCGTTTTTTAAAGCTTTTCCAATAGCCACAGTTTTTATTAATTTAGCTTCAACAATCTTATTTTCGTTTTTATTTTTTAGAGGTGTTTTTTGCGGCTGAAATGTCTGGTCGCTTCATTTGTAACTCTAGACATATTAATCGCGCATACCTTGTATTAAATTGATATATTTGCTCTCTTAAAAATGTAAAAAATGAATCTTCAAGAAACTCTTTCAGAATCTGTAAAACAAGGCGTAAAGTCTATTTTTAACGTCGATCTTTCTTCGGTAGAATTCCAAGCAACACGCAAGGAATTTCCTGGCGATATAACCATTGTTGTTTTTTCTATGTTACGCCAAGTAAAAGGAAACCCAGTACAAATTGGTGAGCAAATTGGACAGTTTTTACAAGACAATCTGGAGGTTGTTAAAAGGTTTAATGTAGTTAAAGGTTTCTTGAATATTGAAATTGAAGATGCGTATTATATCAGTTTTTTCAAAGGAATCTCCAATTCTAAAGACTTCGGATTTGTAACACCAAAAACAGATGATAAAGCTGTTATGGTGGAATATTCTTCGCCTAACACAAACAAACCGTTGCATTTAGGACATATTCGAAATAACTTATTAGGATTTAGTGTTGCCGAAATTATAAAAGCTTCTGGGAAAAAGGTTTATAAAACACAAGTTATAAACGATCGAGGTATTCATATTTGTAAAAGTATGTTGGCGTGGGAGCGTTTTGGAAACGGTGAAACACCTGAGTCTACCGGATTAAAAGGTGATAAGCTTGTTGGAAATTACTATGTCAAGTTTGACCAAGAATACAAAAAAGAGATTGCCGAATTAATAGAACAAGGCAAAACCGAAGATGAAGCTAAAAAGGAAGCACCTATTATTATTGAAGCACAAAATATGCTTCGTAAGTGGGAAGCTGGTGATGAAGCTGTAGTAACACTTTGGAAAAAAATGAACGATTGGGTTTATGCTGGATTCGAAACAACGTATAAGAACCTTGGAGTTGATTTTGATTGCTTATACTTTGAAAGTCAAACGTATTTATTAGGAAAAGAATTTGTTAGCGAAGGTTTAAAAACTGGTGTTTTTTATAAAAAAGAGGACGGTTCTGTTTGGTGTGATTTAACCGAAGACGGATTAGATGAAAAAATAGTGCTGCGTGCCGATGGTACAGCCGTTTATATGACACAGGATATTGGAACGGCTATTCAGCGAGTAAAAGATTATCCGGATGTAGGAGGTATGGTTTACACCGTTGGTAACGAACAAGATTATCACTTTCAAGTGTTGTTTTTAATTCTGAAAAAATTAGGTTTTGAATGGGCCAAAAACCTATTCCATTTAAGTTATGGAATGGTAGATTTACCGAGTGGTAAAATGAAAAGTCGTGAAGGAACCGTTGTGGACGCTGACGATTTAATGCAGGATATGAATGATACAGCTGAAGAGATTTCAGATGAATTAGGGAAGCTTGATGGCTATTCGGATGCTGATAAACAAGACTTGTATAAGACGATTGGAATGGGCGCTTTAAAATATTATATTCTTAAAGTAGATCCTAAAAAACGTATTTTATTTGATCCTAAAGAATCTGTTGATTTTCAAGGAAATACAGGACCTTTTATACAATATACGTATGCGCGAATTCAAGCTATATTAAGAAAAGCTGATTTCGATTTATCTCAAGATATTACAGATATTAGCTTGCACGAAAAAGAACGCGATTTAATTAAGCAAATTGAATTATTCCCGGAAATTATTCAAAATGCAGCTAGTAATCATAGTCCTGCATTAATTGCCAATTATATTTACGATTTAGTAAAAGGATTTAACTCGTTTTATCAAAACGTTTCTATACTTGGCGCCGATTCTGAAACGGAGAAAGTATTCCGTGTGCAATTATCGCAATCGGTAGCGCAAACAATTAAAAACGGATTTTCTTTATTAGGAATTCAAGTTCCTGAACGTATGTAATCTTCATTTGCTTATAAATTTATCCTTAAACCAATCGATGTGAAATCATTTGTAATTTCAAATACGGTTACACGTATTTTGTTTCTTACTTTTATAAGTGTAATTTTTAATAGTTGCTCTTTATTAAAAATTGAAAGTGCTCAAGAACCACTTTCAAAACAAGATTTGAATATTCGTTTACTCACACAAAATTTGGTAAATGAAGCAACAAATCGCGTAGAATCTGCTGCCGATAGTATTATTAAAACAACAACGAATGTAGAACTACAAAAACTTGCGTATCGCTGGAAAATAGAAACTTTAAGCGCTTTTAAAAATACAGCTTTTCAAAGTTCTCCTAGATTATCCTTAATGGATACTTGGACGTATATGTTGGAGGTGCGTAACTTTTTAGAAACTGATGAAGCACAAGATTACTTTGGGGTTTATACTAATTACGTAAAACGTATTTCTCAAGAAAATGTTGATGATATAGAGAGAAAGGGGCGACAATTTTTTAAGCCCAACGTTTTTGAAAAACATCGTGATTTCGCCAATCAATTTGCGAATTCACATCCAATATCTAGTGCCAATCTACGTCATCATTCGGTACAAACGGCCTATATAGAATTTCTAAATACTCCTGATAATTTAGCGTTTTCAACCGTTGGAACTTTATCGGAAGTGATGTCTAATTTTTCCGATAAATTAAGTTATTCAACTGATGCTGCGGGGAAACAATTTAAATGGAATACAGAGTTAATGTTGAAAGAAAAAGGCTTTGATTCCCTTCAAATTAAAGATATTATGATGACAGTTGAAATGAAAGTCGACCGTTTATCTAATATTGCCGAAAACACACCAGAAAAATTAAATGAGGCACTACAAGTATTTTCAAATGATATGCGTTATTTGTTTTTTAGTCTAAATGATCAAATAGCTTTTGTTAGTGAACGTTTGGCTTTAGAGCGTCAAGCCGTAGATACTATTATTATGCGCGAGCGTATTGCATTGGATGCTATTGTTTTAAGAGAGCGTGAAGCCATTGCAGCTGAAGTGAGTGAGATTTCTATGAGAATGGTGGATGAAACTATGATACATGTTAAGGATTTAACTGGAACGGTATTGTTTTACATTGTAATCTTATTGGCCATTTTATTATTCCTTCCTTTTGCTTTGGGTTATTTAGCAGGAAAAGTACATCAAAAAAATAAACAGCATAATAGTAAAGATTAGTAGATTCCTCTTGTTGTAAAGGCTACGTTTTATAGCTGTCTTTTTTATATAATTAAATATAAACTAAACTTTATAAATACGCTTGAAATTGCTATTTTTGTGACTCCTAAAATTGATATAAGATTATGTTTAATAATTTAAGTGAAAAGTTAGATAAAGCGTTACACGTATTAAAAGGTCACGGAAGTATTACAGAAGTAAACGTTGCCGAAACCTTAAAAGAAGTACGTAGAGCCCTTTTAGATGCCGATGTTAACTTTAAAATCGCTAAAGATTTTACCGTTCGTGTAAAAGAAAAAGCATTAGGACAAAACGTATTAACGACGCTTCAGCCAGGTCAATTAATGGTTAAAATCGTTAAAGACGAGTTAACGGAATTAATGGGAGGCGAGGCCGAAGGTCTTAATTTAACAGGTACGCCAAGTATTATTTTAATGTCTGGTTTACAAGGTTCTGGAAAAACAACCTTTTCTGGTAAACTGGCAAACTTCTTAAAAACAAAGAAAACTAAAAACCCTTTATTAGTAGCATGTGATGTTTATCGTCCTGCTGCTGTTGATCAGTTGCATGTTGTGGGTGATCAAATAGGTGTTGAAGTTTATAGTGATAAAGGAAACACGGATCCTGTTGCTATTGCAAAAGCGGGTGTTGCTCATGCAAAAGCAAACGGTCACGATGTGGTGATTATTGATACGGCAGGTCGTTTAGCTGTAGATGAAGCGATGATGACCGAAATATCGAATATTCATAAAGCCATTGAACCACAAGAAACTTTATTTGTTGTGGATTCTATGACGGGGCAAGATGCCGTAAATACAGCAAAAGCCTTTAATGATGTCTTGAATTTTGACGGGGTAATCCTGACGAAATTAGATGGTGACACACGAGGTGGTGCGGCTATTTCTATTAAATCGGTTGTAAATAAACCCATTAAATTCATCGGTACAGGTGAAAAAATGGAAGCGATTGATATTTTCTACCCAGCACGTATGGCAGAACGAATCCTGGGAATGGGAGATGTTGTGTCACTTGTTGAAAGAGCTCAAGAGCAGTATGATGAGGATGAGGCAAGAAAACTTCAAAAGAAAATTGCTAAAAACCAATTCGGGTTTGATGATTTCTTAAAACAGATTCAGCAAATTAAGAAAATGGGTAATATGAAAGATCTTATCGGCATGATTCCTGGAGCAGGAAAAATGATGAAAGATATAGATATTGACGACGATGCTTTTAAAGGTATTGAAGCTATTATTCATTCCATGACACCTTTAGAGCGTACAAGTCCATCTGTTATTAATGCGAGTAGAAAAAAACGTATTGGTAAGGGGTCAGGGACATCAGTTCAGGAGGTTAATCAGCTATTAAAGCAATTTGAGCAGATGAGCAAAATGATGAAAATGATGCAAGGTGGCGGTGGAAAACGCATGATGCAGGCTATGAATAATATGAAGTAATACCCCTTTGTCCTGAGGACATTTCCCGGAAGGGGAAGATTAGATGTGTAGAATATTCGGATACTTTTATTTGAAAAGATATTTGAAATATAATCGAGTAAAGCTTGGCGACTTTGCAAGGATAATTAAATAAGTTTAATTTATTTTAGACAAGAGTAATCCGCAAGCGTAAGTATTGTAAACTTCGACTGCGACTGAAAACTGATTTTATGACAATTTTAGACGGTAAAAAAATAAGCAACGACATTAAAAATGAAATTGCTGATGAGGTTACAAAGATGAAAGCAAAAGGGGAGAAGGTACCTCATTTAGCTGCTGTTATTGTGGGAAACGATGGGGCAAGTTTAACCTATGTTGGGAGTAAAGTTCGAGCTTGCGAGCGTGTAGGTTTTGAATCGACTATGGTGCGCTTATCAAACACGACCAGTGAAATTGAATTACTAGATAAAATTTATGAATTGAATGATAATCCAGATATTGATGGGTTTATTATTCAATTACCATTGCCGCCGCAAATTAATACGCAAAAAGTATTAATGGCTGTTGACCCTGATAAAGATGTTGATGGTTTCCACCCAATGAACTTTGGTAAAATGGCCTTGGATATGTCCACGTTTATTCCTGCAACACCGTTCGGTATTCTAGAATTATTGGATAGATATAATGTAGAAACGAAAGGTAAGCATACGGTTGTAATTGGTCGTTCGCACATTGTTGGTCGCCCAATGAGTATTTTAATGGGCCGTAGAGGTTTCCCAGGAAACTCAACCGTAACGGTTACACATAGTCACACTAAAAATATTACACAAATTACTTCTCAAGCAGATATTATTATTTCAGCATTAGGGGTTCCTAATTTCTTAAAGGCTGAAATGGTTAAAGACGACGTTGTAATTATTGATGTTGGAATTACACGTGTTCCTGATGATAATGCACCAAAAGGTTATATTATTACTGGTGATGTGGATTTCGAAAACGTGAGTAAAAAAGCGAGTTTTATTACTCCTGTTCCAGGTGGTGTTGGCCCAATGACGATTGCCATGCTTTTAAAGAATACACTTTTAGCTAGAGAGTTGCACCGTCAGAAACAATAGACTTCAATAATTTAAATGAAAAGGTAATTCATGTTTTTATAGCTTTTTAAGCTCTAAAGCACATGGTATTATGCGGTGGCGTTTCTCCTTGCATATAGTTTTAACTGTTCGCAAGTATATGAGCTACTTTCCTCATTAATATGAGCATTTCTGCGTTGATCTAGCAATTCATATTTAGCTTCGCTTAATGAAAATTCTTGTCAGTCATTTTCATAGATTTCTGCTAATGCTTTCATCATTTTAAAAGCTTTAAAATAGCTGAATCTATATATGACAAGACTTAACAGTATTACTTAAATCAATAGTTTTCATGATGCTTTGATTATTGTAAAATATGAATACAGTTTTTCTATTTGAGTTTATTTTCCTCTACAGACTAACTACTTTGCAAAAAGCTGATTTATATCTCTAAAAGCTTTAAACTCTAAAGCATTTCCTGCAGGATCATAAAAAAACATGGTGGCTTGTTCGCCTGCCTGTCCATGAAAGCGGATGTAGGGTTCAATTGCGAATTTTATATTTTCCGATTTTAAGTATGCAGCAAATTCTTGAAAGATGTCCCATTCCAAAACCACACCATAATGTGGTACTGGAACCGATTTTCCATCAACACTATTGGTGTGGATAGCTTCATCCGTTTTGGGTTTGTAATGAATTACCAATTGGTGTCCGAAAAAATTAAAATCAACCCAATGGTCACTGCTTCGGCCTTCTTCACAGTTTAAAATATCACGATAAAATGTACGACAAGCTTCTAAATTATGAACAGGAATAGCAATATGAAAAGGAGAAATAGCTGGCATATTTTTTTAACGTCTAGATTGCTTCGGAATTGTATTAGTGTCTTTGGCATTTTTTTCGGCATACGTTTTATCAGAATCTGCTAACAGATTATTTAATTCATCAAACTCTGCTTTTGTAAATTCGCGATACTCACCAACAGGAACATCCAAGGAAATATTCATAATTCGCACCCGTTGTAAGGCCGTAACTTCGTAATCTAAATACTCACACATACGTCTAATTTGACGGTTTAAACCTTGTGTTAAAATGATTTTGAAGGTATACGTATCTAATTTTTCAACGACACATTTTTTTGAAATCGTATCTAAAATAGGTACGCCGTTACTCATGCGTTCAATAAAAGTCTGTGATATCGGTTTATCTACAGTTACAATATATTCTTTATCGTGATTGTTAGTCCCACGTAATATTTTGTTAACAATATCACCATCATCAGTAAGAAAAATTAAACCTTCACTAGGTTTGTCCAAACGACCAATAGGGAAAATACGTTTCGGGTATTTAATAAAATCAATGATATTATCTTTTTCAACACGCGTATCTGTTGTACAGACAATTCCAATAGGTTTATTAAATGCTAAATAAACAAACGGACTCGATTTAGGTGCAATCTCTTTTCCATCGACTTCTACCAGGTCAGACTCTTTAACTTTGGTCCCCATTTCTGGAACCTCACCATTAATAGTCACTCGACCAGCATCAATTAATTTATCGGCTGCTCTACGCGAGCAATAACCTACCTCACTTAAATATTTATTGAGTCTCGTTAATTTTTCTTCCATAATACAAAGATATCAATTTAGCTTTTTAAAAACTCATATATATGATTGGATATGCTCTCGTCAATTAGAGAATGCCCAAAACCTGTTGTCGTTACTAGTTTGCTGTTTCTTAAACTCATGTTCAGTATTAACGCGTCTTGATAAGGGATAATGCCGTCTTTTTCATCGTGAATAATAAGACCATCTATCGTTAAGCACTCCAAATACTTTGCTGTTGAAAAACTTTCAGGTCCCGCCTGCAAACGATCTTTAATTAATTGGTTTATAGCTTTTATCGTTCGTTTGCTAAAACACATCATTTTATAATAGCGATCCAATACATCCGTGAATTCTGCTGGCGCACCTAATAAAATTATTTTTGAAATGTCTCTATACTCGCTGTTGTTTTGTGAAAATACCGAAGCCATACCCCCAACTGAATGCCCGATAAGGAAATCAGCTTTATGTTTCTTTGAAACAACTTTTATAAATTCACCATACAAAACAGCATTAAAGCGCTTGCTTCCCGATCGGCCGTGAGCTGGCGCGTCTAGAGCAATAATATTGAAATTTAATTTTAGTAAAGGGTCAATTAGATATTGCCATCTAGCGGAATTACTTTCCCAGCCATGAGCTAATAATATTGTTTCACCTTTTCCAAACCATCTATAAGTCATCACAGGAATGTTCTCTACCATTATTTCTTCTTGCAAAGACGTATCTAGAAAGTCAGATTGTTTTTCGTTTATTTGTCCGCTTCTAGGGGTAGTAAAAAGATACATGGCCATCCGAGCAGCAGTTTCTTTAGAAAACAATCCGGCAAAATTTATTAAAATTCCAATGATTTTTTGAATGGTTTTCATTGATCTTCGCGGTTAACTAATTCCATTGAAAATGCAGGTCTACAAATCGCTAAATAAATGCAAGGCTCTGTATATGGATTGGAATATTGAACGCGGGTATTTTTGTTTATTTTAATAGATTGCCCCGCTTCAAGTATAATTATTTCACCATCAATTATAAACTGTTTTTTTCCTTGAATAATAAAAGTATACTCATCAAATTTTGGTGTTTGAAACGGCTCACTCCAACCAGCGGGCGCTATCATATGGGCGATACTTATTTCTGGATTACCGTCCGATGCTAATCCAAAATGTTCTTTAATTACTTTTCCGTCATTAGTTGGAACTACAAATGGATCGTTTTGAATTTTGTAAGATTTCATTTGAATTATTTTAATGGTTTTTTCTTTATCATCCCACCTCGTAAATCTTTTACAAGTCCCATAATAATAAAAGCATTATCGTCAATTTTATCTATTTCTGTGTTAAGTTTAGCTAATTCTAAACGGGTAACTACCGTGTAAATAATGTCCTTATTATAGGTTTTTTCATTAGCGCCATAACCGCCTTTTCCTGCATATATAGTACAAGCACGACCTAATTTTTTAATAATCATTAGACGTATTTCTTCATGATGGTTTGAAATAATTGTGACACCAACATATTCTTCAACACCATCTACGACAAAATCTACTGTTTTGGCAGCCGATAAATAGGTTAAAATAGCATAAAGAGCAATTTCTACAGAAAGTATATAAGCTCCAAATGAGAATATAATAAGGTTAGTTAATAATAGTACGTCTCCAATAGTTATTGATAATTTTCTACTTAAATAGAGCGCTAAAACTTCGGTGCCGTCAATAACAGCACCACCTCTCATGGCCATTCCAATTCCTAAACCTAAAAAGAAACCACCAAAAACAGCAATAAGTAATTTATCTTCTGTTATGGTCGGATAGTTTACAAAATGTACAACCAGAGCTAATAAAGCAATGGCTGTGATACTTTTTAAGGCGAATCGTATATTGAACGTTTTTGCACCCAAAATAATAAAGGGTATGTTAACACAAATCAGCAACATACTAAAATCCCAATGGGTAATATTGTTTAGAAGTAGGGAGATTCCAGTTGCTCCACCATCAATAAATCGATTTGGTAATAAAAAGCCTTTTAATCCGAAACCTGCCGAAAATACACCAATTAAAATAAAAAAGGCTTCTTTTAAAGCGTGAGAAAGTTCTACGCGTAAATTTTTAATAATTGGGACAAGCTGAGTGTCGTTAACGCTAGCTTGTTTTGACCCAAGCTGCATGCGTGCAATTTTTTTTAATAGATTTGTTAAGTATGGTCTCATATATTATTTTAATTCCAGCCAATCATAAAATACTTAATTTTTGCTGTCTCTGGAATGTGGATAGCTTCAATTTTTGTATTTGAATCAAATTGCAGTTTTGCAGGTAATTCCTTTTTGTCAATAGTGAAAAACGCATCAATTTCATTCACAAAAAACACAACATTTTTAATTGTATTTTGAATATTTGAAACTTTATATTTCTTTTGAATTTCACCAAAAGTACTTTCTGTTGTAATTCCCTTTGTTGTTATATAGCGGGGGTCTACAATTTTTACATTGGTAATAGTCGCTGAAGAGTCGGACATTTTATTCGGACTTAAAACTAATAGTTTTTTTCCTGTTTTATCGAAAACTTCAATATCATAGTTTGAACTTTGAATAGCTTCATTAACAGATAATTTAACAATAGAGTCATTGGGGAAAATCCTTTCTAAATCTGTCACTTTAGTAGAATCGGTTAACATGCCAATACTCTTATTGCTAATTAAAAATGGGTCTTGTTTTTTAGAGCAACTGGAAAAGAAACAAGCTATTACTATCAGACTTAAAACTATTTTATTCATAGGATGATTGATTTTTAAAAGGTTAATTAGACTTTTTTTAAGATTTTCTTAAGGTTTTTCTCAAAATCCCGACCCTTCAATACTCATGGATTGGTTTTTTTGTAATACGATGAATACGTGTTTTGAACAAAAATACGATTCTTAAGCTAAACTGAAGAAATTATTTTTCAAGAATACAAATTAATTCTAGCTTAGGAACGATGGGTTTCATTGATAACTTTACTCTAATAATTGGTAGTTACGGAACGCAATGTATTATTAAAAATTGATGCTAGAGTTTCACTTATTTAATACCGTTTTATATCTTTGCTAGTTATGACAAAAAGTGAAAGACAAGAGTTGTTGGATAATGGGTTGTTATTACCTTTAATGGAGGAGTTTTATACCATTCAAGGTGAAGGATTCCATAAAGGTACGGCAGCATATTTTATAAGAATTGGTGGTTGTGATGTTGGTTGCCATTGGTGCGATGTTAAAGAAAGCTGGTTAGCGGAATTACATCCACCAACAGATGTGGGAAAAATTGTAGATAATGCTGAAAAACACAGTAAAACGATTGTAGTAACGGGAGGAGAGCCTTTAATGTGGGATATGAATCCATTAACGAGTCAGTTGAAAGCTAAAGGTCTGCAAACGCACATTGAAACCTCTGGCGCTTATGAGTTAACTGGGGAGTGGGATTGGATTTGTTTATCCCCTAAAAAATTAAAATTGCCAACGCAACGGGCTTATGAAAAAGCACACGAATTAAAAGTGATTGTTTTTAATAAAGATGATTTCCGTTTTGCAGAAGAGCAAGCTGCCAAAGTGAATAAGGAGTGTATATTATATTTACAACCAGAATGGAGTAATCGGGATAAGATGGTTCCTGAAATTGTGGATTATGTTATGAGAAACCCACAATGGAAAGTTTCTTTACAGACTCATAAGTATTTGAATATACCTTAATATAAAAGCCTTGACTCGGAACATCGGAATCAAGGCTTTTTTTATATACTAACTGATTCTTTTATTTCGAGGAGGTTGGGACGGCAAGTCTAACTTTGTCCCAGCCCATATGCATCGTTGCATCTTCGTCGAAAATTATAGAAAATGCTTCAACAGAATCTTCTGCCATTTTCACAGGAACTATTACTCTAGCTACATCATTTTCTTCTTTATAAAAATAAGAACCCCAGGTGTTTAAGTCTTTATTAATAATTATGGTCCATTCTTTATCACCTGGAATAGTGGCTAAAGAGTAGGTTCCTGCGTCAATCATTTTGCCACCAAAATTGGTGTCCTTATAAAATGTAATTTGTACGGCTTCATTTGCGCCGGTACGCCAAACTTTATCATTAGGAGCTAATTGAGATAGTAGACGGTTATTTAACTGTGGTCTACTATAAAGTACTTTTATAGTCTTGTTAGACTCTTTATAGTCCGAAGGAAACGTCGCGGCATCCATGGGGCTTTTGTCTAAGCCTGAAAATTCTTGAGCCGAAAGCGCTGTCGTGAATAATAGCACAAAAGCAAAGGCTATTGATTTAGTAAACGGTGATTTTTTCATAATTTTTTTTAAATTTATTTAGTTAAAAATATTTAATATTTTTTTAAAAGCAGTACGGATTCCTTAAAAATTACAAATTAACATATTTAATAAATTAAAAACAGCTATATAGTTTCATTTATATTGTTTTTTGCTTTTTTTAGTTATCAAATGTAACTAATAGATATTGTAGTGTTTGTGAATTATAATTTAATATTGACATTTGCTTTAATAAATCAATTATAAGAAAGATTATGTGTGGAATTGTATGTGCATTTGATTTGAAGCAGAAAGCCGAAAATTTAAGACCTCAAGTATTAGAAATGGCGAAGAAAATTCGTCATCGTGGACCAGATTGGAGTGGAATATATAATAATGAGAAAGCTATTATGGCGCATGAACGTTTGGCAATTGTAGATCCAGCATCTGGAAAACAACCATTAGTTAGTGCCGATGAAAAATTAGTGTTAGCTGCCAATGGTGAAATTTATAACCACCGTGAATTACGAAAGCAATTTCCAGATTATAATTTTCAAACGGAAAGTGATTGTGAAGTCATTTTAGCATTATACCAAGAAAAAGGAGTCGGTTTTATAGATGAAATAAACGGTATTTTCGGTTTTGCAATTTATGATGTTGAAAAAGATGAATATTTCGTTGCAAGAGATCACATGGGGATTATTCCATTGTATATAGGTTGGGACGAGCATGGAACATTTTATGTGGCTTCAGAATTAAAAGCTTTGGAAGGTTATTGCACCAAAATCGAATTATTTCCACCAGGACATTATTTATCAAGTACAGATGGCAAGTTCGTGCAATGGTATAAACGTGATTGGGAAGATTACGATGGGGTTAAAGAAAATGAGACCCATATTGCTGGAATAAAAGCAGCTTTGGAGGCTGCCGTTCACAGGCAGTTAATGAGCGATGTTCCTTATGGTGTGCTTTTGTCTGGAGGACTGGATTCATCGGTTATATCGGCTATTGCTAAAAAATATGCTGATAAGCGCATAGAGTCCGATGATAAACAAGAAGCTTGGTATCCACAATTACACAGTTTTGCTGTTGGTTTGGAAGGCTCTCCAGATTTAGAGGCGGCTCTTAAAGTGGCTAATCACATTAAAACTATTCATCATGAAATAAAGTTCACTATTCAGGAAGGTTTAGATGCACTTCGCGATGTAATTTACAAATTAGAAACCTATGATGTAACAACTATTCGTGCTAGTACGCCTATGTATTTAATGGCACGCGTAATCAAATCTATGGGTATTAAAATGGTCTTATCTGGTGAAGGTGCTGATGAGTTATTTGGCGGGTATTTATATTTTCATAAAGCGCCAAATGCGCGAGAATTTCATGAAGAAACAGTGAGGAAGTTAAGTAAATTACATCAATATGATTGCTTACGCGCAAACAAAAGTTTAGCCGCTTGGGGAATTGAAGGTCGCGTGCCGTTTTTAGATAAAGAATTTATGGATGTTGCTATGCGCATCAATCCACAAGATAAAATAATTAATGGCGAGCGTATGGAGAAATGGGTTGTTAGAAAAGCCTTTGAAGATATGATTCCTAAAAGTGTTGCTTGGCGCCAAAAAGAACAGTTTAGTGATGGTGTTGGTTATAGTTGGATAGATACACTAAGGAAAGTTGTGGCAACCGAAGTAACAGATGAACAGTTAGCTAATGCGAAATACAAATTCCCTATACAAGCACCAACAAGTAAAGAGGAGTATTACTATCGTGCTATTTTTGCTGAACATTTCCCTAGTGATGCCGCAGCGTTATGCGTACCACAAGAAGCAAGTGTTGCTTGTAGTACTAAAATAGCTTTAGAATGGGATGATAGCTTTAGAAACATGAACGATCCAAGTGGAAGAGCAGTAGCTAGCGTACATGCCAATGCGTATTAATGAAATTAAGAGTTTTTAAAGCCTCTTAATATTTGTTTTTGTTTTTTAAGTAATTGGGAGCCAGTTTTTAAGCTGGCTTTTTTGTGCGTTTATTAGTGATGTTTCATTACATTTATCGGTGCTTAAATCTGATGGATTGATTTAAGAATTATTTAAAACGAGCAATTAGATTTTTAAATATATATATAAATGAGAGACTTGTAATTAATGATAGCTTTTATTGACGGATCAATTCCTCTAGGGGTAACTTACCGGTAGAAAAGTAATGAGACGTTAAATTATTCATCAGCAGCATATCCATTTAGGGATCATATATTGGTAGAAAAGAATGAGACGTTAAATGATTTATTAGGAGCATATCCGTTTCGGGATAATATATCGATAGAACAGAACAGAGACGTTAAATTATTCATCAGCAGAACATCCCTTTAGGGATCATATATGGGTAGAAAAGAATGAGACGTCAAACAGCGTGCCTCTAGGTACGCAATAATAATCAAAATAATAATGGCCAATACATATACGCAAATTCATATTCAAGTGGTCTTTGCGGTTCAAAACAGACAAAGCATTATTAAAAATGAATGGAAGGTAGAATTATATAAATACATGACCGGCATTATTCAAAATAATGGACACAAAGTCTTACAAATTAATGGTATGCCGGATCATATTCATATCTTATTTGGAATGCGACCGACACAATCTTTATCAGATTTAATGAAAGATTTAAAACAGCATTCGTCCAAATGGATAAATAATAGAAGTTTGGTAAGCGGTAGGTTTTCATGGCAATCTGGTTACGGTGCTTTTTCGTATTCAAAATCTGATTTGGGGCGAGTGCTTAATTATATTAAAAACCAAGAGCAGCATCACAAATCGGTTGATCTTCATGAAGAATATTTACAATTGTTAAAAGAATTTAATGTTGAATTCGATGAACGATTTATTCTTAAACCGATATTATAGGATGTCTTGCAGCTGCCTTCGGCATACTGCTACCTATATGATGTCCCTAACGGGACAAATAGAAGCAGCTTTTAAAAATCGAAAATAATTTTGTCGCACATTGGCATTTCTCTAGGGGATATTATACTGGTTATTTTTTTGACCTATATGATGTCCCTAACGGGACAAATAGAAGCAGCTTTTAAAAATCGAAAATAATTTTGTCGCACATTGGCATCCCTTTAGGGATATTATACTGGTTATTTTTTTTACCTATATGATGTCTGGATATACTAATTTAGTGGGCAGTACAAGTTAAGCATAAAGACTTATATTTAACTTATGAAACAAGAGCGAAAGAAATATGATGAAGCTTTTAAACGACAATCGGTAGAATTAAGTAAGAACAGGAAAAACTTATCAGAACTACCAAGAGAACTAGGTATCAAGGTTACTCTTTTATGCAAGAGGCGTAAAGAATATGAAGCTTTTGAAGCAGT
>NZ_AFXZ01000005.1 GCF_000224335.1 Bizionia argentinensis JUB59 | reverse complement strand
ATGACGATTTTTAGCTGTTCAGACAGTCTCTTTTTATGTTTGCTCATAATTCTTTACATATATTCACGACTATAATATTTTATAACATCGTAAAAAATATTAAATTTGAGTCGCTTGAGCAATACCTATGATTTTTAAATTCCCATTTCTACTTATAGCATTTTTTATATGCAGTTTTGTTCACGCACAGACTAGCGCTCAAAATAAATTTCTGGATAGTGTTGCGCATTATAGAGCACTTGCAGAAACCAATTCCTACAGTTTAAATAAGCGTGTTGTATTTGTAAAAAAAGCTATTAAGTTTTCGGAAGATTCTCAATTAGATTCTACCATTTTGAAGTCTAAACGTCAATTAGCGACATTGTACTTACGTCAATTTGCTATTGATTCTCTTTACGGCTTAAATCATGAAAACCTGAAACTTGCTAAAAAACTTGAAGATAGTATAGCTGTTGGTTATATTAATAATGTGTTGGGCTGGTACCATTCACAGAAATACCAAAACGATAGTTCTTACATTTATTACTTCAACGCTTCCAAAAATTTTGAAGCATTAAATCTACCAAAAGATCAAGCTAGCACATTGAATTCTATGGCCACTATTCAGTTTGAAGAACGGGATTATGTAGGTTGTGAAATCAATGCATTTAAAGCAATTAGGTTATATCAAAGTCTGCCACAGAGCGATGCTGTATTGGGTGATTTATGGGGTTTATATAATCTAGTAGCCATTGCTTCCGATGAGTTGAAACTCTATGATAATGCGTTGAAATATCATTTTAAAGCCTTGGATTATAGTAATCAGATAAAAGATAATTTTTTATATTCTCTTTATTCTAAAAGTAATATTGCCCTTATTTATAAAGAGCAAAAGGACTATGAAAAAGGACTAATTATTTATCAGGAACTGTTTAAAGATGAAAGTATCTTGAAACAGGAACTAGAAAATTACGCGCTTATTTTAGGAGATTATGCACTTTTAAGGCATAAAACTGGAAATTTTGAAAAGGAAGAGATAAAAAGTATGCTTTTGGAAGCCTATCATATTAGTGATAGTATTGAAAATGATTTCAGCATTATGTCTGTCGCTTTGAATACTTCTGAATTTTATTTAGACGAAGGCCAGAAAGATTCTGCACTTATTTTTGCTGACATTGCGTATAATAAAGGCAAAGAATCTATAACTAACAATGTTATTTTAAATGCTTTATTGCTAAAATCTAGATTGGAACGTCCAGAAAAATCACAGATATATTTAAATGAGTATATTCATTTAAACGATAGTTTGGTTAATAAGGAGCGGGCGATTAGAAATAAATTTGCACGTATAGAATTTGAGACTGAACAAATTGCATTGGAAAATGAACGGATATCTCGAGAGCGTTTGTGGTTAATTATCCTATCTGTTGGTTTAATTTTCACCCTTGTATTGCTATATATAATTTTCACGCAACGTAATAAAAACAAGGAATTAAAACGTGTTCAAGAGCAGCAAGAAGCTAATGAGGAAATTTACAATTTGATGTTAACGCAACAGGATAAAATTGATTCTGCTCGAACTAACGAGAAAAAACGAATCTCTCAAGACTTACATGATGGTGTTTTGGGACGTCTTTTTGGAACGCGTTTAAGTTTGGATAGTTTAAATATCAGTTCAACAGATGAAGCAATAAAAACGCGTGAAGGTTATATTAAAGAATTAAAAATTATAGAGCAAGATATTCGAGAGGTTTCCCATGAACTAAACAACGATGTTATTTTAAACTCTAGTTATCTTGATATTGTTGAAGCGTTGGTAGAAAGTCAAACTAAAACTTATGAATTAACATTTACTTTGAAGAGTGATCCAGATGTTCCGTGGGAAGATATACCAAATAAAACTAAAATCCACATTTATAGAATGCTTCAAGAAGTGCTTTTAAATGTTTATAAACATGCACAAGCAACTCACATAATTATCGAGTTTTCGCAAGAAAAAGCTGTAATTTGCCTCGAGGTTTCAGATAATGGCGTTGGTTTTAATATAAAAAAATCAAAAAAAGGAATTGGTTTAAAAAACATGTATGCGCGGGTATCAGAATTTAGTGGAAAACTATATATTAAATCTGAAAAAGATACCGGAACTAAAATTTCAATAAAAATCCCAGTCTAACTTAAAGAGCTTTATAATATTATGAGTAAAACGATTCGTATATTAATGACTGACGATCATCCTATGATTATTGAAGGATATCAGAACACGTTGATTGCGACAAAAAATGCGCAACAAGAACTGGAAATTGATATAGCTAATAATTGCGATGAGTCGTTAGAATTTATGCGTAAAGCCGTGGATATTGAACAACCCTATCACGTTTTGTTTATGGATATTAGTCTACCACCTTCTAATGACCCAAAATTTACTTCGGGCGAAGATCTGGCAAAATATGCTAGACGAATTATGCCACAATGTAAAATTATTATGCTAACTATGTTTGATGAACCTTATCGCATACATAATATTATTAAAGATATTGATCCAGAAGGTTTTTTAATTAAAAGCGATTTAACATCGCGTGAGTTATCAAGTGCTTTTAAAGCGGTATTAAATAATCCGCCATATTATAGCGGAACCGTTAGTAGTGTTATTCGTAAAACGATTACTAACGCTATTCATTTAGATGATATTGATCGGAAAATTCTATATCTGCTATCACAAGGAATCCGAACTAAAAGTTTAAAAGATTATTTTGAAATCTCTTTGAGTGCCATTGAAAAACGTAAGAAACAGCTAAAAATCACTTTAGATGTTCCTGATGGTAGCGATGAAAAACTATTGGCACTTGCTAAAAAAGAAGGTTTTATATAAGATAATCAGTCCCTAAATTAAAAAAAAGCACTTTTATTAAATAATTTAGTGCTTGCAGGCCTTTGCGCTCCTGGGGTTACGGTTTAACCGTAATTGCCTTGCGGTTTAACCGCAGCGTGAAACTAAAAGTTATGCTTACATTTATCGTATCAGATACAAATTAAATCCCCTCAATACGAAATTTGTTGTCTTATTAGCATTATATCCGAACCTCATGGATTTCCATTATTTGAATTGGAAGCCATGGGGTTTATTTATTTTAAAAAGAAAAGATAGCACTTTTATAATCCCAAAACGTCGTTACAAAGAAACCGAGATATACCAGAGCGACAATAAATTTTATAAATGTGCCGGCTAAAAAGCCCAAAAACGACCCAAAAGCGGCCTTAGCTGCAATTTTAGAATCTGCTTTATTAATCATTTCACCTATAAAAGCACCTAGAAAAGGCCAAATTATAATGCCGAAAGGTCCAAAAACAGGGAATATAATAGCCACTAATAATCCTAAAGTCGTACCTATTACACCCTTTTTACTGCCGCCAAAACGTTTGGTTCCAATGGCAGGTATAATATAATCTAATGCTAAAACAAGTAAGGCTACGGCCAAAGTTACTCCTAAAAACGTCCAGTTATTGGGTACAGCTTTAGTTAAATACAATAGAAGTAGGCCAAACCAACTTAATGGTGGTCCGGGTAAAATTGGTAAAAAGCTTCCTGCAATACCAACTAGCATTAGAATAAAGCCCAAAATAACTAAAACTATGTCCATGTTTTTTATGTATAAGACGAAGGTAAAGAAAGAATGTTACAATTTATCAACTAATAAATTAGTTTAAACTATATATTTAGTTATATTTGTGTAACTAGAAGTTTAGTTTAATGATTGGTTACTACAAATACTATGACAAAAAAAAAGCAATTAACAAAAGCCGAGGAGGAAATTATGCAGGTATTATGGCAGCTGGAAAAAGCCCCTGTAAAAGATATTATAGCCGAGTTACCAGAGCCGAAACCTGCCTATAATACGGTTTCCACTATAGTAAGGATTTTGGAAAGCAAAGGTTTTGTGGACTATGAAAAACAAGGGAAAGGGCATGTCTATTTTCCAATTGTGAAAAAGCAAGATTACAGCAATCAAAGCATCAATTCGTTAGTAGATAATTATTTCCAAGGCTCTTTTAAAAGTATGGTCTCCTTTTTTATGCAGAAAAACGACATTAGTTTGCAAGAATTAGAATCTGTTTTAAACGAGATTCATAAAGACGAAAAATCATGATACACTACATTATTCAAGTTATAGCGTTTCAGTTATTCTTTTTGATTATTTATGATGTTTTTTTAAGGAAAGAAACTTTTTTTAATTGGAATCGTGCCTATTTATTAGTCACTGCCGTGTTATCGGTTTTACTACCGTTTATAAAAGTGGCAGGTTTTAAAAATGCTATTTCAAAAGATTTTATCATCACTTTGCCAGAGCTATTATCGCAAACACCGAATACTATTTTTTTAGAAGAAGTGGTAATAAATGGCAGTAATACCTCTCATAGTTTTTTATGGTATACTACAACCGTTTTAATTGTAGGAAGTACATTAGCTATACTCTTTTTCCTATTCCGCTTATTTCAAATCGTAAAATTAGCCTATCAAAATTCGAAACATAAAGAAGGATACATTTATTTTGTGAACATGTTAAAAACTTCGGTGGCATTTTCGTTTTTTAACTATGTGTTTTTAGGCGAAAAAATAAAAGAAACCGAACGTGAGCAAATTATTAAGCACGAACTGGTACATGTAAACCAAAAGCATAGTTGGGATTTACTCTTTTTTGAACTGTTACGGATTGTTTTTTGGTTTAATCCGTTAGTGTATATGTATCAAAACCGCATGGCAGAGTTGCATGAGTTTATTGCCGATTCAAAAGCCGTGAAACTTAATAAAAAACAATATTATGAAAGCTTACTAGTACAAATATTCGATACGAATCAGGTATCATTCATCAATCCATTTTTCAAACAATCATTAATCAAAAAACGAATTATTATGTTACAAAAATCAAAATCCAAGCAAGTACAATTAATCAAGTACGCCCTATTAATTCCATTAGTATCAGGAATGTTACTGTATTCCTCATGCTCGGAAGAAGCCGTTGTTCCCGACGTAGTTGAGCAGGAATTAACACTTATCGAGCAAATAGATGCTTTAAAAGTCTCTTTTGACGCCAAAGGTGAGTTATCTGATGCTGAAAGTGAAGCTTTGCATGCCATGTTCATTAAAGCATCACAAAATAACACCAATGAAAAATATGAAACTCAAATTGTAACGGAGGAACTCGGTAACGAGCATCCAGAAATTTTGGAAGCTCCTTTTTCAGTAGTTGATCAAGCTCCAGTTTTTCCTGGCTGTGAAAACGGAGTTTCCAATGAGGCAAATAAGCAATGTATGAGCAAAAAACTTAATGCTTTTGTTGCCGAAAATTTCAATACTGAATTAGCTAATTCTTTAAATTTGACAGGTATTGTCCAGATTAGAGTATTCTTCAAAATAAATGAATTAGGTAAAATTGTGGACATTCAAGTAAGAGCAAAATATCCAGAATTAGAAGCCGAAGCACAACGCGTTTTAAATATGATTCCCGATTTAATTCCTGGAGAGCATAAAGGCGTAAAAGTTAAAGTGCCGTATTTCTTGCCAATAAAATTTCAAGTAAATGAATAGACTTATTGTACTAGTGGTTATACTAGCTTTTTTTAAAACCGAAGCGCAACCTTCGGTTTTAAATATTGCAGATAGTTTGTATGTAAACGGAAACTTTTCAGAGGCTATTAAAACCTATAAATTATATGGTGATATGGATGATATTTCATCCAAATTAGCCCGATCCTACCAAGCTATTGGTAATTATGACAAAGCCCTAGATCACTATCAGAAAGGCATTAAGGTATTTCCAGACAATGCGCTATTGAAGTATGAATATGCCAAGTTATTATCAAAAACCAAAAACTATCAAACAGCGTCCTCTGTTTTTAAGCAGTTGATTGCACTAGATTCTCTGCATCCAAATTACCATTATGAGTTGGGTTTGGTTTATGAGAAGTTGGGAGATTCATTAATGCATTCGGAATACAAAAAGAGTTTCCAGTTGGATTCTGGGCATCAAAAAGCCATTTTCAAATTGGCTAAACGGCAAATACAAATTCGCAATTATGATTCAACAACCTATTACCTAAATGTGGGTTTAAAAACTTTTGAGAATAATGGCGCACTTATCAATTTAAAGGCTCAAAATTATTATTTTCAAAAAGATTATAAAAAAGCCACTATTTGGTTTGAAAAATTACTGGGTTTAGGTGAAGATTCACAGTTTGTTCATGAAAAATTAAGCTATTGTTATTCTCAAATATCAGAGGTGCATAAAGCTATAGAGCAGCAAAAACTAGCAATTGCTAAAGAACCGAGAAACAGTAAAAATCTTTATATTTTAGGCGAATTATACACGCGAATAGATGATTATAAACAGGGAGAACATTATATAAAAAAGTCTATTGAATTGGTTGATTTACCTTTAGACTATGAATACATGAAATTAGGAACTATTCAAAATCACCAAAACAAGTATAAAGAAGCTATTCAATCTTTTCAGAGTGCTTTAAAAGAAAATCCAGACAATCATTATGTAGCTTTTTATTTAGTTTTTACCCAAGATAAGTACTACAAAGATGTAGATTCAAAAATAAAATTATATGAGAACTTTATAGCTAAATACCCAAAAAACCCCTTTTTATTCAAAGTTAAAAGCCGATTAAGTGAATTGAAGGAAGAAAAATTTATGAATTTAGATTAAAATCTAAAAATATCGTATTTTTCGATTTCATAAAAATCTATGAAAAAGCTTTACGTTATCTTAATATTTTTAACGATTTCATCCTGTAATTATTTCGATGCAAAAAAAACATCGTCGGACGTTATTTTAGAAAATGAATTGCGCACGTTTAACTGGAACGAAGTAGATGAATATCCCATGTTTGCAACCTGTTACGAAAATGCTTCCAAAGAAGAAAAGAAACAATGTTTTCAGAATACTTTAACACATATAATTACCACAAAACTACAGCGTCATACGCTAATCGTTTCACAAGATATTAGTGATACAATTTTTATAAAATTTAAAATTTCAAAAGAAGGGAATTTATCGCTTATTGATATAGAAGCAGATTCCTTAACGATTAAAGAAATTCCAAATATTAAAGAATTACTTCATGAAAGTGTCGATTCATTACCTGAAATTTTTCCAGCTATTAGACGCAGTCAACAGGTTAATACGGCATTTACTTTACCCGTTATTATTCAGGTCGATTAGACTTAACTTACTCAATTATAATTACAAATTAATTTTATAACCTAAAGCAAAATCAATAGGAAAATTATCGCTGTTATCACTAAATAGTGCGTAAATATCATGATAAGCGAAAGTGATAAAGCTATTATCCGTCAAACGAAAATCGGCGGCAATACCTAAAATAAATGGCGCATCGATACCTGAAAACGATTCTTTATAAGTTCCAGTTTCAGGCAACTCCAATGCATAAGTGGCATTTCCAAAATTGTAAGTCACCATTTTTAAATTCCCATATATATTAAAACGGTCTTTATTAATTATCCGGTAACGATACCCGATAGCCATTTGCGTTGAGGTGTATTTAAAATCGTCAGCTTCCAAGGTATGTCTCGCATGCAAAAAAAGCGCATGACGTTGTAATTTAGTAGATTCAAAGAACTCAAATTCCAAGCCAAAAAATGGTACGCTGGTATTATTTGGGTTTCCAACTAAAGGTTGATTGGTGATTCCACCAAAAACACCCAATCGTACTTGTAGCTTTGCCCGAGGGGAATAATTATAGCTTAAATCGGTTGTGGCATTGTACATATTGAAAAAACCTTCCAAACTGCGTAATGTAAGGTTTACTTTTTCTGTAGGAACACCATAACCTTCGGTTAAAGTATTTAATACTGATTTGTATTCTTCTTGATATTTTTTAGTGTCCGTATTTTTTGTGTTAACCAGCTCTTGTATATTACCGTTTTTAGTTTTAACAAAATAACGGTACGTTCCATCATCAATCGTCCAAAGTAGGTCTAGATTACCTTCAATAGCTGTTTGTAATTCTAGCGTTTCATTATTAATGGTGTACGATTGCTGTGAAAACCCTAAAAACCCAAATGCTAAAAAACCGATTAAAAAGATAATCTTTTTCATGTTGCGTGCAAATGTTTGTTAATGGTAAATCTAAAAAAATTAAATGGTAACTATTATACTATCTTATTATTTCTTAAACGTTCTACCTTTCCAAGTGTAACTTTTAAAAAATGATAAAACGATAATATATAAGCTGAAAAATGGATAAAAAATGCTGGCAGATATAAAGATTGGTAGCACCGATTCCTGTTGTAAAAAACGACTTGTTTTAAAGATTAACAGAAAATCGACCATAAATTTAATTATAACAATGTATAGGAAGTCTGTAACACTTAAGCCATCAAATAGTATCACAGGGATGAGTAGAATAAGCAATAGATTCATCAACATAACGACCAAGCCTGTTATAATTCCGAAAAAACTTTTATAATGTGTTGTTTTGGCCATCCAGCGTAAACGTTGTGATATTAGTTGTCCCCAATCTCGCTGTGGTTTTGTTTCTACGGTTGCTTCAATAGATTTTAAATAAAACACATCGTCTGGGTTATTTTTAAAGGCTTTTTGTAGTAGGAAAACATCATCACCGCTCGCTATTTTATCAGAACCTTCGAAACCTGATAATTCCGTGAAGAGTGTTTTTTTATACGCCAAATTGGCGCCATTAGCTAAAAAAGGCTCTCTAACTCCAAAAGCTCCAATAGTAGTTCCCATTAAACTTAAAATATCCATGGTTTGAAAACGATCCAAAAAAGAAGCAATATCATAGTAGTTTACTGGTGCAGCAATTAAACGATAATTGTTTTTTTGAATAAAACAATCGAAGGTGTTTAACCAATGTTTAGGTACACGGCAATCGGCATCCGTTGTAATAATCCAATCGTATTTTGCTATGCTTATACCTTTAGTTATCGCTTCTTTTTTAGGTGAAAAGTTTACACCTTCGTTTTTTAATATGGTTACGTTTTTTAAGCCGTTCTCTATAAATGTTTTTACGATTTTCACAGAATTGTCTTCCGATTGGTCATCAATTAGAATAATTTCAAAAAAATCAATGGGATACTGTAAATCTTTAATGGATTTTAAAAGTTGTGGCAAGTTATTAGATTCGTTTCTAAAAGGTATTACTATGGAGAATTGTGTTTCTGCGGGAATATCATCCAAATAAAATTTAGGAACCTTATCAAAACCATAAATAAACACACTTATTAAAAATAAGTACGTCAATGTTATGGAAATGGCAATTATAAAAACCATAGTTAGGATTTAAATCGTTTAAATTTTAAAACAAATATACTACCACATATGCTTGGAAGTACAACATTAAGCAACCACATAATAGTTACCGTACTTAAAACGGTTAAGGTATTAACGCTAATAAAAGCAAATAAATATACAGCGACACTACTTTTTACAAGCACATCGAAAATAAAAATAGAAGGGATGATAGACGCTAAAAAATACATACTTGTTATTATTGTAAGTATCTGGTAATAAGATGTAGAAACATTAAATAAGGTTAAAAGATAGTAAAATTGAAATGAAAAAACAGCATATCTGATAAAAGCGAATAAAAATGCTTGACTATAAATTTTAAAAGGAAGTTTTTGGAAGTAATTTTTTATACTTTGAAAAGAGTAACCTTTAATCTGCAAATTACTTTTTGAAACGGCTAAAAAACCAATTCCAGCAATAACGAGAGCAATTATAGAAACTAGAAGAATTTTATTAACATTTATAATGCTTTCATATCTATTTAAGAAAAGATACAAACCCATGCAGCCCAAAATAACAGTTACCAGCATTTGTAAGCTATTTCCTAGTAAATTCAGAGCAACAATACGTTTGCGTTGTTCAGCTTTGTAATAGAGTGCTTTTACGCCGTATTCGCCAATACGATTAGGTGTTAGTAAAGATGCAGTTAAAGAGCTTAGGCTTTGCTCCATAGCACTATAAAATGAAATCTTTTTGAATGACGATACGAGTATTTGCCATTTTAAAATTTCAAATAGCCAATTAAAAGTACTTAAGCTTATTAAAAAAGTAATCGTTTTGAATGAAAACTGATTGTTTTGTTTTAAAATCGTAACAAATTGATCCAAATTTAAATTTGGATTAGCGGTTAGTTTCCAGTAAATAAAATAAAAAGCACCAACAACGACGCTTAATTTAATAAGTACAAAAAAGAATTGCTTAATTTTGTAGGGAATCCTTCCTAACATATTTTGCTGCGGTTGGTTAACGAGTTAATAATACAAATTAAAACATTTAACTTTATGTACATCGCTTTTAATCGTATTTTGCTTGGTGGATTCGTTGTAATATTTTCTTTTATTAGTGTTAGCAGCTTTGGGCAAAGCGAAGCTAGCCTTTGGAAAGCTCAATTTTCAGTTGGTATTAATAATCCGAGTTCTGATGGATTCGTTGTCGGTTACCAAGGTGAAACCGTTAATTTTCCAACCATCCAATTAGGTGTTCAGCGCATGATTAAGCGGCAATTTGGGGTAAAATTAGATTATGGATTTAACCGATTGAATCATAATTCTAGTTCGCCATATTTTAAAATAAATTATTCTAGAATCAATACGCAATTTATATACGATCTAACACCATTAGTCAATTTTTTACCTCTTCATTTGGGAGTTGTAGCACATGCAGGTCCAGGACTTTCAATGGTAAAGCCGTTGAGTGGTTATTCAGAGAATAACACGTCGTTTTTAAATGCCATGGCTGGCTTGGAGTTTCATTATACCATTTCAAGAACGCTTTCTGTTTTTTTAGACACATCTTACATTTACGGATTTAGTTCAAGTTTTAAACCAAATTCAACCGGATTTGGCTCATTCAACGGAAACCTATTTACGGCAACAGTAGGCGTTTCAATTTCATTAAGCGGTTGCTATTATTGTGATTAATGACGAAAGAAAAAATTATATTAGGTATTGATCCAGGCACAACCATTATGGGTTTTGGTCTGATAAAAGTTGTGGGAAAAAAAATGTTTTTTTTACAGTTAAATGAACTGGATTTAAAAAAATACGATGATCATTATTTAAAATTAAAACTTATTTTTGAACGTACCATAGAATTAATCGACACACATCATCCAGATGAAATTGCTATTGAAGCACCTTTCTTTGGGAAAAACGTGCAAAGTATGCTTAAGTTAGGACGCGCTCAAGGAGTTGCTATGGCAGCAGGCTTAAGTCGAGAGATTTCTATAACAGAATACGCACCTAAAAAAATAAAAATGGCAATTACTGGAAATGGTAATGCTAGTAAAGAACAAGTTGCCAAAATGTTGCAAAGTTTACTAGGATTAAAAACGATACCAAAAAATTTAGATTCTATGGATGGTTTAGCCGCAGCGGTTTGTCACTTTTATAATGAAGGCCGTGTAGAAGTTGGGAAAGGTTACTCTGGTTGGGATAGTTTTGTAAAGCAAAATGCGGATCGTGTTAAAAAGCCAGTTAAATCTCCAAAGGGAAAATAATTATGACGGATTTTAATAATGAGAATCAATCGAGCATGAGTTCTTTAGATTCGGATAAATTAGAAGGAGCAGGCATTTACATCCACATTCCGTTTTGCAAGCAAGCCTGTCATTATTGTGACTTTCATTTTTCAACGTCTCTTAAAAAAAAGGAAGAACTCATTCAAGCATTAATCACAGAAATCAAATTAAGAAAAGGCGAATTTGCAAAAAAAACTGTTGAAACCATTTATTTCGGTGGTGGAACACCAAGTCTTTTATCGGCGGATGAATTGAAGTTAATTATAGATTCTGTTTATAAACACTATCAGGTTTCTGAAAATCCTGAAATTACTTTAGAAGCCAATCCAGACGATTTAATAGAGGCAAAGGACGTCTCGAAAACTATTTTTGAAGACTATAAGTCCATTGGAATAAACCGTTTGTCTATTGGAATTCAGTCTTTTTTTCAAGCTGATTTAAAGTTGATGAATCGCGCGCACAATTCTGAAGAAGCCAAAATAGCCTTGCAGGAAGCAACGAAGTATTTCGATAATATTTCTGTCGATTTAATTTACGGAGTCCCTGGTTCCACCAATGCGCAATGGCTTGAGAATATTGAAACAGCGTTATCTTTTAACATCCCGCATATTTCAAGCTACGCATTAACCGTAGAGCCAAAAACAGCACTAGCCAGTTTTATAAAAAAAGGTATTATTGAAAATGTAGATGATGCATTGGCAGAAGCGCAATTTCATTTATTAGTAGATACGTTAACGAGTCGCGGTTATATACATTATGAACTTTCTAATTTTGGAAAACCAGAATATTTTAGCAAAAATAATTCGGCGTATTGGCAAGGCAAATCTTATTTAGGAATTGGTCCTTCGGCACATTCGTTTAATGGTAAAGTGCGTGGTTGGAATATTAGAAATAACACGAAATATATTGAATCTTTATCGGAGAATAAATTGCCTTTAGAAATTGAAACGCTAACCAAAACCGATCAATATAACGAATATATCATGACAGGTTTGCGAACCATTTGGGGCGTTTCATTAGAAAAAATAGAACGTGATTTTGGTTTGCACTTTAAAGAACTCTTACTTAAGGAATCTGAAAAACACATTGTCAACCAACTGTTGTATATTAAGGAAAATAGTTTACACGTTACTAAAAAGGGTCTGTTTTTAAGTGATGGTATTGCCTCCGATTTATTTCTTTTAAATTAACTGAATTAGAGTTGTTTTTAAACGGACTTTTGCGTTTATTATAATAACATTGAATTCAGAAAAAACACATACATGATTGCAACAATAGAAACCAATTCTAAAAAATATAAAATAGATTTATCTAAAGCTTTAGATATTTCGATTTCAATGCGTGCCTCTATAAATAATGTTAATGCTTGGTATCAAGGTCCGCCAGAAATTGAACCTGTTCAAGATGGCGATTGGAAGGCGAGTGTAGCTGAAGGTGCCGCTATAAACTTCAATAATATTTCATTTAATCCTCATGCACACGTTACGCACACGGAATGTGTTGGACATATTACAAAAAAAATACATTCTATAAACCAGAATTTAAAGCAATTTTTCTTCTTGGCAGAAGTGATTACCGTTGCACCAGAAAAGAGTAAAAAAGATTTTGTAATTTCTAAAAAGCAAATTCAATTTGCTTTAGGAAATAAAAAGCGTGAAGCTGTTATTTTACGAACTATTCCGAATACGAAGGAGAAATTAAACAAGCAATATTCCAATACTAATCCGCCATACTTGTTAGAAGAAGCGGCTATTTATCTTCGGGAAAAGGGGGTGAAACATTTATTGATAGATTTACCGAGTGTGGATAAAGAAGTGGATGAGGGCGAATTATTAGCGCATCATGCTTTTTGGAATACAGCAGGAAAGAAACGTTTGGACGCGACTATTACCGAATTGATTTTTGTTCCAAATTCTGTGGAAGATGGCACTTATTTTTTAAACCTTCAAATTGCACCTTTTGAAAATGATGCAACGCCCAGCAAGCCCGTTTTATATGCAATTGAGTAATTTGTTAGAAATAAGTACCGTTTTTATACCCCATGAATATAGAGCAAGTTCAAGAATACTGTTTGAAAAAGAAAGGCGTTACAGAAGAGTTTCCTTTTGATAATGACACATTAGTATTTAAGGTTTTAAATAAAATATTCGCCTTGCTACCATTGCAAAGCTGGGAGTCCGGCCAAGCTGCTATTAACTTAAAAGCTGATCCAGATTATGTTATAGAACTTCGTGAAAATTATTCTAGCATTCGTCCGGGTTTTCATATGAATAAAAAACATTGGAATACCGTTTATATCTATGAAGATAAGGTGTCTCCAAAGTTTTTAAAAGAATTGATAGACCATTCTTATAATATGGTAGTAAAAGGCATGACTAAAAAAATGCGCGATTCCCTTCAATAAAAATCGTATCTTTGCCTGCTGAAATCAAGCATATTAATCTTCAAAAAAAATAGACATGAGTGTTTTACAAATGATACAAGAACGCAGTAATCATACCTGCGAATTATGTACTTCAACTGAAGACTTAAAGCAATACACCATTCCACCATCCTTAAATGAAAACGTGGCTAATGATGTTTTGGTTTGTAAAACGTGTTTAGATCAAATAGAAGGTAACGAGGAGATGGATGCAAACCACTGGCGTTGTTTAAATGACAGTATGTGGAGTGAGCACGTGGCGGTTCAAATTATGGCTTGGCGTATGCTACAGCGTTTGCGTGGCGAAGGTTGGCCTAAAGACTTGCTAGATATGATGTATTTGGACGATGAAGCTCTGGCTCTAGCGCGTGCAACGGGTGAACATGAAGATGAAGCTAACAAAATTATTCACCGCGATGTAAACGGCGTTATTCTTGATAATGGCGATAACGTTGTATTGATTAAAGATTTAAAAGTGAAAGGTTCTAGTATGGTTGCCAAACAAGGTTCTGCTGTTAGAAATATTCGCTTGGATCATGAAAATGAAGAGTTTATTGAAGGAAGAGTTGATGGACAGCAAATTGTAATTATCACTAAGTACGTGAAGAAAACGTAAGTTTTTAATCTATTCTTTTTTGTTCTTTCTGAAAAATGAAAAACCTAAAGGAAACACAAATAGTAGAAATAAGAATTTCCCTGTTACCAATCCATAAATAGTTACGGCTGCTGCCAAAACCATTAAAACAATCTTTGTTTTTCTGGACATTAGTTTGGGCTTTTCCTGTAACTGTTTGGCGTTATACCTTTAATGGTTTTAAACTGTCTGTTAAAATTCGAAATATTATTAAACCCAGATTGATAGGCGATCTCCGAAATGGATAGGTCGGTTTGGGTTTGCATTAAGCGACAAGCATTCTCGATGCGCAATTCGCTTAAAAACTGAAAGTAGGTTTTATTCGTTCGTTTTTTAAAGTATTTACAAAAGGCATTCTTGGTCATATTAGATACTTCTGCAACGGCATCTAAAGTAATATCAGTTGTAAATTGATTCATAGTATAGGCTAAAACGTGACGCATACGTTTCCCTTCATTATCTGAATATTTCTTATCATAAATAAAAGATGATAAACTTTCAAAATCAGCTTTTGAAGTGATTTTTAAGAGTTGTAGCAATATGATAAAACGCTCTAATTTGGAAGCTAATTCCAATTGCAAAAATAATTTCTTAATAGCGTTTTCATTGGATGTTACTTTAAAACCATGTTTGGAGCGTTTAAAAAAAGGCTGTAATTCATGCAGTTCTTCCAAATTAAAGAAATCGGTTCCAAAGGATTCTTTAGTAAAAAACATAGATAACATATGTGATTTATTAGAAGCTTCTACATCGCTTTTAAACACATGTGGCATATGACTATCTAATACTAAAATATCGTTTTTAGTGTAGAAATTTACGGAATCACCAACAACGAGTGTACCATCGCCTTCCAAAATAATACTTATCTGAATTTCCTCATGTTCATGCAGTTTGTCATAAAAAGCAGGCACATAATCCACTTGATAAACAAAGGCATCTTGTTCGGGTTTCGGGATGTTAAATGGTAGGACTTTCATCAGTTGTTTTTAATATCTTAAAGTGCAAAAATAAGAAAATACTATTCGTGAATTCCAGTATAAGTTAATTTCGGGATAATATTAGATCAAAACAGATAAATATATACTTAAAGCGTTGTATTCTTATACATAACACTTACTTTGGTTAGGTATAGATACATAAAAATTTTATGATGGAGAATAATTTAAAATGGGAGGAATTCGTAAAAATCGATATGCGAATCGGAACAATAATTTCGGCTGAAGTTTTTAAGGAAGTTAAGAAACCTGCCTATAAAATGATTATTGATTTTGGCGATTTAGGAAAATTAAAAACTTCTGCTCAAATCACGAAACTTTACACATTAGAATCTCTAATTGGAAAACAGGTTATTGCCGTGGTAAATTTCCCACCAAAACAAATCGCTAATATAATGAGTGAATGCTTAATTATAGGAGGATTAGGAGTAGGAACGGATGTGGTGTTGTTGCAACCTGAACGTAATATGCCTAATGGCACGAAAGTAGCTTAATGCCCTGTTGGTTAGTGTTTTGTAGGATTTTTAATCATAATATTTATGATGAACTGAAAGTTGCGCAGTATATCGAATAGTAAGTGTTAAGTTAAAATAATATCTTATATTTGAAGTCCCTCATATAATTAATAGCACAATATTTATTGTTTAAAATTTAAAACCATGTGTTATGAGCTTAATTATATCCAGCAGCAAAAACTTTTTTGATATAAAAGGAACTCTTGATAGAAACTCAGTTAGTATGTTTCAAAAGGAATTCGAAAATGTTTTCGAGAAATTACAATCCGTTACTATTAATATTGAAGGATTAAAGAGTATTGATAAACTTGGGGTTACAGCGCTTGCCAAATTGCATAATGAAGCTTTACTTAAAAAAACAAAATTATCTATTATCGGTTTTGGTTGTAAAGAATTATATGATGATTTTAAAACCTTTGATGCTGCATAATTAGCTAGACATGTCAGCAATAATTTTCCATTTACCATCAATTTTTTTGAGAATAATTAGAAATTCTCCTTTTGCATCGCCAACGGATCGTTTTAAATGATATTGGCCCATGACGTAATAGGAGTTGCTTTCAATAGTTGAAATGGATTTAATTGTAAAGTTTAGTTCGCCCGTATATTCTTGGTTAGGATAGCCTTTTTTATAGTTGTCTAGTGTTTTTTGCCAGCCTTTGGTAATACCACTGCTTCCGTGAAACTTTAGGGAGTCACTTTGCCAGTAACCCTGCATATAGCCTTCTAAATCAAAATTATTCCAGTCTTTTTCTTGTGTTTCTAAAACTTGGCGGATGGCTTTACTGTCCGCTTCACTTGTTTTAGATATTTCCGATTGTGCTGATATTCCAACGGAGAATAATAGGCTTAAAATTAGATATAGTGACTTCATAAAGAGTATTATTTATTGGTTCTTTAAAAGTACGAACTAATTTTTATAGTTTAGTTTGTTATAAGCTCATTAGAATAAAAAGACCTCACAGTCCGGAAGTATCGGGATTGTGAGGTCTGATAAAAACATCTAATTTATTTAGAAATTTTATTTAACGGACGTAAAATGAACCGTTCCTTGGTCTCCATTAATATTTGTGGAAACATTTATATGCGGTTCTTTTTTAGTGATTTTCAGTATATCCGTATAAGAAGTCTTTTTTCCATTATAGAAGTAGGTGACTTTGTCTTGTAGCTTTTTAACAAAATTATACGCCGTATCACCCGCCATTGTATTATTTGTAACGCTTGTCTTTGCATGTTTTTGATCACTGATTTTTACGACTGGTTTTTTTGATTCAGCATCGTCCGATACGTGAATGCGTAGGTTGAAGTTCTCTTCAGTTAGTTTTATCGCTTCTTTAGAGGTGATTTTTTTATAATTATAGGAGAACGAAGCGCCCTGTTCGGATAGTTGTTTCATGTGTTCCGGTGGAGCCGGGGGCGTTTTAGGTGGGACTGAATCAGATTTATTGCCATTTCCTACTAAAGTTATCTTAGCTACTGTTGTTATGCTCCAAGGGTTTTTATTTTTATCACTTTCTTCTTTAATAGGGTCTGAACTCAATGAAATAGTTGGGTTTTCGGGGGTTCCAAGATTAGATCTTAACGACTCATGTTTTACATCAGTTCCTACACTAATTCCCCAAGGATTTTCTTCTGTACCAGTCATTGGTTTTGGTGGTGCAGGCGGCGGCGGTGTTAAGTTTCCTGGAGCTGGCGGTGCTGGCGGTGCTATCGGTGCTGGTGGTATTGGCGGTGCTGGCGGTGGCGGAATATTACCTGTTTCTCCTTTTTTTACTTTGTGTTTTTGGTTATAATCCTCGTGTACATTTTTGTATTTTGCTTTTTGTTCCGGAGTTGCATTTGCAGGAATTGGCGGTGGTGGTGGTAGTTTAGAGAAATCAGGAAATGCTGCAGCTTTCTCCTTTTGTGCAACGGTCATTAAGCTATAAAGGTATTTTAATCTCTCAACATCTTTGTGTTTAACGAAGCCTTGATTAGTTATTTGCGTTGTTGTTAAGGTTGCTAATCTATTGTATTCTGCAATTTGTTCTTTGGAAACGCCTTTTTGGTTAGAATTGACAATTTCAGGTTCTGCTGGTGCATAAACTTCTTTAATGCTACTAAAACTGTAAATTAATACAGCTAGCAAGGGCAGGATGATGAGTCCTTTTACCCATTTAACGGTTGTTGATGTGTGTGATTTCATAACTGTAAATCGTTTTTTAATTAATGAATAATTGATAGCATTCGCCAAATGATGAGTCTGTGCGTCTTCCATATTAGTGGAAACTGAAAATGCCAATAATATATGCTGATAGGTTTTCGTGTCTGTTCCAGTATTTAGAACAGCTTGATCAGCTAAAAACTCGTGATTGAGTTTAATGTCTTTTTTTATAAAATAGAGTAGTGGGTTAAACCAAAATATTATTTGTAATATTTCAATAAAAAGAATGTCTAAAGCGTGTTTTTGCTTGGCATGTGTTTCTTCATGTAGCAAAACTTCCGAAGGAATATCATGAGTTTCATATTTCGTTTTATTCAAAAATATAAATTGTAAAAACGTATGTGGATAAACTAAATCGGTCATTAAAACATGAACGAAACCATGATTTTTGTATTTCGGATTTTGCTTGATTCGTTTAATAAGTTGATTTAAGTTGTTAGCAAAACGACCAGCAAAAATAACAACACCTAAAAAATATATAGACCATAAAATAGTTGGGAGATAGTCGGAAAAAGTGGGAGCTACTTCTGGCGCTGTAACCGCCGATTCAGAACTAAAAGAGCTAACTGTAGTTATAATAGGAGCAGCTTCAAGATAACTGGTAAACGTAATGAAAGGAATGGCTATGGACACTAAAAGCGCTGCTAATAAGTAGAAACGTTTAAAGTGATGGATGCTTTCTTTTTCTAATATTAGTTTATAGAATATCATGAAAATAGCCAAGCAAGCACTGGATTTTAAAATGTAGATGTCCATAATAAAGTCGTTAATGTGTGTTTTATAAAAGTCTCATTGAACCTTTTGAATTTAAAGCTACAATAAATTCAATTAACTGAACTACTGTGGTTTATTTTTAATTTCCTGATCAATGAGCGCTTTAAGCTGTTCTAATTCGGCTTTAGTTAAATTAGTTTCTTTGGTAAAAAAAGAAGCGAACTGTGAGGCGCTATCATTAAAGAAGTTCTTTATTAAACCATTTACATGTTTGGAAAAATAGGCTTTCTTTTTTACGAGCGGATAATATTCACGCGATTTTCCAAATAGGGTATAGGCTACAAAACCTTTGTCGGACATGCGTTTTATAAGTGTCGCAACCGTAGTTGGCGCGGGCTTTGGCTCTGGATAAGCTTCAAGTAAATCTCTCATAAAGGCTTTTTCCAATTTCCAAAGGTGATTCATTAACTCTTCTTCCGATTTTGATAGTTGCATCTTCTACAAGTTTAGATTGTGTTCTACAAACATAGAGTAAAAATATATATTCTACAAGTGTAGAGGTGATTTATTTCTAAATTGACACAAAAAAAAGTATCGAGAGCTATAACATGACGTTAAATCTCGATACTTTTTCCTTAAGTTATTATAAAATAGGACCCAACAGTCCCGAAGTATCGGGACTGTTGGGTCTGGAAAGGGTTTAAGCCTTTTTAGAAAGTTCTGTGAAATACTTGTAAAACAACGGAATCGTTTCAATTCCTTTTAAATAGTTCCAAACACCAAAATGTTCGTTTGGCGAGTGAATAGCATCACTATCTAAACCAAAGCCCATTAAAATAGTTTTACTTTTTAGTTCTTGTTCAAAAAGCGATACTATTGGAATACTACCACCAGAACGCTGTGGAATTGGTTTTTTACCAAACGACTCTTCATAGGCTTTACTCGCCGCTTGATAGCCTAAACTATCAATTGGAGTTACATAACCTTGTCCGCCGTGATGTGGCTTTACTAATACTGTAACACCTTCTGGAGCGATGCTTTCAAAATGCTTTTTGAATAGTTCGGTAATTTCTTCCCATTCTTGATGTGGAACTAAACGCATAGATATTTTAGCAAATGCCTTACTGGCAATAACCGTTTTAGCACCTTCACCAATATAACCACCCCAAATTCCGTTAACATCTAATGTTGGACGAATGGAGTTACGTTCGTTAGTTGAGTACCCAGCCTCACCATAAACCGCATCAATATCTAACGATTTTTTATAAGCATCGAGTGAAAACGGCGCTTTGGCCATTTCTGCACGCTCTTCTTTTGATAATTCTTCAACTTTATCATAAAAACCAGGTATGGTTATATGATTGTTTTCATCATGTAAAGACGCAATCATTTTAGTCAGTATGTTTATTGGGTTTGCCACTGCGCCTCCGTATAGACCTGAATGTAAATCGCGATTCGGACCAGTTACTTCTACTTCCACATAACTTAACCCACGTAAACCGGTTGTTATACTAGGAACATCTTTAGCAATCATTCCTGTATCTGAAATAAGAATGACATCATTTTTTAGTTTTTCATGATTGTTTTTCACAAAAGTTCCAAGGTTTACAGAACCAACTTCTTCTTCACCTTCAATCATGAATTTTACGTTACATGGCAGTTGGTTAGTGGATGTCATAAATTCCATTGCTTTCACGTGCATGTACATTTGTCCTTTATCATCACAAGCGCCACGTGCAAAAATTGCACCTTCCGGATGTAATTCTGTTTTTTTAATTACAGGTTCAAAAGGAGGGGACGTCCATAATTCAATAGGATCGGCTGGTTGCACATCATAATGTCCATAAACCAAAATAGTTGGTAAATTTTCATCAATCATTTTTTCACCATAAACAATTGGGTAGCCGTCAGTTTCGCAGATTTCTACATGATCACAACCTGCTTTTTCTAAACTGAACTTAACAGCATCGGCGGTACGAAGTACATCGTGCTTAAACGCAGGGTCGGCGCTAACCGAAGGCATTTTTAGTAGTTCAATTAATTCATTTAGAAAGCGTTGTTTATGTTCGGCAACGTAACCTGGTATGTTTTTCATAATAATAGGTTTTGTTATTTCTGAAGTCGCAGAAATAATTTTTATTGTGTTTCTTCAAAAGTACAAAACAAGCTGAACATTTTTATGATAAGATGGGTTTGATTATTCAAACTATTGTTTATATTTGCATCCCGATTACAGAATACGGTAATCATTTTATCGCGGGCGTGGTGGAATTGGTAGACACGCTAGACTTAGGATCTAGTGCCGCAAGGTGTGGGAGTTCGAGTCTCCCCGCCCGCACGATTTGGAAAAAAGCTTCTTGGAAACAGGAGGCTTTTTTATTTAGACATAATAGCATACTATATTTTATTTCTACGTTAACTTAATAGATACTAAAGGGTTCAATGGCTTTAGCTATTAGTTTATTTAATTAGATAACTTTAGAATTGACCTATTTTACAATGTAAAAATATTATTGATTGTATATTCTGAAAATCTCGACTAGTTCTGGAATCGATTGAATGTCAAGCTTTTCAAATACACGGTTTTTGTAAGTACTTACTGTTGATGTATGGAGATTTAATTGATTGGATAATTCTTTTAATGGTAAGCCTTCAACTAATTTATTGGCGACTTCTAGCTCTCTGTTTGAAAGTACTTCGATTGGTGATGAGCTTTGCTGCTTGTTTAGCGTGTTCGAAACCATCGAATCCTTAATTTCATCGCTTATATATTGGCCTTTAAGAAACATAGCAGATAGGGCTTCATCAATCTGTTCTTTTGGGGAAAGCTTATTTAAGAAGCCATTAGCGCCCATTTTTAGATAACGCAACGCATACAACTGCTCATCCTGAGAAGAAAAAATGAGTATTTTTAATTCTGGTTGTTTTAATTTAATGAAATCAATAGCCTGTTGCAGCGTGCCATTCGGCATGTTGACGTCTAGAATTACAAGATCAAAGCTTTCTTTTGAAATTAAAGCGGAAAGCGATTTGTAGTCTTCTGCTTCAGATAGTAAGGCTTGGGGGCGTAGTTGTTTTATAATTTGTACTAATCCCATGCGCACAATACCGTGATCATCCGCAACTAAGATGCGAGTGCCATTATGCATAGTAATTTATTTTTCGATTTTGGACAGGATAATAGAGATCGTCGTACCTACATTTTCGGTGGAATCAACTTCTAGTTCTCCGTGTACAAAGGTAACGAATTTTTTAGCAATCTTTAAGCTTAATCCCGCTCCTATTTCTTCTCGTGTCCCATGAAAAACGGGACCTTCAAAACTGAAAAGTAATTTTTGGGTTTCTAAATCCATTCCCATACCAAAGTCAACTATCGATAAAGTGATAGTATTAATATTCTCAAAGACCTCAAAATAAATGGTCTTTTCCAAAAACGAATATTTAATGGCATTGTCCAATATCTTTTTTAAGATATAGGAAATCAAGAAGTTATCATTTTGGAAAACTATGTTTTCATCTCCCTTAAATAGAAAATCTAATTTCTTCTCATTCAACTTATCCTTAAAATCTTTTTGAAGCGCGGTGAATAATTCAAGAACAAATATGTTTGATTTCTTTGGTTCAAAATCGTCCATTTGGGTTCTTAACCATTCTCCAGTATCGGATAAGGTTTGTAGGTTTTTTTTAGCATCTTGATTTATTTTAGGCAATAAATTAAAAAAATCATCTTTGCTTATCGTGGAATTCTCTACAGCTTCGGTCATTAACAAAAGACTTCCGAAAACATCTTTAAAATCGTGAGAAATTAATGATAGTAACTCTGTTTTAAACCTGCTTGCTTCTTCTAGTTTTTCTATTTCTGGTTTCATTGATTAAGTATTTTTTAGAAGCTTCAATATTTTTTTCTTTTGAATAGATGCCGCTATTAATTATAGTCAACTCAGACTTGATTTATTTTTCCACTTTTAAAGATGGAATTCCCAGCCATTTTGATAACATATTGCTTAAATTTTGCTTCAAAATAGGTTTTGCAAGAAAATCATTCATTCCTGCTTGTAAACATTTCTCCATTTCTCCGGGAAGGCTGCCTGCCGTTAATGCTATAATGGGTACTTCTACGTGTTCTTCAATATTTCGGATTTTACGTGTAGCTTCTAAACCATTTAACTTGGGCATTTGTACATCCATCAAAACAAGATCGGGGTTTTCCGAACGGTATTTTTCAAGGGCTTCATCGCCGTTTTTCGCCTCAATTATTGTTGAATCGGGAAGAAGGTTTTTCAAAAATATCTTTGTAAGATGCATATTTATATCATTATCCTCTGCTACCAAAATCTTTAAATTGTAATCTTTTTTTGGTGCTGGTATTTCTTGAATATTTATATTTTTTTCCTTTGTAAGACTCTTAAGCTCCGATAGCATCTTATACATCTGCTTCATCCGGATGGGTTTAACTAACCGGCTTTCTACCTCTAGTTCATCGCAGGCCTTTTGAAGATGATCGTCATCGGACGAGCTATAAAGTACGATAAAAGGTTGTTCGCGAGTATCAGAGGGTTGTTGAAGCCCTTTTATTTTTCTTATCGTTTCAATGCCGTCCATAACCGGCATATGGTAATCCATAATTATTACATCAAACTCGGATTCTTTCATCATAATCATTAAAGCTTTTAGGCCACTATCCGCTTCCTCTACTTCAATGTCTTTAATTTCCAACATGCGTCGTAATATTTTTCTGTTGTTCTCATTATCGTCAACAATAAGTACTTTCTTAATATCTTGAAGCCCATTTTTCAATTCTTCAATTTCCACTTTAAGTTCAAGATCAAAGAAAAAGTTACTTCCTTTTCCTTGTACGCTTTCAAGTTGTAGCTTACTGTTACCTAATGCTAATAGTTTGTTGGATATGGTGAGACCAAGGCCTGTTCCGCCATATTGTTTGGTAATGCTGCCATCCTCTTGCGAGAATGCATGAAATATTTCTTCCTGTTTGTTCTCGTGAATCCCAATGCCAGTATCCTTAACACCAAACCTTAAAAGCATCTTGTTACTGCCATGGTCTTTCAAAATTTTTATGTACAATTTGATTTCACCTTTTTCAGTAAATTTTAATGCATTTCCTAAAAGGTTTACAAAAATCTGCTTCATACGCATGGCGTCTGCCCAAATATATCGTGGAATATTATGGTCTATATCCATTAACATTTCCAAGCCCTTTTTATTTATTCCGTAGGAAACAATATTAAATGCTTCAGAAATTACTTGCTCTACCTCAATCCGATCAACTTCCAATTTCATACTGTTACTTTCCATTTTGGAGAAATCGAGGATGTCGTTAATAATACTGTATAAAGATACTCCAGATTGATTGATAATCTCCAAATACTGCCTTTGGGTTTCATCTAGGTTTGTTTCCAATGCAAGCTCGGTAAAACCAATAATGCCATTCAAAGGCGTTCGGATTTCGTGACTCATATTTGCAATAAATTCAGACTTCACTTTAAAGGCTTCTTCCGCCGCTTCTTTGGCTGTTTTAAGAGCTTTATCTAATTTTAAGCGCTCTGTGATATCTTGAACATTTGCCAAAATTCGTTTGTTTCCAGCTGCATCTTCATCCATAGTACTCATAAAATACCAAATAGCTCTTTCTCCAGATTTTTTAACAATAGACATTTCGCCCGATGCCTTTCCGTGTTTTTCAATGGCAATTAAGTATTGTTTTACCTCGTCGTGCCTTTCAGGGACAATTAAATTAAAAAGGGTCGAATGCCTCATCTCTTCCTCGGAATATTCGGTAGATAAAAGTCCTTGTTGATTAACTTCTAAAAAGTTGCCTTCCAAATCATGGATGCATAAAATTCCTTGAATATTATCAAATAAATTCCGAAAATTTTGCTCACTTTTTTTAAGTAATTGTTCTCTTTCTACATATTCTGTAACATCGCGACCTATTGCAAATACTAATCGCGTTTCCAGTTCTGGGGTGCAAGTCCATTCTATCCACTTAACTCCATTGTGCTTCGTGTTATATCTATTTGTGAAATGTACAACAGATTTGCCTCTTACGAGGTTCTGTGTCATGGCAACAGTTTTTGCCACGTCATCGGCGTGAACAAAATTAATACAAGGCGTTTGCATAAGTTCATCATGGGACCAGCCCAAGGTTTTTGAAAACGTTGGATTTATTTTTGCAAAAGTCCCTTCAAAGGTTGTAATTCCGATTAAATCATTAGAGAGCTCGAATAAATTATCTATTTTTTTTAATTGTTGTTCCTTGGTTTTGCTCGCTATCCATTTAGTAATCTGTGATGCTGCCCTTTTCAAGGTTCGCTCATCAGATTTTGTTAAAATTCGATCTTTATCGTCAAAAATGTTTAGAGTTGCTATGGGTTTGTTTTCTGAATTTAGAATAAACTGAGTTTTCCAAAACTTCACTTCTATTTTCCCCAATGCAGAAGTTGGGATATCAAACTTTAAGTTATTGTTGTCAGTAAACTGTTCAGGGTCATACGAATCTTTTGGCCATATTTTTAAAACGGAATCGTCGGTGGATGCTAAAATAAAAGAATCTCCTTCTTCAAAGAAAACAACGGTACACAAAGCCATATCTGTTAATTCTGCCACAGAATGAACCAAAAAATCTAAAGAGTCAGAATATCGATCACTAAGAGTTTTAAATCGGGAGATTAAATCTTTTTTCCCTTGGTTGTATTTTAGATGTTTGTTTTCCATTTTTTTCTGTATTCTAAATTTTTAAAAATTATCGCTAAAGTGCAGTAAAACTATAAATGACATTAATGGAGTAAGTACTCTTTTCTTTAGCTACCAGAGTTTTTGCAGCAGCTGAAGAAATAGTGTATTTTATATTTAAATCCTTATCGAGAACAGGGGTTCCATTGGTTATAATTGGTTTTGAGGTAGTGGTCAAGGGGATGTTTTGCGAGCCGCCATCTACACCAATCTGCAAAATGCTTGATGGCACATCCGACTGAATTCCAGATTTATTAAAGAAAGACGCGTCCGATTTTACATAAAGCTCATAAGTTTCATTATTTGAAATCTTTATTTGATTCGGAGCTATCTTTGTTTGTCCATCATTATAATGCGAGAAAGTATTGAATACAAAATTAACAGCATTGCCAGAGTTTGGAATTTTTATTTCTGAAAGAGGGAGTACTTTTAATATTATATCGGTGTTTTGAGGTGAGGAAACTGTATTGTCTGTACTGTTGGCATTCATATTTAATTGGAACGTATAGGCTCCTGCTTCAAAAAAGTGATTTTTAAAATCAGTGTTCGAAATGGAAAGTTGGAGGGCAAAGTTGTTTCTGTTTCCTACTTCCACTTTAAAGTTATTTGTAGGAGAATAGTTTTGTGAAGTGGCAGATAAAGGTAAAGTAGTAATTTTTGAATTTGTACTTCCTAATTTTACTAAAGAAACAGGACGAGTTCCTGTAGCACCTTTAGATGAGGTGAACTGGATCGTTGAGGCTGCTGCCTTGGCCATAAGGTTGAAGTCTAATGTGTTTGCTATTTCTGATGTACCAAGATCACTAATAATTCGTGTTCCTCCTGAACGATATTGGTTTAATTCGCTAATCTCAATGTATTTAGAAGGGGTATTAGATATCCATGTTATTGCAGCTGGGATAGATAAAATAGTATTCAAGGAGTTTGGAGTGAATTCAATAGTATATCCACTAGAACCATAATTATGCGTAATTCCTATTGAATATTCACCCGCATGATAAGCGTAACCTAAATATTTATCTGAAGGTATTTTAAAGTTGAATGCCACGTTTCCGGCGTTATATCCACCATTGGTAGATCTAGGTTGGTACCAATATTGAGAGCTAGAGCTGAACCATTTGTAAGGCATTGGCCAATTGTCTCCATTACGAAAAGGAGCTAACTGTCCTCCTATACTTTTGAGTTGCCATAGCAGTACAGTGGTCGGTATTGTTGCGCCAACAATTGTTCTGTGTCCAAAATTATCTCCTGAAGTCGATTGGATTTCGGGCCATATCGGAGCAAACCATCCTATTCGCCAATTCTCATGGTTTCTTGTGTTCAAGATATTTTGAACAGTATTGAGTTCCGTCCTATTAAAAATATTGTTCGCTGGAACTGGAATATAAACATCTTGCGCTTTCATGGAGATAGAATAGCATATCATAATGAAAGTGCTTATAAAAAATTTAACAAATGTTTTCATATCCTTAAATTTAAAACTTTTTAACCTTAATAGTTGTATCCTTTTTAGAATACTCAAATATTAGAATCTTAATTTCTGGTGAATTTTTCACATCTATTCTTTTTAAAGATTCAGAATAATTGTATTTGTCATTTTGAATGTAAATGTCATACACCTCATCTTTTAAGAAAAACTCGAACTCATTGTTCTGGTTGACAACTGTGGTCTGTATTTCGCCAGCTTGGTTTCTGGCATAAATAATTACACCCCTTACGTCTGTATCTAGAACGTCATAGGCTTGTTTTATTTCCACTAACTTTCCAGTTATTCTCTTATTTTTGATTAGGCCAACTTCAAGTTTCACATTTCTGTCTACTACTATCATAGGGTCCATCATTAATTGTAAACCGGCACTTCTGTTTACTTCTAACTTATAATTTCCAGACGGTACATTTTGAAAAATTACTTTTCCATTCTTATCCGTAATTGCCACAAAATCATCTAGCTTAACCCGTTCATTGGTTAAAACGCTTTCCGAAGCATCTAGTATTCCGTTAGAGTTGGTATCGTCATATAACTGCAATCTAACCTTATGATTGCCCGCCATAGTGGCTTTTATAAAATACTTTTTAATACCAACGCTAAATTGATAATTGTCTGCAGCATATCCATAGGCATCGTTAGATTGATAACTTGAATAATTACCATAGCCTGTGGCTGCCCATGATGGCGAAATTTTATATTCTAAATTCCCACTCACGTTGTGGTTTTGATTATTATAGAGTCCAGAAAAGTTAGTTCCTGCAGAAATAGAACCCGTCAGGGAGCGATTATCATTTTGAAAGTTATAAGATGCGTAGATATTATAGTTTGTAAATTCTTCACTACCATTATTATAACTATTTAAATCTATAACATTTTGAGGGTTTACCTGAAGTGAACCAGTCAAAGAGATATTCTTATAACGATATGAAATATTAGATTTAAAACTCTCGAACCATTCCGAATTAAATGCAGCTTTAGAGTTGGAGTATTCCAAGGATAAATTTATGCCATGCTCGCCGAAAGTGGTGCTGATATTAGATCGTAGGCGATAAGAAAGCAATTCGTTAGAACTAAAATTAGATATGTTTTTTTGCTTTTCCACTTCAGGTGCTAATAATATGTTCCAATTGGCCAAAACAAATTGATATCCCAATTGTGCGGATTGTGTGCTGTAAAAATATTGAGGTCGAAAATATATCGAACCTTGAGGTGAATTTTGAAGCGTTATATATTCTGGATTAATTTGGGAGTTTTGATATTGTAAGAAAATACGCTGTCTTTTTGCAAATTCATAACCCAAGTTTTGGTTAAAGTTATAGGAGCCTCTATTTAAACCCGCATAGCTTTTAGAGGCCAATGAATTTGTAGATTGAAAATCCCAATTGCCAATTTGCGATCTATAATTTAGTCTTGCAGAGGCGCCGCTGTTTTCGTCTTGGTAAACCACACCTTTTTCGTGGCTTATACCTGCATCTACTTGGAAACTGTGAATAGAGTTTAATTTGAATGTTGTGCTTCCGTGAGCCAAATGAGAATCAATTCCCAATCTCGGATTGTGATCAAATAAATAAGAAACCTTTCCGCTAAATGCGTTTTCAGTTCCAAATTGATATTTAGCACCTGAAATATTCGCTCCTTTGCTCTCCGAAAAATAGGTTCCATAAAGATTGTAATTGTTTTCTAGTGCAAACACCTCTATTTTTTTTTCTCCAATTTGGGTGCCAAATAAAACACCTCTTCCAGATACAGAGTAATCATATTCATTGGCGTAAATATTCCCAATACGCAGAAGAGATTTCTTGCTTTCTACCTCAAGCCAAGTATCATAAAGGTTGTACTTGTTTTCATTAAGGTAGTAATCTGTCGCTACATTTAACGTTGCTTTTATATCCTTGCTCACAGAAAACGATGTGTTTCCTTTAAACTGCATATAATTAAAACCGCTGCTCTGTTCGTTGTAGGCTAATTCCACAAAGTTTTCGCCCATTTGACCGCCATAACTAGGTTTTACTTGTCTATTATTAGATAGTACAACCAACTTTAAGTATGTATTACCCACGTTTTCATTGGTTATTAAATCCGTGGCTTTTACTGTAACATTATAATCAGGGTAAATATTGTTTCGCTCTCTGACAGAAACTTGAAATTCCACTAATCGTTTTTCTTGGCCTTCAAGCGAAACAATTATTTCTTTTGGTTGAATATCTAAATTTTCTGGCGTAGATTGAAATGAAAGTTTCACGGAACGCTTTGAATAACCACGATTCTCAACGAAGACTGAAAATGTGGATTCCGTTTGTGTTGGATTAATATAATTGTCGCGAGAGAAGGAATACAGAGCTATTTGCTTTTCTTCATTTCTTTCAATAAAGAAAGAAGCTTCTAAACTTTGTAGTTTTGCACCCTTTAAATAAGATAATTGGTAGATAATATCTGGCGACTTCATTTTCATGAAGTCAACATTAGCGATAAACTTGATGGGTAATCTTTTTTTTTCTCCTTTTAAAATCGTGTAATAAGGTTGTGTTGAAAGTAGAAGACCAGAATATTTTTCTTGAGATTGAATATTTTGAAGCGTAATATCCTGATCACTTGCGTTTTTTAAAACAAGAAAATTTATAAAACTCTGACCCTGTTCAACAGAAATAGTGTCCGTTTCAAAATAAAAACCTAATTTGCTTTTGTCTTGAGCGTATCCGCTAAAAAGACAAAAGAGTACGATCACCAAGGTTGGTGCGGTCTTTTTTAGGTTAAGAAACATGATAGGTCTTTGGTTTTTTAATTTTTAAAAATCGAAGTCTTTTTCACCAACTCTTAAGTCGTTGGTTCCAGCCATTTTTATTATTGAAACGCCTAAATAGGATCCTGAAATCCCTTCTGGCAATGTGAATAGAACAACTTGCTTGGTGCCAGGAAGCATAGAAATGTTGATTGGCTTTAGTTTAATTTCTTCTCCAGAAGCTGTGTTTGTAAACTCCAATTCAACGGTAGCATCATTTACCATATTCCCGTCGTTTTCTATTCCTACCGCAACTTTTTTTGTTGTCGAAGCTGTATCCGTAAGCTCTTCCATACTTACAATATCTAAACTTTTAACGTTGTTGCCAACTGGCGTATAGTAAACGTGTAATCCAAACTCAAATAGTGCTATAATACCAATTCCTTTTTGTTGCTGGGCAATATCCTTTTGCTTTCCAATTTGTGTAAAAAACAGCATAGAGTTTGTTATTTCAGAAGTAGAGGCGTCTGCAGGGATTTTCATTGTCACTATTATTTCCATAGTGGTATTAGCTGGCAAGTTAATGGAAGAAGCTATAGTAGAAATCCAAGTAGCATTTGATTGCTTCAGACTGTTGGCGTCAAAATATACCTTATTGCCATCTTCCTCTCTTTCCCAATCCTTCGTATTAACGTTAAAAACATAGTCAGTATCTGAAGTGTTACTCAAAGTAACAGGTTCGGTTACAATCTCTCCAGGATTACCTGTAAAAAATAGTCTTGTAGGAGACATAGAGATTCCTTGGGCAAACACGGAAAGTCCACCACAGATAAAAAGGAAAAAAGCCAAGAAATTACTAGTAGGAGTGTGCATTTTATGATTTGGTGTTAAATTAAAAAGATTCCCAAAATTACGGTAAAAATGTAATTTGGGGAATCTTTAAACGTTAAAACCGAATTTATAAAGCAGTAGCGGTATAAGTTACAGTTTGAGTATACGTTCCAGCTGGTTTACCTAAAATATCTGAAGATGATGATTTAGTTGCAGGAATCGTGTAATCCAAGTTAAGTGTTAACGCACTTCCTAAAGGAGCATTTGCAATTAAAACTTGATCAGAATCAGATAAAACAATAGAGTTTTGCGTTCCTGCCATTGATCCGCCAGTTGCAGCTTTAATTATTAAAACATTTACTGGAATATTGTTTGATCCGTTGGTAAAGTTGGCGCCATCAGCTTTTACTTTTACATCAAAGTTTTTAGTTGAAGTCACGATTAAAGAAGTTGGTACAATTGCTGTTTTTGAAGTGTTATAGTCTTCAGCTGTAATATAGTTAAAATCAACTGCACCTCCAATAGCAATACTTCCAGCATCAATAGAAATTACATCATTTAAAGTAATGTTTACTGTAGTTGTAGCAGTTTGTGCTTGTATATTGTTAGTTCCTATTACGAATGCTCCAAGAGCTAAAGTTGCGATGATGATTTGTTTTTTCATAATATTATTTATTTGGGATGTTTTTAGTTTTCTTGTTTAAACACTGCAAAGATATGTAGTGCATTAAGTATTCTTTGTAGTAGAAGCTGTAAGTGCATGTAGTAAGATAACTACATGTAAATAGAAAAACCCTCTACACAATTTTAGTGTTGAGGGTTTCTTTATAATTTATGGTGTGCTGCAGACTATAGAGCCGTTGCAGTATAGGTTACAGTTTGAGTATACGTTCCAGCTGGCTTACCTAATATTTTAGAAGAGGAAGATTCAGTTGCAGGAATTGTGTAATCAAGGTCTAAAGTTAAAGCGCTTCCTAAAGGAGCGTTTGCAATAAGTACTTGGTCAGTAGTTGAAAGAACTACCGTGTTTTGAGTTCCAGCTATTGATCCACCAGTTGCAGCTTTGATTGTCAAAACATCTACTGGAATATTGTTTGAGCCGAATGAAAAGTTTGCACCATCAGCTTTTACTTTCACATCAAAGTTTTTTGTTGAAGTAACAATTAAAGAATTAACAACATTTGCAGTCTTTGTCGTGTTATAGTCTTCAGCCGTTGCATAATTGAAATCAACTAGACCTCCGTTAGCAACACTTCCAGCATCGATAGAAATAACATCATTTAATATAATGTTTACTGTAGTTGTAGCAGTTTGCGCTTGTGCATTGCTAGTTCCTAATACGAGTGCTCCAAGAGCTAAAGTTGCGATGATGATTTGTTTTTTCATAATATTATTTATTTGGGACTTTATTATTTTAGTTGTCTTGACACTTTATTTTGACACTGCAAAGATAGAACTGATCTTAAGTTAAGTTTGTAGTAGAAGATGTAAGTGCGTGTAGTAAAATATCTACACAGAATTTTGTTATTAATTGATGTATTGGGTTAAACGACTGACTTCATTATGTTTACAGTTGTATTTCAAATTGCTACCTGCATATCCCTAGGAGAAGTAAACTGTTAAATATAAAAACTCCCCTTTACTAGATGTAAATCTAATGAAGGGGAGTAATTGAACAAACATACTATATGTTAAAGGGCAGTAGCGGTATAAGTTACTTTCTGGGTATAAGTACCAGCTGGTTTACCTAGAATATCACTAGAGGAAGATTTGGCTTGGGGAATTGTATAATCTAAATCCAGGGTCAATCTACTGCCTCTATCTGCTCCGCGAATCAAAACTTGATCTTGTGTAGATAGAACAATAGGAACGGACGTTCCTGTTATTTGTGAACTCTCATTGCGTTTAATGATTAAAACATTCACTGGAATAAGATTTGAGCCAAATTCAAAGTTTTCACCATTTGCTTTTACCTTTAAGTCGAAAGGCTTTGTAAAAGTTATAACAAGACTATTAGGTATAGTAGTTGTTTTTTCAGAATTGTAATCGTTCACGTTATCATAATGGAAATCTACACTTCCATCGTTAGAGGCGCTTCCTGGATCGATTGAGATAACATCTGCCAATACAAGATTAATAGTAGTCTTTGCTTGTTGGGCCCAAGAATTACTGATTCCGAATATGAGTAGTGTAAAAGCGAATGTAGCAAGGCTAATTCCTTTTCTCTGTAAGTATGATAAATTGTAGGTGTTCATGTCGATTTGGTCTTACAATGATCTCGAAGATAAAGTAAAAAATTCTTTATACAAGTGATTTTTACAGATAAACCGATTTAATCTCCTTTTGTCGAATTTTATGTATTATTTGTTATGTTTTTCATAGGGTAAAATGACAACCTAAAAAGTCAGCTATCCTTTTTAGGCTTACAGTTTGTAAACGAAATGACATTTTCCGATATATAGCGAGCTTAACTTGCCAGTTAACCAGTGATCCGTTTTACCTTTTAACATTTAAAAGTAGTAGTTAAGGTTTTATTGGTCTCAAGTTAAATTGAAACTATGTACTTTAATGCATCTCACTTTAGCTTTTAAAAAACTTTTACACAAATTTTCAAGAATTCACATGTTCCCTGAAATTCTTGGCGCAAATCATTTCCTGTAAATTTCACGAATATAACAGACTTTTAGTCTGTTTTAAATATCTATAGTGTTTTAGTCTAAACTGATTTATTCTATAATAATTATATGAATTGTACATTAATGAAAGCAAACCTAAAAAGTATATCTTCAAGTTCTCTCCATTAAAGTTAAACAAAACTTAATTTTATAATTTGATACGCGCTCTTCTATTTGTATCCATTCTAAATTGCTATATTTGTCTTTCAACATAAAAGATAAGATGAAAAAACTAATATTAGCCGTAGCTGCTTTTTCCATATTAGCTGCTTGTAAGAACGATAGTGAAAAAAAAGATGATTCTGCAGCGCAAGAAACTACAAAAGACCAAGTCGTAACCGTTTACACGCACCGTCATTATGAATCAGACCAAAATATCTTTAAAATGTTTGAAGATAAAACGGGTATTGAGGTGAAAGTAATTAATGCGAGTGCAGACGAGTTAATTCAGAAAATGAAAATGGAAGGAGAACAGTCTCCTGCAGATGTTTTAATAACTGTAGACGCCGGAAGATTAAGTCGTGCGAAAGATTTAGGATTGCTTCAAAGTATTGAATCTGAATTGTTAGAAAAATCAATTCCTACACATTTACAAGATGTAGACAATCAATGGTTTGGTTTAACTAAACGAGCGCGTATTATAGCATACGCAAAAGACCGTGTGAAGCCTGAAGAGCTTTCAACTTATGAAGACTTAACAGCTGCAAAGTGGAAAGGTAAAATATTGGTAAGATCATCTTCTAATATCTATAATCAGTCATTAATGGCGTCAATTGTTGCAAATGATGGTGAGGACGCTGCTAAAAATTGGGCTAAAGGCATTGTTGCAAATATGGCGCGTTCCCCAAAAGGCTCGGATAGAGACCAAGTGAAAGCTGTGATAGCAGGAGAAGGAGATTTGGCCATTGTAAACTCCTATTACATTGGTAAAATGTTGAATTCACCAGATCCTGAAGAAGTGAAAGTAGCAAAACAAATAGGTCTATTTTTTCCAAATCAAAATAACCGAGGGACGCATATAAATGTGAGTGGTGCAGGTGTTGCTAAATATGCGCCAAACAAAGCAAATGCCATTAAATTTATTGAATACTTAATTAGTGAAGAAGCACAACAGGTATTTACCAATGCCAATTACGAATATCCTGTTCTAAAAAGTGTTGAACCAGTTCAAGATATTAAGGATTGGGGTGTTTTTAAAGAAGATAATTTAAGTTTAAATAAGTTGGGAGAAAACAACAAAAAAGCAGTTTTGATTTTTGATGAAGCAAGATGGAAATAAACACGAGGCTTTCTCCTTAAAAACAAGGCTTAAAAGACTTAAAAGAGATAGTAACAGATGGTCAGTATTTACGCTGGCCATTGTTTTTTTCTTGGCATTACCCATTATATTTATTGGCGTAGAGCTCTTTTCTGGCCCTGGTGAAACCTGGAGTCACATTGTTACTTATTTATTGCCAGACTACATTTGGAATTCCTTGTATCTGGTTTTCTTTTGTAGTATTCTCGTTTTAGTCTTTGGTGTTTCCTCGGCGTGGTTTGTATCCCGCTTCGACTTCCTGTTTCGGAAGCAAATGGAATGGTTGTTAATTCTTCCGTTGGCTATTCCTTCCTATATTGTTGGGTATGCTTACGCCGGAATCTTCGATTACGGAGGTAGTATGGATTTAATATTCCGACAACTCAATATAGATTTTATTCGAATTGATATTATGAATAGAGCCGGACTGGCATTCGTATTAAGCATTTCTCTATTTCCTTATGTATATGTAAGTGCCAGAGCATTTTTCTTGAATCAAGCTAATAATCTTTTAGAAGCTTCTAAAATGTTGGGCGTTAGTGAACGAAAAACCTTTTTTAAGCTGATGTTGCCACTTGCCCGTCCAGCTATTGTTGCCGGATTAGTATTGGTTTTAATGGAGGTTCTTAACGATTACGGCGCGGCCAAATATTATGGCGTAAATACATTTACTACAGGGATTTTTAGATCCTGGTTTTCACTGGAAGAACCTGAAACAGCAGTGTATTTATCGGCTTTATTAATCATTATTATTTTCGCCTTGATTCTTTTTGAAAAATGGCAAGTACGGAAAGTGAAGTTTACCTCTTCAAAAACGAACAGTTCACAAATTCAGAGAAAAGAGACTAAAGGTTATATAAAATGGCTCATTTTTTCAGTCGTTTTCCTGCCTATTCTTTTAGGGTTTATTTTACCAGTTGCGCAATTAATTTATTGGGCAGTTTTAACGGCATCCACTGTTTTTGACTTTCAGTTTATCATTTTATCCCTGCAAAGTTTTGCTATTGCTATTACATCGGCTGTTATCACGGTTTTCTTTGCGCTTCTATTAATTTACTTTTCCAAATGGAGCACGCTTCGTTCCATTAAAAACATTGCAAGAGTAGGCGTTTTAGGTTATGCCATTCCAGGAGCCGTAATTGCTATTGGAATTATGATTCCCACTTTAGCATTAGATAAATGGCTGATTAAAATGCTTGGTAATATGGGAATTGATTCTGGTTTAATTATTAATGGAACCCTAATTGCTTTATTTTATGCTTATGCTGTTCGTTTCTTGGCAGTGGCGTATAACCCGATAGATTCTACAGCATTAAAAGTCGATAATTCCATTCCGGATTCTTCAAAAGTTTTAGGTGTTGGAAATTTAAAACGTTTTTTAAAATTGAATTTCCTCTCATTAAAACAGGTGTATTTAGTGCCGTGATTCTCGTTTTTATTGATGTGATGAAAGAATTGCCATTAACACTCATTTTGAAACCTTATCATATAGATACTTTAGCAGTAAAAGCTTTTGAATATGCCAGTGATGAGATGGTTATGGAGGCTTCGATTCCGTCTCTTTTTATTATCTTTACAGCTATGATTCCTGTGATATTTTTAAATAAATTATTGATTAAAAAATAACCATGTTAACAATAGATTCTCTTTCCAAAAGTTTTGACAAAGGCAGAAATTACGCCATAAAAAATGTGACTTTCAATTTGAAAGCAGGACACGTTTGTGCTATTGTAGGCGAAAGTGGAAGCGGAAAAACTACGTTAGTTCGTTTAATTGCTGGACTGGAAAGACCCGATCATGGAAGTATTTCAATGAACGGAAAAGTTATTGCATCTTTAGATAAATTCGTGCAGCCTGAAAAAAGGAAAATTGGTTTAGTTTTCCAAGAATATGCGCTTTTTCCACATCTAACGATTTTAGATAACATTTTATACGGTATTGCAAAAGTAAAAAACAAGAAGCAACGAGCGCAGGAAATGCTCGATTTGGTTGGATTAGAGGATATGGGTAAACGCTATCCACACCAACTTTCGGGGGGGCAACAGCAACGTGTAGCTTTGGCGCGTGCATTGGCACCAGAACCTTCTTTGTTGATTTTAGACGAGCCTTTTAGTAATCTAGATACGATGTTGCGTACGCAGTTGCGGAATGAAGTTTTCGAGATTATTAAGAAAACGGAAGTAACGGTTCTGTTCGTTACCCATGATACGCAAGATGCACTTTCTGTGGCTGATGAAATATTGATTTTACAAAATGGAAAAGTCATTCAAAAAGATGTGGCAGCAAATCTATACGTAAAACCTAATACCTTATATGTAGCCTCATTATTTGGAAGCACCGTTCACATAAACAAGAATCTGCAAAATGCTTTTCAGTGTCCATTAAATGAAACGTGCTGTCATGCTATTAGAAACGATAAGATAAAAGTAAACCCGACCTCTGGAGATTTTGACTGTGAATACATAACTACTGCCCAGGTCATTAAAAAAATTGAACTAGGCGATTCCATTCAATTATTATTAAAGCTTGAGTCTGGTGAGCAATTAACTGTAATGACACAGGATAAAAACATTGCAGATACTATTAATATTGGCTTTAACTCTAAGGATATTTTAGAGTTTGATGAGGAGCTATAAATTATTTTTCCTTTTAAACTATTTTAAGCCATTTTAAAAATTAGCAATAATGATTTTATTGAAAAAAGTTCACGCACTTTTATAAAGGCCAAAGTGAACAATATTTCAATTGAATTTTTGATGTTATTTTCTATTAGTTAGTCTTACTTTTACGCGATAAAATCCAGCGTTTTCATCGTTAAATTTTTAGAGTCTTAAAAATTATCTTCCAAATACATATAAAATCTACAGTTTTTAAGCCAATTAGGCGTGTGGGTTTTTAGAAAAAATTTCTAATAAATCCTTTTTAAATAAATCACACCTCTCGGATGTCTAAATTGTATTATTTTTTATAAAAGATAAATAATCTGACGAGTGCTGGGTTTCGTCTTAAAACTGAAATCCTTGCGGTTTTTAATAATACATATTAAATAGTACTTTTTATTGCTTAATTCTCATGCTGGAGATGGAAATATTTAACTTAATTCATCTTAATTAATATCGGATAAACTTGTCTTACATAGATTCAAAACATATATTTGTAATAGCTCAATGAAATCTATATGTTCTTTCGCTAGTAAAAGTGACCATAAATAAACTAATTTTAGGTTGTTGAATGCATGGCAGAAGATTAAGCAAAAAAGTAATAAATTGAAATTTATGAAGAAATGTAAGATGGCAATCTTATTATTTTCAGGAGTACTCCCGAATATTTTAAGTGCCCAAGATAAAATCACTACAGATAATTGGCTTTCCAGTCCAGGTATAATTGGAACCTTTGTTTTAATTGCCATTGTTATGATTATTGCTATTGTTATATTGTTCATAAAATTGAATACATATATCGATAAAATGAAACGCCGGCAAATCGATAAAAATCGAATGGCTTTCGATGATGAAATCGTTGCTATGGATGAAGGCGAAATCGATGTTATTCTAGAAAAACGAAAAGCCGCTTTAAAATATAAATTAAAAGGAGACGAATTATCAGGGGATAGCGAAGTAAGCGATGAAAAAGGTTTAGTACATCAGTTTATAAAAGATCCTAACAATGCTTTTTTTGATGAAAAGAAAAAAACATCATTAAGTCTTGAAACGCCTTTAGAACTAAAGAAAATAGTCATTTATTATATCGGTGCTGCAGCTTTATGGCTAGTGCTAGGTACCTTAATAGGGCAGTATTTAGGAATGAAGTTTCTTTGGCCTGAAATGGATAGTCAATCTTGGCTTAGCTTTGGACGCTTACGACCAGTGCACACCAATATGGTGTTTTGGGGTTGGTCGTCGTTAGCAATGATAGGTCTAGGCTATTTTGTAATTGCCCGAACATCTAATACTAAAATATACAACTATAGTTGGGCTTGGTCTGCCTGGCGACTTATTAATCTTACCATTATTCTAGGAACCATGTGTTTAATGGCTGGTGTTAATAATGGTGGGGGTGAGTACAGAGAGTATATCTGGCCGGTAATGTTACTATTCGCTGTTGGCTTAATTATTACGTTTATTAATTTCTATAAAACCGTTGCAACCCGTAAAATATCAGAAATATATATATCCAACTGGTTTATTCTTGCTGCTTTGATTTGGACTATTGTATTGTCGGTTATTGGTTATTTGCCATTTTATCAAGACGGACTGGGGGAGACTGTTATTCAAGGATATTATATGCACCAAGGCGTAGGAATGTGGTTTATGACGTTTACATTGGGGCTAGTATATTATTATCTGCCTTCAACATTAAACAAACCCATCTATTCCTATTCATTGGGAGTTTTAGCTTTTTGGACACAGATGCTTTTTTACACGATGATAGGAACGCATCACTTTGTGTTTAGTCCACTGCCATGGTGGTTGCAAACTATAGCTATTGTTTTTAGTGCTGGGATGGTGATACCGGTTGTGGCTGGTACTACGAACTTTTTAATGACCATGAAAGGTAGTTGGAATCATATTTCTAAAAGTTATGTGCTTCCCTTCTTTTTAGTTGGAACCGTATTCTACTTTGTAGGTTCTATGCAAGGAAGTTTACAGGCTTTTCGCTTCACGAATTTTGTGTGGCACTTTACAGATTTTAACGTTGCCCACTCGCATATGACTATGTATGGAATCATCGCTTTCTTTTTGTGGGCAGGGATTTATGCTATTTTACCTAAACTGACAGGAAAAGAGCCGTCTCAAGTATTGGTTGGCGCTCATTTCTGGCTAGCATTTATTGGTCTTTTTGCATACATGATTTCTCTAATGGCAGGTGGTACTTATAAAGGGTTAAGCTGGATAGATGGCGAGCCATTTATTGAGTCGGTAATATTGATGAAACCTTATTGGATTTGGCGTGCGGTTGGAGGTTCGTTGATGCTTGCATCTCACTTGGTCTTTGCCTATAATTTTTATTATATGGTAAAAGGTTACAGTAAGATTAAGTCGTCGAGAAAAGTAGAAGAAATAACTGTTTAATAATACGTGTAACATGCTTAATTTTCATAAAAATCATAAAAACTTGGTGCTTACGGCTGGCGGTGTATTTATTGCCTTGAGTATACTTATTGCTATAATTCCAGCGCTTCAAATGCAGGAAACTGAACCTATTCCCAATGAAAAACCATTAACAGATAATGAAAGAGAGGGCCTTAACGTCTATGTTTCAGAAAATTGTATGGCTTGCCACACACAACAAGTCCGTAATATTGAAATGGATAACATGTGGGGTAAGAGGCCGTCAATTCCTTCAGATTATTATTACAGTAAAAAACGTTTGGATGTTTGGAGGCAATCGCCTTCTATTTTAGGAAGTGAACGTACCGGACCCGACCTTACAGATATAGGAAAGCGTCAACCAAGTGAAGATTGGCATCTCCTACATTTGTACAATCCGAGAGTCGTAGTGTCAGCTTCTGTTATGCCTTCTTATCCGTGGTTGTTTGAGGAGGTTGATAGTGCATCCGTGCGTAAAGATGATAAGGTGGTAGCTGTACCTAAAGAATTTTTAAGTAATCCTAGTAAAAAAATTATTGCAAAAAACGACGCGTTGAGGTTAGTAGATTATTTAAAATATTTGAAACAAACGGAGCTGCCTGGTAGTAATGTAGAAGATTTTATCCCTGCTTTGAAAAAAATTCAAGCAGATCGTGTGGCTGGTGGAAATCAAGGTGCATTAGATGGCGGTAAATTGTTCTCGCAAGTTTGTGCTGTTTGTCATCAGGAATCAGGTAAGGGTGTTGTTGGCGCCTTTCCTTCCTTAATTGGAAGTGAGATTGTAAACGATGAAAATTCAGAGAAACTAATTAGAGTGGTTATCCAAGGATACGATGCTCGTTCCGATTATGGCGTTATGCCAGGATTTGGCGATCAACTTTCCGATGCTGAAATTGCAGCTATTCTTACTCATGAACGTAGTAGTTGGGGTAACGATGCTGCTCCTGTAACGAAAGAGGATGTGGCGCAGGTGCGTCAATATGTGGAAATGGAACTAAATAAGTAAAAGATGAAAAATAGAACTTTATTATTTACGCTATTATTTTTCCTGGGTTCTTATGTAACATTTGCGTGCGATGTTTGTAAGAAAGATCAGCCCAAAGGATTTGAGAACATTACGCATGGCGCAGGACCATCAGGAGATTTCGATTATATCATTATTTGGAGTGCTATTATTATCGTTGGTTTCACACTTTTTTATAGTGCTAAATATCTTATAAAACCGAAAGAGACTAATCCTGATCATATAAAAAACATTGTTAGAAACGAAGGATTTTAAATTATGGAAGACAATAGAATCATAAAAGTTTTTTTGGACGATGAGCCGAAACCGTTTGCATCTTTTGCACCACCGGTTAAAATTGTATTGGACACGACCAAAATACCCGACGGAAAGCATATTTTAAAAATTGTAGCTAAATCATCTAACAATATAGAAGGTGTTCGAGAGATTCCTTTTATAGTGAGAAATGGACCCGAAATTGCCGTGGTAGGTTTAAAAGAGAATGAAACGGTAGATTCTCAAATTCCAATTACTATAAACGCTTATGGAAGTGAAACTTCTGACTTTTTTGTAATTCGAGGTTCTGAAACGCCAAAAGCCATTCCAGCTTGGGTATGGGCTTTATTCATTGCGTTTGTTGCCTTCGGATTATTTTATTTAATAATGTATTGGAACCCCGATTTGTACAAGTCCTTCTTTTAAAATGAAGTCGCGGAGCCAATTGTGTTTTAACTATGATAAACAACTATTATTTTAGCTTATTGAGTCATATGAATTGAGATGGAAGGCTCAATTTTTCAGATAAAATAGTGTCAGATTATTGACAAGTTTTTTTTAATTTTTAATAAACTTTCTTGTGAATCGCTCTTGCCTAGTATTTCTAGCCTTTACAATATAAAGTCCACTAGGTAATTCAGAAACATTGAAATTATGTTCTTCTTTAAATTCCCCTAAAAATTCTTTGATGTGTTTTCCAGATATATCAAAAATCTGTAATTGTGAAATTGCTTGGTTTAAAGAGAATGAGTTTTTTGTTGGCGACGGATAAAGTATTAGAGTAAGGTCGGAATTTTCAAACGCATCTATGGAAAATGTTGGATCTAAAGTGCCTGCCAAAGAGATAGTCAACGTGCTGTTGTTATTGTAAGTTACGGTTACAGAACCGTTACTCTCGTCCCGTGTCGTGTTATTCAAAACTGCCTCGATGGTTAAGCTCGTATTTGCACCAATTAATAGATTTGAATAAGTATTGGCGAGTGAATAATCTGCACCAGAAATAGAAATTGTATCAATATAAGTTCCCGTTGTTCCGTTGGCATTGGATAAAATAATGTCGATGGTTATGTTGCCAAGATCTTCGCCATATTCGAATGATTTTGTGGTTTCATCTGCAGAAAAAATGCTGTTTATATTGGATTCGCCAACTGGATTTTTAGTTCCATAATATTCCATATTTCCAATGGATGTGCTTCCAGATGCACCGCCAGCAACATAAATGGCATTTCCTGAAACAATGGGTTGAAAGCCATGTCTTGCATAATTTAGACTATTTCTATTTGTCCAAGAATTCGTTGAAGGATTGTACGATTCTACTATAGAAACAGGTCCGTTATCTGGACGGTTAAAAGTTGTTTCGCCACCAATCGTGAAAATTTCACCGTTAAAAACAATAACACCTAAACCAGAACGTGGATTTGGCAAATTCTGACTCGAATTTAAGGTAGACCATTGCGAATTGCTGAAATTGTAAACATCTACTTCTGGGACTTGTGGCTCAAATAAACCGCCTGGTCCGCCAGTTAATCGGCCACCAATAGCATATAATTTATTATTTAAAACTACAGCTTGAAAATGATCGCGTTCATGAGGTGCATTATTTAATGCTGTCCAAACGCCTGTTGCAGGGTTGAATTCGTCAAAATAGGAAACATAACCGCCATCATGACCAATATTATTGCCTCCAACTACATAAAATGTATTGTTGTAAACCACCAATCCTGATGCTCCACGTCTACGAGACTCTGGTATTTCCATACCTTGAATCCATTGCTCGGTTGCGGGATTATACATAAAAACATAATCGGCATTTTCTTCTGGATTTGGAATGTTAGTTTTAAAGGCTCCAATAACCCAAATTAATCCTTGATAAGCTACCGCTTGAAAATGATTGAATTTATACGGAGCCGTGCCGCCACGTGTCCATGTATCGCTAGAGTAGTCATAAATGTCCAGTATTTCTGAAGATTCGCGACCACCAAACATGATGAACTTATCTCCAACTTGTACAAAGCCACACTCATGACGTGCTGTATAATTTTCACTTTCATCAGCTTCCATCCATGTTTGGGCAAGAGAAAATGGCATAATTGACATCATAAAAAGAACAGATAGTATATTTTGCAATTTATCAAGTGGAAAACGTTTCATAATTAGAGATTTGTTTTGTTTTGATTTAACAAGTAATTCAAGATATTACTTTTAAAATAAATAGTTAAGTTGTTGATTGTTATTTCGTTAAAAGTGTGTTTTTTGTCGTTTATATAACGACAATTCACTTTTTAAATAAAATTTGAGACTCAAAACCAAACTTTAACGTTAAGAATAAATCTGTTTTCGACTAACGTGAATAAATTGTATTTTTGTATAAATATCAATCTATGTCAAGTAATAGCCAGTTTAGTTCACCAATGAAATTACTCATAAGCTTTCATAAGCTATTTGAGAAATATGAACAGCTAGCTGAAACAAATACAGGCTATATAGGTGAAAAAGCTAAATCAATTTTAAAAATTGCAAAAGAGTATCCAGAATTAAAAAACGGATTTACAGATATTTCAACTTTAGATAAAAGAGAAAAAGAGATTGCACTAATTCTTCAAGATTCATTTAGCGAGTTGCTTACTCAAAATGAAATTAAAGCAGCGTCGTTACCATTTTTCGACAAAACTTTTAACGTAACTAAACGATTCCAAAAAATTATTAAAAATGCTGGTACGGATTTTCAGTTAGAAATAAAAAATATGCCTGAAAATCATAGGTATATGATGGCTTGTACTATTATTTTAAATGAAGTTTACGGGTACGATTTACAACTTAAAAGACCTTTTCATTATGAAATTCCCGAGAAAAACGGCATAAAACGTTATTATAAAATATTGTATAATGCTGATTTTATAGAAATTATTAAAACAGAAAATGCGCCAAATATTACACAACAAGATGTGGATGATTTACTGGATAATTTTGAAAATTTAGCGCTTTGGAAAGAAAAATTTCCCGAAGATAGTTATATATTTAAAGGATTTGTTATTTCAAATATTTTTGATGTTACAGATGATTTTGCTATTTCTGAAATCAAATCAAATTTAATAGATGAAGGCAAAGGACAGGACAAAAACTTTATAAAAGACCTTCAATCTATATTTCAGTCTTTCTTGAAAATTCCTGATATACGGGTTGGTTTTTCAGTATTTAATAGAGATGAAGGTGTTTTTGAGCGTGTTTATGGTGAAGGCATGCATAGTTTCCTGCTGAATGACAAGACCATTGGTGATTGTGCAGATGTGCTTTGTAAATCGTCCTATAAAAAATTATTAAAAGAAAAAAAACATATATCTGTTTCCAATATAGAGGAGGCATACAAAGAAACGCAAGGTAAAGTTCCACATATTAAAGTGCTATACGATCAAGGTTTTAAAAGTGCCATTTTTGCGCCTATTGCCAATAAAGATGGTTTAATGGGTATTTTAGAATTGGTGTCTCATCAGCCTAAAGCATTAAATAGTATTAATGCTAATAAGCTGGAGGATGTTATGCCGTACATAGTGACTACAGTTCAAAGGAGTAAAACAGATCAAGAAAACTTAATAGAAGCCGTTATACAAAAGGAATGTACATCCATTCATCCCAGTGTACATTGGCGTTTTAAACAAGCTGCGCAATTGTTTATTAAGGAGAATATTATTCAAAAGAAAAATATGCCTTTTAGTAAAATTGCTTTTAAAAACGTATATCCGTTATTTGGGCAAATAGATGTTAAAGGCTCATCGGATGCTAGAAATCTGGCAACTCAAAAAGATTTATCAAATCAGTTAAAACTAGCACAAAGTATTGTTGACAAAGCAAATGAACAAAATAATATGCCAGTTTATGAGCAAATTGCTTTTCAAATTAAAACGTATTTGAATCAAGTTGAAACCTATTTTAAAGTGGATAGTGAGCACCTTATTTCGTTATTCCTTAAAAATGAAATAACACCTTTACTGGAACTTATATCAAAAATAAATGCACCTTTAAAGATGGAAATAGATCGTTATTTTTCTGATATGGATTCGGATTTAAATGTTTTATATCACCATCGTAAACACTATGATGATACGATTGGGTTAATAAATAAAAACATGTCAACCCTTTTAGATATGAAACAAACTGAAGCACAAAAAATGTATCCGCATTTTTTTGAACGTTTTAAAACCGATGGTGTAGAACATAATATATATATCGGTGAATCTATTACGCGCGAAGATAGTTTTAGCCTAATATATCTTTATAATTTAAGAATTTGGCAGATTCAAGTTATGTGCGATATGGAAAATGAATTTTATAATAATCAAGATTTGTATCCACTTCCTTTAGATGTTGCTTCTATGATTTTGGTTTTTAATCAGCCCTTATCCATACGTTTTAGAATGGATGAAAAGCAATTTGACGTAGATGGAACTTATAATGCACGCTACGAAGTGGTGAAAAAACGGGTGGACAAAGCATTTATAAAAGGAACTACAGAGCGGATTACCCAAAAAGGTAAATTAAGTATTGTGTTTTCGCAACAAAGTGATGAAGAGGAATACCTACAATATATTCACTTTTTTCAAGCTAAAAATATATTAGGATCCGATTTGGAGGTTTTGGAATTAGAAGATTTACAAGGCGTAACTGGCTTAAAAGCTATTCGTGTTAATATAATTTATAAGAAGGACACGCAAGAAGAAACCAGCTATTTTACCTATAATGATGTAATGGATGCTATAGAAAATCAAAATTTTGCATCTTAAACGAAATCGCAAAAGCTAATACGGATACAATAATTCCAATCATAAAAATAGAATAGGTAATTCGTAAAATTCGGTATTTTCTATTTAATACTTTTCCTAAAAAATAAAGATCTTTTGTTAAAGAATTGTAAACGTGGTTTTTATCTTTTAAAAGTTCGCTGACAGCCCATTCAAACTCTTCAAGCTTCATTTTATGGAAATTTCCGAAGAAACTTAAATTTACCCTTTTTTCCACAATATCTTCCTTTGTGAACTTTCCTCTAGTAACATTTGGTCGCGTTGCTATAATGGATAAAATGATAGTTGTTACACTAAATAAAATAAAAATTACAGTGGGTACAATTAAATACGCATTCGATGGATTATCTAATTTTGAAAATAAGATAGACATTAATAATGATATTATAATGGCGTTTACAGAGAGCAGAATATTCGCTTTTGTATCGGCAATATCACTTAATTTAATATGGTTTTTTAAAGCAATTCTATAAAAGGATTGTATAGCGCGATCCGGACTTTCGCTTTTGTATTCCGATTTATACTTGGCTTTTAGTTTTTCTTTTTTAAGCTTTTTATTGAATTTGTTTTTAGTGTTAATTAAATCCGATAGGTTCTTTTCCTTTTGATGTTGCCAGTTTTTTAAGGCGTAATCTGTATGGAATTGATGTTGTTCTGAAAGCATTTTAATGTTTTCATCTAGCCATTCACTAGCAGAAAAATTTACAATGCCTTGAATTTCTAATTCTTTACGCAAAAACTCTGTGGTTTCAGGGAAGTAATCTTTACCAAAATGAGAGCAGTCTGCGTCGCAGATTATTTTCTCATTGGTTGTTTTAGGTATAAAGTCAAATTTTGTAGCTAGAATACAAGCTATTACAGCTTTTATAGTCGTTGTATCAACTTGATTTTCTTTAAGGAAATCCTCTGCAATTTGAGCACTTACTTTCTCGTGGTCGTCAATTGTTTGCGTGTATCCCGTATCATGAAATAAAGCTGCTAATTGAAGAATTTCAGCATCAACTTCCGAAACATTAGAATGCGCAATAATTTCGTGTAAACTTTTTAACACACGCTCCGTATGAGTATAGTTATGATAAAGAAAAGAAGCATTTAATTCCTTCTTAAATAAATCAAAAACATAGCCTTGTGCTTTTTCTACAATATTTGTCATAAATTTGATATCAAAGATACTTTAGTCATACAAATTACTAAAAAATAACTTTAAAACAAGAGTAATATAGATTTGTCTTTTAGTAAGGATATATATCTAAATGCGACTAAAAATCAACATATAATTAGGAGGTCATCTTCGATGTTTTATCGGAGGAGTTCTTTAATAAATAAAATAAAGTTCAATATGATAACATGGAAAGAAGTCATCGGTTATAGTGTAAACGGCAATCCTAAACCAGACCGTCGCGTTGAAAAAACTGAAGCGGAATGGCGTGAAATTTTAACAGATGAACAATTTAGAATTACTAGAAAAAAAGGAACTGAAATGGCCGGAACTGGCGCGCTGTGTAGTGCTCACGAAGCTGGTAAGTACAACTGTTCTTGCTGTAATGCACCCTTGTTTGATTCTACTATAAAATTTGCTTCAAGCTCGGGATGGCCAAGTTTTACACAGCCAATAGCCGAAAATGCCATTAAGTATGAAAAGGATTCCACGTTTGGAATGGTTCGCGTTGAGGTTATGTGTAATGTTTGCGATTCGCATTTAGGACACGTTTTTCCCGATGGACCAGAGCCAAGCGGCTTGCGTTATTGCGTAAATTCAGAATCTCTGGTTTTGGATAAGTCGGCTAAATAAACGTTAAACATGCATGATAATTTACATATAATGACCGTTGGTGGTGGTTGTTTTTGGTGTGTTGAAGCCGTTTTTAATCAGTTTAAAGGTGTTCAAAAACTGCAGACTGGATATATGGGAGGTAACGTTCCAGGAACGCCAACTTATCGAGAGGTGAGTTCTGGTTTAACTGGGCATGCCGAAGTTGTTCAAATTACATTTAACGACGCTATTATTTCTTATGTCGAATTATTAGGCGTTTTTATGGCGAGTCACGATGCTACAATTTCTAATGCCGATAAGAATTTAGGTCCTTATGGTTCGCAATACCGATCCGTAATTTTTTATCATAACGACACTCAAAAGGAAATTGCTGAAACGTTTATTGCTGAATTGGAAGGTTTTAATGAAAAACCCATCAAGACAGAAATAAAACCTGTGAAAATATTTCATGAAGCAGAAGTTTACCATCAGGATTATTACAACAAGAATCCTGAAGCGGCATATTGTACAACTATAATTTCACCAAAACTAAAGCAGTTGAAAAAGCATTTTGCCAAAAAGTTAAAATAAGAAAGCAGAATGCTATGAAGAAACCTTATTTCTGTAGTACGTTAGTTATAGTGAAACAGAATTTTATTCGTTTTGTGTAAAATTTACAATTTTAAATTATAGGTTTTAGGAAGTGTTAAAGGACGCGAGTTTTTATCAATAATTATGTAACTTATACCCAAATCGTATTTTGTGTTTTCTATTAATTCAGAAAATTATAGTCGGTTTTCGAAAATCAAATGACAAGGAATTATTATAATGACGAAACAAATAAAGTTTAATATAAAAGATAGATTTATTAAAGAATTGCCAGCAGACCCAATTTTAGAAAATTCTAGAAGACAGGTTTTAAAAGCTTGTTTTTCTTATGTAGAGCCTAAAAAAACAGCTAAACCTGAATTATTGCATGTTTCAGATGAGATGCTGACTAATTTGGGATTAAGCGAAGCTGATAGTCATTCAGAGCATTTTTTAAATGTTTTTACTGGAAATACAGTTTTAGAAAACACGAAACCGTACGCCATGTGTTATGGCGGACATCAATTTGGTAATTGGGCAGGACAGTTAGGTGATGGTCGCGCTATTAATTTATTCGAAATAGAACACGATAACAAAAGCTGGGTCTTACAATTAAAAGGGGCAGGAGAAACACCGTATTCAAGAAGTGGCGATGGCCTGGCGGTCTTGCGCTCATCTGTTCGGGAGTATTTGTGTAGTGAAGCCATGTACCATTTAGGTGTGCCAACTACACGCGCTTTAAGTATAGCAATAACCGGCGATAACGTACTTCGTGATATGTTGTATGATGGTAATTCGGCCTACGAAAAAGGTGCTGTTGTAAGTCGCATATCACCAAGCTTTTTACGTTTTGGTAGTTATGAAATTTTTTCTTCAAGACAAGATGTTGAATCACTTAAAACATTAGTTGATTATACCATAAAACATCATTTTTCACGTTTGGGAGCACCTTCAAAAGAAACCTATATTCAGTTTTTTGCCGAAGTATCCCAGCGAACTTTAGAAATGATTATTCATTGGCAACGGGTAGGTTTTGTTCATGGTGTTATGAATACAGATAATATGTCAATTCTCGGTTTAACCATCGATTATGGGCCTTATGGCTGGTTGGAAGATTTTAGTTATGGTTGGACACCAAACACAACAGATATTCAGCATAAACGCTACCGTTACGGGAACCAACCGAATATGGGGCTGTGGAATTTATATCAATTAGCAAACGCTTTATATCCATTAATTGAAGATGCAGAGCCTTTAGAAACGGTATTGAATCAATATAAAACAGATTTCGATGTAGAATCCTTAAAGATGATGCGTTCCAAATTAGGTCTGGAAAATGAAGATGAATTGGATAAATTGTTGATTCAGGATTTAGAGGATAATTTGCAGTTATCGGAAACAGATATGACTATTTTCTTTAGAAATTTAAGTCGCTTTAATAAAGAAAATCCATCTGAAGGTTTGAAAATTGTTGCTGATGCATTTTATGTGCCAACAGAAATTTCAGATAAAATTCGTCAGGAATGGAATGAGTGGTTTCAAAGATATGCCAAACGTTTACAAAATGAAACGCTTTCGGATGCAGATAGAAGAATACAAATGAATACGATAAATCCAAAATACGTATTGCGAAATTATATGTCGCAATTGGCTATTGATGATGCTGATAAAGGAGATTATAGATTAATTGATGAGTTGTATCAGTTATTAAAACAGCCATATACCGAGCAACCAAAATATGAAAAATGGTTTGCTAAACGGCCAGATTGGGCGAAGCATAAAGCAGGATGCTCCATGTTATCCTGTAGTTCATAAAAGAATTCAGAAAATATAAACCATTACAAGAATAGATTATTAAAATTATTAAGAGATAAAATAATAAAAATGAGCACATACAAAAAAGCATATATAGCAGGCGGTTGTTTCTGGGGAATGGAAGATTTATTCCGAAAACAAAAAGGAATTACAGATACCGAAGTCGGTTATTTAGGTGGCGAAAACGACAATCCAACCTATAAAAATCATCCTGGTCATGCCGAAGGAATTGAAATCACCTATAATCCAGATGAAACGTCTTTCAAACATATTCTAGATTATTTTTTCCGTATTCACAATCCAACAACAATGGATAGACAAGGAAATGATCTAGGGTCGAGTTACCGATCGACTATATTTTTTCAAAATGAAGAAGAAAAACAGGCGTCTGAAGACGTTATTAAAATAGTAAACGACTCGAATAAATGGGAAGCAGATGCCGTGACGACTTTGGAGCCGTTCACGAAATTTTGGCCAGCAGAACCAGAGCATCAAGATTATTTGGAAAGAAAGCCAGATGGTTATACGTGTCACTTTGAGCGTTTTAGTAAGAGTTTTCTATAGGAATAATTTTTAGTTGATAGTAATTATCATAAATTAAAAACAGATTAGTTAATGAAAAGTACCAAACTTCAAATTCAGAACGAAAAAGGCCATGAATTACGCGCATATTTAGAGCTGCCGGCTAATCAGAAGCCAAGTTATTACGCCATTTTTGCGCACTGTTTTACTTGTACCAGTTCTTCGAGTGCCGTTAAGCATATTAGTCGCGCTTTAACCAAGCATGGATTTGGTGTAGTACGTTTTGACTTTACAGGATTGGGAATGAGTGAAGGCGAATTTGCAGAAAGCCATTTTTCGGCTAATGTTTCCGACTTGATAGCTGTAAATAATTATATGGAAGAAAATTACCAAGCGCCGAGTTTATTGGTTGGACATTCACTTGGCGGTGCAGCCGTAATTGCTGCCGCTTCCAAATTGGATAATATAAAAGCGGTTACAACTATTGGAGCTCCTGCAACTGTTGGTCATGTTACTAAATTATTTTCCCATGGTTTTGATGCAGTTAAAGAAAAAGGCGATGTTGAGGTGAATATTGGTGGTCGGCCATTTAAAATTAATCAGGAATTTATCGATGATTTCAGCAAAACTGATTTACCTGAAATCACTAAAAACTTGCGTAAACCTTTACTTATTATGCATGCGCCCATGGATAATATTGTTGGTATAGAAAATGCCGAAAAACTTTATCTAAACGCACATCATCCTAAAAGTTTTGTCAGCTTGGATGATGCAAATCACTTATTATCTAATTCCAAGGACAGCGTTTATGTTGGGAATATTATTGGTACTTGGGTTCAGCGTTATTTTGCACCTCAAGAAAATACTATTTTAGATATTGATGGCGAACAATTAGTCGCACATTTAAATTTAAAAGAAGATAATTTCACAACTTCCATTCAAACGAAAAATCACCATTTAGTGGCTGATGAACCCAAATCTGTAGGCGGTGATGACTTCGGGCCTTCACCTTACGATTACTTAAGTGCAGGGTTAGCAGCTTGTACGGTGATGACTTTAAAATTATATGCCGAACGCAAGAAGTGGGCTTTGCAAGAAGTTTTTGCTTATATTACATATTCGAAAAAACATAGTGATGATTTAATGCCGGATGTTGAGAAGCCCAAACGCATGGATCATTTACAAAAACGCTTAAAATTTGTGGGTGATTTAGACGATTCTCAAAAAGAACGACTCAAAGAAATCGCCTCAAAATGTCCCGTTCATAGGACTTTGCAAAGCGAAATTATTATAGAAACGGAAATCATTTAAATGACTTTAAAAGAGCAATATCAATATACTAGGAATCGGTTTTTAGAAATTTGTAAACCTCTTAAAACCGAAGATTATTCGGTGCAACCTGCTGTGTTTGTATCGCCTCCAAAATGGCATTTAGCACATTCTACTTGGTTTTTTGAGCAATTTGTATTGCTGCAGTTTGTAAAAGATTATCAGGTTTTTAATGATGATTTTGCCTACTTATTTAATAGTTATTATAACAATGCAGGAAAACGTGTGTTACGACCAAATCGGGGTTTAATGACGCGGCCAACTGTTGATGAAGTTTATGAATATCGCGCTTATGTAGACGAGAAAATGATGGCGTTTTTAAATAACAACCCTTCACAAGAAGCAAATACTATTATAGAGTTAGGCATAAATCATGAACAACAACATCAAGAGTTGTTTTATTATGATATCACCTACATTTTAGGCAATCAGCCTACATTTCCAACCATTGAAAACAGCATCGCATTAAAATCTATTTCTACGCCTGCTAAATTCATTAAAATTCCCGAAGGACTTTATGAAATTGGTCATAAAGAGGAAGGGTTTTGTTATGATAATGAGCTCGGAAAGCATCAAGTATTTCTTCATGATTATGAAATAAGTGATCAGCTGGTTACTAATGGCGAATATTTAGAATTTATAGAAGCTGGCGGTTACCAAGATTTTAATTTATGGCATGCTGAAGGCTGGGATTTTATTCAACAAAACAATATTCAGTCGCCTCTTTATTGGCATGAAGTTGATGGTGTTTGGCATTATTATACATTAGACGGCTTTGTGGCTGTTGAAAAGACTAAACCCGCAGCCCATATTAGTTTCTATGAAGCTTTTGCCTTTGCAGAATGGAAACAGATGCGCTTGCCAACAGAATTTGAATGGGAAGTGGCATCTAAAAATTTGAATTACGGACAATTATGGGAATGGACCAACAGTGCTTATCTGCCATATCCTAATTTTACTAAAGCGCCAGGGGCTTTAGGGGAGTATAATGGTAAATTCATGATTAATCAAATGGTGCTTCGCGGCGCCTCGGTTGCCACGGTAAATAATCATAGTAGAAATACGTATCGGAATTTCTTTCATCCAGATTTGAGGTGGCAGTTTTCTGGTTTAAGACTCGTAAAATAAGATGAATAAAACTTTTGCAAAAGACGTATTAGAAGGCTTAACAGCTAAAGAGAAGCACTTATCTTCTAAATATTTTTACGACACTAATGGTAGTCGCATTTTTCAGGAAATAATGAATATGCCGGACTATTATTTAACCGATTCTGAATTTGAAATTTTATCACTTCAGGCGAAACAAATCGTTGAAGCTTTAAAGTTTGATAAACCTTTTAATATTCTGGAATTAGGTGCGGGTGATGGTTTTAAAACATTTAAGTTGTTGGAATACCTGGTAAACGAAAACATCGATTTTAATTATATGCCTATTGATATTTCGGAAGAAGCTCTTAAAATGCTTTCAGAAAAATTAATGGAGCGTTTGCCCAATTTATCTATAAAACCACAAGTAGGTGATTATTTTGATATTTTAAAAGACATGTCAGAATCTAATACGCCCAATTTATTACTCTTTTTAGGAAGTAATATTGGTAATTATTTAAAGGTGGATGCTATTAATTTATTAAGACTGTTCAATAAAGTAATGAATACAGGCGATAAGCTGCTTATTGGCTTGGATTTAAGGAAAAGCCCTATAACAATTCGAAAAGCTTATGATGATCAGCAAGGCATTACCAAGCGTTTTAATCTCAATTTATTAATTCGAATAAATAGGGAATTAAATGCCGATTTTAAAATTGATGATTTTGATTTCTACTGCTATTATGATCCTGATACGGGCCGTGTAAAAAGCTATTTGGTTAGTTTAAAAAAGCAGACGGTTTTGATTAAAGAATTGAATAAAACGATTGAATTTGAACAAAATGAATTGATTTGGACCGAATTATCTCGTAAGTATAGTCTTTCTGAAGTTGATAAACTGGCAATGATTTCAGGATTTCAAAGTAAGCATCATTTTCTAGACTGCAAGCATTATTTCACTGATAGTCTTTGGGAGAAATAAGTGTTATTTTAATTTTAAAAAAAATGGATACTAGTAATTACAATGAATATAAGTTATAGATTAGTTTTTAGCTTTCTTTTTCTAACAATCTTTTTGGGTTGTGCTACTTTTAAAACGCAGTATAAAGAGCCATACATTCCATTGCAAGAAACAGATAAGTCTATCGAGTATAGCTTTTATCTTATTGGTGATGCTGGGAATTCACCAATAGGAACCAAAACCGATGCGCTACAAGCGTTTGAAGATGCTTTAAAGTTGGCAGATACTAATAGTTCAGCCTTTTTTTTAGGTGATAATATTTATCCTAGAGGTTTGCCAGAAAAAACCGAAAAAAGTTATGCTTTTGCCAAACATCAATTAGATGTACAGATTGAATCCGTTAAAGATTTTGAAGGAAAACCTATCTTCTTACCAGGAAATCACGATTGGTATTCCGATGGATTAATTGGTTTAAAACGGCAACAGGATTATATAACGAATGCTTTAGGGAAAAATACGTTTTTACCGAAAAAGGGATGTCCTATTGATAACAAAACCATAACAGATAATATTGAATTAATTCTTGTAGATGCTAAATGGTACATGACCAATTGGAATAAGCATCCAACTATTAATGATGATTGCGAAATTAAAACACGCGAAGCTTTTCTAGAAGAATTTGAAAGTCGCATAAAAAAAGCACGTGGCAAAACAACCATTGTTGCCATGCATCATCCCGTTTTTACTAACGGACCACATGGTGGACAATATACTTTTATGGACCACATGAAGCCACTTCCGGTTTTAGGAACATTGAAAAATATATTAAGAAAAACGACAGGCATAAGTCCGGAAGATATTCAGAATAAAAGTTATAATGAATTTAGAAAACGCATTATAACATTGGCTCAAGAAAATGAGCGTGTTATTTTTGTTTCTGGTCACGATCATAATTTACAGTATTTGGTGCAGGATAATTTAGTGCAAATAATTAGTGGATCGGGTTCAAAATCTTCAGCTACTAGAAATGTAGGAAATGGCTTGTTTTCTTCAAGTGAACCTGGCTATGCACGTTTAGATGTTTTTAATGATGGCTCGTCTCAAGTACGTTTTGTAGCGGCCAACAAGGACACGGTTTTGTTTTCAAAAGAAGTTTATAGTGCCAAGAAACAAGAAGCTCAAATGTATCGTGAAAATATACCTCAAACTATAAAAGCATCTATTTATACACCGGAAGAAACTGATAAAAGTAATTTCTACAAATTTCTTTGGGGTGAGCGTTATTCCCAGGAGTTCAGTACACCTATCCAAGTTAAAACAGTCATGCTAGATACTCTTTTTGGCGGCTTAAAGTCGGTTAGAAAAGGTGGTGGAACTCAATCCAATTCTTTGCGTTTAGCCGATTCTTCTGGCCGTGAATATGTAATGCGGGGCTTACGCAAAAATGCGCTAAATTATATTCAAGCTTTTGCTTTTAAAGATCAATATGTGGAAGGGCAGTTTAATAATACGGTTGCCGAGGAAGCGGTTTTTCATGTGTTTACAGGGTCTTATCCTTATGCCTCTTTTGTAACGGCTACGCTTTCGGATGCCATTAGTGTTTTACACACAAATCCTGTATTGTATTATGTGCCCCATCAAAAAAACATTGAACCTTTTAATGATACGTTTGGTGATGAGCTGTATATGATTGAAGAGCATGCAGGTAATGATCATGGGAATATAGAAAGCTTTGCGTTTTCCAATAAATTAGTTGGAACAAACGGTATGCTAGAAGAAATCCGAAAGGATGAAAATACAGTTATTGATGAAGCTGCTTACATTCGTGCTCGATTATTCGATATGCTAATTGGCGATTGGGACCGACATCACGATCAATGGCGTTGGGCAAAAACTAAAAAAGATGACAAAACGGTCTATATTCCAGTGCCACGAGATAGGGATCAGGCTTTTTCTAATATGAATGATGGTCTTTTGTTGAATCTTGCATCTAAATTAATTCCGGTCGCACGATTATTAAAAGGCTACAGTGATGATTTAAAAAGTCCGAAATGGTTTAATTTAGAACCATTTCCTTTAGATGTTTCTTTAATAAGTCAGTCAGATAAAACCGTTTGGGATGAGCAAGTAAAACATATAATGAATCATTTAACGGACGAAATTATTGAGGAAGCTTTCTTAAATGTTCCGCAAGAACTGCAAGGTGAAAATGCAGAAGATATCAAAAGTAAGTTGAAATCAAGACGCAGTAATCTTCAAAAAATTTCAGACACGTATTTTGCACACATCAATAAAATAGCAGTCGTAAAAGGAACGGATAAAGATGATTATTTTGATATTGAACGTTTGCCTAATGGAGAAACAAAAGTAATAGCCTATCGAATTAAAAAAGGAAAAAGAGCTGATGTATTTCATCACCGAACCTATTCTAAAAACGAAACAAAAGAAATTTGGATTTATGCCTTGGATGATGACGATGTTTTTCATGTCCATGGCGAAGGCAATAGATATATTACATTACGATTAATTGGCGGTCAAAACAATGACGTTTACAATATTGAAAACGGAAAGAAAACGCACTTCTACGATTATAAATCAAAAAAAAATACGATCAGAACGGTTCAAGGTAAAAAGCACTTGACTAATAATTATGATATAAATACTTACAACTATCTAAAAATTAAAAATAATGCGAATCAATTTATTCCCATTATCGGTTATAATCCAGATGATGGCATAAAATTAGGGCTAAAAGATACGTATACGGTTTATGGTTTTGATAGAAATCCATTTACGTCACAGCATAAATTATCTGCAGCTTATTATTTTGCAACATATGGTTTTGATATATCTTACAAAGGTGAATTTGCCCACATAATTGGCGATTTTAACCTAGGTCTTGATGTGGTTTTTACAAGTCCAAATTATAGTGTCAACTTTTTCGGATATGGAAATGAAACGCGTAATTTGAACAGAGACAACTACAATTTATACAAAAAAGATTACAATCGAGTTAGGTTGCAAACTTTTCGCTTTGCACCTTCTTTAATCTATAAAGGCTATTTGGATGGAATTTTTACATTAGGTCTAGCCTATGAAACCATTCAAGTGGAAAAAACTCAAAACCGATTTATTAGCGATTATTATATGTCTAGTTTATCAGAAAGTGGTAACTCCTTTGTTGGCGCCTATGCTTCCTATCATTTTGAAAATAGAAATCATGCCGCTTATCCATCTGTTGGTTTTGAAACTAATCTTAAATTGGGGTATCGAACTAATTTAGATAAATCCAAAAGCATTGGTTATATCATTCCAGATGTGAGTTTCGATTATAATTTAGAGCCAACCGGTAAATTGGTTTTAGCAACCAAGTTAAAGGCTCATCTTAATTTAGGCGATAATTATGAGTTTTATCAAGCAGCATCTATTGGTGCTAGTGATGGACTTCGTGGTTTTAGAAACCAGCGTTTTACAGGAAGAAATTCGTTTTATCAACTAACCGATTTGCGCTATATGTTTAGTAAATTAAAAACCGGTATTTTACCTATTAATTTAGGCGTGTATACGGGTGTAGATTATGGCCGTGTTTGGTTGAAAGATGATTTTTCTGAAAAATGGCATAATTCCTATGGTGGTGGATTATTGCTTATAGCCGCTGAAGTTTTTACCGGCAATATATCGTTATTTAATAGTGATGATGGTTTCCGTTTTGCCTTTTCATTAGGGGTGGATTTTTAAAATTTTTTATCTAAACATTTCTTACTTTATTTTTAACAACGCCGTTATAAATAATATCTTGCAAAAAAATATAAATTTATGAATTCTGTTGAAAACTTGTTAGAAATCCTTCAATTGAAACATCTTAAAGACAATCAATTTGAAGGTGTAAGTGAAACCGTTGGGAGTCCTAATGTTTTTGGAGGACAAGTTTTAGCACAAGCCTTAAATGCGGCCTATCGAACTATAACTAATGGACGCGTTTTGCACTCCTTACATTCTTATTTTTTGGAGGCAGGCCATTTAGAGTATCCTATAAATTATGATGTGAGTATTATGCGGGATGGCGGTAGTTTTTCGGTGCGCCGCGTAACCGCTAGTCAGAATGATGAAGTAATATTTATTTTATCGGCTTCATTTCATAAAGAAGAAGAAGGCTATTCGCATCAAATCGAAATGAAAACTGACATTAAACAGCCAGAAGAATTGATGAGTTGGACGGATGTTTTAGAAGAATACGGTAGTATGTTACCGACCAAAATAAAATCATTTTTAGAGATTCCGCGCCCTGTAGAATTTAAACCCACACATATTGCCAATCCATTTGATAAAGTAGACTTACCGCCGTACATCGATATTTGGTTTAAATTAAAAGGAGATAATGCCGATATAGCCGATTTGAATTTAGCTATAAGACAACAAATTCTAACCTATATTTCAGATTATAATATTTTATCAGTAGCACTCCAACCACATGCCAGTAAAGCACATTGGGGTAATTTGTTAACAGCAAGTTTAGACCATTCTATGTGGTTTTTCAGGGAATTCGATTTTAGTGATTGGTTACTGTTTTCACTTGAAACACCAAGTACTGGTAATGCACGAGGATTTGCAAGAGGAAATATATTTACACGCGATGGTGTTTTGGTGGCTTCGGTTGCACAAGAAGGATTAATGCGACCAATTAAAAAGTAATAATTTTTACGTTAAAACCTGATTTTAGTGAAACATCAAACAAAAGTATTTGGTCATCGCGGCGCCAAAGGTTATTTAGCTGAAAACACTTTAGAGTCCATAGAAAAAGCGTTGAGCTTTAATGTGGATGGAATAGAAATAGATGTGCATGTTTGTGCATCTGGTGAGTTAGTTGTTTTTCACGATTTCACGCTTGATAGAATGACCAACGGTACTGGCGAAGTTGGAAAGCATTCTCTTCTAGAATTACAAACCCTTACAGTAAACGGCGGATATCAAATTCCAACTTTAGTAGACGTTTTAAGCCTAATTAATAAAAACTGCATTTTAAATATTGAGCTTAAAGGAAAAAATACCGCAGTGAAAACCTGTGAGATTGTTGAAGATTACGTTAAGAATCATGGTTGGAATTACAAAGATTTTATCATATCCAGTTTTCAGCACACCGAATTAGAAAACGCATTTCAAATTAATAAAAAAATTCCATTAGCTGTTTTAACAAAAGCAAGTGTTTCTGAAGCGATTGATTTTGCTAAAACCATTGAGACTAATATAATTCATCCTAATTTCGCCTTGTTAACGACTGATAATGTTAAGTTGGCACAAAGTCAAGGTTATCAAATTAATACGTGGACGGTTAATGATGTCGATACTATTTTACGCATGAAAAATTACGGCGTAGATGGCATTATTTCCGATGTACCAGATAAAATATGAAACAACAAGATGTACTAATTATTGGCGGAGGCGCTGCAGGTTTTTTTGCAGCTATTAATATCGCGGAACAAAATCCACAACTATCTATCACCATTTTAGAAAAAGCTAAAGAAGGCTTGCAGAAAGTAAAGATTTCTGGTGGCGGACGCTGTAATGTTACCCATGCCGAATTTATGCCTTCGGAATTAACCCAAAACTATCCACGTGGCGAAAAAGAATTATTAGGACCTTTCCATCAATTTATGACGGGTGATACTATAGAATGGTTTGAAAAACGTGGTGTGGAATTGAAAATTGAAGAAGATGGTCGGATGTTTCCTGTTTCAAACTCCTCACAAACTATTATCGACTGTTTTTTAAACGAAACTAAAGCGCGTGGTATAAATGTTCAGTATAGTCAGAATGTATCGAATATTGAAGTAAAAGATGGAGATACTGGTTTTCTAATTTCAACAAAAAATGAAACTTATCAGTGTGAAAAATTAGTGATTGCTACCGGAAGTAGTGTCAAATTTTGGAAGCTTTTGGAAGGGTTAGGACATTCGGTTGTACAACCGGTTCCATCGTTATTTACCTTTGATATTCAAGATAAACGGATTCAAGATATTCCTGGTGTCGTAGCGTTAGATGTAAGTGTTTCCGTTTTAGATACGGATTTATATTCCGAAGGACCATTATTAATTACGCATGTAGGAATGAGTGCACCAGCTATTTTAAAATTGTCCGCTTTTGGTGCTTTGGAATTAGCTAAACGCGATTATAAATTTCAAATAGAAATTAATTTTATAAAGCAAACACCTGAAGATTGTTTGGTTCAATTAAAAGAACTCAAACAACAGCTCGCCAAGAAAACGGTTTATAAATCGGCGCAGTTGGAATTACCAAAACGCTTATGGCGAAAATTGGTTCTGGCTTCAGAAATATCGGAAACCGATCGTTGGGCCGATTTAAATAAACAGCAGTTAGATGATTTGGCTAATCAGCTTACTAAAGCTGTTTTTCAAGTAACGGGGAAAAGCACCTTTAAAGATGAATTTGTAACGGCAGGTGGCGTGGATTTAAAAGAAATTAACTTCAAAACCTTTGAAAGTCGCATTCATAAAAACCTATATTTTGCTGGTGAAGTTTTAAATATCGATGCCGTTACTGGTGGTTTTAACTTTCAAAATGCTTGGACTGGTGGATTTGTTGTTGCAAAATCTATATCGAATTAATATATTTAATGTATATTTAGTATATATAATCTATATATTAAATCATGGGAAAGACAAAAAAGTTAATCGAATTAGACGATAAGGCAATTGCTGTGTTGGAGAAGCAGGCGAAATTAGAAAAACGTTCGCTTAAAAACTATATTGAATATATGTTGGAGGATACTGCTTTAAGGTACAGTGAACCATCCGAAGAATATAAAAAAATGATGGATGATATGCTTGAGCGACAAGAGAAAGGGGAACTAATTACGCATTCTTGGGAAGACATAAAAAAAGAATATGGACGTTAGATCCGTCGAGTTTACCGATGAGGCAAGAGTGGAGTTTCATAAAGCAAAATACTTTATGGAGTTTAATGGACAAGAAAATAGTTTTTGGTCAGATGTAGATAAACACATAGAGTTAATAAGGGAATATTCATTTGCTTTTCAAATTCGTTATAAAAAAATACGAATAATTTCCTTGGAAAAATTCAATTATTCCATTCATTACGAAGTAAAATTAAATAGTATTTTGGTGTTTAGATTTTTAAACCAATCTCAAGATTTCTAAAAAAAATTCAACATTTACCCATTTTGGTTATAATTAAGGTCAATATAAAATATTTGCATCTGTTAGAAACTATTACACCATATTAAAGTTATTATCTTTGCAGGATTAATATTAAGTCCGATGACAGAACAACACTTTATTCCAAAAAACCTTTCAGAAACACGCCCAGATGGTCAAGTTGCTTGGGAATCGCCTAGTAATATTGCTTTAATAAAATACTGGGGAAAACGTAAAAACCAAATCCCTGAAAATCCGTCTATTAGTTTTACACTAAGTAACTGTAAAACAATTACGACGCTTTCATATAAAGTGAAGGAAAACAAAGACACTTTTTCTTTTGATGTGTTTTTAGATGGCGAAAAAAAAGACGTTTTTAAAGCGAAAATTAAAACGTTTTTTGAACGTATTTACGTGTATTTACCATTTATAAAGGATTATCACCTTGTTATTGAAACAAAAAACACATTTCCACATAGTTCAGGAATTGCGTCTTCTGCATCAGGTATGAGCGCTTTGGCATTATGTTTAATGAGTGTTGAGAGAAAAATTTCAGATTCTGATGTCACCTTGAGCGGAGTCGAAAGGTCGGAAAACTATTTTAAGCAGAAAGCATCATTTTTAGCACGTTTAGGATCGGGATCTGCTTGTAGAAGTATTGAAGGCGATTTAATTGTTTGGGGAGAAAATAAGGTAGTCGATGGTAGTAGTGATTTATTCGGTACCAAATACCCGTATAAAGTACATGATATTTTTAAAGACTATCAGGATACTATTTTATTAGTTGATAAAGGCGAAAAGCAGGTGAGTAGTACCGTTGGGCATAATTTAATGTTTGGCCATCCATACGCGGAAAACCGATTTCAGCAAGCACATGATAATCTTGAGAAAATGAAGACTATTCTAGAAACTGGCAATTTAGAGGAATTTAATGCGCTAGTTGAAAGTGAGGCATTAACGCTCCATGCTATGATGATGACCAGTATGCCATACTTTATTTTAATGAAACCAAATACGCTGAAAGTTATAAATGCGATTTGGGATTTCAGAGAAAAAACACGATTGCCAATCAGTTTTACGTTGGATGCAGGTGCAAACGTTCATGTCTTATACCCGAAGCGTGATGCCGTTCCAATAATGGAGTTTATTAAGAACGAGCTTATTGTGTATTGCCAAAACGAACACTTTATTTGTGACCAAATTGGATGGGGAGCAAAACATTTATAATTTTATTGCGTATCTTTGTTAATCGGTTACTGATAACTGAAAACAGGCTTATGAAAGGACCCCTTTTTTACTCGAAAATACTACTCTTTGGAGAGTATGGAATCATAAAAGATTCCAAAGGCTTATCTATACCTTATAATTTTTATAAAGGTGCTTTAAAGGTGGCCGGTAATCCTACAGAAACCTCTATTAAATCAAATTTAAGCTTAAAGCGTTTTGCTGATTATTTAGAAAATATCAATCCAGAATTGGTTGTTTTCGATATCGAAACGTTAAAGGCAGATGTAGAATCTGGTATGTATTTCGACTCGTCTATCCCGCAAGGTTATGGCGTAGGAAGTAGTGGTGCTCTAGTAGCTGCGCTTTACGATCAGTATGCACAAAATAAAATTACGGTTTTAGAAAATTTAACACGTGAGAAATTAATACAATTAAAAACTATTTTTTCTGAAATGGAATCTTTTTTCCATGGAAAATCATCGGGTCTCGATCCGTTGAATAGTTATTTAAGTATACCAATTCTTATCAACTCGCAAGATAATATTGAGGCAACGGGCATTCCATCGCAAACTGCAGATGGTAAAGGTGCCGTTTTCTTATTAGATAGTGGTGTAGTTGGTGAAACCGCTCCTATGGTTCATATTTTTATGGAAAATATGAAACAAGAAGGTTTCCGAAATATGCTTAAAAATCAATTTATCAAACATACGGATGCTTGTGTGGACGATTTTCTAAAAGGTGATGTCAAGTCGCTTTTCAAAAATACCAAGCAGCTTTCAAAAGTGGTATTAAATCACTTCAAACCAATGATACCGATGCAGTTTCATGAGCTTTGGAAAAAAGGTATTGATACTAATGATTATTATTTAAAACTTTGTGGCTCCGGCGGTGGCGGTTATATTTTAGGTTTTACGGAAGATATTGATAAAGCTAAAAAAGCACTTTCGGACTATAAATTAGAGGTCGTTTACAACTTCTAAATTTTTAAAGCATGTTTTCTCGCAGACAAAAACATATTTTATTAAAATTTTTCAGTCTGTTTTCTGTTATTCGCGGTTATAATATTCTTATCATAATTATCGCGCAATATCTTACGGCTATTTATATTTTGGCTTACGATAAGCCTTTAAAGGAAGTGGTTTTCGATGTAAACCTGTTTATGCTCGTGCTAGCATCTTCGGTGACTATTGCTGGCGGTTACATTATTAATAGCTTTTACGATTCGGAAAAAGATTTGATAAATCGGCCGTATAAATCACAACTCGATCGTTTAGTCAGCCAAAACACCAAGCTCTCATTTTACTTTGTTTTAAATTTTTCAGCAGTCGTAATGGCCAGTTATGTGTCGTTTAGAGCTGTAATTTTCTTTTCGGCTTATATTTTCGCTATTTGGTTTTACTCTCATAAACTTAAAAAATTGCCATTTATTGGTAATCTTACGTCTGCTGTATTAGCTATTACGCCATTTTTCGCCATTTTCATTTATTATAAGAATTTTGAAACCGTTATTTTTGTGCACGCTACATTTTTATTTCTAATTATATCCATGCGTGAACTCACAAAGGATTTAGAAAATATTAAAGGTGATTTAGTACAAAGCTATCACACAATTCCTGTTGTGTATGGTGAAAGAGCTTCAAAATTTATGTTGACTATTTTAACGCTTCTAACGCTTATTCCTAGTTATTTGGTGTTGTATAAGTTTGAAATCGGAGATATGAACTGGTTCTTTTATATATGTATCTTTCTCCTGATTGTGTTCCTAATGTTATTGTGGCGCTCCAAAACCAAAACACATTATCTGATTCTGCATAATATTTTAAAGTTCATTATTGTTTCTGGCGTATTCAGTATTGTTCTTATTGATGTAGATTTAATGCTTTCCAATATTTTATAATAGGAGTGGTCTTCAAACTTCTGGCTATTGATTCTACACACTAATTAATTATAATTGTCAACTATTGTATTACCTTTGCCTAAAATTTAGTAATCATGAGCAGACAGCAAGGAAGTGGCGGTAAAGGAAAAACCGCAGGAAGAGGACAGGAAGATGGGAGAGAAAAAGCTTCAGGACGTAGTTCTAGTAAGCCAAAAAGTAAGAGTTCAGCAAGAGGAAGTGCACCAGAAAAGAAAGCAGAAGCTTCTTCGAAAAGCAAGGATACAGCTAGAGGAAAAGCGACTGTAAAAAAGAACGCAACGCCTTCAAAAAGTAACGATTCTGGAGAAATCCGATTAAATAAATATATTGCCAATTCAGGAATTTGTTCTCGTCGTGAAGCCGATGAGCATATTGCTATTGGTTTAGTAACTGTAAACGGTAAGATAGTTATCGAAATGGGTTACAAGGTAAAGCTGGAAGACGATGTGCGTTACGATGGCGCGCGTATAAATCCGGAAAAAAAAGCCTACGTTTTATTAAATAAGCCTAAAGGTTTTGCTACAACAACTAGTGAAGGTAAAGGTCGTACGGTTATGGATTTAGTAGCGAATGCTACCGATTCTCGTGTGAAGCCTATTGGACGTTTAGGAAGGAACTCGACAGGTTTATTATTGTTTACTAATGATGAATCGATTGTTGAAAAATTTACCAACTCTAAACATGGCGTGCCGCGTTTGTTTCAAGTAGAACTAGATAAAAACCTTAAATTTGAAGACCTAAAAAGCATCGAAGAAGGTTTGAAAATTGATGGAAAGTTAGTCCCTGTTGAAGAGGTTAGCTATATTCAAGGACAAGGTAAAAACCTAATAGGATTGAAAATTAAGAATACAGGAAATACCGTTATTCGTGCTATTTTCGATCATCTAAACTACGATATCATTAAGATAGACTGTGTAGCAATTGCACATCTTACTAAAAAGGATATTCCTAGAGGTCACTGGAAGCATTTGACAATTCAGGAAATTAATACACTGAAAATGTTATAATAAAAAAGCGCTAATTTATTCTAAGCGGCTTTTTATTT
>NZ_AFXZ01000006.1 GCF_000224335.1 Bizionia argentinensis JUB59 | reverse complement strand
ATGTGTATGTGTAATGGTGTGTATATATCTATTATATCTACACCTACAAATCTAATGGATTTTTAATAGAATCAAAACTGCTTTTTGCAACATGTGTGTAAATTTCTGTAGTTTTCGTTGAACTGTGGCCTAATAAAATTTGAATGTAGCGAATGTCTGTTCCTGCTTCCAGTAAGTGCGTTGCAAAACTATGCCTTAATATATGTGCACTAACTTTCTTTCTTATTTTTGCTTTAATGGCTGCGGTTTTTACAATTTTACCAACACTGTTCGGGCTGTATTTGTCTTTAGTTGGACTTTCAAAAAGATAATTTGTTGGCTTCCATTGTTTGTAGTAAGTTCTTAAATCATTTAAAGTATTCTTTGATAGCAGTGTATATCGTTCTTTGTTGCCTTTAGCGTCTTTTACATGAATTAGCATTCGGGAGCTGTCAATATCGCTAATTTGTAGATTTAAAAGTTCACTTCTGCGCAATCCAGCTGAATAAAGTAAGCTAACAATACAACGGTGTTTTATATTTGGTGTGCAGTTAATCATTCTTTTAATATCTTCCTTTGCAAGAACAACAGGTAGTTTCATTTTTACTCTTGGACGTTCTATTCTATATAGTCTATTGGGCATGCCAAGGACAATTTCATAATAAAATTTTATACTATTTATGGCAGTGTTATTATAGGAGTTTGAGCGTTTTTCTTGGGTTAATACCTGAAGATATTCTCTTATGTCATTTTCGTTTAGATGATCAATTTCTTTATCGTAAAAATGATTAATAAATGCTTCAAATGCCGTTACATAAGACTTTACAGTGTTATTAGCATACTTCTTTAATTCAAGCTTTTGTAAATAGGATTCAGGGCAATATTTATAATTTTCAGACTTTCCTCGTTTTCTATACCAATCAATATTAAACGTTTCATCTAATTGTTTAGAGCGTGTATGTTGGAAAAAATATTTGGAGTCTATCCAAGCCACCCCCTTAAATATACTATAAATACTATCTAAATTTGGTTTATTGTTTGGAACATAGTACATGTTGAATTCCTCACTCCATTTAATATCTTGAAGTTCTTTAACAAGTATTTCTAGTGCCTTGTTTGCGTAAAATTGAAGACCTATAAACTTTCTATTATCAATTAAAAGATGCTTAATGGTAATATGTTGACTGAATTTCATCTGGTTTTATTTTATTAAAGCTAACAATTTGAAATCAAGTAGTAGTTTGTTATTCGTATATTAAACGTCTAAATAACACTTATGTATGTTTAATAACGAAAAACCTAAATTATGTCTCTCTTGTGAAAAATTAATATTGGGACGCTCTGACAAAAAGTTTTGTGACTCTTACTGTAAGAGTTCATTTCACTACAAAAAAACTTTAGAGGAAGTACCTCGATTTTATAATTTGGTAGATAATCAGTTAAAGAAGAATAGGCGCATACTTAAAAGTTATAATAAATCAGGTTTGGCCACCGTTAGAATTCAGATATTATTGGAGGAAGGATTCAATCCTAATTTTTTTACACACTATTGGAAGAATACCAAAAACGATATTTATTTATTCGTTTACGAATTTGGATTCCTTAAAAAGGACGAGAAATTTATTCTAATAAAGTGGCAAGATTATATGAGAAAAACACCTACATTTAGCCTTTAATAATTACTAATCAGAAAGTCAAAAAGTGCATACGTTTTGCATACGATTTCAAAATAAAGCAGCTCAAACACCCAGTGTTTGTGTTGAAAAAGCGGTTTAGGTCGGACTCATAACCCGAAGGTCACTGGTTCGAGTCCAGTTCCCGCTACAACAAGCCAGATACGAAAGTGTCTGGCTTTTTTTTGTATAAATAATTCTGAAACTCGCTTCAATAATTACTAGAACAAAAAGAAGCCCAAATTTTAGTATCAAATTTAGTGTAATGCTCAAGATAGCCACATTGTGGATTATTTTATTTTAAAAAAAACAATGCAGTTTTCATAAAAAAGCAAACATTTACAGAAATCAACAATAGGATCAAATATTTTTTGTTTACGAAATATTCCCAACTTTAAATGCTGATATTGATTTATATAAGTTAAAGTAGGATTTTTATTTTTCTTTAATTTTCCAGCTTAAAAACCTTAATGAAGCTATCATGTTCTAAAAAATTAAAAATATAAAACGCACAAGACTTAAAAATTGTCGGATACATATCGGAAGCACACTAGTAGCCACTCAAAATGACCATTATGGTGTGCATTGCAATATCAGACTCAGATTAAGTTTTTGTTTTACCAAGATGAGTAAAAGTTTATTTTGGCTTTCATCTTTTCGCGGTCTTCATATATAGATTAACCGACATTATATTACTTGAATAAACGGTTAAACTTAAATATAATTTCATGCCTATCATAGGCAACTCTATATCTATTTATCTACTTTAGATAAATAGGTGAATATTTCTTTTTAATAATTATTATTCTTTAAGTGTTTCCTCAAATAATTTATAAATACGGCGGTATTCATCAGACCAGCTGGAGGCTTCAATAAAACCATGAGATTCCATAGGGAAAATAGCCATTTCCCAATTTTCTTTCTTAAGTTCAATTAATCGTTGAGACAAGCGAACAACATCTTGAAAATGTACATTTGTATCTACCATACCGTGAAGTATAAGTAGATTATTCTTTAAACCTTCAGCAAAATACAAAGGAGAGCTTCGTTTGTAAGCTATCGGATCTTCAGTAGGAGTATTTAAAATATTTGAAGTATAACCATGATTGTAATGTGCCCAGTCGGTTACGGATCGTAATGCTGCACCACTTTTAAATGTATCTGGCGAGTTAAATAATGCCATTAATGTAATAAAACCACCGTAAGAACCACCATAAATGCCAAGTCGATCTTTATCTATTCCTTGTTGATCAACTAAATACTTAGCACCATCAATATGGTCGTCTAAATCTTTCCCTCCCATATGTCTGTAAATAGACGTTCGCCAATCTCTTCCATAACCAGCACTTGCTCTATAGTCTATGGCTAAAACGGTATAACCATTATCAACTAAAAAGTTATGAAACATATATTCTCTAAAGTAAGAAGACCACCAATAATGTACATTTTGAAGATAACCAGCACCATGAACGAAAACCACGGCTGCACCATTTTTATTGGATGCTTTTGGCTTATAAAGCGTTGCTGGAACCTTGGCACCATCTCTAGCGGTAAATTGAATAATTTCAGAATCTATCCATTTGTATGAATTAAACTCCTTGGTGGTTGAGTTTGTAAGCTGCTCCATTTTAGCAGCAGCTTTATTTGGCATAACATATAATTCCCAAGGTTTATTGGTATAAGAATAACGAATAGCTAATTGCTTTTCGTCTGGGGAAATAGTGACCTCATGTCCTCCTTTTTGTGATGTAATCTGCGTCATTTTTCCTCCTTTAACAGGTAAATGATAAAAGTGATGTTCGTGAGGACTCACTTTATTACTTGTTATGAAAAATGTATTTTTATCTTTCGATAATTCAGTGTTTAAAATTTCGAAATTTCCAGATGTTAATGCTTTTACTTTTCCGGTGTTAACGTTGGCAGTATAAATATGTGAATATCCTGTTTTTTCAGATTTAAACCAGATGTTGTTATTATCGATCCAGCCCATTCCACCCCAACGAATTTCTGGTCCACCAATCCATGCGGCATCATGTTGTCTATCAATTTGTTTTAAACTTCCGTTAGCAAGATCTAAAGTCAAAATCCAACGGTCTTTATTATCTTGTGAAGTAATACTTACAACAGCCTTACTGTCGTCAGAAAAAAGAGGAGAGCCAATACTTACATTTCTAGGTGATTTATAAAGTGGATTGAATACAGAGTCTTTTGTTACATAATCTTCCCTGTATTTAGGTTTGTTAAAAATACCTTCCAGTTCATCTGCTTTAATTTGATATGTATCTCCAGTTTTTAAATTTAAAATCCAAGACTCTGAAGTAGCTTGTTTACTACCAACTTTAGAACGTGTATTTAAATCGGTTGTATAGCCACTTTCTGTAACGAAATCTGGTACAATAGTATTTCTGCCTTTTGCAGATTCATATAAACTATAAACAACATAGTTTAAATCTGGAGAAACATTCATTCCAAATAGTATTTTACTTCCAGTATATATGGGTTCTAAACCCTCTATTTTAGTTTGTTCATTCCTGTATTGGCGAGCATCACCTTCATTTTTTCGTTTGGTAAGGACGTTAAATTGTGTTAGCTGATCCTCTTTTAGCCATTGGTCTTGAGTTGTTTGTTCGCTATCAGATTTTTTCGAACCTTTTTTAAAGTTGGTGAGTTGTTGTGTAAATCCGCTTTTAATATCCCACTTAAATAAGTTGCCATCTAAATGATAAACAATAGAGCTTTCGTCTCCCGAAAATTGAGGACTTGACTCTCTAGCTTCAGTTTTTGTTATTTGTTTAACACTATAATTAGACATATCCATTAGGTATAAGTCACCGCTTTTTGAATATACTTTCCATTTGTAATCCTTTGTGTACTCGCCAAAGCCAGAACTATTCTTAAGTTCAGAAAAAGTGCGTTTGCTAATAGCTTTTGATTTTACATTTACTTTGTATGACGAACTTAACGTGTCTTTATTTGGGGTCCAGTTAAAAAAAATGTCTTGGCTGTCATCTGACCAATTTATACGAGATGGGGAATACCCAACAAAGTCTGCACCAAGCATTATTTGGTCGATGGTAAGTTTTGATTTATTGATACTTTGAGCAAAGCTCATTGTGGTGGCTAATAAAAGGAGCCATAGGACAAGTTGTTTCATTTTAAACTAGAGTTAATGTTGCTGTAAATGGTTTATTTTGCCACTAATTTAAAGGTTTAAAGATGAATTTTAGAATTCTTTTTAATTTAAAAAACATCCCTTTGTATATGTGTGAAAGTGAATGGAAAAGAAGCGGATGTTGTATGAGAGAATAATGTACACCTGCCTTTCAATTAATGATAATAAAAAGTCAATTGTTTTGGTTACGTATAACTATTTTTTTTATGTCTAATTTAAATTTTCATTACCAAAATAAACACAAAAAAAACCCAAAATCTAGATCAAATCTGGTCACTTAATGATAGTCTTAACCTTCAAAGTTCGGATAATTTACTTTATTTATTAACCGCTCTATAATTCTGAAATCTATATGGAATTGTGGTATACTAAAATCTTATTGCTAATTGAAGCACTCTGTTATGATTCGCTCTATAAATAATCATTAGATAACTCTTTTTAAGCTACTTCGTTTGGAATGTTATTGAATTTTGGAAGAGACAGTGATTAATAGTTTTCACTATTGTAATATCAATCATTTCCAGAATCTATTTATGGCGCATTCCTACAATTTATTAATTTTACCAATTGGTTTAGTTTCTATAGTCTATCCTGCCGTTTTGATTAACTTGAAAAGGGCTTAAGTTTATATCAAATTGAATACAGGGCCCAACAAGACATAGATAATAATAAAGAGGATAATTGTACCTATGCAGCCGCACTTACCGCCACCTATTTTTTTTGCTCCCCAACCAGCAAGGAGCGCTCTAAATATATCTTTCATATTCTCGAATTTAAGTCATAAATATAATGTAAATTCATATTTGCTATGTGCCCATTAACAAAAAATCATATCTCAAATACTGACTGATCTATACATTTATAGCCTCGACTTTAAATTTAAGTCTAAATGCATTTATGCTTTAGTTTTATTCTTGAAACAAATGTTCAACTATCACTTTTGCTGCAATCTGGCTACCTTTTACAGATGGATGAAACCCATCGGAGCTGTAATAGTCGTTCTCTTCAGTGGAATCCACATAATCTTTCCAAATTTCGCCAACTGGTAACAAAATTGAATTATTTATTGATGCGGCATCTTTATAGTTTTTTATAACATTATCAAACGTATGATAATAGCTTAAAGAAGGCCAAACCATAAAGTAGCATAGTTTGGATTCGTTTAATTTACATAATTTACTGTATTTTTTCCCGTATTTAATCAGCATTTTTCGTCCATTACTTTGCGATGAAGGTCCCTGCTGAAGAATTACAAAGTCATATTTTTTATTTGAAATTAGTACTTGGGCTTTTCCATCATTCCAATGGTCTTCAATGGAGTAGTTGGGTAGCGCAATCAATTCTGTATGTACTTCTATTCCTTTTAACTTTGCATTTTCCGCAACAAGTTGTGGTAAACTATTAGTGAAAGTAAGGCTGTTGCCTATAAATAAAACACTAAATTCTGTTTTAGTATTTTTACTTGATATTTCTTGTTGACTATATAAATTAGAATGGGCAATTAGTAATGTAATAAATAAAAGAAATAATTTTTGCATATTTTAAGTTTAAAATGTCGCCAACGGATTTGTTTAGGAAAAGTGCGAATTTGTGTCCGGGAATTTTCATAAAAAATTCAGAGAAAAAATACGCACTTTTACTTTTGACTAGGTACTAAAGTAAGCTTTTTTTAAGCACGTTTTAAGTTAGTGGTTAAAACAGCCTAAAGTTTAGAGAGTTATGGAAGACTTAAAAGCTTAGGGCTTTTATTGCTATACTTAAGGAACAATCTACAGCACTAATTTTCCCTAAATGTAAAATAAAAAGAACATTTAAATTTGTACTGAACATTTTCTGGCCATAAAACCCCATTTAAACCGCCATTAGAATTGCCACATAATGACAAACGGCAGCTGCCAGAACAAAGAAATGCCACACGGCATGGTTATAAGGATATTTTTCCCATAGATAAAAGATGACGCCCAAAAGGTATAAAACACTTCCGATGAGAATCATTGCCATAACCCCAATCGGTATAGCACTAAAGAAAGTGCGCCCACCAACCAACATAATTCCTCCCATTGCTATATAAGCGAGCGTAGATATAATATTCCATTTGCCGGTAAAAAATATCTTAAAAATAATTCCAATGGCGGTTAGACTCCAAAGAACAGTTAACAATGTAATACCAAAAGCATTGTTCATGTAAATCAATAAAAATGGTGTGTACGTCCCAGATATTAAGAAGTAAATACTAATATGATCTAGGATTTCGAAAACCCGTTTAGCCTCGGCATGCTGAAAACCATGGTAGAGTGTAGAAGACGTGAAAAGTTGTAAAAAGCAAAATCCATAAATTGCCGCACCTATAACACCCGGTGTATTATCGCTTTTTATAGCGAATGCAATCAGGATTGGAATGCCTACTATACCGAAAATTATTCCGAAGCCATGTATAATGCTGTTAACAAGTTCTTGCTGGATTTTTAAATTGGGGTTTGGAGCGCGCATTAAATTAGAATTTTGGTTATGTATTTTGGGTAGATATTTTTATAAATTTACTTAATGTTGGAAATTATGTCTGGTTTTCACAAATTGAATTCCGCAATTTAATTTCATCACAGATAGTAGTTGTGATTATTCATTTTAGATATTAATAATAATTTTATTATTTATTGGAATGATATACTATATCGAACTCTTCATGATTTCATAATCTATGATTATAAAGGTACATAAAATTTAATAACGGATAGTTTTATCTTAAATAAGTTTGAGAGATAAGTTTTTTGGTTAACTAACATTCGGAAACCTGATTTCATGATTAAAAGATTGCAAGAAAATAGGCCATCAAATTTAAATTCGGTGGCCTATCTTGAAATTTTTATAAAGTGTAATTTGTTTATATATAATTTGCAGTGTTGTTTTTTACTCTACAGTAATAGTACCTTGCATGACAGCATAATGTCCAGGGAAACTACATATAAATGTGTAAACGTCCGGTGTTTCGATACTGAAATTAATGGAGGCACTTTCACCACCACCTAACATTCTGGAGTGCGCAATAATAGATGATTCAAAAGATTCTGGAATATAATCGGTTTGCATAGACGATGCTGCTTCATTGGTGAAAGCGGCTAAGTCTGTTCCAGGTTTTAAAATAACAATATTATGTCCCATAGCATTTTTTGACATACTACCAATATGGCTTAAGGTTAAAGAAACTTGCTGTTCGGCTACGACTTGAAATTCAGTTTGTTCAAATTTCATCTGATCATCACTTGACAAAGTAAAAGATATAGGTAAAATTGGATCTGGTGTTACTACTGACTCAGGTTCGTCATTATTGTCACTGCTACTACAGCCAGCTAGAATTAAAGCTGAAAATAAAAGAGAAATTAAAATTATTTTCTTCATTGTTTTTAAATTTAGTTATAACAAAACAAACATAATGCATTTTTTTAATATTCAGGAATGTTTTATAGGTGTTTGTGCGTTAAGTCTTAATCCTTAACTGTATAGTGGTGGGTTTGCTGTCTTGTTTTATAATAACTTTAGTATTAAAGCGCCATTAATATAACAGTTATGAGTATTTCCTGTAACTGTTTTTGGCTTGTATCAATCTGCTTTTCTAATTTAAAAAATAATTGAAATGCAATCGAAAATCAACATATTTCAATTGAAAAGTAATTGGTTTCATGTTCTCTGTAATCTCGAAGCAACAAAATTCAATTTTCACCATATAATTAGTCGCAAAAGTAAAGTGTATAAAACATGGAATAAACTCGTTCGTTCTTATCCAGTCCATACAGTTTTACATGAGTTAAAGCGCTTGGAAACTGCTTTTATTTTATTCCAAATGGTTTAGTTGGTAGTTCTTTCAACCAATCTTTTCCATATTTTTTATTTAAATAATCAGAAATAATTTGATTGTTTTTAGTTGTTCTTTTAAAGGTTAAAGGGTCAATAACACAATTCTCCTTAATAAGTCCAATTCCATATTTTTCTTTGAAATATGCAAGCTCTTTAGGTATGGAGTTGTCTATTCCGTGAATTATGAAATTGAGTGTTCCATCAGAAATTCTTTGTTCAATTTCTTCGTCGGTTAGATTTGTATCTAATTTCAGTGGAAAAGAAAAATCCTTGTCATAAACCGCCGATGTCTTTTTGTCTACTAATCGAATTGTTATGGTGTTTTTTTTATCTGTAATTCTCGCAGGATAATAGGTGTATGCCGTAAAATCTTCTGTTGCAAACCTAAATTGATATTTACCTTTACTAGGCAATATTATTTTAAAACTTTTGGTGTCATTAATGTCAATGCTTTCATTTGTTTCGCTTATAAAAAATTTACCCGAGTTTAGTTCCTTGCCAGTTAAGTTCTCGAAAACTACTTCTGCAATTATTTTTTTTTCACTCGCATTACAAACAATTAAGTTCAAAGCTAAAATTAGAGTCAATAGTGTTTTTTTCATCGTTGTTATTTGTTTTTCAAATATTCAATTTTAATCGTTTTCTTACAAGTCAGTTTTAGGCAACTATCTTTTTTGGTTATTGAAACCATCTTTTGGTTGAGGTAAAATGTTTACAGCGTGCTTGTATAAGATTAGTAGGGCGGAAAAAAAGCGACCACCATTTGGTTAAACACAAGCCAAATTTAAAAATTTAGTAACCTATCAAAAGTGCTTTTGCGTTCTGTTGTTCAATTCCGACTTAACCAAATTTAAAATAATTATAAAAATTTAGCAAACTCTTTTGCTATTTTGGCTTAAGCGTTGGCTGACACGAATAGCAAATGGGCTTGCGGATATGTATTTAATAATATAAATTTTAAATCTATTAAGATTGTCAAAGCCATATTTTAATCAAAAAAAAAGGCAAATCTTCGGATTTGCCTTTTGAATTAATTTACTATTTGACTAGATGTGGAAATAACGCTCTCTATAAACATTTCCATTCGGTTGCTACCAATTGTTCAGAAACCATTGTATTTCTATTCTTCATTGTAAGTGACATTATTGCATTATAAAAACTGTGATTGCCTTGAATCGCATAATCTCAAATTTCATTGCGAATAAATTCTTCTAAATGATTATTAATTAAATCGTGTTTGGCAGTCAAACAAGCTTCTTTTCCTATTTTAGGCTTTTTTATTTGCTTCAATAAAGCCTCATTTTCTAAAATACTATGAATGTATTTTCTGTTTTGTATTATTCATAATTTATTCTTTTTATAATTACTGATATAGTTTAAATTGTAACGCTTTGTTTTTCTTGCATTGCAAGACCAGCAAGTGTTGTAGTTAATGCGACGTGTATCATAATATTCATCCAATTTCCAGATGGAATATGAACTAATACTAAAGCCATAAGCATTACGAATGCCAGAAAAGTATATGCAAAAAAAGTTTGTTTGTTAATTAGCAATAAAATACCCGCAATAAGCTCAAGTAATGCCAATAATGCTCCAAGTGCATAAGTTCCTGTATCGCCTAGAAAGGCAAGTCCGCTTTCTTTTAAGAAGTCTGCCATATTCTGCAAACCAACGCCACCCAAAAAGCCTTCAATAAATTTTTCCAATCCACCCCAAATAAAAAGTAGTGCAAATCCTATTCGGATAATTAAATTTCCTATTCTTGTTTTCATATTTATGTAGTTTAAATGTTACCATACAAAGATAGTATTGGTCTGTAGTTTAGTCTCTATAGATAATTCCCAGCATATTGTATATAACACCGATATTTTGTTTAAAATTTCGTTAATTTACAATATGAAATTAGAATATCAAGGTATCATCGAAGACAGCTCATTTATTTTGACCAACTTTAATTGTGCGCCAGCGCAACAATTACTGGAAAACAAAGGATTGTATAAAATAATTTGGGCTAGAGAAAATGACTGTTCCATTACAGTGGATGGTTACAGTTTTCTTTTAAAAAAGCACCAAATCCTTTTTAGCACTACTTTAAATATTCTTGATATCCCAAAGAAATCTGGAATTATAGCCATCGCTTTTAACCGAGAATTTTACTGCATTAGAGATCACGACCACGAGGTTTCTTGTAATGGAATGTTGTTCTTTGGTTCTTCACAACCACCTGTAATTACGCTTTCTGAAAAAGAGGTAAAAAGTTTTGAAACAATTTTTTCAGTTTTTCAAGAAGAATTTGAAACGTGTGATCATATCCAAGGGGAAATGCTACGTGTAATGTTGAAGCGCTTACTTATTAAATCAACCCGATTGGTTAGAGATATCCAAGGCATACAAGATTTACCAAGCTCTCAAATGGAATTGTTGCGAAAATTCCATATTCTCGTAGAGCAACATTTTAGGGAAAAGCATAAAGTAACAGATTATGCTGAACTATTGTTCAAGTCGCCCAAGACTATTTCAAATGTTTTTAATAAAGCTGGTTATCCTTCGCCGTTGACCGTAATTAATGAACGTATAATATTAGAGGCAAAACGGTTGTTGTTATTTTCAGATAAAACAGCAGAGCAGATTTCTTACGAATTAGGATATAAAGAAGGGGGGCATTTCTCAAAATTCTTTAAATCACATTGTGATTTGCCACCTGTAGAATTTAGAGAGAGCAATCCAGAGAAAAGAAAAACCGTCTAAATTATTTTTAGACGGTTTAACAAAGAAAAGTTTTATAAACTTAATTTACTAAAAGTGTGTATTCTGGTGTTGGGTTCAATGGGCAGAAGTAAACATATTCGCCTTTTTTTAAAGTCACTTCCTTTGTTTTTGAAGTGCTTCCCGTTTTCACAGGTTCAGTTACATAAGCTGCTTTTATGTGGTTTGCTTCATTAGTATTTCCCTTTGGAGCAAGCACGAAACCTACTTCGTGGGCTACATCTTTATTTGCGATTTCAAAAACATAAGTACCTTCTTTTAGGGTTAATGTTTTTTGTTTAAACTCACCATCTGTTTGTTCTAAAGAAATGGTTTGTACACCGTTTTCTTTGCCTTCATTTTTGTCTTGACCACAAGAACTAAGGACAAAAAGGCTCATTAATAGGACTGTTGTAATTGCTTTCATAAAAATTTATTTTTATTTTCAAATAATTTGTTTGTTATGTTCTTTTGAACACTACAAAGATTTGGTTTTTTGAGAAACATCATATTATATCTTTATCCCATAAGTTTATATATTGTTCCCGAGCGTGATTATTATTATTGATTAAAAAAGTTAGTTAATGAGTCAAAATATTCAATTTCGATGATGCGTTGGCAAAAAGCTCTTTTGTTTTTTTAAGAAGTTGGTGGCGCGTTTTGAAAAAAAACAATTCTGCCTTTCGTGAGTTGCTTTTTTTAGCCTTGCACTTAACGTTTTTGTGTATGGACGGTAGCGTATTAAAGAATGAACCATTCCAAGTATAATTCTACGTGAAAATTCTGTATGGATTTTCCAGTTGAGCACAGACTCAGCAATAGTTATAAGTCTGCAATAGAAATCATTAACTTGTTAATAATCAATAAGAATTTATATATCAAGAGAATTACCTTGACATTCTACCATTAGTCGAACACGCCAACTCTTTCCAGAGAATATATTTGAAGAATTTTTCGCCAATGTACTGCACATGTGTATTGAAAAAGGTATGGTGAGCGGGCATACGCAAGCCATAGACTCTGCGCCTATAAAAGCCAACGTCTCGATGTACAGACTGGAACTTAAAGTGCCAGAGAAAGATCTTGCCACACATTTACATAAAATACGGCATATTAGTGCGATGGATAAAGAAAACCCATTACGAAAAAGCAAAGAAAATAAAGGCAGTAAATACACAAGCAATAAAACCCATTACAGTCCTACAGACCCAGATGCACGCATTAGTGACAACCAATAGGGTATAGGAATTTAATCGATGAAGTTTTCGCGGGTTATGAGTGGGTTCTTTTTTAATTCTTACAAAGAGTGCCGATAAGTTTAGAAACTCAATTTCTTTATCTTTTTGAGCGCTTTTAAATTCTATATCGGGAATGTTTTTAAAAATGATTATTTTGAATGCTTTGTCCTGAAATATAGTTGCCAGCTATAAGGGGATTGAAAGAAGTGGGAAAGTGAAAAAATGAGCCTTAAATTTAGTTGGTTTGACTTGTCCATTCGTAGTGATATAGGTTTTTACCGCAGTATTTTGCTGGCAACTGGCTTTATATTTTTCACATTCATATCCATTAACAAAATCAAAGATTTCCTTTATCATAAACGCTTTGAAATGGTCAGAATTCAAATGTTCACTGAATTCAGTTTGATCTTTTATTTCGAGTTCTGCTTTTATTTATTATTCTGTCGTTTGTCGCAAGTAGACGATTACGAATCACGAAACTTTCGATCTTAGAAAAAGTTTGATGCTAGTCACACGGGTTAAACACAGCACTAAATCGCCTATTTTTTATATCATCTTTATTGGCAACGGGCATTAATTTATACCATTTGAGGCTCACACGGTTCAATTCAAGTCTTTACTTATTAGGGTTCCAAAAAGGTTTGATTTTAACGTGTTTGGTATGACAGTACAATTCTTGTCTAAAAAACTGGTTTAACGCTATACAAACCCTGCTGTCTCTAATAATATAAAACACATATACAGTTAAATATCAATACTTAACCAATATACTAGCAATTTTTTTCAGGTCTATTTCATTAATTTCTGTCTGCGGTGCTAATGGGAATATTTGTTGTCCCGGTCTGTTTATAAATGCCGCTCTCCATCCGGCCCATAGTGCACCAGCTACATCCCATCCGTGAGCCGCAACTAGCATTGCTTCATTAGGTTGTATTCCCATTTTACGTGTTGCCCATTCATAGGTTTCTCTAAAGGGCTTGAATTTTCCAACGTCTTCAACGCTTAAACGTTCATCAAAATACTCGGTTAAACCTGCGCTTTCAAATTGCTTTTTTACGCCTTCGTTTGATGAATTTGTGAAGGAAACTAAAGTGTATCCATCACTTTTTAATTGCGCTAAAGCTTCTTTTACTTCTGGATGCGCTGGTAAGCCACGTAACGAATTCACCACTGTTTTGCGGGCATCGTCTTCAGACATTTCTATACCATTGTTTGCGGCTACCATTTGTAAAGCTGCTGCGCCAATATTTCCAAAATGCTCGTATTGTCCACTTGCTGTGGTTACCAAAGAATATTGTAACATCGCTGTAAACCATAAGGACAGTAAATCTTCTCTGCCATTTAAAGCTAGACTAATCACTTGTTTCATATCGGTAAGATCCAGCAAGGTTTCATTAACATCAAAAAATATTACTTTCGGTCTTGTTTTATTTGTCATTATAGTTGTGTTTTCTGGTGAATTTCCTAATACTAGATTTGGCACGAGTAGTCCTGTTGTTCCCATTAAACCTAGTTTTTTATAAATTTTCTTCTGTTACTTTTCATTATTGTTTGGTTTTTCTAAAATTTTTTAACTGAAAAGAGTTGATTAAACTTAACGGATCCGCGCAACTACTGTTTGAATTGTAATTCAAGTATTTAGCAAAAAAAATAAAGGGAGAATCAAGTTGATTGTTGTTCGTTTAATAACTCCGTTAATACTTGCTTAAAAGTATCTACGGGTTGTGCGCCTGTTACGGCACTTTTTCTGTTAAACACCATGGTTGGTACCGAGTTAACACCTAAATTTCTCCAATACTCTTGTTTTGTGCGTACTTCGTTTTGGGCCTCTTCATTGTCTAATCTGGCTAATCCATCTTCGGCATTTAAGCCAACGCTTAAAAGAGCTTCTTTTAAAATGACTCTTTTAGACACATCTTTTCTGTCGCTGAAAAAGGCTTTAGTCAATGCCATTTTTAATTGGGTTTGCTTGTTGAAATCTTTAGCATATTCCAATAAAATGTGGGCGTCAAAGGTGTTTGCCATACGCATTTCGTCAAAATAATCGAATTTAAAACCTAATTCTGCACCAGCTTCCATCATTTGCTGTTGCGATTGTTTTTGTTGGTCTAAAGTCGAACCGTATTTTTCTGAAATATGCTCGATGACGTTTTGACCTTCGGCTGGCATATTTGGATTGAGCTCAAAGGGTTGCCATTCTATTTCTACTTGGTCTTCGATTCCCAATTCTGAAATGGCTTTTTCCAAGCGTTTGTAGCCAATGGTACACCAAGGACATACAACATCTGAAACAATATCAATTTTTAATTTATCAGTCATAATTTTATCTTTTATTATTTCTACAACAATAAACGTGTTATTTACTAATTAGATTATTGTTTAGAAAGCGGTTTTCTTTTATTTCATATTCAGTGATTTTATCTGCTTCAACAACATTTAAAACCATAGAATTAACAATTCTGCTTTTACTTAAATCTTTATTTAGAATACGTGCTTTATGAAAAACACCTAAAGTATCTACATTCGGTTTTGGGCTGCTATTATTCAGTATAACAATGGAATATTTATTCTTGTTAGCAGTACTTATTTTAGAAGTGAAAGGTTTTAATAAATCGTCTTCCGCTTTAAAAACAGGTGAAAATGTACTGTAATAATCTTCAGGTGTTTTATAGGTTTCGGCGTAAGCGTGGTAATCTGCAATCTGCAATTCACTTTTAATCTCACTAGGTTCGTACCCTAACATCAATATAGATTGATCTGCTGCATTATCGACGTGAAAAGGGGTGTTTTCCTGCTGATCAAAACGAACTAACCAATGATAGTCTAGCTTTTTATTGAATTTTGAGACCGTGAGAGCCGATAATTCTTTCTTTAGATCTGTCAATATGCACCTAAATTGATACGGTGTAAGTTCTTCACTAAAAACAAGATGCATAAAACCAGGCGCTTCCGTGGTCGTTCTAAAAACTGTATTGAAGCTCTTTTCTGCTAGTTGTTTTATTGTTTCGTTTTTAACTTCCATCATCCTAAATTACCTTTCAATTTTCTGTTTTAAAATGTTATGAGTTCGCTAATTTGCAGTTTAGCTTTTACGTTACTATAGTTTTTCAAATCTGCGGCGAGGGTTTCTTGATGAGGCCCGAAAGACTCCTGAAACGAGGCTATACTATCAAATTTTAAATGAGCTATGGCTACGTAAGGTGCAGGTTCTCCAGGAACTCGGCTAGCGATACCTAAATCTAACTCTAAATCTTTTAAAGCACTACCAACTAATTTCGAAACCATTGGCAAGTGCGTATTTTTGTAATATTCGGCATCAAACTGTACATCTTTAGCGTTTGGATACATTACGGATACTTTTATCATACTTTTTTTATGAAATTAGTAAACCTTCTGCAAAATTAACAGAAGGTTTACAACTATTAACCATTAGTTTATGAGACTACATTTCTATTTTTTCCAAGCAAATTTTTGGAAACCCTCATCCACAGGGGTGTTTGCAATATGGTTTACATAATTACTAATTGTTTTTTGAGACAATCCCAAGATGATTTCCAACACTTGTGCTTCGCCATAACCCGCTGCATAAAACGCATCTAAATCTTCTTGCGACACGTTTCCGCGATTACGAACGATGCTTAATGTCATTGTTCTTAAGGCTTCTAATTTTGCGTTTTCCAATGGTGTTTGGTTGCGCAATGCTTCTGTGATGTTATCGTCTACTTTCATCATTTTTGCAATTCCTGTATGTGCAGGGACACAGTAATGGCATTCGTGTTCTACGTTGATGGTTTGCCACACAACGGTTAATTCTTCATCGTTAAGTGATGACTCTGTAAACAATTGGTGTAAGGTTTGGTACGCCTCTAAAATTTTTGGCGCTCCTGCTAATACCCCGTGTAATCCTGGAATCATCCCATACGCTTTTTGAGATTGCTCTAATAAAGTTTTGCTTCCTTCCGGCGCTGTTTCGATGTTGTGAATTTTTAATGTTGTCATAGTTTTTATTATTATAGTTTATGTTAATTATAACTAAACGTCTGTTTAGTTATGGTGTAAAAAAAATGTTTATAAATTTTTAAAGGTCATTTCAATATAATCTTCAATTTCTTGTTTGGTGTTAACGCGTGCTGCGGCAGCTAAACCGTGTTTTGCTAATAACAAATAATTGGCTTGCTTAATTATGGTTTGTTCATCTTTAGATGTATCTATTTGTAATTTTTCTATGATGATGGATTTTAAATTATGCATAAAAGCATTCATTTGTTCTTGAATTAATTCATCTTCTTTTTCAGAAAACTCGTTATAGGTATTTGTTAAAAAACATCCTTTTAAATTATCGTCTTTAAAATTTGAACTTACAGAATCATAAAAAAACTGTTTAATATCAGCAACACCATTTGTGCCTTTTCTGAAGGTTTCTAAAAGACCATTCACTTTACGTTTGTATTGCTTTAAGCTTTCCAGAAACAAACCGTGTTTGCTCCCAAAACTTGAGTATATAGAAAACTTATTGATGCCCATTTCCTTTTCAAGCATTTGCATAGAAGTCCCTTCATAACCCTTTTGCCAAAACAAATGCATTGCTTTTTCAACAACTTCCTCTTCTATATATTCTTTTTTTCTTGCCATTATTTCTAACTACAGCACAAAACTAAACGAATGGTTAGTAATATGCAACTATTTAACTTTTCTTTTTAATTTGAAGAAGTATTGCGGAAATTGATATAAGCTTCACTACTTGGTAAGATTCGAAGTGAAGTCTAGTATCTACTTAAGTTTCTAGTGGTTTTTTAAGAAGCTTGTTAATTCTGAAGGCTCTGCTCTGTTGCGATAGTCTGCATCTAAAAAAGCGTAAATTATTTCGCCATTTTGGTCAATGATATACGTTGCTGCCAAGGGCAGTTGATTAGATGCATCGCCATTATGAGCATTTAACTCAAAAGATTGGTTGTACATTCCCGCGACTTCATCAGTCAGCTCAAATACGATTCCATATTCCTTGGCAATTTTATTCCCAACATCACTTAAAACTTCAAAAGCTAAGTCGTTTTTTTCTGAAGTGCTAATGGATTCATCGGGCAATTCAGGGGTTAAAGCGATTAAATTAGCGCCTTGTGCTTTAAAATTTGATAATTCTTCTTGTAATGCATTCAGAGTCAAATTGCAATAAGGACACCATCCGCCGCGATACCAAGTTAAAACAACTTTTCCTTCTTTTAAATATTCAGATAAACTAACAGGTTCGCCCAAAGCATTGTTTAGAGTGAAATCTGGGGCTTTATCTCCAATTTGTTTCGCAGATTTTACGATGCCGCTTTTTTCTACAGATTCAATACCTTCTCGGTACGCTCTTTTTTTAGTATCGTCTGCTTTTAGTGTAAAGTTCGTTTTTTTATCTTCCAGTTTTGATTTCAGTGAAGTAGACTTTTCTTTTTTCATATCCTGTGCTTTATCGTTATTCTCTTCTTGTTGTGTTTGTTTTCCATTATGGCAAGATACGATCAGACAACTAGCAAAAATGGCAGTTAATACTTTAATTCTCATATTTATTTATGTTTTTTTAATAGTGATAAGGGTCGAATATACATAAAAAAAAATACTACCTTTTTAATAGAGCGGTAATCTCCTTAACGGTTTCCCGAGCCGTTTTACCCACACCGTAAATTGTGGCAGACGCAAACCCTGTCCAATTGCCATAGCCAACAAGCCATAAATTGGATTCTTTTATTGAACGTGTACCTTCCGTATTTATTTTGTTGTTTTCAGTAAGGTTTAAGGATTCCAAATGATTTAGGTTAGCTCGAAAACCCGTGCACCAAATCACAGCGTCAAATTGCTCCTTCGTACCGTCGTTCCAAATTACTCCGTGTTCATAAAACTCTTTGAAAGGACGAACGGCGTTTAACACATCTCTGCTTCGGGCTTCTTTTACACTTTTCACCATAACAATATTAGCCAAGGAAACACTATGGTCTTTGGAATGCTTAATCGTTTTTCCTAAATATTTTAGAGTGGCTTCGTTGAATAGGTAACGCCCGTCGATATCATTAGGAAGAAAAGTAGGTTCATTTGAAGTCACCCATTTGGTATGGGCTACTTTGGACACTTCTGCTAATATTTGTGCGCCAGAATTCCCTCCGCCAACAATAAGAACATTTTTGTCTTTAAACTTGTCGGAATTGCTGTAATTGACGGAATGAATTTGCGTTCCAGAAAAGTGAGTAGCGTTCGGATATTTCGGAATAAAAGGTTTGTTTGCGGTGCCTGTTGCACTTACTAAGGTTTTCGAATAAAAATCACCCTTATCTGTTTTGGTTATGAAAAGTCCATTTTCTTTCTCCACTTGAAAAACCTTAACTGGTCTTTGAATAGGAAAGTCATAACGGTTTTCATAAGCCGATAAGTATTTTATGAATTCCGCTTTGGTAGGATATTCTTCATTGCTTTTAGGCATCGCCCAACCCGATAAGGAACTATATTCGCTAGGAGAGAATAATTTTAAATCATCCCAAGTTTCCAACCAAGCTCCTCCAGCTTCTTTATGATCGTCCAAAATCAGATATTCCAAAGCACTTCTTCTTAAAAAATAAGCCACAGACAATCCTGCTTGTCCGCCACCGATTATAATAACGTCATATACTTTCATTTGCATAATATTTTTTTCTTAACCAAAAAGAAACCCGAACCAATAAAATGAGGACAGGCACTTCAACCAATGGACCAATTACTCCTGCAAATGCCTGCCCAGAATTTAGCCCAAAAACTGCTATAGCAACAGCAATGGCCAACTCAAAGTTATTGCCTGCTGCTGTAAAGGAAACAGCTGCGTTTTTCTTATATGAAGCTCCCATTGCTTTGGTAAAGAAGAAGCTGATAATGAACATTAAACTAAAGTAAATAATCAGCGGAACAGCGATGATTAAAACATCTATAGGTATTTCAACAATCAATTCCCCTTTGAGCGAAAACATAATGACGATGGTAAACAATAAGGCGATTAGGGTCATTGGTGATATGGTGGGAATAAATTTTTCCGTGTACCACTTTTCTCCTTTTAGCCTGACCAAGATTACCCGACTAAAAATTCCCATTAAAAACGGAATTCCTAAATAAATAGCCACACTTTCTGCAACTGTTGCAATAGGAATGTCGATAATAGCCCCTTCAAACCCGAAATAGGGAGGAAGTACGGTAATAAAAATCCAAGCATAGAAACTATATGCAAAAACTTGAAAAACACTATTTAATGCTACTAAACCTGCTCCATATTCGCTATCGCCTTCGGCCAGGTCGTTCCAAACCAAAACCATTGCGATGCAACGAGCTAAGCCAATTAAAATAACACCAACCATATATTCCGGATAATCGCGCAAAAATGTAATAGCCAAAAAGAACATAAGAACGGGGCCAATAATCCAATTCAAAATTAATGAAACAGAGAGGATTTTGGTGTTCTTAAACACTTTAGGCAAGAGTGCGTAGTTCACTTTTGCCAGTGGCGGATACATCATTAAAATCAATCCTATGACTATCGGAATGTTTGTAGTTCCGCTACTAAACGAATCGATAATACTGGGAAAGGATGGGAAAAAATATCCAATGCCTACGCCTAAAAGCATAGCGATGAATATCCAAAGGGTTAGGTAAGAATTGAGAAAACTTAATTTTTCTGAAGCCATATTGTGGTCATTTTATTTGAGAGAAAACGTAAAGTAATTCGGTTGCAATTTGCAGACTTCTTTCCTGATATTTTGCTGCTTGTTGTGGCGTATTGTCGAATATTTTTGGGTCTTCAAAAGTGATTGCAATACGTTTTTCGGCACCTGAAATAAATGGACAACCACCATCTGCTTGTGAACAAGTCATTACTGCAGCAAATTCAGATTTCGGGTTGAAATCGTCATCAAACTTTTTTGAAAATCCGATTATTGGATGGTCATTTTCAGAAAATTTAATACTGTAAATGGGATTCTCGTTTTTTGAAATCATTTTTATCTGAAAACCTGAATTTCGCAAAGTTTCTGTAACCATTGGAAAAAGTGCATTAGTCTCTGTTCCTCCTGAATAACAAAACACATTTTTAATGTTGAAGAAATTAGCCATTGTTTGTCCCCAAACTTGCGAAAAATGACTTCTTCGTGAATTGTGAGTACAGATAAAATTGATATTAACCGATTGATTCTTTGAAACTTTTAGCTGAATAAAATCCGTTAAGGGCTGTAAAATAGCTTTACGTTCGTCCGAAATCGTTTCTGGTTTTAAGGCTTTAATACTCATTTCAATTTCTGAAAACATCTTTGGTTGTTTTGAAGTCATTTTTCTGAAGGTGTTATTTAACAACAGCTACCGCCTGGAGTACAAGCAGATTCCTCTTGTGTTCCAACTGCAGTTAATTGTGGTTTTAATTTTTCTTCGGGAATTCCGCATTTATCTTTTGCCAAACAATCGGTCTCTTTATTGGTTAAAAGAAAGTTTTTCTCGTCAAAGTCCAATCCGAATTTCCCAATGGTATTTCCTTGGTATTCCACTTCAATATCTAAATCGCCAATACCCAAGGTTTTTTCTGAAAGTTCAATGATATGCAGTAATTTTTCTGGATGTAAGCGGTGGTTATAATCATCGGCATTCCAAAGTTGGAAGTTCACGACCTCCTCATTGCGAACTGTGCCACCACAATCGATAAAATGTTTGGTGATTTTGCCAACTTCTGTGACGTGAAAGTGGTTAGGAACCAATTCGCCATTAGATAATTGAAAAGCGATGTTGTCCAGTTGATTTAAGTTTTTTTTAACTTCTGATAGCTTCATATCTATATTTGTTTATTGCGATTATACGATTGATTGTATTAAATTTTTTTTAGCAACAATCTGCTTTAGGAATGTCTTGGTCTAAAAATTCGTACATTATTTTCTTCATTTTAATCCAGTTTTCACTGTCTATACAATAGCAGACTTTTGCTCCTTCAACAGTGCCTTTAATTAGTCCTAATGCCTTTAATTCTTTTAAATGTTGGGATATGGTAGATTGGGCAAGTCCAATTTCTTCCGATAAATCCCCACAATAACAAGCGTCTATTTCAAACAGTTGTTGTAAAATAGCCACTCGCGCAGGGTGCCCAAAGACTTTTGCGAATAAGGCAACTTCTTCTTGTTTATTTGTATACATAATTACTTAATCGTTTAATCGCGATATTACGATTACTTATTGATCTAATAAAATTATTTTAAATAAATATCGCTTTTGTTTTTATTCAGATTAGAATTGAGCGTTTGCAAAAAGAATAAATGTGCAGTATGCAAGGCTAGTTTTTGC
>NZ_AFXZ01000007.1 GCF_000224335.1 Bizionia argentinensis JUB59 | reverse complement strand
ACGTTGTAAAACATACCCAACGAAACTCTCGCACTTAAAAATAAACAATCGAAATTTTGAAAATAGTAACTTTTAAGTTACCTTTGGAGGAATGGAAAAAGTTAGGCAAGTAATACAGTACAAACATTATTTCGAGGAGTTTCTACTTGCTCAACCGAAAAAAATTCAGGACAAAATATTTAAGGTCATTGAGATAATCGAAACCTTTCAACACGTGCCGAAAACCTATCTGGCGCCAATGAAAACGCACAAAGGATTATATGAGGCTCGAATAAAATTAGGTTCAGATATTTGGCGAGTTTTTTGCTTCTTCGACAAAGGTAAGTTAGTTATACTCTTAAACGGATTTACAAAAAAGACGCAAAAAACACCAAAAAAGAAATTGACAGAGCTGTCCGATTAATGAAAGAGTATTACGAGGATAAAAACAAAAGAGATGGAAACTAAAAGCTGGAAAGAAATAAAAGATACCGTTTACGGTGAAAAAGGAACTGAACGCAGAGATGAACTCGACAGAGATTTTGAATCGTTTAAAATTGGTCTGCTTTTACGAAACGCACGAGAGGAAAAAAATCTGACTCAAGAACAACTTGGCGAACTGATTGACAAAAAGCGGACTTATATTTCACGTGTAGAAAATAATGGCAGTAATCTGACTTTAAAAACCTTATTTGACATCGTTGAAAAAGGACTTGGTGGAAAAGTAAAGATATCAATCGAAATTTAATAGAAGTACGTTTTACAACACCGTGTATAAGTTATGGCTGGTTCTGTGCTTACTTGGAAAATCCTGCGGATTTTCCACAGGCAGTTGACCGTTTGGAATTGCCCGTGGTTAGTCCACGCCACAACTCA
>NZ_AFXZ01000008.1 GCF_000224335.1 Bizionia argentinensis JUB59 | reverse complement strand
TTTAGTATATGAAAAGTAGGCGATTTCGAAGTACGAAACTTTCGGTTTAGCACAATGCTTGATACGAGCCACAAGCCTTGATATTACTGCTGTTTCGCCTATTTTTCATATACATTGTTAGCAAATGTTATTATGTTCAAACGGATTGGGTTCATTCTCTAATTGGTTAATCAAATTTTTGAAACCAGTTTCAAATGATGGTTTATATTTTTGAGGTTTCTTAATGGAATAACTTTCAATTAACTTATTGGTGTTTATTTTGTATTCTAAATATCTTTCTTCTTGATTTCCCCATTTTAAAACAGCTAGTTTTTTGAATAAATGTACAGGGAAATTACCGCCAACAGGTATTTCTGCTTGCTGGTCAAATGGAACAGAGCCGACATATTCTGCCAAAAAATTAATGTCTAATAATTTTGGAAAAACTTCTTGCTCGTGATATTCTAAACATTTTACAAATTCGTTTAAAAATTCTTCTAAATGTGTTTCAGATATAATTTCTTGAGAGAAATCATAGTCTGTTTTGTAGAATTTCTTTGAGTTAAAATAAAAATCATCATCATAATAGTTTTTTAAATCCTCTAATATTAAATTAGATATTTCTTTTTCAATTTCTTTTGATGAGAAAATAGAAAAACCTTCAAACGTTACTAACCTCTTATATTGAATTCTAAACCTAAATTCGACAGAATAAAACTTATCTTGAAAACTATAAATTAAATAATCTGTGTCTCCATATCTAACATTGTATTTTTGGTTTATTTTACCTAAAATTAATCCTTCAAGTGATTTTTTAGTTATTTCCATATTTATAATTTCTTTACATCTACAAAACTACTATTTCCGTCTCCATAAAGTTTATAAAAACCTATTATTGGTATTTCATCCCCTTGATTAATTCTCGTTGGTAAATCTTGAAAGATTTCGTCTTTAATTTTTGAATCTATTGGTTTGTAAGTTAAACTTCCTTTTCCAGATTGGTTTTTGGCAGCTGTCTGTCCGCTAGTTAGTGCAGTTTTTTCGCTTAGCTTAGCATCTACGATAATCATATTTTCGATTTCTTCAAATTCATCAAATTTAATCCAGACTTGGTCAGCAATAAAGTATTCGCCTTTTGCATTACAAGGTGGAGAAAAACCAGGCAAACAAAATTGCATTTGGCTAATAAGTTTTCGCTCACCAATATCTGGAATTTCTTTTAAAAGTCTTTCATATTCTACTCCAGTTCTTGTTTTAACTTTATTTAGCATATCTATTTCAAAGTCATTTCCTTTTTTAGTTACAGCTTTAAAGAATTCTCTATCTTTCCATTTTAATAACTTTGGGTCTGTGGTTTCTTTTATAAGTTCGCCGTTATAAAATGGGTCGTCTTTGAGTTGTTTCCAAATGAGTATTTCCTCTGCATCTGCTTCAAAAATTTCTTGTAATCCATATTTGGTATTGTCAAGGTCGGTACGTAATGTTCTTAGTAATTCGGGATTCGTTCTCGTTTCAAAATCTAAACCTCCACGTTTTAAATGATTCCAAACTGTTAAATAGTCCACATCAGATTCATTTAACATTTTCCTAAGTTCGGAAGGAAACCTAGAATCAGATACATCGTTAGCAAAGTCTGTAAAATTGACACAATAATTTTGTGCTTGCAGACTTAGACTTATTATAAATAGAATTAAAATTGTTAACTGTCTCATTTTTTGTGGTCTCGTTTTAATATTTGCTAACGGCTCGTATATGAAAAGTGCGGGTTTGCGTCCGAGGATTTTCCGAAGGAAAATCGGAAGAAAGCAAACGCGCACTTTCCTTAAGTTTAGCACTAAAGTAAGCATTTTTTATATACATTGTTAGCTACAGGTGCGACACATAATATTTGGCACGTTCAGATTTGCCGATCTGTTTTTCTATTCATAACAGTGGGAAATCGGAAGGATTTTTTAATCACGTGTTGATTGCGTGCTCTTTGCGTTTTACGGTTTCAATTTAGTGATTTTATTTTTTATTATCCGTAGCAGTAAGAAATCCACAGGATTTTTAGTTTCCAATCAGATTTTTAGCTTGTTTGTTTTATTCACAACAATGAGAAATCCGGAGGATTTTTATTTCAACGTGAAGATTGGAAATTGCTTTTTGCAATTTTTCGGAGCACTTGTAGGTAACTCGTTATATAAATTCAAATATAGCTTTTTAGCATTTAAAATTTCGGGATATCAACACTTTCTTGTTGTCTTTGTCTTTCAGTTGTAACTCCTCAACTATAACGTCTAAAGGATTGCGTACTTGCATAATATTCTTTTTAGCTACGTGTGTGTATATCATGGTGGTTTCTGGTCTAGCATGACCTAATAGTTCTTGAATATAACGTAAGTCAATTCCATTTTCTAACATATGCGTCGCATAACTATGTCTTAAACTATGGGGTGTAACGGTTTTAGTTATGCCTGCTAAACGACAAGATTCTCTTAAAAATGCTCTAATGCTACTGGCAGAATAAACACCACCATTACGGCCTTCTATAACGAAAACTGAAGGTTTATAAGTGCTTATGTAATTCCTTAATAATGGTTTAATTACTTCGCTCATGACTACCATGCGATCTTTACGACCTTTGGCCTGAATTATATGAATCTGACTCCTATCTATATCTAAATTGCAAATTTTTAAATTTAAGAGCTCTCCAATCCTAAGACCTCCAGAATACAGTAATCCAATTATAGTACGATGTTTTAAGTTCTTGGTTACCTGCATTAAATCTATTACACTCTCCTTGGATAAAACGGTAGGTAAATAGTTGCTCTTTTTTGGGCGTTCAAAACGGCTAGCATCAAAATTTTCTATTTTACAAAATGCCGTAAAGTGTTTAAAAGCGCTTATACATTGCCGGTGACTACTAATGCTATAATACTCTTTGGTGATTATTTGTTCCATAAAAGTCTCAATACTTCGCGTATTCCAATTTGTGTTTTCTAGGTCTTTATGATGATTTAAATAGCGCAGCATAAAATATCCATAGGATGAGACTGTGCTTTCGCTTAAACGTTTACCGCGTAAATAGGAAACATATTCTTTTAAAATATTTTTGTGAGTTTTGTTTAATTCTCGGTATAATATGATTTTATCTAGTGGTTTTATTTTTGTAGTAGGTATCGTGTTTTCTCTTTTTATATATTTTAAAGCACTATAATTTATATAATAACCTCCTTTTTTAAAATAGGTAAAAAGTAGATGAAGTGTTTGTTTACTGTGAGCTATATAATAGGTTCTATCTGAAACACTCCATAGTACACCATCAAAATTTTTAATATATGATTTTGTTTCATTACTAAACACGAAACCAATGGATATTTGACTTTTGTCCTTATGATAAAGAGGTTTTAACGTAATTATTTGTTTCATAACAAATTGATTTTCTTAAAGTTAATCAAAAAAATCAAAAGTCTTTCTCTTTTTTGAATTCTCATTATAAAAACTAAAGAATAATATTTCAAGTTATACTCACTTTTTAAAATCCTTCCCAATAATCTCCTCCATACAGTATTCCGCAATGGCCGTAATGGTTAGAAAAGGATTAACGCCAATACTTGCAGGTACTAAAGCGCCATCAGTTACGTACAAATTCTCATAACCTTTTACACGTCCAAAAAGATCGGTTGTTTTTCCTATAACAGCGCCGCCAAGTGGATGATAACAAATGTCAGGACCATAACCACCTTTCCATAATAAACCAGAAGGAGTGCCGCCGTTTGCTTTGTTCATTTTTTTAATAAAATACTTGGCATTATCAACGGTGTGTTGATAATTTTTCTTTTCCCAATGGATTCGAATGTCATCAAGAGCTGGGTCATAAGAAATATGTCCTGGAATTGGCACCTTATTAATAATTAAGTATAATGCTGTGTAAACTTCCATGCCCATTGGTAAAGGAGAGATTTCTGCAAAGAATGCATGCTTTTTATCTTCCCAGTTGTCGACACCTGAAACGGGAATGGTCGATTGCTCTGATCCCGTTCCAGTGCTGTAATTGGATTCGGTAGATTCATTCTCAACACGATTAAAAAGGGTGTTTACCATATTTCTACCAGTCATAACATTTCCATTGTTTCCCCAATGGCTTCCTAAACTCGAATCGAAATTCGTCATTTTTCCTTTATGCATGGAGGTTAATAAAAGTTTTGTAGTACCTATGCTTCCTGCATTTAGAAATATTTTTTTGCAGTTTATGGTTTTCTTTGCAATCACTAATCCTTCGGTATCAATAATGTCTACATAAACAGCGTAACCATTTTTTATTTGCTGAATGTAATCGACGCGATGAAGGTCTTGTATCGTCAATAATTCGGTTTTAAGAGCTTTTTTTAAATATGTTTTTTCAAGACTTTGCTTTCCATGATTATTACCATAAATAACTTCTTTGGCTAAAGCTGATTTCGGGACTTCGCCTGCTTCTTCTTTCTTCATATATTCGAAAGAATATACATTGGGCACTCTAACGGTTTCAAAACCTGCTTCATGAGCTTCACTTTCTCCTACTCTGGCAAACTTATAGTAAGCCGATTTTTCATAATACGCATCAGGTATTTCATTTACTTCAAGCTCTTTTTGCGCTAAAGGGAAATAGGTGGCCCAGAATTTTTCAACACTCAATTCGGGAAATATTTCCTGGAAATATGCTTTTTTAGGTTGTACAGCCATCCCGCCATTAACCAACGATCCGCCACCAACACCGCGACCAGCATATACTTTAATATTCTCAAAATCCATGCGATCTAAAACGCCCGTAAATTTTTTATTAAACATGGCTATATTCATCATAGGTGCTTGAGAGGATTTTTTTAGCCAAGTGGAATTGTTTTTTGGGGTAATTAAATTGGAAAAAGGCTTGTATTTGCCATCTTCTTTTTCCCAGTCTAAACCCATTTCAAGCATGACTACTTTTTTGCCAGCTTGGGTAAGGCGCAAAGCTGCAACGGCTCCTCCATAGCCAGAACCAATTACCAAATTCTCAATATTTTCTTCCATATGATCTAGTTGTAAATTAATTCCAAAAGCATTAGCTGCCATAATTCCAGCACTGGAGGCCGATGTTATTTTTATAAAAGTTCTTCTTTTCAAAACGTGATTTTTTAATACTAACTCGACTTTATATTGTATTCTTGGCCTGAAAAATGACCATAAAAAGGAACTAATATACAAAATAAACGTTTGCGTGAAGAAATAAATTATCGAGCTGTCACTCTGTTTGTGATCGAAATTCTAAAACCCATTTATGCTTATAGAATGATTTTATTAAATAGGTTTGTAATAACTTTTGCCCCCTTTAATTTGCAACATATTGGTTAAATTAGAATCAAGTTATAATGTCGAGATAGCCGATTTTTAAAATATATGAATACACTATTTTCGCAATATATTATTTTTAATGGCTAATGTAATTTTAATTCCGTTTAGTCATTTAGCCTTGATGTAATGCGTATTTTTGCCTTTATATTATTTATTATAAAACATGCAACATTTAAAAGAAACATCAAAAAAAACCGATAAATCACAGCCAAAAGTTACTATGGCTCAAGCTTTCAAAACCATTATTTGGCCGAGACGAAATTTAGTTTTTATTGGCCTGATATTGATCGTTATAAGAAGTTTGTCTGGTTTAATTTTACCATGGCAGAGTAAAGTATTGTTGGACGATGTAGTTCCAAATAAAGATTACGCCCAACTATATACTTTAATCGCTATCGTTATAGGTGCCATAACGGTGCAGGCTGTAACATCATTTTTACTGACTAGAATATTAAGTGTACAAGCGCAATATTTAATAAGTGAATTAAGATCTCAAGTACAGAAAAAAGTACTTTCATTACCTATTCGTTTTTTCGATAACACGAAATCTGGAGCGCTAGTTTCAAGAATAATGAATGATGTTGAAGGTGTTAGAAATCTTATCGGCACAGGTTTGGTTCAATTAGTTGGTGGCTCTTTCACTGCTATTGTGTCGTTAATTATTTTGATAAAACTAAATGCCTGGATGACACTTTTTGTGTTTGTACCATTATCTATATTTGGTCTGGTGGCTCTAAAAGCCTTTAAATATATTCGTCCAATTTTTAGAACACGTGGTAAAATTAATGCTGAAGTTACTGGACGGTTAACAGAAACATTGGCCGGCGTTCGTGTTATAAAAGCTTTTAATGCAGAGGAGCAGGAGCATGTTGTTTTTGAAAAAGGGGTTGATAAATTATATCAAAACGTAAAAAAGAGTTTGACAGCAACCGCTTTAATGACGAGCTCTTCAACGTTTTTAATTGGAGTGGCTACAACAGGCATTATGGGAATGGGTGGCTATTATATGATGATTGACGAAATGACCACTGGTGATTTTTTATTCTTCACATTAATCCTTGGTTTTATGATTGCGCCCATTGTACAAATGAGTAATATAGGGAGTCAGTTAACGGAAGCTTTGGCGGGTTTAGATAGAACCGAAGAGCTGATGAATATGACGGCGGAAGAGGATAATCCCAATAGAAATATTCAATTGGATCGCATAAATGGTGATATGGAATTTAAGGATGTGTCATTTTCATATGAAGAAGGCAAAGAAGTTTTACATAATATTAATTTTAAAGCGGCAGCTGGTTCCGTAACAGCGTTAGTGGGAAGTTCTGGTTCCGGAAAATCTACAATCGCTGGATTATCGGCAACCTTTTTAACACCCAAATCAGGTCAAGTTACCATTGATAATCAGGATTTGGCGAAAGTTAAATTAAGTAGCTATCGTCAGTATTTAGGTGTGGTTTTACAAGATGAATTTTTATTTGAAGGCACAATTCGTGAAAATATCATGTTTCCAAGGCCAAATGCCACAGAAGCAGAATTATTAAATGCTGTAAACGCAGCTTATGTCAATGAGTTTACCGACAGGTTCGACGAGGGTTTAGAAACACTAATAGGTGAAAGAGGCGTGAAGCTTTCTGGGGGACAAAGACAGCGATTAGCTATTGCGCGTGCTATTTTGGCAAACCCTAAAATTATTATTTTAGACGAAGCCACCTCAAGTTTAGATACCGAAAGTGAGGCCTTAATTCAGAAGAGTTTAAACGAGTTAATTAAAGACAGAACTACGATTGTAATTGCCCACCGTTTGAGTACCATTAGAAAAGCAGATCAGATTTTAGTCATCGAAGCTGGCCACATTGTAGAACGTGGCACACATGACCAATTGATTGCTAAAGAAGGTAGATATTATGAACTCTACACGTATCAAGCAAAAATATAAGTTTTTCTTTTAATGTAAGTTTTTACAACACCTCTTGGATTTTTATAAAAGACGGACTCCAACAATAAAACAAAGAGGTCGTATCTTAAAAGACCGACCTCATATTTATAATATAGGTAATTAGATTTTTTATGCTTTACCTGTCGTTCTCTGACCTTTAGAGCCCATTATGACATGAGTAATTTACCAAATTGTTATTCTGTCTTCTTTTGATAAAAACATTTTATCTTCTGGCTTTACATCAAAAGCGTTATAAAAAGGTGTGCTATTCATTAAGGGACCATTTACGCGCCAAACAGGAGGCGAATGTGGGTTGTTATTAATCCACAAACGAAGAAATTCATCTTTCATTTTTACTTTCCATATCCTTGCAATAGACAAAAAAAAGCGTTGGTCTGGCGTAAACTCGCCAACTTTTGTAGAATCCTGTCCTTGTTTTGTCATTTTAAATGCATCATATGCCACAGCTATTCCGGCAATATCAGCCGTGTTTTCGCCAACAGTCATATCTCCTTTAATATGCAAACTGTCCAAGACAGTAAAGGTGCTATATTGATCTATAACTTGCTGTATTCTTGATTTAAACTTGGCGTAATCATCTTTTGTCCACCAATCTTTTACGTTACCATCCTTATCGTACTGTGCACCTTGATCATCAAAAGTATGCGTTATTTCATGGCCTATTACCATACCAATACCTCCATAGTTAAGCGCATCATCTGCGTCATTATCAAAATAGGGTGATTGCAGAATGCCCGCCGGAAAAACAATCTCATTTGCTGAAGGATTATTATAAGCTGTAACCGTGGATGGTGTTGTATACCATTCTGAACGATCCACAGGCTTGCCCAATTTTGCCAGTTCACGTTCATATGAGGCCGCAGCAGCAGACACGATGTTTTCAAAATAGGTGTCTCTTGAAATTTGTACATTATCGTAATCTTTCCATTTATCAGGATAACCTATTTTCTTGGTCATGGCAGACAGTTTTTCTTTTGCTTTTATTTTTGTGCTGTCGCTCATCCATTCCAATTTATCGATTCTTACAGCATAGGCTTTTTGTATATTATTCACCAAATCTAACATGCGCTCTTTTGCACGCTCTGGAAAATATTTTTTAACATATAGTTGTCCCAAGGCTTCACCTAGATAATTGTCCACCGCGCTTGCCATTATTTCACCTCGTAATTTTTGCACCGCTTGGCCAGAAATTACTTTGGTAAAATCAAAAGCGGCATCAACAAAAGGCTGACTTAAGTCTGATGCATATGTTTCTATGGTATTTGCTTTTAAATATAATTTCCAGGCATTAATAGGTGTGCTCTTTAAAAGGGTATTAAGTTTATCATAATACGCAGGTTGGCCTATATCTATAGAGTCAGTTTGAGCATCTAATTGTTCGAGGAATTTGGCCCAACCAATGTTAGGTTGTGTGTTTTTAAGATCTGTTATGGCCATCATATTGTAATTTGCTATTACATCCCGACGTTCCACTCGTGTTCTATGAGAATCGGCAAGTTGCTTGTCAATTTCGTAAACCGTTTCAGCATCCTCTTTGGCGGTTGCTGCACTGCTGCCTGTAAGCTGAAATAATGTGGTAAGATAGGTTTTGTAGGCGTCTTGAATGGCGACGACCGATGAATCTGATTTGAAATAATAATCCCTATCAGGTAAACCGAGGCCCGTTTGGTAAGCGTGAGCAATGTTCATGCTACTGTTTTTATCATCGGGACCAACTCCAAAAGCCATAATAGAACTATTATTTACTTTAATTTGGTTAGCCACAAAAGTCATTAAAGACGTTACGTCTGTAATGGCGTCAATGGAGGCGAGTGTCGGCTTAATAGGTTCGTAACCACGTTTGTTAATAGTTGCAGTATCCATTCCCGACGCATAAAAGTCGCCAACCTTTTGCTCAATGCTTCCTTTTGGATGTTCACCTCGCGAAACACTATCCAATATCCCTTGTAGGCGCATCCGTTGTGGATAGTTCATAAACATATAAGCGCCAACACCTGCTTGTGAAGCTGGTATAGATACAGAATCGTACCATTTGCCATTTGCGAATCTATAAAAGTCATCACCTGGCGTCAATGTAGCGTCTACCCCTGTGATTTCAATTAGTTTTTTGTCTGATTTGGTTGAATTTGTACATGATGCTAATATAAAAAGCGTCAAGAAAAGGATTACTACGTGTTTCATGGTTGAGTTAATTTCAATTAAAAGTAAGCATTCTAAACTGGAAAGCTTGTAGAAGTTCGTTTTTTAGAGTTATACTATAAAAATTCAGCTTTTAAATTGAAACTGTAATATTCACAATGAATAACATAAATAGTATATTTTTAAAGCATGCCAGTAAAGCTAAAAAACTTTTGTAAAAGCCTTGGTTAGGCAAGCATATGCCTTAATAAAATATCACAGAATTTAAATTATAAAGAAGTTTTCGTGGGTGGTTGAAACAAGAAATAGCGTAAAAGGCATGTATTCTTCCTATGCAAATTCCTAAAATATTTAAATTATAATCTTCTTTTTTCTCACCGCGTTCTTTTCGCTTATCATCTGACTTACCATACTGATTAAAATGGTCTTTTTTTTGAGCACCTTTCTCGTCCGTGGCATTTTGATGTCGTTTCTTTTCGTGCTCTGTTTTGGGTTTTTACTATCTTCTAACATGATATTTGAGTTTTAATTGTTAATTAAATTATATAGTAAAATGTTTGAAATAAGCACATTCAATGTTTTCTAGTCTTAAAAAGAAATCGAAAGTATTCTAATTAAGAGTTCAAGAGTTTCTCTAATCGGTTACTATAAATGCATAAATAACACCTGGAATCCATCCAATAAGTGTCAATAACAAACTTATAAAGAATGCGCCTCCTAAACCTTTTTGCATGAAAACCGATAGAGGCGGAAGTAAAATGTTTAGAATAATAGTAAGTAAGGACATAGTTTTAAGTTTATTAGTTTAGTTAATAATAACTCCAAGTTACAGCAAATTAATTTTCCTACTTAACGCAAATCAAATATACTTTAGCGGATTTAAATAAATTTATTAAACCATTTAATAGTATTTTCATAAGGTGGTTTTGCTAATTATAAAACAAGTCTAAAATTTATATAAGTTCGTATTTTAAGTATATGCATTAATAGCATTTTAAATTATAGAATATATTCACTAACACTAACACTAACATTTAAACTTATGACTTTAGAAGAATCAATTTGGTTAATATTATCAGTTTTAGGAGTTTTTTCTATAATAATCGTCATTACAAGAATATTTGGATTACGGACTTTTGCTAAAATGTCGAGTTTCGATTTTGCTTCAACTATAGCAGTCGGCTCTGTTTTAGCGTCTATTATTCTTAACAAGGACTACTCCTTGGTTAAAGGTGCCATTACCTTGGTAACAATAATCGGTTTTCAGACTGTATTTTCATATTTAGTAAGAAAGAATAAATTTTTTAAAAAGATTTTTACCAATAAACCTCAAATAATAATGTTGAATGGCGAAATACTCTACGATAGGTTAAAAAAATGTAATGTTGGTGAAGATGATCTCCTTGCTAAATTACGAGAGGCCAATGTCCATAATTTTAATGAGGTAAAGGCTGTTGTTTTTGAAAGTACTGGCGACGTTTCCGTGCTTCATAATAATGAAGGTAAACGTGTTGAAAATCGGATGTTTAAAGATGTAAATATGCAGGATATAGATGTTTGATTTTTTTATAATAATAAGAATACCATCTACCATGACTAGGTTCATATATAAAACAAATGGGTAGTAAGAATTTGTTTTTCATACCTTTCAATTTATCTTAAGCTTTTAGGAAATTAATTATTAGATGCTTTTACTTATATAGGGGGCTATTCTGTACATCAAGCCTTTCTGCTTACTTATTTTTCAATTCTAATATGTTAATTAAAGTGATAGCTTATGGTGTTATATAATACGAATCATATAGATTTTTCAATTTAAATGAAGGTTATAAAATGAAGTTTTTAATTCTACTTAACCAATTTTCATAGTACAGAAGCTGTTTAATCCAACGAAATGATAAAGGCTATTCGGAAAACTATATAAGACGCATAAAACTCATATTATATTTTGACATTTTTTAAAACGATATGTTTAAAGCTCTTAATATTGTTAATGATTTGAACAAGAATAGATTTTGTGTTTTCATCAAATTTTATTAAGTTAAAAAGTAAGAGAAATCCATTTTTAAAATTGTATCTTAATTACTTGGAAGGATTTACTAATTTTAAAGAATTCTAGATTAACACCCATGTTTACATAGGCCTTCTTGCAATAGCTAAACACTACATTTTATTTTTAAACTTTTAAATGAACAAAGAAAAAGGCATTTTAACCAATACCAAGTCATTCTTTGCCGAAATAGGTGATATGACTTTATTTGCTGGTCGCTTTTTTCGCGAAGTTTTCAGTCCGCCATTTGAGTTTAAGGAATTGGTTCGTCAATGTTACAATATGGGCAACCGTTCTTTGCTTTTGGTGAGTGTTACAGGTTTTATTTTAGGACTTGTATTCACATTACAATCAAGACCCACTTTAATGGAATTTGGTGCGCAATCATGGATGGCTTCTATGGTAAGCCTTTCTATTGTACGCGAAATTGGTCCTGTTATAATAGCGCTTATCTGTGCTGGAAGAATAGGTTCTGGAATTGGTGCGGAACTTGGTTCTATGCGAGTTACGGAACAAATTGATGCCATGGAAGTTTCAGGAACCAATCCTTTTAAATTTTTAGTGGTTACACGCGTAGTAGCAACAACTTTGATGTTGCCATTATTGATAATTATGGGAGATGCTATTGCGCTTTTAGGCTCTGCTATTGTTGAGAATTTAAAAGGAGATGTGTCATTTTTGCTTTATTTTAATCAGGTTTTCGATGCTTTAAGCTTTAGTGATTTGCTTCCGGCAACGGTGAAATCGGTTTTCTTTGGTTTTGCTATAGGTATTGTTGGTTGTTATAAGGGGTATAATTGCTCTAAAGGAACTGTTGGAGTAGGAGAAGCGTCCAATTCTGCAGTAGTGTATATTTCAATGCTGTTGTTTATAATTGACTTTATCGCCGTTTTTGTAACTGATATATTTTTTGATATATAAATGAATTCTGAAAAAAACATAAAACCTGTACTCGAGATAAAGAATCTTAAAAAAAGTTTCGGTGATAATCATGTACTCAAAGGTTTCAACCTTAAACTTTACGAAGGTGAAAACTTGGTAATTATGGGGAAATCCGGTTCTGGAAAATCGGTGATGGTAAAATGTCTTGTTGGTTTAATTCAACCAGATAGTGGAAGCATCACTATTAAAAACCAGGATATTACTACTATGGGCCAAGCGGAGCTTGATTTATTGCGGACTGAAATAGGCTTTCTTTTTCAAGGAAGTGCGCTTTATGATTCTATGACTGTTCGGGGAAATCTTGAATTTCCTTTGAGGCGACATAAAGATAAAATTGAAGATTTTCAAGGCACAGAATTCTCGGTTAAAGAAGCCTTGGAAAACGTAGGATTGTCCGATACTATAGACTTAATGCCCGCCGAGCTTTCTGGTGGAATGCAACGCAGGGTAGCTATGGCAAGAGCATTAATTTTAAAGCCTAAAATAATTATGTATGATGAGCCAACAACGGGTTTGGATCCCATCACTGCTAAAGAGATTATTCAATTAATGCGTACTATTCAAGAAAAATACAATACCTCTTCCATTATTATTACGCACGATGTGGATTGTGCGCGAGTAATTTCAAACCGGATGATTTTGTTGGTGGACGGAATCAATTATGCTGAAGGTACTTTTGAGGAACTTTCAAATTCAAAGGATGAACAAGTACAAGCCTTCTTTAAAAATTAACATTATGGGAAAATCAAATGCACAAAAAATAAAAGTCGGCATTTTTGTAGTGGTCGGCACGCTTTTACTAATCGCAGCCCTTTATTTTATTGGAAGCAAGCAACAAATGTTTAGTAAAAACATTGAAATTTATGCTACTTTCTCAAATGTAAATGGTTTAACATTGGGTAATAATGTTCGCTATTCTGGCGTCAACATTGGTACTGTAAGTAATATAGAAATGGTAAATGAAGGGAATATCAGAGTCCAGATGATTGTGGAAGAGAAAACATCCAAGTTTATCAAAAAAGACGCTATTGCTTCCATTAGTTCAGATGGATTGGTGGGTAGTATGGTGGTAAATATCGTTCCAGGGAAAGATGAAACGGCGCGTCAGGTTGTTTCTGGCGATACCATTCAAATCTCAAGTAAAGCCAGTACAGATGAAATGCTTTCTACGCTAAATAAAACCAATGAAAATGCTGCGTTGTTGACTGCTGATTTATTAAAAATCACCAATCAAATTGTGGAAGGGAAAGGAACTTTAGGGGCCTTGGTTAGTGATAGTTTAATGGGGAAAGATATCAGGCAGTCTGCAGAAGAATTGCGAAAAATGACTTCAGGTGCTACGCTAGCAATAAACAAAATTAACACTATTATCTCAAAAATAAATTATGATGAAAGTGCAGCGGCCTTACTTTTAAGTGATACTGTTTCAAAAAATAAAATTGAAAAAGTTTTTGTAAATCTCGAAAAATCGAGTGATCATATTAATGCAGTTACCAAAAATCTTGACGAATATATTATGGAAATGAAATCAGGGAAAGGTGCTTTAAATCATATTACCCAAGATGAAGGTTTTGTAAAGAATATCGACTCCACGATGATTAATATTAAAGAAGCGGCAGAGAAATTAAATGAAAATATGGAAGCTTTAAAGCATAATTTTTTCTTCCGTGGTTATTTTAGAAAACAGGAGAAACAAAAAAAGAAAGAAGCTGAAAATAACTGATAATACTAACACTATTTTTGTTTAGAGCATTATAGATTTTAATGCCTTCGAATAAAATAAAAAGGCAAGCCACTATTTCTGGGCTCGCCTTTTTTGCATTTTCACTTTTTCATATAAGCTAAATTTTCTTTGAAATACCGATTGTTTATTACGCTGGAACTTGAGCAGCTACATCCATTCTATCCCAATTTCTATGTTTGGCAATAGAACGAATTATAGTTGCTGGTTTCTCATTTATTAAAACTGCTTTATCATCTTTATAGTCTGCTACAAAGGTTTTGTCTAGTAAATCTTCACCCTCATTATCGGCTACAATAGTTTTACAATGTTTAAAAGCTTCATTTATAAATTTCTTGAATTTAGACTCTGCAAGAAGACCTTGAATTGATTTTTTACCACCCGGAATATAAACCGCATCAAACAATACGCTTTCGGTTGTTATAATGGAAGCATTAACTTCATGCTCTGTATTATCATCACTAACCACAGTCCCGCCATGAGGAGCTATAAGTTTTAGCATGGCACCTTCTTTTTCCAATGCTTCTTTCTTTGAAGTAAAATCGCTCATAGAAAAACCATCGGCTACCAAAACAGCAATTTGTCGTGTTTCAATACTATCAAATTTTGTATTAGCTTGACTTAAGGCTGGATCACTCTCTAAATAATTTTTCTTTTTAGGTGGTTGGTGTTTTTTTACATCAGCATCGGCACCAATAGCTTGATTGATGGGGTGATCTATTTCCTTCGGAATTGGTAATCCTAAACCTTTGGAAACATTTTTGGCTAAATCAGTATCAATTTGAGCAATTAGCCAAAGCATGCGTTGTTTAATATGTTTTTGTGTACATTTTCCAAGCTCAAAAATATAAGCTTCAGCCAAATGTTGTTTTTCCCATTTAGCAAGACTTCTATAAAATAAGGCTGGCTGCGAAAAATGATCACTAAAACTTTCACTTCGCGTTCTTATTTTTTTTGCATCAATACGTTCTTCAAATGAATGAAAAGCGCCTTCTGCCATTTTAGCTAAATGTGGACATCCGCCACCTAATGTATTTGGAAAATAAGCAGTTTGACCTTTCGGAATATCCATTTGCATATGTCCGTCGCGCTGATTATTATGTGCCTCGCCAATTGGTCTGTTTATAGGGATTTGATGAAAGTTCGGACTTCCCAAACGTGACAACTGTGTGTCTCTGTAGGAAAATAATCGACCTTGAAGTAATGGGTCATTAGTGAAATCAATACCAGGCACAATATGTCCTGGAAGGAAAGCTACTTGTTCCGTTTCAGCAAAAAAGTTTTCTGGATTTCTGTTTAAGGTCATTTTACCAATAATTTCAACCGGAACCATTTCTTCGGGAATGAGTTTGGTAGGATCAAGTAAATCAAATTCGAACTTGTGCTCATCCTCTTGTGCAACCACTTGAATTCCTAATTCCCATTCTGGATAATGACCGGAATCTATAGCGTCCCATAAATCACGTCTGTGGAAATCGGAATCTGCTCCATTAATTTTAACGGCTTCATCCCAAGTTACAGAATGAACGCCTAATTTTGGTTTCCAATGAAATTTTACAAAATGCGATTCATCTTTTGCATTAATTAATCGAAATGTGTGAATTCCAAAACCTTCCATCATCCGAAAACTACGCGGAATGGCACGATCGCTCATAGCCCAAATTTGATTGTGAAGTGTTTCGGTAGTATGTGAAACAAAATCATAAAACGTATCATGAGCCGACGCGGCTTGCGGAATTTCTCTGTTAGGCTCTGGTTTAACAGAATGTACTAAATCTGGAAATTTCATGGCATCTTGAATAAAGAAAATCGGCATGTTATTTCCAACTAAATCCCAAGTGCCTTCTTCCGTATACATTTTTACAGCGAATCCGCGAACATCCCGTGCCAAATCTGGCGATCCTTTAGATCCCGCAACTGTTGAAAACCTTACAAATACAGGTGTTTTACGATTAGTATCAGTAAAAATTCCTGCTTTGCTGTAGTGTTCTATACTTTTATATAATTCAAAGTGTCCGTGTGCGCCACTTCCACGTGCATGTACAATTCTTTCTGGAATACGCTCATGATCAAAACGGGTTATTTTTTCCCGAAGTAAAAAATCCTCCAACAATGTGGAGCCTCTTTCACCTGCCTTTAAAGAGTTGTTGGTGTCATTTACCTTTAACCCTTGATTGGTGGTCATCACTTTCCCTGTAGCATCCTTTTCAAATTGCTTAAGGTCTTTGGTTTTCTGATTCTCTGTTTTGTTCTTTTTGGCCATGAAACTAGAATTTAAAATTAAAACGAAATTTTTAAAATTTAGTTCTAAAGTATTCTAATTCAAGTGTTTTGATTAACGCATTTGATTTTATTTGTAACTTAATTAAGAAGATTATCTAGTTTTTATTAATTTAAAGACCGTCTATAAGTCATCATCTTTGTCGTAGATTTTTGAAACTTCTTCAATAGTTTTTGGTTTGTTAGTGTTCTTTTCTAATATCAGCCAAGAATCCACAACAATAAGACTTGTTGCAAGGCAAGCTTGTAACCCGTAAGAATAAGGTCTGAAACCGTGAGTATGTGTAAAAGACAGATCATGAATATTAGAACAAGTTTTGCCGTTTACGCCAATAATATGATAGGCACTATCCACAGCTATTCCGCCAATATTTAAAAACACCTCGTTGTTTTTTTTCCAAACAGTGTCTTTACCCAGTGTGCTTTCTAAATCGGTTAATTTTTTAACCGTTTCAAATTTGGCACTTGCCTCCTTAACAAAGCCTGATTTGACTAGAGATTGAAATGGAAAAGTGTCCACATTTATATTATCATTTCCAGAGCAGTTAATAAATAATTGATAGGATTTTTTAATGGTTTTATTGTCTGCTTTAGAAATTTCAATATCTGTGGTTTCTTTTATATTCGTATCCTCGATAATCCTTACTCTCCCCGCAATTAAGTTGACAACTTCTGCATCATAAAGCGCTAAAAGAATTTTGGCGGAACTTAAAGGTAATGCAGCAATTACACTCATTAAAAAGGGTTTTACATCTTTTTTAAAGAATAAATGATCTTCTGCTGGCATCATTTCAGCATGAAAGTTTAAGCAGTACATTAAATCGTCTAAGGTTTCCATCCAATGGATGGGTTTATTGTTTTCTACGGAATCTTTTGCCTGAACCAGTTCTTTTTTCATGCCTTCAAAAGAGTCTAAATATTCATGGTTTTTAGCCATGATTTCTATAAAATCCTTAAAGCCGAATTTTGTGTCTGTAAGTAATTCTAGCATTTCTTTATTGCCGTCTTTCTCAAATGCACGTTGCAAAGCTGACCGACATACGGAATGAAAAAATGAATCTATTTTTAAAAATCCGTTTTCATTGCGAAGTGATAGTATTTTTTCACGTGTGGCATGTCTATAAATTTCACGAAATGGCTCTTCTTGTTCATACTGTAAATGTGGCAGCCAACCTTGAGCTGCATGTAAAGTGATTTTAAAGTTTTTCGCCTCTTTGTTTAACTGAAATTCCAAACCTTTTTTACTTTGTGTGAATTTTCCATGCCGATGTGCTAAAGATGAAACTACATCAAAAGCACTTAACGAAGCTCCTAAAACGCCTATTTCAAAATTATAAAACGCGTCATTTTTTGGAATAATTTTTTTAATTGGCCAAGGAGTATCATAATATCCAGATGCTGGTTTATCATTATGCTGCCAATTGTGTCCTGTAGCTATAATTACCTTGGAAGCCTTAAATGAGGCGTTTTTGGCTATGAGTTTGATGTTATTTTTATCGTTTATTTCAATATCTAGAATCTCGTGATTAGTATATTCTTCAACAGCAAAGCCAGCGGTTTGGAGTTTATCCATTAATACAAGGAATTGTTGATGGAAATATTCGCCTAAAGCTATACGGCTATAAACTTCGGAATCCTCAATAGGAAATTCAGTAACATGCCACTTTTTTAAATCTTGTCTGTTTTGATTGCGAAGCCAATCTGCAAAGGTTTGAAATAATAAAGGTATTTCTTCCGAAGAAATATTTGATAAATTAAATAAATCGGTTGTATCTGGATTATAAGGCATGCCGTAACCCATTCTTTTACTTCTTTCAAAAATAGAAATTCGGTTAAATTGTTTCTTCAAAACAGCTGAATTATCTAAAATGTGTTTCAGACAATATATAGAGGTGGCACCAGAACCTATAATAGCCAATCCAAGTTTTTTCATACGTATTGCATTCTTAATAATAGGATAGGATTTCCATCACCATATTCTTTTTGTATATTAAATATACATTATGTTTAAATAAAAAATTCAGAAATTTGAGCCTAAAACCGAGTGATAACAAAAAAGGGAAATCGAAACCTAGGGTAACTTATGTGCTTAAAATGTTCGAACGGAACAAAGTATTTCGGTTTAGTATATTAAGCCAATAAATTTAAATTCTAAATCGTAAATAAAAAATTCTGTCTATTAAGATTTGAATTATGATCCTTCCAATTTACTTGGAGAACGTTGTAAATTAGGTTTTTTAGTTCTGTGAAATTATTTGGCTTTTTTATATATACACTGGCGCCATGACCAAAAGTATCTTCAATGTCTTTTTCTGCAGATGAGGTGGAATAAATAATTACGGGTATATTTTTTAATTTCTTCTCACGTTTTATTTCTATCAGACATTCAATTCCACTTTTAATAGGCATGTTTAAATCTAAAAAAAGAACATTAGTCTCTTTATCAGTTTGGTTTAAATATCTCATCAGCTCATTTCCACTTTCAAATAATTTAAGTGAACAGTTTATTTTCAATTCGCCTAATGCTTCTTCAAATAATGCTCTGTCATCTTCGTCATTATCTACAAATACAATATTCAAATTTTTAGGAGACATAATTGAGGGAATTTAAAGTTAACGAATTTTCAATGCTTTGGCGTCTGTTTTATTTCATATAAAATTGATGCTTCCTGAAAGGAGAAAAGGTTGTTTTTTGAATGCTTTGTTAGAAAAACAAACAATTACTCATGAGTGATAATTGTTAAATTAAAATGATTATATAAATATATGTAATTTTAACTGATTAAATATCAGATTATTGAGTGAGTTTAAGATTTGCGTTTTTCGATGAGTAAACTAAATTGTTCTGTGAGCTAAAGAATTAGAGTTGAGTGAGAAGTTTGGCTTTAATATTTCACCTGCAATTGTTAAACTCTGTCGCTATTTATTTTAAAGACAAATTATTCTTGAAAAGTTCTAAAGAAAAAGCCCAATGCTTGGCATTAGGCTTTTTTAGGTTCTGAAATGTGTTCAGAATAATATAATGTATTTTAAGTATCTGTTAAACTGTCCCACTAAATATGAGTAGTTTACTTTTAAACATAGCGTTCCAATGCTGGATAAAATTGATTAAAAATAACTACTGAATCCCATATACCAAGTTGCTGCTTGTTTTGCAGGATTGTTAACAATGTCTTTTTGCCATTCATACCTGTAGTTCATTCTAAATACAGTTTTTGGCGTTGGTCTAAAACTAATTCCAGGTGTTACGGCCATAATTTGATCGCCTATGCGTGTATTGGTTTCTGCGAATCGTCCCACATTCCAATCTACATAGTCAAATCTTGCTGCAACATTGAAAGTGGCATCTTCCCATTCAAAAATCTTGTTTTTATATACAGGTTGTACAATATCCATAAAAGCACCACGCTGCTTATTTCCGTATTGCTGCGTGTATGTATCTGGTGTCTGTACCCATATCCAAGCTGCTTCTCCAACGATATATGTTCCAGTAGCCTTAATGGTGGTGTTCCAATCTATGGCAAAAACATCTAGTCTAGCTTTGTCTTCCAATTCTTCACCATCATTTAGAAACTTATTGTAAGTGCCTCCCATATAAGAAATCCCAATTTCTCCAATTTTCCTATTTCTTATGGCCAACTTACCAGAAAACATTGCTTCTCCACTAAAATTCTCTTCAAAGATATTCTCACCATCTTTATGAGCCGGTAGATAGGTTTTGTCTTCTTCATTGGAAATTATTTTACTACTAAACCCATTGGTTACATACGCCTCATAGCCAAAAATCCAGTTTCCAGAATAGGTTTTTCCATAAGCCCCAAAACCTGCGTTGGATAAGGTAGCTGCCAACATATTTACCGCAACATCTGGACGTTCGACGAATTCCCATTTTGGACCGTCGTGGTTTTCATTAAAAGCGCCAATAGGATTCATTACAATTCCACCTCGAAAGTTAAACATAGGGTGAAGAGCCACATCTAAAGCCGCAAATTCAATAGCGACTTCCTTACCGCCATCTTCGAATTCTATTTCGGTTAAAAATTTAATGCGACTTGATATTGAAGCTGCCATAAATATGGTTAATCTTCTAGCTTGAAAAGATAAGCCGTCAGTAATGCCTTCCTCTACTCTGTACATAGTATTGGCCTCCAAATAACCTCCAACTGTTACTGGAACTTTATCAAAGCTTAATGTTGGTCTATTAAAAACCGCATCCATATTTAACTCTATCTCATCGTCTTTTTTGTTCGTTACGCTTTCTTCTTCTTGGGCAAAGCTGGAACTAAAGCAGAATGTTCCGAGAATTAATAGATTAATTTTAAGATATTTGGATGTAAATATTTTCATTTTTAATGTTTGTTTTGAATGTTTTTAAATCTAGATCGGCTGGTCCTTCTAATACGGTGCCTTTGGTGTCAAACTCACTGCCATGACATGGACAGCTGTATATTCCGCCGCCTACATTAAGCTCACAACCGCGGTGTGTGCATTTCATGAGGGACGCTACGTATTTATTCTCTCCGGTTTTATAAAGACAAATAGGGAAATCCTGATTCGCGGTTTTAACCATGACAAAAGTCCGATAGGTAATTTTGTTTTTTTTAAGAATCTCAAACTCGGAAAGCGGTACGACAATTGTGTTGTTTTGAACGCTGTTTGTTGCATAATATATACTTTCACAAGAAGTTAAGAGTGCCGAAGCAAAGGGAAGACCTACGAGAGCTACCCCGCAGGTTTTTAAAAATTTTTTCCGATCCATAGGAGTTAGTTTTACAAGGATTCAATAAACTTTATAAGTTGATCTTTTTCTGGTTGACTTAAACCTTGATATAGGTTTTTAGAGTTCTCTGCTTCTCCGCCGTGATATAAAATAGCTTCTTCGATACTTCGAGCTCTTCCGTCATGAAGTAAATAATAATCACCACCCTGGGAGTCTTTAGATAATCCAATACCCCATAATGGTGCTGTTCGCCATTCAGAAGATGTCGCGTAGCCTTCAGTATATCCATCATCTAAAGCTGGACCCATATCATGTAATAGTAAATCGGTATACGGATAAAATTCTTTAAAAGAAATAGCTTCAATTGACGAATATCCAGTTTCTAATGTCGGTTTGTGGCAACCCACACATTGCGTACTTTGAAACAAAGCTTTACCAGCCATAACATCTGGATCATCTTGGTCTCTAGGTATTGGCTCTTTTAATGTTTTTAGGTAAAAAACAACATCGCTAATAGTCTGTCTGTCTATTTCTGGAGAAAGTTTATCTCCACTATACGTGTCATAAGGTTCGAAATACGATGTTATCCCAATATCTTGATTATAAGCATCTGCTGTTTGATGTAAAAGATCATACATTCGCGCTTTTTTTCCAAAACGCGTGATATATTTACCATTCAAACTAATCGTTCCTGGACGATCTGTAACGTAGTCTGGTCTTGTATTCCAGTGTACACGCCCGCTAATACCGTCGCCATCTAAATCGTCTGGATCAGACATATCAATAATATCCTGATCGCTAACGGCGTCCAAGAGTCCTAAACCTGTAACAATTGGTGCTATCAAATCTGTATATGGTGCTCCTGCAGGCAAGGTTTCAGGTTCATAACCAGGAATAGCTCGGTTTTGTAGTTGTGGGCCACCTTGATCTAAATATTCGTTTACGCCTGGTAGAATTTGTCCAAAACGTTTAAATTTCACATAAGGATGTCCTTTACCATCTCCAGCGTGACAACTTACACAACTAGTTCCAGTAAAAACAGGTCCTAAACCGGTTTCAACAGTAAATATTTGGTCGTTAAAAGCAACGTCTCCTTCAATAAAACGTCTAGATTCCGCCATACTTAAACCTTCTACAGGGCCATCGAGCAGTTCATTCTCTTCCGGTTCTCCAGGTGCTAAAACATCACAAGAAAAAAGTACGAGAAGTGCGAATAGACTTCCTAATAAATAATTTTTCATTCTCATTTCATAATAATTTTAGGCAAAACTAAACATTGTATTCGATAAACCAAAGATATTTTTAGATAAGTCTAAAAATGATATTAGAATAAACTAATTTAAATCCCAGACACTACTTTTTTACCGTAAAAAAAGGATGGCTGTATGGTCTTTAGGGATTGATATGTAAGGGTTAAGGTTTGTGGTTTTAATATTTAAAACGTTTAGTTAAATGAAGAAGGAATTACAATGACAATGATTATATCTAAAAGTGAATTATTTTTTGTTAGCTATTGAAAGCAAGCAATTCAAAAAAAGAACTAAATTATCTTGGGAGCGCTTCTGTTTATTGCTAAATTGTGGTTTTCGATAAATAAATCGAAAATTTTTAAAATATTTGATGATAAAATTTAGGTTTATTGCCCTTTTGGCGTTGTTATTCATTCCTTTTACTAATTCTATAGCCCAAGATCAGTCTTCGGGTGAAATGACTGTGGCGTTGGAATTACTTAATCCTTCTCCGGAAATTAATAATGCTGTTGCAAAGGTTACAATCCAAGGAGGTCAAGCACCTTATCAATATAAATGGAGCAATGTAGATACGCCATTATTTGAATCAGAATCCGTTGGTTTAATTGAAGGTATGGAGCACTCTGTAGTGGTAAGTGATGCAAATGGAAATAGCGTTATTCAAAAATTTAAAATCCCTGCCGAATCAATAACAGAAATTTTTAACAGTAAAGTACAACCTGCAGTAGATGTTTTAGGAGCCGTTTTATTCTGGGATGCTTTTGCATCCGTCGGAATATATGATCCGGTAGTTTATACTTCTCATAAAAATATTACGCTTCCAGAAACTGAAGAGACGGGCGATGAAGAATACCTAGTTAAAAGTTGGTTGGTTGCAGAAGGGAGCGAAGTTAAAAAAGGAGAGGAGATTGCTGTACTGGAAAATAATGAAAATATTGAGTTATTTGTTTATGCTTCAGATGTAGGTACTTTAGAGCATTCCACAAAAGAAGGAGCCTTAATTTCTACAATGCCTAAAACAGGTACTTTTAATGCGCCGCTTTTGGGAGTAATCCAATTCAAAAACCCACGACCTCTTTTACATCCTAATGGCGATATAAAAACCAATACCATTCCGTTTATTGTTATTTGGCTTATTTTAGGAAGTATTTTCTTTACACTTCGTTTAAAGTTTGTAAATATTCGTGGTTTCCGACATTCTATTGATTTGGCAAGAGGAAAGTATGATGACCCAGATGCTCCTGGTATGATTACGCATTTCCAGGCTATGGCAACAGCAGTTTCGGCTACAGTAGGACTAGGAAATATTGCGGGGGTTGCGGTAGCAATTTCTTTAGGAGGTGCAGGTGCTACTTTTTGGATGTTTCTAGCCGGTTTTTTCGGAATGTCTTTAAAGTTTGCCGAATGTACTCTAGGCGTTAAATACCGTTTTATTGATGAGGAAGGTCGCATATTTGGTGGACCTATGAATTATTTGCGCTACGGACTTGAAAAACGTAATCTAAAGAAATTAGGAAAGTTTCTGGCTATTCTTTTTGCAGTTCTCGGTGTAGGTGCATCTTTTGGAGGCGGTAATATGCTACAGTCTAATCAAGCTTTTAAAATAGTTTCCGAGCAAATTCCATTTTTACAAGGTCAAGGATTTTGGTTCGGAATTGGTTTTGCCGTTTTAGTAGGGGCTGTAATTATTGGAGGCATTAAAAGTATAGCTAAAGTGACTGCAAAAGTAGTTCCTGTCATGGCTATATTATACGTATTAGGTTGTTTAGTGGTGATAGTATATCATATTGAATTTATAGGTGGTGCTTTTTTAGCAATTTTAGATGGTGCTTTTTCTGCTGAAGCTTTAAAAGGTGGATTTATTGGTGTGTTAATAATCGGTTTGCAACGTGCTGCCTTTTCTAGTGAAGCAGGAGTCGGTTCGGCTGCAATTGCGCACAGTGCTGCCAAAACAAATCATCCTATTGCCGATGGTTTCACCTCCTTGGTTGAGCCCTTTATAGATACTATGCTCGTGTGTACCATGACGGCCTTGGTTTTAATATTTACGGGTATGCACGAAACCAGCAGCGGATTAGGTGGTGTAGAACTTACTGCAGATGCCTTTGGAAGCGTCGTATCTTGGTTTCCTTCTGTACTAGCCGTGGCTGTATTTTTATTTGCTTTTTCTACTATGGTTTCTTGGTCTTATTACGGAATGCGTTCTTGGAGTTACCTCTTTGGAAGAAGTAAAAAATTGGAATTAGTTTATAAAGTCATGTATTTGGGCTTTGTTGTATTAGGGGCTTCGGTTAGTTTAGGTGCGGTTTTAAGTTTCGCCGATATGATGATTTTGGCAATGTCTTTTCCTAATATAATAGGGTTGTATATCATGGCGCCAGAAATAAACGCTGATATGAAAATTTACTGGCAGAAGTTAAAAGATGGGAAATTGTATATCAATCCAAAATTTATCAAATCTAAAGATTAACCTTTTGCATAATATCAAGTTTTAGAATTGAGAGAAATATTCTAAAACTTGGTGTTTATTTGAGCGGTCATTGAGTAAAAGACCGACACGTTTTTTATTATTTAGTTGCTGTGGGATTTAGCGGTCGAAGAGTAATTTCGTCAATCAATAAATTGCTGGCTACTTCTGAAATCTGAAGCAGCAAAGTAACTACTTCTTGTGGTTGCAACATATGGTCGTGCGGCATAATACCAGAATCTTCAAATAAATGGGTTTCAATACTGCCAGGATTTACACATGTTACCTTAATATTATCTCCGCGCAACTCTTTAAACAATGCTCCGCTAAAACCTAGCATGGCGTATTTGGTAGCTGAATATGTTGCACTTAAGCTACTATTAGTTTTCCCTATAATTTATCTGATGTTTATAATATGTGCACCCTCTTTATTTTGCTTCAGAAGAGGTGTAATAGCGGACGTTACATAATAAGTGCCGTTAAGGTTTGTATTAACCTTGGCATGCCACTCGGTTAGGTTGATGTCTGCCATGTTTTCTCATTCAGAAGACCTTCTTTAAAAACGGCGCGGCTAAAAGTTCGGCAAGCTTCTATTTGCTTGGATTTAAGGCTGCTTTTTTCTCGACGTTTTCTCGAGTTGCTTCTGGATATAAATTATTTTGATTACTCATTTTTTCTGCGAATTTTAGTTAACTAAAGTAGCTTCAAGCGTAATTTTTATACTTAATGCTTTGCTTACAGGGCAGCCATCTTTTGCTGCATTGGCGCATTCCATAAATTTATCCTGACTAATATTCGGGATTTTTGCTTTTAATACGAGATCTGAACTTGTTATTTCAAGCTTATCAGCATCAATAGTTATGGTACTGGTAACGTTTAAAGAATCGGGAGTAAAGCCTTCTTTACCTAAAATCATACTCAATGCCATGGCAAAGCAGCCGGAGTGAGCAGCAGCTAAAAGCTCATCGGGGTTGGTGCTTTTTCCTTCGCCAAAGCGGCTATTAAAACAATATTGTGAATCTTTTAAAACTTTACTTTGTGTGGTTATTTTTCCTTCACCTTCTTTTAAGTTTCCGCTCCAAACGGCATTTGCTGTACGTTTCATTTTTTATGGTTTTAAATTAAATTCTTTTACTTTTTCCGATTTACATAAGTGGTTACTTTAAAGTTTTTTTGGTAAATCTTTTTCCATCATTTCACCTTTGCAGATGTTTATGGCTACCCAAATTTAATTAATCTCTAAACAAGGACAAAGCTATCCGAATTAAGATTTTGTTAAAGCGGTTGGTTTCCTAATCCCAATCAACCTCTTCCGAAAAAGGCAAGCGGTTGATTAGGAGTAGGGTTTAGTTTGTAGATTAAAAAATGAATTCTCTCACCAATTGACATAATCTAAACGTAGTCGTTCTAGTGAGTGAAGGAGTCAGTTAAAAAGGTTTTAAGCTTTTAAAAATTGACGCAGCACATATTGTAAAATACCACCGTTGCGATAGTATTCAATTTCTATGGCAGAATCTAAACGGGCAATTGCCTTAAATTTTATTTCTTTACCATTTTCATCTGTGGCTGTAATCTCCACTTCTTTTAACGGTTTAATGTCTTCTGTAATACCACAAAAAGTAAAATTTTCTGTTCCAATAATTCCCAAGCTTTCTGCTGTGTCTCCATTTTTATACTCTAATGGCAGAACGCCTAGTCCTACTAAATTGCTTCGGTGAATACGTTCATAGCTTTCTGCTAAAACTGCTTTTATGCCCAATAGAAAAGTCCCTTTTGCAGCCCAATCTCTCGAAGAGCCGCTTCCATATTCTTTGCCTACCAAAACTACGAGCGGCGTATTACTTTCTCTGTATTTTTCTGCAGCATCGAATACAGTCATTTCTTCGCCAGTTGGTAGGAATTTAGTGTAACCACCTTCTTTTTTTGCTAATTTATTTTTTATACGCACATTCGCAAACGTACCGCGTACCATAACTTCATCATTTCCTCTTCGAGAACCGTAGGAGTTGAAGTCTGATTTAGCCACACCTTTTGAAAGTAAGTATTTACCTGCTGCCGAATTTTCATTAAAAGCGCCTGCTGGCGAAATATGATCGGTAGTTATACTATCACCCAGAACAAGTAATGCTTTGGCGTTTTCTATATTTTGAAGCGGTTCTGGTTCATCAGAAATGCCTTTAAAAAACGGAATTTCTTTGATATAGGTTGAGCTTTCATTCCAATCATAAAGTTTGCCTTTCGGAACTTCTAGATTTCTCCAAATTTCATTGCCTTCAAAAATCTCATCATAATTTTTCTTAAAATCTAAAGGCGATAAAACACGACTCAAAACGGCATTAATTTCGTCGTCTGTCGGCCAAATATCTTTGAGATAAACAGGCTCTTGATTGATGTCGTAGCTAATAGGCTCGTTAATTAAATCTATATCTACGCGACCTGCAATGGCATAAGCGACAACCAACATTGGCGACATTAAAAAGTTCATTTTCACTTGTGGATGAATCCGCGCTTCAAAATTCCGGTTACCTGAAAGCACCGAAGTTACGACCAAGTTATGTTCATCTATAGCTTTAGCAATTTGTTGTGGAAGTGGACCGGAATTACCAATGCAAGACGTGCAACCGTAACCTGCCAAATGGAATCGGAGTGCTTCCAAATCCTTCATTAAATCCGCTTTTTCTAAATAATCGGTTACCACTTTAGAACCCGGTGCCAAGGATGTCTTAACCCAAGGTTTTACGTCAAGACCATGTTCGCGTGCTTTTTTGGCAACTAAACCGGCACCCACCATAACAAACGGGTTAGACGTATTGGTGCAGGATGTAATGGCAGCAATGGCTACTGCGCCGTCAGACAACATGAATTTTTCTTGGCCACGAGTTATCCAAACCGTTTTTAACCCGTCTTTTTCTTTGGTTTCTGTTTCTAGAAGTTGTGGTTTTGTTTTTGGCTCTGGTACCGGTAAATCACCACCTTCATTATCAAAGCGTGTTATGGATTTTTCAATTTCTCGGTCTTTTTGAGAAATGTATTTCCTGTTGAATGAATCATCTAAAAGCTCAATAAATTTGTTTTTAAAATCTTTTAATAGAATTTTATCCTGTGGCCTTTTAGGTCCAGCTACTGTTGGAACAATACTAGAAACATCTAATTCAACAACATCTGTATAGGTGATTTTATTTTCGTTTTCACGCCATAGCATATTAGCTTTGCAGTAGGTTTCTACCAGGTTTATTTGTGCTTCAGATCGGTTACTCTGACGCATATATTCTAATGTTTTATCGTCTATAGGGAAGTAAGTAATAGTGCTACCAAATTCTGGCGACATATTACCAATAGTAGCGCGATCTGGAACAGAAAGATAATCTAAACCAGGACCAAAAACTTCAACAAATTTGCCTACCACACCGCGTTTTCGTAACAAATTAGCAATCGTTAATACTAAATCGGTAGCTGTAGAACCTAGTGGTAGTTTACCGGTTAGTTTCAAACCAATAACTTCGGGCATGATAAAATAAAGCGGTTGACCTAAAATAGCAGCTTCCGCTTCTATCCCACCAACGCCCCAGGCTACGACACCAATTCCGTTAACCATTGGTGTGTGGCTGTCTGTTCCTACTAATGAATCAGGGAAAATTTCACCATTTCGTTCTATAACACCTTTAGATAAATACTCGAGATTTATTTGATGGCAAATACCCATGCCCGGTGGCACAACTGTGAAATTATCAAATGAATTTTGCGCCCATTTTAAAAACTGATACCGCTCTTGATTACGCTTATATTCTTCGTCTATATTGCGTTGATAGGCGTAATCCGTACCGAAATAATCTACTTGAACAGAGTGGTCTATCACTAAATCTACTGGGATAAGTGGATTGATGCTGTCTGGATTCTTGCCTTTTCGCGCTACTTCGGTGCGCAATGCAGCAATATCTACTACGGCAGGAACACCAGTGAAATCTTGCATTAACACCCGAGCTGGTTTAAAAGGAATGTCTTTATCGGATCCTTTTGGTTTCCAATTCAACAGCGTTTCTATGTTTTCTTTTGTCACTGCAAAATCGTCATAATTACGTAGGGCATTTTCTAGTAAAATGCGAATAGAAAAAGGCATTTTACTAATGTCATGTCCTTGTTTTTGAAGTTCTACCAAGCTAAAATAATAACTCTCTTTTCCGTTTATGTGAAGCGTTTTTTTTATGTGGTATATATCTTTGTCCATGATAAATAATGTTTTGAGTCTCTAATTTCGGATTAATAAACCGCTTTTACAATTTTAATTCTAGATACTTTTTTAGAATTTTCATAAATAAGTTTGTTTGGTTTTAATTCGGAACTATTTAGAAATGAGTTTCTTGATGACTTATTGTCGCCGGTTTTAAGTATGATTAAAAATTAAAGTTGAATTAGGCTGTTAGTTATTTAATCCCATTTTTTATGTCTTTCTTGTAGTAAAGGACTGGTCTAAATAAGACTGTCAAAGAACTTAAATTCAATGTCGTTAGGCATAAAGTGAACAGCCTTAAAGCTCTTAATTACCGTTATCTGATGTTTTATTTCTGGTGGAATTACCATAGCATCGCCTGGTTTAAGTACATGATCTTCATCGTTCATTTTAAGAATACATTCGCCTTCTTGAACCAAGAGTATCGATTCGACATTTGCAAGGTGGGCAGGCAATAAATCTCCAGCGTTTGCTTGCATTTCTTTGGCTATTAATTTAGTGCCCGAGGTTAATACTCTTACTTTAGGATTCGCTGCTTTTTTCATAATATTATTACAATTATAAAGTTAATTAATATGTGGATGTAAACTGATAGCAATATCTTCTGCAAAATTCTTGCTTTTATATTATTCTTTGCCAAATCTTGTTAAATCTCGAATGAAGGCCAACGGATTTTTATTATTTGGCTTCAGAAAAACCAATAGTAGCAAATATTTATTCCTGATCCTTTGATAGCTTATACTTCTCAATCCGGTCTTTCCCGCTTTCTAACTCACCACAATTAGGACATACATGCACCATACCATCTTTAATATGATAACCGTCTACATGTGCTTTTACAAAATCTTGAATCAGTGTATAAGAGTCTTTATGGTTGTTTACATCCACCTGTTTGTCCTTAAATAGTTGTCGGATTTTTCCGTTGTACTCTTGATAGCCCCAACATAATGAACAAACACCTTGAGGAGATTCGTTGATAGTCTCCGCTTCCGGTTTCTTGAAAAATTCTACAATTGTTTTTATAATATCCATAATGCTTATGTTTTTGTGAGTCTTTGTAATTTAGGCATTTATCTAAATAAAAACAAAGTTAACAAATGGAGTCTCTTCGTAATTATTAAGAAAATTATAGTTGAATTCTAGCTAGATATCCAATTTAGCTATGCTTTTTGGGTTTTAAAAACGTAATATTTCATCATTACACTTTAGTTAGGTTAAAAAAGTTGTAAAACATCTATTATCTTTTTCAGTACAGTAGACTTTCTGTAACTTTCGAATTCTAAAAAAATAGTAACTATGACAGCCAAAGAAAAAGTAGCTTCCTTGAGAGCCGAAATGAAGAAAAATAACATCGATGCTTTTATCGTATATTCCGCCGATCCTCATATGGGTGAATATTTGCCAGCAGAATGGCAAGAAAGGACTTGGCTTTCTGGTTTTACCGGTTCGGCAGGGTTTGTAGTAGTTACTGCGAATAAAGCTGGACTTTGGACAGACGGTCGTTACTTTACCCAAGGGCCAGAAGAATTAAAAGGTTCAGGGATTGACTTGTTTAAAGACGGCGTAGAAGGCACCCCAAATTATATTGATTGGATTATTTCTGAAACTTCTGATAATGCAACCATAGCTGTAAATGGTTTAGCAACATCACATGCCAACTGGGAAGCTTTAAAAAATAAATGCACAAAACATAAACGCAATCTTAAAGATTTGCCCTTACTAAATAATGTATGGACTAAACGTCCCGCAGCGAGTAAAAATGCTGTTTTTGTACAGCCTATAGAACGTGCTGGACAATCGGTGACTTATAAAATTGCTGCTATCCGCGAAAAAATGAAGGCAGAAGGAGCAACATCGCACGTTATTTCTAGTTTGGATGATGTAGCTTGGACGCTTAATTTACGCGGTAGCGATGTACAATGTAACCCTGTATTTTTAAGTTATGTCTTGTTGACGCTAAAAGATTGTTTTCTTTTTGTTGATTTAAATAAATTAGATGAAAATGCTCAAAATCTCATGAAGAAATCGGGTGTTAAACTGAAATCTTACGACAGTTTTTTCGATTATCTCGGAACGTTAAATAACGAATCTATTTTGATCGCGCCTAATAGTAATCAATCTGTTTTTGAAGCTGTAAAAAAAGATAATACTATTATTGAAAAACCGGTTCCAGGGCATGTAATGAAAGCCATTAAAAATGAAACGGAGCAAGAAGGTTTCAGAACGGTAATGGTTCGCGATGGTGTCGCAATGGTTAAATTTCTCCATTGGCTAACCCATACAGTTGGAAAAGAGGATTTAGACGAGTATACCATCGGGAAAAAATTGCACGGTTTTCGTGCCGAAGGAAAGAATTTTATAGGTGCTAGTTTTGATAGCATTGTTGGTTATAAAGGTAATGGAGCCATTATTCATTATTCAGCTAAATCTGAAGGCAGTGCTAAAGTGACAAACGATAGCAGTATTTTGGTAGATTCTGGTGGTCAATATTTAGAAGGTACAACGGATATTACCCGTACATTTCCATTAGGCGATGTATCAGACGAATTTAAAAAGGATGCTACCTTGGCGCTTCAAGGCATGATCCAGTTGTCTATGGTTAAATTTCCTAAAGGTACTAGAGGTGTTCAACTAGATGCTTTGGCGAGAATGCCTTTATGGAAAGAAGGAAAAGATTTTAATCACGGTACTGGTCATGGTGTAGGCAGTTTCTTAAATGTTCACGAAGGACCAATGAGCATCCGTAAGGATCTTAATCCAAATGAATTACAGGAAGGGATGGTATTATCTAATGAACCGGGCTATTATGTAGAAGGTAAATACGGAATCCGTCATGAGAATCTAATCCTGATTAATACGTGGAAGACAACGGAATGGAATACGTTTTACGAATTTGAAACTTTAACTCTTTGTCCTTTCTTTAAAAGTATTATTGTTAAAGATTTACTTTCTAAAGAAGAAATAGATTGGATGAACACTTATCATAAATTAGTTCAAGAAAAACTGAAACCGCATTTGGAAGGGGACGTAAAAACTTGGTTTGAGGATTTGGTTTCACCAATCTAAAAGCAAACTAATTTTAATAAGAAAATTTATACCCTGAGCAGCGTCTCGGGGTATTTTCATTTAGAAGTTACTCTTATATGTAGTTTTTATTCGATTTACAACTTTAAGAATGTCGTAAAACTTATACAGTCTGTTGTTGTAACCTTTTCATAACACGATCTAAAATAACTTTATAAAGCGGAAGAAAGAATAGCGCATTTATTATCATTTTAAAAATATAATCTACTGTTGCTATTTCGACGAGATTTTCTGCTAAATAGGTGTCTGATGTTTTGTAAAAAGCAATGATAAAAAACACAAGAGTATCCATAAAGTTCCCGAAAATAGCGGAAGCTACTGGCGCATGCCACCATTGTTTGTGTTGTCGTAGTTTATTAAATACAAAAACATCTAAAACCTGTCCAATTACATAGGCAGAAAAGCTAGCAATGGCAATGCGTGCCACAAAAAGATCGAAACTATATAGCACGTCAAACCCTAACCAAATACCATGGCGAAAACCAACGGTAATCAAATAGGATACTATCAGGGCGGGAAACATAGCGTAAAAAATAATCCGTCTTCCTAGTCGTGCTCCGAAAAGGCGTACGGTAAGATCTGTTGCCAAAAAGATAAACGGAAAGGTGAAAGCACCCCAAGTGGCCTTGAATCCGAAAACCGATATAGGAAACTGCACCAAATAATTGCTTGATGCAACAATAAGAATGTGAAATGCGACGAGTAGCAATACAAGGCGCTTATTTTTTTAGAAGACATAAAGCGTTTCATAGTTTTTTAACGTGGGAGAATTACGAACCACGTGTCCCGTTTTACTGTAAATTAGGATGGACAAAGGTAGTTACTTTTTAGTAGTTTATAAGTATCATAAAAATCAAATTTCAGTATTAATACTGTTTTATTATAATGTTAGGAAGTCCGCGCCAGGAGAATTTTATAATAGGCAAGACATCAGTCATCATAGCCCTGGGAGTGTTCATTAAGCTCTTGTTTAATGATGATTTTTAAGTTTTAAACCTCTACTGAATAATTCTCTGCATTGTAATCTGAATAAATACATGGCATTTTGTCATTCTTGTATTATGAGTATTAAGATGCTACGGAAGTATTAATAATAATTTAAAACATGGAAAATAAAAAACGACAGATAATGTTCTGTAATTATTGCACGTACTGACATGTTGTAAGTATAATGTTAGACTTTACAGTGTCAACTCCCTGATTTAAGTGGATTTCAGCATTTACTACTCGAAATACTTCGGAACTATTAATTTAGTATTTTTTTGAATAAGGCATTTTATTTAAAGTTTGGTTTGTCTAATAACTAAAACTTTTTTCACAGAAACCGGTGTTAAAAATCATGTTTTAATGCTTAATTTTAAACTTTGGTTTAAATGATTAGATTTAACGCGTTGATAGATTTTAATCTATTAGAAAAATGCATGTATTGATAAATATGAAAATACTACACACTTCAGACTGGCATATTGGAAAGCAATTACATAAAATTGATTTATCAGAAGATTTAGATTTGTTTTTCCATTGGCTCTTAAATACCATCAAGAACGAAAAAATAGACTTGTTATTAGTTTCTGGTGATGTTTTCGATCAGGCAAATCCATCTCAAGCCGCTTTAAAACAATATTACAGTTTTTTAAAACGGATGATTGGTTCGGGATGTAAAATTCTTATTACTGGTGGAAACCACGATTCAGCAGCTGTTTTAAATGCACCAAAAGAACTATTAAATTTTCTGGATATTAATGTGGTTGGTGGTGCGTCCGATTCTATAAGCGAATTGTTTTTTGAATATAGTGTAGGAGAAGAAAACGTGGTGGTTGCTGCGGTTCCGTTTTTGAGAGATAAGGATATTAGAAAATCTGCACCAGGAGAATCTTATACTGATAAAATTGAACAAATTAGAGACGGTATAAAAAACTACTTTGCAAACATTAATAGGTATTATCTTGAAAGTTTTCAAGGCGATTTTTTTATTGTTATGGGACATTTATATGTGCAAGGCGCGCACGTTTCGGAAAGTATGCGGGATATTCAAATTGGAAATCAGGCTGGTGTTAACGGCTCTATTTTTGGAGATGAACCCGATTATGTGGCGCTTGGCCATATTCACAAACCGTATGCGGTGTCCGAATCTCGGAATATTTATTATTCGGGTTCGCCTATTTGCTTAAGCTTTAGTGAGAAAGAAGAGGAGAAACTAGTCAATATAATTACTGTTTCTGGAAAAAACACAGATATTGAAATCTTGCCAATTCCTAAATTTAGAGATTTGGTAGCTTTTAAAGGTACGCTTGAAGAAGTCAAGACACAATTAAGTAATTATATTCAGAATACAGGACTTGTTTCATTAGCCGAAATCATAGTAAATGAACCCAACGAGAATATTCAAATTAGGCAGGATTTGGATGAATTATTAGACAGTCAAGAAAACGAGAATCTTAAAATTATAAAGTCTAAATTAAATTTCATAAACAAAGTTCGTGGAGCTTCCGAAGCTTTTGAACCAGGAATAAGCGTCGCCGATGTAACGCCAATGGAAATGTTTGAAAAACGATTAGAACTTGACGGAAATCAGGAAAACATCGATGATTTAAAAAATGCATTTCGTCAAATTTTAGAAGAACTTAATCTGTAATTTATGAAGATCAGTAAAATCAGTTTTAAAAACATCCACTCGTTGCGAGGCGAACATCATATCGATTTTCTATCGGGTCCGTTAGCCGAAAGCGGGCTTTTTGCTATTACTGGCGCTACAGGATCTGGAAAATCTACCTTGTTGGACGTTATTACTTTGGCTTTATATAATCAGGTGCCTAGAATTGGAGCGATTAGTAAGCGCATTATTGATGGTGATGGTGGGATTATGACTAGAAATGCGCAAGATTGTTATGCTGAGGTTGAATATATAGTTAACCAAAAAACCTATCGATCGCATTGGTCTATAGAACGCAATCGGAATAATAATCTGAATGATAGAAAACAGGAAATTATTGATGTTGCAACGGGAGATATTATTGTAAGTGGTAAATCTGCAGTTCCAAGTAAAAACGCCGAACTAATAGGCTTGAGTTATGATCAATTTGTAAAAGCCATGGTGCTTTCGCAAGGGGAATTCAGTAAATTATTAAAAGCGCCAAGAGACCAGCGCAATAAGTTATTGGAAGATATTACCGGCGCTAAAGATTATAGATCTATTGGAATAGCAGTTTTTAAGAAGTTTAAAAACGCATCCGATGCTTGCAAAGAACAGAATATACGACTCGGAGAAATTGAATTAATACCCGAAGAAGAAAAAAATAATTTACTTACTGAAGAAACTACATTAGCCAAAACGAAAGTTGCTCAAAAGAAAAAGATTGATGGTTTAAAAATTGAGATTGAAAATAAGAAAGGCATTCTGAAAAATGAAACGATTTTAAGTAAAAACGAATCGCTTCAGAAGGAATTATCAGAGGCGTTAGAAAACTTCAAAAAAGAGGAAGAGACTTTAAAAAAGCATTCGAAATACGTCGGGCATAATACCCTTATTTCCAATTTTGAACAAAAAGATAAAGCGCATAAAGAAAATTCGGAAGAGCTTACGCGCCAGAAAACAAATGAAACCCAGGTTTTAAAGGAAAAAGACAATTTGCAAGAATTGGCTTCAGAACTTTTAGGGGAAAAGATAAAGCCTGAACAATATGCAGAGCAATTAGAGCAGTTGCGTAAAACCGTAACCGATTTAAAACAAGAAGAAACGCTGGCTACTGCGCAAGCGAAACTTCATGAAGATCATATTCATAAAATCCTTTTGAATGTGAATAAAGGGGCAGAAAGAATTCGATTTAATGAAAATCCTGCTGTTTTTATAGATTCCATTAATCCTGTTGAAGAAAAAGTTGAAGTTTTTCTCCATAAAAAGAAGATTGATAATGAAGAAGCTTTAGCAGAAAAGGATGCAAGTTTAAGTTTGAAATCAGGATTTATTAATAAGTTGAAAGTCGCTTTAACAGATTACAATGCTTTAGTAAAGAATAAAACATCCAAAGAAACCGAGTTAACCGAAAGTGATGATTTATTTAAGAAATATAAAGCCAGTTTAGAATTATTAGAATTCGAACTGAAAGCGCTTCAAAAGGAAGTCGAAAAACTGAATATAGAAGAAGAAAAGCGGAAAAAACATCAAAGTTTAGAAACGCACAGAAATTTATTGGAAAATGGCGAAGCTTGTCCGCTTTGTGGTTCATTAGAACATCCATTTGCAACTGATAAACCAATTTTCGAATTAAAAGAAGATGCTTTAAAAACGAAAACCGACTTTTTAGCGACTAAACGCGAATTGAAAACTTCGACTCAAACAAATCTTGAAAACGAAGAAAAAAAAGGGAAAGCTTTAAGAAAAAGTATTGCTGAAATTTCAGAAACCATAAAGCCCAAGTTTAAGGAGGTTGAAAACTTATGTAAATCCCTTAAAATTGGAATTGTTGAAAACGTGGAAGCTGTTGAGGTTTTAGAGAAAGAACTAACAACCGACGTACAGACGGTGGAACGCCTTAAAAAAGCTTTCGAATTAAGAAATCTATTGGCGACTTTAAAGGAAACTTCCAATCTGTGGCTGACAAGTTCAGAAGTGAAGTTAAAAAAGCAAACGAGAAGAAAACAATTATATGCGGCTGATGATATTGATGCCAAAGTTCAAGATTTAAATTCGAAATGGGCTGCAAATACACAAGATGTTGTTAATACTAATAAGTTAATTTCATCATTAAAAGCTCGAATTACCGAAATTGTAAAAGAGCGGGATGTTTTTCAGAAGCAATTAGATGACATCCTTAAAAATGAAAATATTGAAAGTCTTCTGCATTTAAAAAGCTTGATACTTCCGGAAGCAAAAGCAGATAGTATTCGCCAGAGAGATAAAGATTTACAATTAAAGCAAGAGCGGTTAAAAACCGAAAAAGAAAATGCATTAAAGGAAATTGAAGCTTTTATAAAGCTAATTACAATTCAGGAACCAATTGCAACATTGGAAATGGCGTTTCATAAGAATGAAGAAGAATATAATATTTTAAACGAAAGAATTATAACCATTAAAAATAAGCTTACGGCCGATAAACAAACCAAAGAAAAGCAAGAAAAACTGCTAACAAAATTAAAAGCTTATAAAAAAGAAGAAGCCCTATGGAAAACTATGAATGGTTTAATAGGGGATGCTAATGGTAAACGGTTTTCAAATTTTGTACAGGATTTAACGCTTGAACAACTGATTGGTTATGCTAATTTGCGACTGAAAGATTTAAGCGATCGCTACATTCTAGATATCCCAACGGCTGATGAAGCGGACAAAAACGATTCATTAAAAGTTTTTGATAGTCACCAAGGAGATGCTAGAAGGTCCATTAATACCTTGTCGGGCGGTGAAACATTTATGGTGAGTTTAGCCATGGCTTTTGCTTTGTCTGATTTGGCTGCTAAAAACGTAAAAATCGAATCTATTTTTATTGACGAAGGTTTTGGAACGTTAGATCCTGAAACCTTAAATCAAGCTATTACCATCTTGGAAAAAATGCAAAATGAGGGTGATAAATCCATTGGAGTTATTTCTCATGTTGAGGCTTTAAAAGAACGCATATCTACGCAAATAAGACTGGAGAAAATGGGCTCTGGATATAGTACTATTCAAATAATATGAACCAGTTTTTAGAAACCTATAAGTTTGATGTTTTTTATGCAGTTACTGTTTTAGCAATTGCGGTAGCCCTTTGTATACTGACCACAAAATTGCATAATTGGTTAACAAAAATAGTGAGTGTAATACTGCCAGGAGCGTCCTTAAAATCTATTAATTTAATCAAATATGTTTTATGGGTTTTGTGGTTTGCGTTAACAGTAATTGCATTATGTTTTATTTTTAATGAAAGGGATAAGCAGACTAATTTAGAGCAGTATTTTAAACTGGTTGCATATTTAGGGACTATAGCCGTAATAACGATATCTGCTGTTGTTTTAAGTAATTTATGGTTTAAATATAAAACCCATGAACAAAATGTTACGGATCTAAAACCAGTCAACTATAAATTCGTGCGCTCTGTAGTTGGAGTTAGTATGGTATTTGTAGGGATTCTATTAGGTTTATTAATTTTTCCATCCCTTAAAGATGCCGCAAAATTGGCCTTAAGTGGAGCAGGTGTACTTACTCTAATTGTAGGTTTAGGGGCAAAAGAAGCCTTGGGTAATTTTGTAGGAGGGCTTTTTATAATAACGTTTAAACCGTTTAAAATTGGCGACAAAGTTACCGTTAAAGGAGGCATAGTAGGTAAGGTAAAGAGCATAACAATGCGTCATACCGTTATTAGAGATTCACAGAATAGAATGATGATTATTCCGAATGCAATAGTTAGTAAAGAAAAACTGACAAATTATGATTTGGGAGAAACAAAATACTGTGAGCATATAGAAATCGGAATTTCTCATACTAGTGATGTGGATTTAGCAAAAAAGATTATTCAAGAAACATGCGAAAATCATCCGCTAATTTATGATAATCGGTTGCTAATTGATAAAAATGATGGAAACCCTATGGTAAAAACCGCATTGATTGAAATTAACGAAGAAGCAATGATAATAAAAGCTTGGGCTTGGGTGCAATTCTCGTCTGATGCGTTTGCATTTAAATGTGATGTGATAGAAAGGGTGAAAAAAAGGTTTGATGACGAAGGGATAAAAATGCCTTTTCAGCATCGGAATATTATAATAAAAAGTTGAATTAACATGATCCGCAAAAGTTTTATATAATTGGTGATTATTAAGTCTGCATAAGTGGACATTTCATTATTTTTGCTTCCCATGGGTGCGGTCTTCACTTAAAAAGGAAAAACATTTTAAATAGCGTAGCTAAAAACGAGCTTCCAAATTAAACTACATGAATAAACTATCGCATATTAATAAAGTCCTTATCATACTATGTATAAGCTTTTTTAATTATGGTTTTTCTCAAGTAAAGGATCATAAACAGGATTCTACTCATGCTGTTTATGAGCGGATAGAAAACTACTCGGAAAAATCCAAATCAACCAAATTAATACATAAGTTAATCTTTAAGTCTAAAAAGAAACCGAATAATAAATCTGTGGTGGTGCCAACCCAAGATTATCGTCAATTTGAGGGCAAGATTATAAGGGATATAAACATTGAAAGTCATGATCCTTTTGGGTTTTCAATTTCAGACTCTACAAAAACAACCCATAGTTGGTTGGAAAGAACAGGGAATAAGCTTCATTTAAAATCGAAAGATTTTGCAATTAAAAACGTCTTGATTTTTAATAAGAATAAACCCTTAGATGGTCTTTTGCTCAAAGAGTCTAAACGATTATTACGCGATCAAGGTTTTATAAGAGATGTTGAAATTAGAGCAGAGCAGGTGGAAGGAAGTCCGGATTCTGTTGATGTATATGTGACAACTTTAGATTCCTGGAGTTTGGTGCCGCGTGGTGCTATTTCAAAATCGAAGATGAAGTTGAAATTAAATGAACATAACTTTTTAGGATTTGGACACCAATTAAAATTGCGTTTTGATAACCGATTTGACGATGGCAAATGGGCGCATGAGTTTTTATATGCTATGCCGAATTTTAAAAACACTTATATAAGTACAGCTGTTGGTTATAGTAATAACTTGGATGAAGCCAAAAGTAAATTTATTGATATAGAAAGGACATTCTTTTCTCCGTATACAAAATGGGCGGCTGGTGTTTATTTGGACGAGCAATTTACATATAAGGATCTTCCAGATGCCAATATGGAGTTTATGCGCCAAGATTTTAAGTATCAATCACAAGATGTTTGGGCAGGATATTCCTTTCACTTATTCAAAGGGAAATCGGAGAGAGAAAGAACCGCAAATATTATTAGTGCTGTTAGATTTCTTAATATAGACTACAAAGAAAAGCCCACAATAGAATTCGATAGTATTCAGTTTTTTTCAAACGAAACATTTTATTTGAGTAGTATCGGTATTTCATCCAGGCGATTCGTGGAGGACAACTATATATTTAGAGATGGTATAACGGAAAGTGTTCCTGTGGGGGATATTTTTGCCATTACCGCCGGTAATCAATATAAAAATGAACAAAACCGATTTTATTTAGGTGGAAAAATAGCGCATGGAAACTATTACAATTGGGGATACTTAAGTGTTAATTTAGAATATAGTACTTTTTTTAATAAGGGTGAAGCCGAACAAACAGCCTATTCTTTCAGTGCCAATTACTTTACTAATTTGATTTATCTGGGCGATAAGTGGAAAATGCGCCAGTTTATTAAACCACAGTTATTGATTGGGAAAAACCGTTTAAACTCTGTAGGCGACCGCATAACTATTGATGAGAGAAATGACTTTAAAAGCTTTTATCACAGATATGAGCGACATGAAAATAGTATGGGGATTCCCAACTTTGATAGTGGCTTAATGGGGACTTCAAAATTTGTGCTATCGACTCAAAGTCAGTTTTATCCACCATGGCGGTTTATTGGTTTTAGGTTTAATCCCTATGTAAATATGAGTGCTGCACTGCTTGCCGATGAAGAAACGCGTTTTAATACGAGTAAATTGTATTCGTCTTTTAGTGTGGGGCTTCTTATTAAAAACGAGTATTTGGTGTTTAATTCTATAAAACTATCATTGTCCTACTATCCGAGTATTCCCGGAAATGGGAATAGTATATTTAAAACCAATGCGCTTGATATTGACGATTTTGGACTACAAGGTTTTGAGCTAGGCAAACCGACACCAGTTGGGTATAATTAAAACAATTATTGGAATTAGGACGTTTGATTTTTTAATTAGATAATATTATTATTATTATTATTATTATTATTATTTCTAAAATGAGCATGGTTTAACTAATAAATAACATTTTCTTAACAATTGTAACGCAAATTAGTAAGGAATTAGGTACCTTTGCAAGGTCCTACAATCTATGTCCTTTGTTTTTAATGAGATTTTATCTTTTTATTATCTTTTTATTGCCTTTTATTCTTTATTCTCAAAACGAAGAATCATTAAAGGAATTGGATTCAGTATTTTATAATATTACTGTAAATATAGCGGCATCAAATCCTTCCAAAGCAATCCATTTAGCCGACTCTATACATCTGAATTCTAAAAATGTAAAACAAAAATTAAGTACTCACATGTTTCTTGCAGACATTTTAGAGAAACAAGATATGCGTGGAGAGGCTATTGGTCATGCACTTGAGGCTCTCGAAATAGCAGAGGCGGAAGGAGATTATAATTTCCAGTCAAGAATTTATGGTTTTCTATCTTCACAATATAGGATTATTGGTTTTTTGGATACTGGAAAAGACTATCTTGAAAAAGGAATAGAGGCCAGTGCTAATATAAGCGACAAAAAACAAGCTTTAAAACGCCAAGGCCAGAGTAATCAGGAACTAGCTGAATACGCTTTGGATGAAAACGATTATTATAAAGCTATTAAACTTCTTGAAGTAGCTATTGCTTCGTTTGAAGCGGAAGAGCCCTCACAATTTAAATATTTTAGTATTGGAAATGCTGAACAAATGATGGGACGGGCTTTTATGGCATTGGAAGATAATACGAAAGCACTGGAGCATTTTTCGAAAGCTGAAGTGTTTTTAAATAAAGCAGATGCGGGAAGTTCTCTTTGTGCAGGAACTGTGTATTATAGTTTAGGGAAAACGTATTTAAGGCTAAACAATAATGAGATTGCGAAAGTCTATTTAAAAAAGGCTTTAGTTATTTCTGAAAACAGCAATAATGGTTCTTTAAAAGAAAATGTATATAAAAATTTAGGTAATTATTATTTGCAAAAACAAGAGCTAGATCATTATATGGCTTATGATTCAAAATATTTGGATGTATTAAATAAAAATAGTGCCCAGGATAAGAGCATGATAAATAGTGCTTATAAAGCGCTTAATGAGAACTCAAAAAAAGCTACTTCCAATAATTATTTTTACATAATTATTGGAGGTTTAATACTTTTGTTAATTGGTTTTGGTGCTTATCACAAAAGAAAAGCAGGAAATTCCATGTATGGAAATGATCATGAAATAAAACGTGATCATGATATAAATCTAAACAAATCACGAGAATTTCTCTTGTCTAAAGAAAAAGAACAGGAGCTGTTGCAGAAGTTAGAGGAGTTTGAAGTTTCAAATAATTTTTTAAATAATAACATGTCCTTGTCAACTCTAGTAGGTGAGTTAAATACCAATGCAAAGTACCTTAGGCAAGTTCTTAAAAGAAATAAGAATACAGATTATAACGACTATATAAATAAATTGCGCATTCAGTACATCGTAGATAAATTAAAAACAGATCCCGAATACTTAAATTATAAAATAAGTTATTTAGCAGAAGAATGTGGTTTTTCTTCACATAGTAAGTTTTCAGCTAGTTTTAAACATTTTGTAAATACTCCACCTTCAAAATTTATTGGAAAGTTAAATCATAATAAAGCAAGTTAAATCATAATATAGTTTAGTTTTACTGTTGAGAAGTATAAAATGTTTCTTTTATATTTTAATATCTAATTTGTTGATGTTTTCCAGTAATATAAATTTAATAACATAAAGTTTTATTTCAGTCTACAATTTCTATAATTTTCCAGCGTACTCATTGCTAAAGATAGATTTTCTATAAATAACTATTTTTTCTTTAGTTTATAATGAGGTGTCGTTGAAGTGCTTTAAATACCTGATGAAATTTACTGCTATTTCTAATTGACTATTCTTCAGGTATCTGTGTGTTGTCTGTTTTGCGTAATACGACTACTACATAGTTTTTATGCCTTATTTTAAAGCTTAATTTTACTCAGAATATATTAGAGTGATATTTCCAAAATAATATTGAGGTTTACTTTTTGTAATTCCATACTTCAATTATTACATGTCACTTTTGTTTAAAACAGATGTACCTAAGCCCAAAGGCGAAACAATTCAGAATTCATGAAAAAACTATTACTAATTCTAACTTTAATCACAAGTGGTCTTATTTATGCGCAAGTAGGTATCGGTACCGATATGCCTAATTCATCTGCCCAGTTGGAAATTGTATCTGGTAATCGAGGAATATTAATTCCGCAAGTGTCATTATTAAGTGTAACAGATCAAACAACTATTTCAGCAGGAAATATTGAAAGCTTATTAGTATACAATACAAGTACTACTACAACGCTTAATCCTGGTTATTATTATTGGTACCTGGGAAGCTGGAATAAAATGATGGTAGATACTGATTTGCCCGATAATATTGTTTTCTGGGATGTGGTAAACAATGCCTTTACCTATATAGATGTAAACGGAGATACACAACCTATTAATATTGCAGACCTAGAAACCTTAACCTTTTTAGGACTTAATTCAGATGGGCACACATTAGATTATACCGATGAAGAAGGTGTTGTTACTAGTATAGATCTTGGAGCGGTTATTAAAAACTTCGAAACCATTACAACAGTTATTGAAAACGCTGAT
>NZ_AFXZ01000009.1 GCF_000224335.1 Bizionia argentinensis JUB59 | reverse complement strand
CTATATGCAGTTAGAAACTTTGGTTTCACAATTTCAGGATAAAAATGAAAAAGCATTTGAAACCCTATACAACATGTATAGTAAAAGTATGCATGGCGTTATTTACAATATTCTTCGTGACAATGATTTGGCAGAAGAAGTCATGCAGGACGTATTTATAAAAGCCTGGAATAATTCAGCAACTTATACGGCAAAAAAAGGCCGTTTCTTTACCTGGATACTTAATATAGCGCGTAATGCGGCTATTGATAAAACACGGTCTAAAGCTTTTAAGAATTCTAAAAAAAACCTTCAAGCTGATTTTTTCGTAGATATTCTAGAAGATAGTGATGACTTAAACGAACAAACTAATGCTATTGGTATTAAGAGGTTTGTAGACAAGTTAGCTGAAAAGTGCATTGAAGTTATCGAGCTGCTTTATTTTAAAGGGTTTACCCAAAAAGAAGCTTCTGAAACACTCGATATGCCTATTGGCACCATTAAAACAAGAAATAGAAACTGTATAAAAGAGCTCCGAACCATGCTCGACATAGATTAATGACAAATAACGAATACATAGAATCTGGAATTTTAGAGCTTTATATAGCTGGAAGTCTTTCTGATGCCGAAAATGAAGCTGTTTATCATAAATTAAAGGATAACCCTGACTTATTAGACGAAGTCTTAAAAATAGAAGGCGCCATTATGCAATTAACGGCAGCAGCTTCTCCTAAAGACTCCAAACATTCTTTTAAAGCCGTAAAAGATAAACTAGATCTGAATTCTAACAGCGAAACGAAGGTTATTCCTCTGCAAGAATCTAAAACCAATTGGTTTGCATATTCTGGTTGGGCGGCTTCCGTGTTACTCGCAGGTGGCCTATTTTGGTTACTAAATCAAAATAGTGCTTTGGAATCGGACATTCAAGTTGTTGAAACCGAACTACAGAAACAAACGATAGATAACACTTTACTAGAGGAGCGCATAACCAAAACAGCAGCTAACTTAACTGAAACACAAAAACTTTTATCTGTTATTCGCGATAAGGATATTGTAGCAATACCGCTTGCGGGACAAGTAGTTTCGCCAGAATCCTATGCTCAAGTATATTGGGATAAAAAAGAAAACACTGTTTATTTAGATGTTCAAGGGTTACCGGAACCACCTGAAGGTAAGGTTTACCAAGTTTGGTCTTTAACTTTAAATCCGTTATCTCCAACTAGTTTGGGTACCATAGATGGCTTTACTGAAAACAGCACTAAAATATTCACCATAGAAAATGCGAATGCTTCAGAAGCATTTGGAATTACATTAGAGCCAGCTGGCGGAAGTACATCACCAACAATGGAGCAATTATATACGCTTGGTGCGGTTACATCTGCTTCTTAAAAGCTATATATATTGAATCAGTTTTTATCTAACATAACTAATGGTTGTGAAGGTTAAAAACTGATTTTTTGTTTAGGATTATAATTAATTGTATAAATTAGACTGCAAATTTTAGATTTAGCAGTAGCATACTGCAATCTTAAGTAAATGATTAGTACAAAAGTAAATTATCATCGTCTTTATAAAAATGACCATAAAATTCTATGAAAAAAACAGCTTATATTATAATAGTACTAGGCTTTATCAATATTTCATTTTCACAACCGCATATAACTGGTACCGTAACTTTAGATATAGAAAAAGGTTTTATACATTGTGATTTCACTTTATCTAACTTGCCTAAATTAAGTAAATATAAAATCTTACTTAATCACGGAATGAACATTAAGTATTTTAAAAATAATGAAGACCAAGTCATTTCTTACAATGGATATTATGACGGAAAGACCAATGGAGAAGGGCTAGAATATTATTTTGTGAATGAGCAAAATGAGCAAATTGAATTGAATAATAAATTTAAAATTGAATACTCTGGTGCTTATCCTGTTTATAAAGACAGCTTAAACGGCTTTGATTTTAAGGGGTATATCGCAATAAATGATAAAACCTTAAGAGCAACGGAACAATCAAAATGGTATCCAATTATCTATGATGTACAGAATGACAGATTGCTAACTAATTACACCTATAAAATTACCGTCAATACCATTAATAAACCACAAAGTGTATTTTTGAATGGCACGCAACCAAAAAAGGGCATAAAAACTTTATTTTCATCGACAAAGTCTGTTCCCCTATTTCTATTTGCAGGTGATTTTGACTTCTCCAGTACTAGTGGAAATTATTTGATTAACGCAGATGTAAGCGAAAATACTGCTGAAAAAATATTTGATAATATTGAATCTATAAAAGAATATTACGAAAATCTATTGGAGATTAATTTTAACGATCAAATTTATATAATAAATCACAATGCGGTTAAAGCGTTAAAAAATAATGACTGGGGATTTAATTCCTATCCTGCCTTTGGGTTTTCAAATCTTGATTTTAACGAATTACTAGCTGAAAATAATAAATTTAAAGAAAATCATTATAAATTCTTTGCTCACGAGCTAGCTCACAATTATTTTGGAAACAACGTTAATTCTGGAGTTTTATCTTGGTTTTGGTTAGAAGCAACTGCGGAGTATCTTTCATTAGTTGTACTTGAGGACTATACAAATAAAGAAAATGTTGCCGAATATTACGAATACTATATTAATACAATTGAGAATAAAAACTTTATCCCACTAGCTAATATTACGGATAATAAACAAATAGATTCTGAATATAGATATATACTTGGTCCGTTAATATTTAAAGCTTTTGAAATATCCTTTGGTAAAGAAAAAACTATTGAAACCCTAAAATCATTATTAGTACTATCTGAAAATCAAAAATTAACTATAAATAGCTGGGAGAAATCTGCCACTCAAAGTGGAATTTCAAAAGAAGCCTTTATCCATTTTAAAGATACCTTTCTATTGCATAAAAGGTTCAAGATAAATATAACTAATTTAATTACAGATAGTTATAAAAATAAAAACTAGTTGTTTTAATATTAAAACGAAAATATTTTATAAAAATGGTTTGAATACTATTAGCTTAATACTATAAATAATTCACTTCTAGCTTACTCATGAAAAGCATCATTTATAATTTAATGGTCCAAAAATTATCTATACCAGTTTTAATGTCTAAATTGGAGGATAAACATGTTTTTATTTAGCGCACAAGCTTAAATTACAGATCTTTAAAACAAACATCATGAAGTATTCTATTCTAATTATTTTAGTCATATTAACTACAACTTTCAGTTTTTCTCAAGAGCAAATCAACTGGAAAGACACCATAAAAGAAGGGATTTCACTTGCCGAAAAACAAAATAAAGACGTTTTAATATACTTTGGAATGGACAAATGTGTGCCGTGTAGAATGCTTAATAAATATGCGTTTACAAAAGAAGAATTTATTGAATACTCCAAAAAATACATCATGGTTAAAGTATATGATGATTTAGATAAAGAGAATGTAGAAAACCAAGAATATGTTAAAAGTACCCGAGCAGAATATCAAATAGAAGCCGTTCCAACAATTGTTATACTTAATAAAGATGGTTCACAACATAGTTTTTTCGCTTATGTAAAAAGTCCGCAGGAACTAATTGATCAGATTGAAGCGCTTTAGTCATCTTAATAATTCAGACTTCTATAGAGTTCTTTAAAATTATCATTAATTAAATTGCTGACTTATACCTATAAAAAAGCGCCCGCATAAAACGGGCGCTTACAAACAAACAAAAATTCAAAACAAACTTCCTCTAAACAATGAGTTGTTTATAAATCGTTTTCATTTTCAACAAACACTTAAAACTTATAACTAACCATACCTTTTATAAAAAATGTCGTTCCTGGTGTAAAATGAATTTCATCTACGGGATTAATTTCACTTTGCAAACGTGTTTCGGTTGCAAATTGTGTTTCGTTCCATTCGGTATCAAAAAGGTTTTCAATAGCCATTCCGAAACTGATATTTTTATTCAATGCATAGTTTATATTTAAATCGGTAACCAAATAACCTTTGGCAACGATAGAATTATCTTCATTTGCTGGTCTGTCATCAATAAAGCGGTAACGAATTCCTGCAGAAAAACCATTTAAATCATTGATAGCCAAACCACCTGTTAGCGTTAAATCTGGTGCTAACGGTATATAATTCGCACCACTTGGTTCCTCTACACTTCTAGCATGTGTAAAAGTAGCATCCGTATTAAAATACAACCAATCTGTAAACTGGTAACGCAATCCAACATCCAATCCGTAGCGTTCCGATTTCCCGCTTGGTTCAACCACACCGCCATCGCCAACATAAACAAACTCCTGCTCTAAAAACAAGTACCATAAAGCAGAATTAACTACCATTTTCGGAAAAGGCTTCCAAATAGCTCCTAAATCTGCACCATAAGCTTTTGGCAGAATGTCTTCGCCACTTTTAGCCACAACAACACGCGTATCGTTTGAATGAAAACCAATACCAGATTTTAAAAACCATTGTAAGTTTTTATTCTGATTGAAATAAAAATTCAATTTCGGACTTACAGTTGTTTTGGTTTCAGACAAGGTTTCATAAGCTGTAACTAAATTATCATTATACATGAATTTGAAATAATCTAAACGTAATGCAGGTGAAATAACAAATTTATTTAACTGAAATTCAGCCTTCATAAAACCAAACATATTCGTTTCATTTACATCTCCAAATGCTAGGTAGCCCAATGTTTCGTTACGGTCTTTTGTATGAGAAAGTTCTACATCGTTAACCATATCATAGCGCAACCCAAACCCAGATGTTATTTTTGTTTCTACATTACCAACTTGGGTATCTTTAATAAATGCGGTGTTAAAACCAAATATATTACGACTTTCAAATTGCCTAATCTGATCGCCATTAATTGGGTCTTCTAGGAAAAAAGTAAAATTAGAATACAGTTCGAAATCATATTTACTGTAAAAAACATTCGATTTAAACTGTAAATCATCTTTCAATTGCGCGTCATAACTCACATTTATATTACTTCTAGAAGTATTTCCGCCTTCCGTATCATCAATAGAACCAAAACGTGAAATCAGACCACTATCAATAGCGCGTTGTGGAATTTGACCCGAAGCATCCCAGCGACTAGTAAAATGAGAAACGGTTAAAGATAATTTATCATTACCTTTTAAATACGTGCTAAATTTTCCAAATAGATTGACACGATTGAAGTTTTGAGGCGAATCATATGGGCCATCAAATTCTATATATTCTAAAGCTACATAAGCGTTAGAACGTTTATTATTTTTTAATAAATCGAACATTCCTAAAGTTCGTAGAGAACCAAATTGTCCGTAACTCAAACTTACTTCACTTCCATTAATATTATCTTTAGTATTAAACCCCACGTAACCAGCTGTGGCAAAATCACCTTTATCCGCATCATATGGTCCTTTTCCAAAATTGATACTATTAATGGTTTCAGGAATTATAAAATGCAAATCGCTATAACCCTGACCATGTGCATGAGATACCATGTTAACGGGCATTCCATCTACAGAAAGGTTAATATCCGTTCCGTGATCTATATCAAAACCACGTAAAAATATTTGTTCAGCTTTTCCACCCCCAGCATGTTGACCAATGATTAATCCTGGAATTTTTCTTAAAATCTCTTGAGAAGAGTTTACTGGGCTCGTTTCCAAATCGACTTTAGAAATACTATTCATAGCATTTACCTGCTCGTTAATGATTAATTCACTTAATAAAATGGCTTTACTTATTAAAACAATTTCTAATCTGTTTTGAAAATAATCTTTGGCAACAATCACGGTTGCTTTTTCGTAACCTAATAAACCGATGGTTATAGAATCGCCTAGGTTATTTTTCTCCAAAACGAAGGAACCATTGGACAATGAATGCGTGTGGCTTGATGCATTTAAATTATACACATAAGCGTTTTCAATGGGTTGACCTTCTTCATCGGTAACAATTCCTTTTATATTTTGAGCCTGTGCAACAGTGCCTAAAATAAATAGAAAAAAGATGTAGTTTAGTGAATTTGTAATGGACATATTATTGGTTTTGGTTAATTTAAATATTGTTTATTTCTTGCGTTAAAACAGGGCCTAATTCATAAATACTAGATTTTAATTCAGGCTTTAAAGCGTTAGCTTTATCGTTTAAGCCATTTGCCTTGTAAACAATTGCTAAATGATACGTAGCAAGTGGTTCAAAAGTATTACCTACAACAAATTCCTCCATTATACTTAGCGCTTTTTTAACATTTCCTTTTTTATAATAACTCCATGCTAACAAATCATAAGATTGGGCTGTTGGGCGGTTTTGTATTTCCCTATTTGCTAAAGCCAAAGCCTTATTCATCTGACTTGTAGAATCTAAAAACAACTCAATATTATAAGCGTTATACATATCACCATAATTTGTATCTGAAACAAGCGCTAAATACGTGTCAATATTATTAATGTTCAATTGCTTGTTTTGCATAAAATCAGCAATTTCGGCTTTTAATAAATACAAATCTGGTACGTGATAACCTTGGGTAAGTGAATTTAAAATTCGCATAGCTTCTTCTGGGTTTCTTTCATAAGAATAGACAATCCACGCAATTCCTTTTTTAGCATACGCGTCATTTGGGTTCAATGCCAAAGCTTTCAAATAATAATTATAAGATTGTTCAATTTTTCCTGCGTGACCATAAAAATCGGCTAAATTAGTATAAGCCCATTCTTTATAGGTATTAATATTGGAACTCTCCGCAATGGCTGTTGCTTTTTCCATATACTTTATGGCTGCATCTAAATTGCCTTGATGATCACTCCATTTAGAAAGTCGGATTAAATAATCGAAACTGCTTAAATCCTTAATATTTTCTAAATACGTTTTAGCTGCCGTGACATCGCCAAGCTCTAATTCCACATCAAAAAGCATTTTATAAGTCGCTTCTATATTCTCCCCATTCTCCTTCGCTTTTAATAATAAATCTTTAGCTTCACGAAAACGGTGTTGAGAAATATAGTTTCTTGCCAAACTGCGTAAGTATCCCGTATTATTATAATGTGTTCTTTCATTTAACGCTTTCAAATTTGTTTCGGCAACTATTAAATTGGAAATATTTCCAGATATTGTGAATAATTGAGAATTCGACGCCGCAATTTTGGCTAAATAAGGATATTGCGATGGTTCTTTTTCTAGCTTATTTTCCCAAAATAAAAGATCCTCTTCAGCTTTTTGCAGCGCTTCATTCTCAACAATCTCTAGATAGGTGTTATATTCCGACTGTTTAGTTATTTTTTCTGTTTGATTTTCACAACTGGAAAGCGTAATCACGCAAACCATGAGTGTTATGTAATAGTTAAGTGTTTTCATTTGTTGGTGCGTTTAAAGTTGATATGTTTGTTTGCAATAAAAAATAATCAGAGCATGCCCTTCCATGCCCTGATTAAGGATTTCTACCAAGCGCTAGCCAAGTATGGAAATCCAGTTAAAAAAGCTTTATCGTTGCCGTCCACATTATCATTAGATAAACCTGGAAACTCTGGATTTGTTAAACCTGCTTCACCTCCAAAAATTAAAATTAATTCTACGGTAATGACATCGTCTGTTAAGTTTCTACCTGTCAATACATTCGTTCCATCAAAAAACGTAGTAGTTCCATCCAAAGACACGTTAAGTACATCGGTTGCTAATAAGCCTGTGAATTCTGCAGATGTTAATCCCAATGCATTTGTATCGCCTGGGTTTGCATATGCAGGACTTAAGCCTTCTAAATTTGCTTGAAACATAGCCTGAAAAGCACTACTTTGTTGAGAAGGTATGGTTTTATTAAACATGTTTTTGCTGGCTCCAGAAACAAAAACCGTATTTACGGCTGGTCTACCCATTTGATCTTGTTGTGTATAAACTCCAGAGAAATCAGGGCCTGTAGCACCAGGTGTCGGTGTAAAATCATCATCGTTTGAACAACTTAAAGTTATAGCTGATAAAACAACCAAGCTCATTATATATTTTATATTTTTCATAATATGTGTGTTTTAAATGTTAGTTATTATTGTTTTCTTTTGGTTGTTATCCAAGTATTAATAGTTCCTGAACTACCCACCATACTTTTTGGCACTTCAACTACAACCGACATAACATTGGTTCCTGCAAACGTGTCTGAACCTGGATTAGCGAATTCGGTTTCATTACCGGCTATAATATCACCATAACGTGCGAAGTCCATAAAAAATGGATCGTCTCGTGGTCCTGCAAAAAACGTCATACCATTTTCTTCTTCAATTTCTGGCGACTGCCCATATTGAGAAATAGTTACAACGCCACTGTTATCTTCAGAAAGAATAGAACTATTTAGTCCCGTTGTAGTTGGTGCTGCAGGTCCGAAGAAATACATTTTACCATCTCTTGGAATGGCTTGAATAACCAAGTCTTCCACGTTATCCTGATTGGTATCGATATTAAATTGTATCAATACATTCTCATCAAACGCAGCATCTGCCGTGCTCCCCGGACTTAACAAGCCTTGAAGATTTGCCACAAATACAAGATTGTCTGTGTTTTCACCTTGAAAGGCGTAAAAATCGGTAATATCACTTGTTCCTCCTGCTACGGCGGGCGCATCGATATGATCGGCTGCTACCAAAAAGAAACCGGCCACTACCGCGACACCAATTCCCAAATAAATTTTCATGTTTTTCATAATTTCTAGTTTTAGTTTATTAATTATTTAATCTCAAACATACCTACGCAATTTCTTTCATGTCGGTTTTATTAAAATTATGGTAACATCGATTTTTGCGTATGATTTAGATTAATATTTTATCTTTACATCTTTAAATGCATAACCATGAACCCATCGGCAAACGGCTGGATTAATAAACTATTAGTAGTAGAAAATTTAAGCACGGATCTTAATAAACTTCCAACGGATGAATTTTATAAAGAACTCCGATATAATGGATTCATTTACGGCAGTAACGTAAGTGTTTTCAAGAATTATGTATCTAATTCAGACTTTACTAGTGATGAGATTTGTAAAATTAATTTAATTACCGCTTTCAATTATATTCATGGTATTACTGAATCAAAAACGAACTTTATTGATAGTGTTATTGATTTTTACACGCACATCAACGCCTATAAAGCATCTTTTTTCTCCGAATTACTAGGCGGTACTAAAAACGTATCAACGCTGGAAAAGATTATTAATAAAAGGGTTCAGATTGATAATAATATTTTTGAAAGAAGCTTTAATTATTTTATTACCAATGCGCTATTATTCACCGACGTTCTAGCTTATAAAACGTTTTTAACTACGAAAAGTATTTCTGAAATATATCTTCAAAATTTTGAAGCATCTGTTGAAACTATCGTGGTGCAGACCTTGAATTCTAAAATCCAAAAGAGTGATTACGACACGAGTTTAATTGATTTATTTGAGCAGTCTAGGCGCTATCACGATACGGAGAAGATGGATTATAAAGAAGCGCTTTCGCATATTTCTATGTCTTTAGAAAAGAATTATATTATGGATATTGCCTGCATGGCAGCTTGGGGAGATACTGTAATTGATAAACGCGAATATGATTTTTTAAACCAATTAAGTGCAGATTTGGAGTTGGAAAAATCCAATACCGATGAAGCTACTAAAGCTATAAATATTTTTTACGAAACACATAAAGGTAAAATAGCGCTATTAAGCTCCAAGAATCTTGTGAAAACTTTTTACAATAATTCTAGCGACATGGTTTATAAGCTTATTTCCAGAAATAGTAAGCGTTTGTTAAAAGAGTTGCAAGAAAGTAAAGACCTAATGATACTTCTATCGCAATCTACCGTTAGAGAGCTTAATGATGAAGAACAAAAACGTGTAAATAAACAATTAATAGACATTTTTAAATCCATACCTAGTTTGGCTATTTTTTTATTACCTGGAGGTGCGCTTCTGCTGCCGTTGGTTATAAAGTTTATTCCAAAATTACTGCCGTCTGCTTTTGATGATAATAGATTGGATGATTAGTTCCTGTTCTTAAATTTTTCTCAACCGCGTATTATTCCAGCCAATTCTTAAAGTCTCTTACACGCTCACGTGCAACTATCACCTCTTGTTCATCAAAGTTTTCTACCTTAATTTGAATTCTTGAATTAGTATAACTAACCATTTCTTTTATGGCGTTGATATTAATAAAGTATTTTCTACTCACACGAAAAAATAGTTTCGGATTGAGTTCTTCTTCCAATTGTTCCAAACTAGTATCTAACAAATAACTTCTGCCTTGCTTGGTTTGTAAGTAGGTGCCTTTATTTTCACTGTAAAAACAGGCAATTTCCTCAATAGTAAACAGTTTTAAATGCTGACCAACTTTAATGGAAAATCGTTTCTTATATTCAGGCTCTGTTGAGCTTATAAGAAGGTTTTTAATGGCATTAAAATCTAAAGTTACTTGTTGCTCCTTAAACTGATGGGCTTTAAATTTTAATACAGCTTTAGCCAACTCGTCACCATCAATAGGTTTTAATAAATAATCGATACTATTTAATTTAAAGGCTTGAAGCGCATATTCATCATAAGCGGTAGTGAAAATTATGGCCGATTTAACTTCAACAGCTTCAAAAATTTCGAACGATAATCCATCACTCAGTTGAATATCAAGAAAAATAAGATCTGGATGTGGGTTGCTTTTAAACCAAGTTATAGACTCCTCAACCGAATGTAACATGGTTTCCGCCAGCAATCCTAACTTATCTAGCATGCGTTGTAAACGACGCGCAGATGGTTTTTCATCCTCTATAATGATTACTTTCATAGTAATTTAGTTGGTTTTTGTTAATGTTATTGCTTTCTGTAGCGATTCATTAATTCTTTTATTTTGCGCTCTTCCCAGTCTTTTCCTAAAATCCAATTTGGTAAAAAAACGGATAATCCATGAATTAATAATCCAAACCCCCAAAAACCCAATGTAAAAAAGTTTTTAAATTGAAAATAACTTTCTCCCGAATCTAATGCTTGAACATTAATAACAACAATCATTAAATTTATAACAACAAACACCAATAAATGTGAGTAAAAGCCTTTTAATTTTTTGACTTCACTTTTCGCTTGTTCAATACGTGATCTTTTTTCAAAATTATAATTACTTTCCATTAGTTCCATTTTTTAATATTGTCATCTTGATTTAAGATTTCCTGTACTTTTCGATCTTCCCATGATTTCCCGTAACCAAATACATTAAAAGCATGGAATATTATACCCATTCCCCAACCAAACATAGGAAACCAAAACCATTGAAAATTCCAAGAGGTTCTGTAATTAATAAAAAATAGAAACGGTATTACAAGACAATAGGAAATGAGGTTTCCGTAAAAACCTTTAATTTCCTCTACTTGTTTTTTTGCACGATAATAAGCTTCTTCTTTGTTGTTACTGTTTTGTGGATCCATAATTGTCATTTGTTTTGTAAGCATTGGAATTGACACAGCAAAAACCGTTGCTTCTTGATTAATAAATACTTTTTTTGCTGTTAATAAGGCATAGCGTTCGGTTATGTTACTTAAACCGACTCCACTACCCTTTTTTAAAACTTGTTTGGTTTGCAAATTATTCTCTACAACTAAATTACCCTTATGTTCATAAATTTTAATATGTAAAGGTTTACTAGAAGTTACCATGTTATGTTTTACTGCATTCTCTAATAAAAGCTGAAGTGATAAGGGCACCACCTTGCTATCCGGATTTAAAGACTGCTCTGGAATATCAAAAATAAGACTGTCCTCAAAACGCATTTTTAATAAAAGCATATAGGTTCTGGCGAATTCCAATTCATCATCAACAGAAACCAAATCTTTATTTTTTTGCTCTAAAACATATCGGTAAATTTTAGAAAGCGATGTAGTAAACTTTTGAGCATTTTCAGGATTCTCTTCAATTAAACTCGATAATACATTTAAGCTATTAAATAAAAAATGCGGATCTAATTGATTTTTTAAAGCGTCGAACTTGGCTGTTTGGGTTTGAGCAACAATTTGAGATTCTTTAACCTTTTTTTCTTGAGCCTGTTTAAAGAAAAACACCGCATGAAAGACTATGACAATTGTTATACTCATCCATAACCCAAAAATGTAATCGCGATAAGACTCATTCTCTACAAAGGTGCTAAAGCTCTCGTTTTCATAAACCATAGATTCAAACATGTGCAGAAAAAATAATCCAATTAAGGTAATCACAACCGAACCAACAATACCGAATAGAATGCGGTTAAAAACTTGATCATTCCACAAATTATATTTTCCTATATAATAGAAAAATTGCATATTAGAGTATCCCAAAACAAACGCATACAACTGATAGAACATGAAATTTGTAAACAGAGCATCGGCAGATTTTGATTCAAAACCACCAGATAAAGCGTTTCCAATTACGAAAACGACAATTCCGATTCCGAAGACAAGGGCTATATTTTTAATAAATCTATTCATGGTTTATTTCTGATCATTATTTTTCAATTATAAAGTTAGAAAAATAGTTTACAGTTTCTATCTAAATCCGGAATCAAATATCTCGAAAATTTATATATACAAAAACACTTTAAGACTCAATTGTGGTTTTCAATAGCTGAATTGTAATATGAATGAAGTATTATTAATAAAGCAGAATATCTTCAATCCACAACTATCTTATCTCATCCGACAAAAAATAGCAGTTGAAAAAATCAATTACAGATAAACGAAAATTAATGTATGCCATAGCATTCCTCAATATTAAACGAAGAACACCATTTTGTATACAAATCACAGAATTGTATATAGATATATAATAAAGTAGTACCTGTTGATTATTTTGTGGGTTGTGAGCGTCTTTGAAATATCGGTTTTGAAATATTCAAATGGCGTTACTCAATTTGAAAGTTTATTGGAATCATATAAGGTACTTTTACAGGTTTCCCACGCTGTTTACCCGGTTCCATTACTGGTAATAATCCAATAATACGTTCAGCTTCTCGCTCTAATAACACATTCGGACCACGTGATTTAACACCGCTAACATGGCCTTGAGTATCAATAATAAACATAACATGAACTTTACCATGAATATTTAAATCCAAAGCAGATTCTGGATATTTAAAATGCTTGCGTATATGTTCATTTATTTTGGCATTGAAACACTTTCGTAATTCATCATTACTTTTACCTAAACATCCAGGAAATACAGGAACATTCTCAACAACTGAAAAGGGCACAGAAACCTCTTCTTCAATTTCTTCCACAGCAACCTCCTCTATGGCTATTTCACGTTCTTCAATACGATCTTGCTGGTTAGACTCTGAACTTTCTATTACGGTTTCTTCAATCTCTTTAGTATCTTCTACGATTGTAATAACTTCTGGAGCTGTAGAAACAGCTAAAGGCGGAGGCGGTGTCATTTCTAGATTAGTTATAGGAATATCTTCTTCAACTTCATCCGAGAAAAACAACAGTTCTCGATTGAATTCTTTTTCATCATAAGTTCGGTACTCCAATCCACGCCAAGTAAAAAACAGCATGATATTGAGGCCAATAGCAAAATAGATGGCACCATTGCGACCAATCACTAAATTAGGTTTTTTTTTAAGCTCCATGATTCCTAGTATTTAACCGATATTAAGTTACTCAAAATTCCTCTAAAAAACAACAATTAAAGCCGCAATAAACACTGAATATCAGATCTTTATACAAACAAAACACTTATAAGCATCACATGTTTTTTTATCATGCTAAAAAGGCACCTATAAAAAATAAGTTGTATTCAACATTTAAAGTACTAGTTGCAAACTCCCTTTTATCTTCAGGCTTATAATGAAAACCGATAACATTAAAGGAACTACCCTACACTGCACAGAGACATAAAGATTGAAACAGCATAAGAATTATTATTAATGCAAAACATCAAATTTTTATTTTTACAATTTATAAAAAGTAGGAAGTTTCAGTAACAACACAAAGCAATATTAGTTTTTTAGAACGGTAGCATTTCTTTTTATCGCCAACAATTTAGTAATCTATGTTTTCAAAAAACCATAATATGGGAATTGATAAATGAATGACATACTAAATTTAAATATGTTATTTTAGTCATCTAATATGAACAAAATATGAAATGATTTACATAAAGTATTTCTCAAAAAACGTTCTGTTTTTCTAATAATAATCACTCGAAAAAGTGATGATTTTTAAATAACTAATTGAATAATATACTTATTCTTAATAAAATAATTTTCATTTATTTCACAGCTCAAACTTATGAAACTAACCAAAACTGAAAAGTCATTTACATTAGTATTTTGCGTTTTATTAATTGCGGAATTTATCGCTTCCACCAATTATCCCTTGCTGCGATATTTCACAAAACCGGCAATTCTAATAGCATTAATAATTTTCTATTTAAAACAAAAAACAACTGTTTCACATAATGTAAAACTATTAATTCTAGGAGCTTTAACCTTCTCATTACTGGGTGATATTCTACTGTTATTTGTCGATAAATCTGCACATTTTTTCACCTTCGGATTAGTCGCATTTTTAACCGCTCATATACTCTATATTTTAGTCTTTTTAAAACAACGAAACAAAGCAAAAAAACCTTATATTTTTAGTCTATTTCTGTTTGCTTTTGGAGGGCTACTTTTTTACTTTTTGAAAGATAATTTAGACGCCATGTTTGTGCCAGTTATTTTATACATGACTGTTATTTTATCGATGGCAATAACAGCTTACTTACGTCAAGGAATAGTTTCGAAAAAAAGTTATATATTCGTATTTATTGGTGCAACATTATTTATGATTTCCGATAGTTTATTGGCAATTGATAAGTTTCATAACCCCTTGATGTATTCAAACATTAGCATTATGTTTACATACGCTTTTGCACAATTATTCATTGTTTTTGGGCTTCTAAAACAGCGATAGTATTTCTTTATAGTCGAAACTTAAAAGACTACAATCCAATTATATAACAAGAAAACATAAACTATTCATTTAACTTGTTAAAAGGACGGATAATTAAGCGTGCGGCTTTATCAAAATTGATATAATTGTAGGCCCAATTAAAGAAAACAACCACGCGATTCCTAAACCCCACCAATGCCATCAGGTGAATAAACATCCAAACAAACCAAGCAAAAAAACCAGAGAATTTGAAGGATCCTAAATCTACAACTGCCTTATTTCTTCCAACAGTTGCCATGGATCCTTTGTCCTTATATTTGAATTTTTTCATCGGTTTATTTGCCAGTAATTTAAAGATATTTTTAGCAAATAATTGCCCCTGCTGAATGGCCGGTTGCGCCACTTGCGGATGCCCTTTTGGATAGGCTTCAGTTTCCATATAAGCAATGTCTCCAAGGGCAAAAATATTAGGGTAATTTTCTAACTGATTATACAGGTTTACACGATACCGATTCGTGCGTTCCATAAACACATTAGAAGGCAATCCTTCTACAGGATTTCCTGTCACGCCAGCAGCCCAAATTAAGGTCTCGGATTCCAGTTCTAAATCTGTATTTGTTTCTACTTTTAACCCGTTATAATTTTTTACAAACGTGTTACAATGGATTATTACACCCAGTGTTTTTAAAAACTCCTCTGCCTTTTTTGAGGCATGTTTACTCATTGGCGGCAGCAATCTTTCACCTCCTTCTAGCAAATGAATTTGCATATCGTTAGCATTCAAATCATGATAATCTTTAGGGACAACATTGTTTTTTAATTCAGCAATCGCACCTGCCAATTCAACACCAGTTGGTCCTCCTCCAACGATAACAAAATTTAAAAAAGCATGACGCTCTTTAACTGTTTTTGCTATGGTTGCTTTCTCTAAATTCTGAAGAATTAAGCTTCTTATATTTAGAGCTTGCGGAACGGTTTTCATGGGCATGCTGAATTTCTCTACATCCCCATTTCCAAAATAATTAGTTTTTGTGCCTGTTGCTAAAACCAAATAATCATAGGTTAAATTACCAATAGACGTTTCAATAGTTTTACTTTCCGCTTCTATAGAAAGCACTTTAGCCAATCGGAAATAAATGTTATTTGATGATTTTATAATCTTTCGTAATGGATAAGCAATAGAATCTGGCTCCAATCCAGAACTAGAAACTTGATATAATAATGGTTGAAACGTGTGATAATTACGCTTATCGATTAAAACAACCTGTACAGGTTTATTTTTGAATGATCTTATCAGGTTTACACCAGCAAAACCACCGCCAACTACTATTATTCTAGGATATTTAGAATGGGGAATATTCATATAAAAAAATATTTTTTAGTTAAACAAATATAAATCATAGTAACCTAAATGGCTATTTTTGAATTATAATTGTTTATCCTGTAACTTTTTCAAAAATATGCTACTTATAAGCTATTAAACCTCCAATTTGAGCAAAACATTAGAACATAATTTTGTTGAACAGCTAGAAGCTAATCAGAATATCGTGCATAAGGTGTGTAGACTCTACACTAACAACCAAGATGCGCATAATGATTTGTTTCAAGAGGTTGTTATTCAACTCTGGAAGGCTTACCCAAAATTCCGAGGAGACTCAAAATTTAGCACCTGGATGTACCGTGTAGCACTGAATACAGCGATTACTCTTTACAGAAAGAAAAAACGACGAATAAATACACAGGAATTTGAAAGTGTTGAGTTTAAAATTAAAGCGGAAGAATATGACGATACAGAAGAGCAACAGCTAAAGTTGCTTTATAGTGCTGTTAAAGAATTGAATGATATTGAAAAAGCTTTGGTGTTTTTATATTTGGAAGATAAAAATTATAAAGAAATAAGTGAAACAATGGGAATTAGCGAAGTTAATGCGCGCGTGAAGATGAGTAGGATTAAAACCAAGCTAAAAACCATTTTAAATCCGTAATGCTATGGATGAATTAGAATTATTAAAAAAAGACTGGCAGAAGGATAGCAATGCCTATCCAAAACTGTCGTATAACGATATTTACAAGATGATTTTAAAGAAATCATCTTCTATTGTTAAATGGATATTTATTATTAGTCTACTGGAGTTTATTTTTTGGATAGTCCTGTCAATAGCTTTTAAAGGCAATAAGGAAATGAACCAATTTGATAATCTTAATAGCAATTATATTGTAATATCATTAACTGTTATAGGTTATATTATTTTGGCTTATTTTTTCTTTATGTTCTTTAAAAACTATCGAACCATATCGGTTACCGATAATGCCAAAAAACTGATGGAGAATATTTTAAAAACACGGCAAACCGTAAGACGCTATGTGGCTTTTAACTTATTGTACCTAATTATAGCATGTGTATTATTACTATTTATTGCATTTGATCAAGATAAACAATTAATAAACCTGGCCAACATTGCCGCTGCAAATGGGGAATCTTTTAAGTTCTATGCGATTTTCATATTAACTGTTTCAGGCCTTTTAGCGATAGTAATCCTAATATTACTTATTTTTTACTGGCTCGTTTATGGCATCTTGTTAAGACGATTAAATAGAAATTATAAAGAACTTAAAAAGTTGGATTTATAGTATCTAGTTACTATCTGGTCGCCATCGACGTTGTTGATTTAAAGTTTCTTGAGCATCTAGAACGTCCTGTGGAATAACTTTTAAAAATGATGGGTGTTGCTCAATGGCATACTCTATCTTCTCTACAATTTCAGCTATGGATTCGTTTTCGTAATCAATATCCAAAGGTTCTTTAATCTCCATAGATTGAAGAATATTTTTCTTCTTAACGCGGAGTCCTTTTTTATCAAACGAACGTCTAAAACCATCGATAACAACTGGCACAACAATTGGTTTATAATGCTTAATTATGTGAGCCGTTCCTTTTCTAATCGGTTTAAACGGTGTTGTTGTTCCCTGCGGAAAAGTTATCACCCAGCCATCATTTAATGCGGTTCGGATAGCAGAAATATCACTCATTTTTACCTGACGATTTACATCTGTACCTTTATCACGCCACGTTCGCTCAATACTAATTGAACCTGCATAAGCCATTATTTTTGGCAATATTCCAGATTTCATCGTTTCTTTAGCAGCTACATAATAAATATTCATTTTAGGCTGCCATAAGTAACCAACATTCTTTATATTATCATCGCGCTGACTTAAACTTGCGTTAAAAACATGAAACATAGCTACCACATCCGCAAAATAGGTTTGGTGATTGGATATGAACAACACATTATTATCTGGTAAATTTCTTATAACTTCAGAACCTTCAATTTTGAGTTCATTAAAACCTCGGAAGCGTCTATGAGTAAGACCTCCAAGAATTCTTATTATCCATTTCTTCAGAAAAAGATAATGCCCAAAAGGATTTTGTTTAAACAATCCCATACATTAATTTTACATTAATTTAATTTACAAATGTAATAAAACTGGTCATCTACAACAGTTCTTTTAACAAGTCTTTTATTTCACTCAACATCATAGCTGTGGCTCCCCAAACGATATGATCGTTTAATTGAAAAGCTGGAACGGCCACTTCCATACTATATGAAGTTGATACTGTTTTGGTTACCACACTAGAATCGCAAATAAAATCCTGTAAAGAAACTTCAATAATAGCATCCACTTCCGAATCTTGTTTAATAAATTTTGGGGTTAAACGCGAAATACCAATAAAAGGGTACACAAAAAAGTTGCTAGGCGGCACATATACTTGCGTCATAGCACGTAAAATTTCTATTTGGCGCTCCGGCACACCCACTTCTTCCCAACATTCCCGAATGGCAGCATGCATAATAGAAGAATCCGTTGTTTCCACCCTGCCACCAGGAAAGCCAACTTGTGCTGAATGTACGCCTTTATAGGTTTTACGTAGAATTAAAACTAACTTTGTTTCTGTAGCATCATCTGGGTAAAACAATGCAACTACGCCAGCTTTTTTCGCGGTTTTAAGTTGATTCTTTTGCTGCTCCTGAAGCTCATCTCTAAAAGGTGGTGACATTTTAAATTGCGAAGATTCGGCTGGCAACGGTATATTTTCTATTTTTGATACCACTTTTAAAAATTCTTCAAACTTCATATATGATTCGTATTCTCCTGTTAAGTGCTCTAATTTTATTTTTTGGCTGTGAAGATAAACAATCAAAACCGAAAGAGTCGCCTTCTAAAATTACAAAAACGAAAGAAAAAAAACCAGAAAAAGTAGATAAATCTGAAATAGAAACACCAGAATTTCCATTTTTAACCGATGAAAATGCCATGGAATTCTTTTTGCAATATGAAAAGGAAAACACCGAAAATAAAGTGCGTATCACCACAAAATTTGGAACCATTGATATTTTATTATATGACCAGATTAAATTCCACCGCGCCAATTTTATTTATTTAACCAAACGGGGCTATTTTGAAGGCACACAGTTTTACCGCGTGGTTGACAATTTTGTTATCCAAGCTGGAAATACCGACGATCCTAAAATAAAACGTAAACGCGCTGATATTGGTCACTACCTTTTACCACCCGACACCAAACGCGGATTAAAACACCATAGAGGTGTCATTAGCGTGCCAAGTAGCGAAATTGCGGATGCCTATAAATTAGCATCGCCTTTTGAGTTTTTTATTGTTCAGAAAAAAGATGGCGCCTATCATTTAGATGGCGATTATACTGTTTTTGGAGAGGTTATAGCAGGAATGGATGTTGTTGATGAGATTGCTTCCCAAGAAACCGATAGCGGTGAATGGCCATTACGCAATGTTTATATTAAAAAAGTTGAAATTATTGATTAATCAATAGAAGTGAATCGCTTATAGGTTACTTATAAAGGCTCGGTAAACTCACTTTAAATCTTACAGCAATTAACCGAACAGCAATTACTACTAGTCCCGCAATAACAAACACCACGTTATCATCAATAGGCAATTTTCTAATTAAAAAATAGGATAAACCACCAACAATACACGCTGTAGCATAAATTTCTTTTCTAAAAATAACAGGTATTTCGTTACATAAAATATCGCGGATAACACCTCCAAAACAGGCTGACATAGTTCCTAACGCAATACATATTATAGGGTCAAGCCCTACAGAAAGTCCTTTTTCCACACCTACAACCGTATATAAACCAATTCCAATGGTATCAAACAGGAAAAGAGATTTTCGTAAATAATCTATTTTCGACTTAAAAATAATCGTCAAAATAGTGGTTGCAAGAATTACATAAATATAATTTAAATTTAGCATCCAACTAACCGGTGTTTCCCCAATAAGAACATCACGTAATGTTCCGCCTCCAACAGCGGTAACCGAAGCGATAATAAGAATCCCAAATAAATCCATACGTTTACTCAACGCGACTAATACACCTGAAATGGCAAATGCAATAGTTCCTAAAATATCAATGGCGTAAAACATGACTTCTTCATTAATTTAAAAATGCGTGCAAAGGTATAGAATGAAAAGGGTCTAATGAAATCGAATATCAAATTATTCTGGAATTATTTTATGTATGACTTATATAGATGAAATTTGTTCTAAACAAAGTTTCAAAAGCATTAAAAAAATACTGCTAAAAAGCGGTATAAGCGATTCACACAATTTCAATCCGTAAAATTGGTTCTAAATAAAATAGTACATAAAATTATAGATACCGCTAAAAAGCGGCATAAGCGATTCACACAATTTCACTCCGTAAAATTGGTTCTAAATAAAATAGTACATAAACTATAGAGATACCGCAAAAAAGCGGCATAAGCGATTCACACAATTTCAATCCGTAAAATTGGTTCTAAATAAAATAGTACATAAACTATAGAGATACCGCTAAAAAGCGGCATAAGCGATTCACACAATTTCACTCCGTAAAATTGGTTCTCTGCTTACATTCTTTGCGTGTAATAATTATAATCTTTTAAAATAGTATCTATAAACTCTTTATCGAACATCTCGGATTCTATTTGTAAAATTGCACAAATCTTATTCCGTATTACGGTCAAGGTTTTGAAATCGTTAGCGCGTCTAGAAATTGTAAAAGCTTCTTTAATAATCCGAACGTCTTTATCGCTCAAGATGGTAACATTACTAAAAACCGGTTGATAATCGTCTGTTATATCCTCTAGAATAGCACTGCTTATTTTATGTTTTTGCTTCGCGCTGATAACTACTGTTCCTGCTGCAGCATCACCAACACGTTGTTTTTTATCCGATAATAAAATACTCATTACGCCTATTGAAGCAAAAAACAACCAGATATCAATTAAACGAAGCATCCATCTTACCAATAAATTATACCATTGTGTTGGTGCGCCATCAAAGCGAACCACTTTAATTTTCATAATCATTTTACCAATGGTTTGTCCACTAAAAAGCACATGGCAAAGCAGAGAGTAAAACAGAGCAGGTAGCGTTATTAATCCCAAAATACCGCGCTGCGTCCAACTATCGGTTTCAAAGATATTAGATACTGTCATCAAGTTTTCCATGATGGACATATATGCGATTAAAATCAACCCATCTATTAAAAAAGCGACCACCCGTTCGCCTATTCCGATAAGTTTATAATCTAAAATTACATTTTGCGCTGTGTTAATTGCTATTTTGCTCATGTAAATGTATATTCGTTTAAATTTTTAATAATCTATGCGCGAAGCATCATTCGTGAAGCAAAATAAGGAAAAATGGTTGGTATTTGAAAAAGCATTAGACAATAATGTTAAAATAAATCCAGACGACCTCGCTTCATACTATATTCAGCTTACTAACGACCTCTCTTATGCACAGACTTACTACCCTGAAAGTAAGACGCTTTTGTATTTAAATTCGTTAGCATCACAGGCGCATCAGAGAATATATATTACCAAAAGAGAATCTAAAAATAAGATTGTTTCTTTTTGGAAATACGAATTCCCACTGTTTTTCAGAACTTATCATAAAACATTATTATACGCATTCTTAATTTTCATGTCTGCGGTATTTATCGGCGTGGTTTCCACTTTAAACGACGATAGTTTTGTGCGCTTAATTTTAGGTGATGCTTATGTGAATATGACGATTGAAAACATAGAAAATGGCGAACCTATGGCTGTCTATAAAAGCGGGAGTCAAGTTGGTACATTTCTAGGGATTACTATAAATAATATCCGCGTCGCTATAATGGCATTTGCTTTTGGTGTTATTTTTAGCGCTGGAACTATTTTTATTTTATTTAGTAATGGTATAATGTTAGGAGCATTTATCACTTTTTTCTATAATTATGGTATTCTAGAAAAAACATCCACGATTTGGCTGCATGGAACCATTGAAATTTCGGTGATTGTAATTGCGGGCTGCGCTGGTCTAGTTATGGGAAACAGCTTTTTATTCCCTAAAACCCACTCCAGGCGTGTTTCTTTTATGAAAGGCGCAAAAGATGGCTTAAAAATAGTAGTGAGTACCATTCCATTTTTTATTGTGGCAGGATTTATTGAAGGATTTATAACTCGTTTTGGTGAAAAAATGCATCCCATTTTAGCTTATGGTATTATTTTTTCTTCGCTAGCCTTAATTATATTTTATTATATTATTTACCCTATTCAATTGAATAAAAGAAACAGCTCAAAATCTATCAAATCGATTGTATGAAAAAAAACTATTTAGAACTTCGTACACGCAATACGTTTGGCGATATTATTAATAATTACTTCCTGTTTTTAAAGCTTAATTTTAAGCATTTCACCAATTTATACTTGCGCTACAATGCCATTAGTATTATTTTAACACTAATTGCTTCGTACTTATTAGTGACTGGTTTTATGGGATTGGCGAGTCGCGATTTCAGATTTGGAGTAGGTTCCAACGTGGACAATGAAATTTATTTAATAGCTGGTGGTTTAGTTCTAGTGGTTATTCTTGTGGTTACCGCTATTCTTAATTACAGTTTTTCTAGCGCATACGTTAATGAATATGTTACAAAAGAAGGCAACGTCCAATCAGCGAACATTTGGTCTGCTATCAAAAATAATTTTGGCACCATTGTGCTTTTTGTCCTTATAGGAATTGCTATGTATATTGGCTACATTGTCCTTTCAGTAGTGTTAGCATTTATTCCTTTATTAGGTATGCTGGCGCAATACGCTATAAGCTTTACGGTTAATGCACTTTTCGGTTTATCTTTTATGGCTATTTTTAGTGGTAATAAATCGGTTGGCGATGCACTTTCCGAAGCTTGGTCCTTTACTTTTTCTAATTTTATACGTGTGGTTTTTTACGGATTGGTTATCGGAATACTGAATTTAATGATCACTTTTTTAATCCTGTCTATTCCGGGTTTCATTATCGCTTTTTATACTTATTTTTCAGTTGAAAGTGAAGTCGATTTTTTAACAAGCACCTTTGCTACACTTGTTTTTACTTTAGGTTTTACCATGTTTATTTTGGCCTTTATCTTTTCGCAAGCACTATCACAAGTATCTTATGGTGTATTATTCTTCAATTTACACGAAGAACGCTATAACACATATTTACAAGAACGCATTGAAGAAATTGGTGTTAATGAATAAATACAAACAGCATATCAGCTATTTTCTCTCAGGCTTATTTTTTATAAAGCATGCGGCATCTCTAGGTCAAAATACCATCCAAAAAGATTCTACCAATATTACCGTTAGATATTTTAAAGACGGCATAAATGAGCGCTATTCGGGACGTGATTTTAACTACGACCTTAATGATAGTGGTGGAATTAATTTAATTCAAGAAGTGCTTCAAAAATTTTTTAGATGGTTAGGAGATATCTTCGGATTTGATGTAGACTTTATCGATTATCAAACCTTGGAATACATTGTTTACGGGCTTTTAGCTACTGGCGCCTTATATTTATTTATTAAGTTTTTATTACAATCACCTATGAATTCAGTTTTCAAGACTGAAGAAAAAACCATTGATACCTTCAGCTATATTGAAGAAGATATTCAGCAAGTCGATTTTGAAAATTTAATAAAATCAGCTTTAAATGAAAAGAATTATCGATTAGCAACACGATATTTATATTTGAAAGCACTTAAAAATTTGACCAATAAAAATATTATTGATTGGCATTATGACAAAACGAATTCTGATTATTTCAATGAAATTTCAGACGAAGGCACTAAACAATTATTCAAACGCATTTCCTATATATACGATTATGTCTGGTATGGCGAATTTACCATAGACGAGCAAGCTTTCAATAAAAACCAAGACGATTTTTCAACTTTAAACAAACGTATAAATGGATAAACGCTCTAAAATGGCGCTGTATGGCATTGCCGCCATTATCGTTTTGTTAATGATTGCGGAAGTTGCAAAACCAAAAGCCATAAATTGGCGAAACTCCTACTCTGCTGCCGATAAAATTCCGCTTGGATGTTATGTGATTTTTAATGAATTGAAAACTTTTTCATCTAATCCCCTAGAAACGTCCGATAAAAGTATTTATGAAGTTTTAAATAATAGTTCAGACTTTTCGAACACGACTTTAATACTTATAAACGATTATATCGGTCTTGAAAAAGAAAGTTCTGAAGCCTTATTAAAATTTGTTGAAAATGGCAATACCGTTTTTATAAGTACGGCTATGGCTTTCGGAAAGTTTGCAGACACTTTAAACATTAAAATGAAAAGCGATAATGACGGTTTTTTAAAGCAACCTTCAAAATCAATTTTTGCTAGTAAAAGTTTAGGATCCAACGGACAGGTTTTTGACGATGTTATTGAAAACAGTTACATCACTTCAATAGATACAACTAACGCCCTCGTTTTAGGTTATTTAGAGAATGAAGAAAAAACGCTAGAAGAAATTAATTTTATAAAAACACCTTTTGGAGAAAATGGAGGTGCGTTTTACATTCATGCTAATCCATTTGCATTTTCCAATTACCATATGTTGAATGATAAAGCAGATTATGCAGCAACCGTATTGTCTTTTTTACCAAAAAATAACAGTTTACTTTGGGATAACTATTACAAAAGTGGTCGAAAAGTTATAAAAAGTCCACTGCGATTTATTTTAGCCAACTCTGCTTTAAAATGGACTTTTTACATCAGTTTATTAGGCTTAATAATATTTGTTATTTTTAAAGGCAAACGGACACAACGCATTATTCCGGTTGTGGAACCGTTGAAAAATGCCACAGTAGAATTCACACAAACCATTGGCGATTTATATTACCAACATGGCGATTATTCAAATATAATAAATAAGAAAATCACATACTTTTTAGAATTCGTTAGATCAACCTATTATTTGGAGACAAATGAATTTAGCGAGCGTTTTATTCAGAAATTAGCTGTTAAATCAGCAAATAACGTTCAAGACACGAAATCGCTTATCGATTTAATTACGTTTTTAAAATCGAAAAACAATCATACAGAAAATGAGCTCATTGCTCTAAACAAACAAATAGAACATTTTACAAAAAACAACCTATAATGGAAGATATAAACCAACACGAAGGCGAAGATTTAAACTTCACTAACAGAATTAACCTTAAGCCACTGCAAGCACATGTAGAAGCTATCAAACAGGAAATTGGTAAAATTATAGTGGGGCAAAATGAAATGATTGAGTTGCTTATTATTTCCATTTTATCAAACGGTCATACATTAATTGAAGGTGTTCCGGGTGTTGCAAAAACGGTTACGGCCAAAATATTAGCGCGAACTTTAGATGTTGATTTTAGTCGTATTCAATTTACGCCCGATTTAATGCCGAGTGATATTTTAGGAACCTCTATTTTCAACGTTAAGACTAACGATTTTGAATATAAAAAAGGACCTATTTTCTCGAATATTGTTCTAATTGATGAAATAAATCGCGCACCTGCAAAAACACAAGCCGCTTTATTTGAAGTCATGGCAGAACGTCAAATAACTATTGATAATAATCAATTTATCATGGAACCACCTTTCTTGGTTTTTGCTACTCAAAACCCAATTGAACAGGAAGGAACTTACCGTTTACCGGAAGCACAATTAGACCGTTTCTTGTTTAAAATTAATGTAGATTATCCGTCTTTAGAAGATGAAGTTCAGATTTTAGTTGATAATCACAAACGTGAAGATCAATTAGATCTTAATGCCATTAACCCTGTTTTAAACGCTACCGATATTATAAAATATCAAGGGTTAATTAAGCAAATTTTAGTGGAAGATCATTTACTACATTACATTGCTTCTATTGTAAACAGCACGCGTAATAATGCCAATTTATATTTGGGCGCTTCACCACGTGCGTCCATTGCTATATTAAATGCTGCAAAAGCCAATGCCGCCATACATGGTCGTGATTTTGTTACGCCAGACGATATTAAGCGGTGCACCAAAGCGGTTTTAAAGCATAGACTAGTATTAACACCAGAACGCGAAATGGAGGCGTTTACAGTTGATAAAGTGGTCGATCAGATTTTGGAAACGATTGAAATACCTAGATAATTGAAACGCATTTTTAAAAATATTTATTTAGAGTCTCGGCTTTTTGTCTGCTTAATTGGTTTTGCCTTTTTATTTTTAATGGCGTATCAATTCCCTGGGCTTTTAGCCATTAGTATCATGCTATTTGGCGTTTTTGCAGCGCTGATTTTAGTAGATAGTATTTTATTGTTTAAGCAGAAAGGCATTGAAGCCAAACGCCAACTTCCAGAAAAATTAAGTAATGGCGATGATAATCCTATAGAAATCACCTTAAAAAACATATACAACTTTAATGTCCACTTAAAACTGATTGATGAAATGCCTTTTCAATATCAGAAGCGGGATTTTGAAATTAACACACAACTCGATAAGTTTACCGATAAAAAAATTATTTATACCATACGACCGTTGGAGCGTGGCGAATATCATTTTGGAAATCTTAATGTCTATGTTACCTCGCCAATTGGATTATTAACACGTCGTTTTCAATTTGGAAAAGATGCGATGGTGCCAAACTACCCATCGTTTCTTCAATTGAAAAAATATATGCTTATAGCTTTTTCGAATAAAATTTTTGAATTTGGATTAAAGAAAATCCGTAGAATAGGGCATACTATGGAATTCGAGCAAATTAAAGAATATGTTCGTGGTGATGATATTCGGAATATTAACTGGAAAGCTACTGCTAAACGGAGTCAGTTGATGGTAAATCAGTTTCAGGATGAACGTTCTCAACCTATTTATAGCGTTATTGATAAAGGTCGTGCCATGAAAATGCCTTTTAATGGTTTAAGTCTTCTGGATTATGCTATTAATGCCACTTTAGTAATTAGTAATGTGGCTTTAAAAAAACAAGATAAAGCGGGAATGTTTGCATTTTCAAGGAAAGTTGCCAATAAAGTGGCAGCCGAGCGTAGACCGTCACAGATGAATCAGATTATGGAAACGCTCTATAATTTAGATACAGACTATTCTGAATCTGATTTTTCAAGATTATATATTGACATAAAACGCAGTTTAAACCAACGAAGTCTATTATTGCTTTATACCAACTTTGAAACGCTGGATGCCTTGCATAGACAATTACCATATCTTCAAGCCATTGCTAAAAACCATGTATTAGTAGTTATCTTTTTTGAAAACACCGAATTAGATAAACTCACGCAAAAGGAATCGCGAAACACCTTTGAGATTTTCGAAAAAACCATTGCTGAAAAATTTGTATATGAAAAGAAACTCATTATTAACGAATTACAAAAACACGGAATTCAAAGTATTTTAACCCCACCAGAGGATTTAACTTTGAATACTATTAATAAGTATTTGGAGATTAAGGCTCGTGGTTTAATTTAAAGTAACTTAAAATTACAAGTCATCATAGAAAACCTACAGTTCGGTTTTATTGGTTTTAAGTATAAGTTTGTTTTATAGATATTTACTCAGTAATAATCTAAAAACCAACACTCATGAAAACTATTGCTATTTTAGTAATCTCCACATTAATCTCATTTTTAACCCACGCACAGGATAGTATACAGACCTATACCGTTTCGGTTAAAGTTGACAATCCATTAAATAATCGCGGTCATATATTAATTGGATTACATTCTGCTGAAACTTTTATGAAGACTGAAGCACTTCAGAATATAAAAACAAAAGTGCAAGACGGCAAAGTATTAGCTACTTTTAAGGATGTAAAACTAGGAACGTATGCCATTATGGTTTTACATGATGAAAATGATAATTCCAGAATGGATTTGGAAATAAATGGAATGCCTTTAGAATATTATGGCGTGTCTAACAACCCGATGCTATTTGGTCCACCAACTTTTAATGCTGCCAAATTTGACCTAAAGTCTAAAATGGAAATTAACATCCGATTTTAAGAATAAAGCATAAAAAAAGCGACCTACACAAATTGTGCAGGTCACTTTTTCTATTTATCAATAAACCAATTATTATACGGTTTCGCTTAACCAAGCTTTCATCATCCAAACCGTTTTTTCTTGCTCTGTAATAAAGTCACTCATCATGGAGTTGGTACCTTCATCACCAGCTTCGTCTGTTTTATTTAAAATTTGACGTTCTAGTTTCAGTAATTCTGAAAGAGAGTCTACAATTAAACGTACTGCTTTTTCATCTTGTGAAATATTTTTTCCTACAGGAACTTTAGCTGCTTTAATGTAATCGTCAAAAGTATGCAGTGGCGTTTCACCGAGCGTTAAAATACGTTCAGCAATTTCATCTACTTTTAAATTAGCATCGGTGTATAATTCTTCAAATTTTACATGTAAATCGAAAAAACGTTTTCCTTTTATATTCCAATGAATACCTCTCAAGTTTTGGTAGTACACTTGAAAGTTAGCTAATAAACCGTTTAAGTCGTTAGCTATGTCTTTTGTTTTCTTCTGATCTAATCCTATTGTATTTAATGTCATAATGCTATCGTTTTTAAGTTCAATACAAATTTAAGACATAATTAGTAGTTTTTAGTATAAGTTTTATTGATAGATTTTATATTTTTATAGTCAAAATTGATACCTATGACAATTACGCAACTTTATTACGTATTAGCTGTTGCCGAGCAACAGAATTTCACCAAAGCAGCCGAAAAGTGTTTTGTTACGCAACCTACATTGAGTATGCAAATACAGAAACTAGAAGGTGAGCTGGATATTCAAATTTTTGATAGAAGTAAGAAACCAATAGAATTAACAGAAGTTGGTAAAAAAATTGTGACGCAAGCCAAGAATATTGTTAATGAGTCGTACCGAATTCAAGATATTGTAGATCAGCAAAAAGGATTTATTGGTGGCGAATTTAAAATAGGTATTATTCCTACTATTATGCCCACACTACTACCGATGTTTTTAAAAGCTTTTATTAAAAAGTACCCAAAAATAAAGTTAAAAATAGAAGAGCTTACCACTGAAGATATAATATCGCGTATTAATGAAGGACATTTAGATGCTGCTATTGCTGCCACACCTTTAGAAAGTCCCAACATAAAAGAGCGTGTTTTGTATTTTGAACCATTTGTAGGTTATATTCCAAAACACCACCGATTATCCAGCAAAGAAAAAATAAACACTGATGATTTAGAAATAGACGATATGCTACTTCTTGAGGATGGCCATTGTTTTCGAGATGGTGTTATTAATTTATGTAAAAACTTTAAAAGCCAAAACGAGGATCAATTTCAATTGGAAAGTGGTAGTATTGAAACTTTAATTAAACTGTCGGATGAAGGCATGGGCATGACACTTCTTCCCTATTTACATACTTTAGATTTAAGTGAGAAAGGCAAAAACAACTTACATTATTTTAACGAACCGTCGCCGGCACGAGAAGTGAGTTTACTATATCATAAAAGCGAACTAAAAATGCAGATTATTGATGCTATGCACGAGGTAATATCTGGTATTATCAGAGGCGCAATTGCATTTCAAAATGTAAACATTATAAGTCCGTTACCTAAATAAAAAAGAAGGCGACCAATTGGTCGCCTTCTTTTTTATTCTTCTAGATAAATTAAACATTGGTTTAAATCGGGATTTTGCTGTACTAAAGATTCAATATAAACCTTAAGCTCTTCAATTTCATAAGGTAATAATCTTTGAAGGGCTTTTTGTACTTCTTTGCAAAACAAGGTAGCATCAAAACTTACTTTTTTAAGCACAGTTTTGGTGTACTCGAACATTGCTCTGGACATTTCTTTAAAATTTTTAGGTTAAAAAAGTAGAATTCTTAATAGGCACTAATATCTTTTGGTTTTCATAAATATAGTGAAAAAAGCCATCACTTTTTAGCTTGAAGCCAAACTTTAACAAGCAAAAAAATCGTTAAAAAACTAAAAAATCAGGTAAGCCTTTAGAACATTAGACTCATGGATATTTTACGATAATTAATGACTAGCCAAATAAACTAAAATCGGTTATCGCCATCTAACAAATCGCCTAATCCTCCCAAAATACTTCCTTCGCCTTTGTCCTTTCCGCCACCTTGTGGTGCTGATGCTAACACTCTTCTTGCCAAACGACTAAATGGCAAAGACTGAATATAAACTGTTCCTGGCCCTTGTAATTTGGCAAAAAATAAACCTTCACCTCCAAAAATGGTGTTTTTAATACCACCTACAAATTCCACATCATAATCAATACCTTGGGTGAAACCAACAATACAGCCTGTATCTACACGGAGGGTTTCGCCTGCTTGTAATATGCGCTTTGCCAGCGTACCGCCAGCGTGAACAAATGCCATACCATCACCTTCTAATTTTTGCATGATAAAACCTTCGCCACCAAAAAGCCCGCGACCTAAACGTTTACTGAATTCAATACCAATAGTAACGCCTTTTGCGGCACATAAAAAAGCATCTTTTTGACAAATAAATTTCCCATCGCATTCGGTTAAGTCTATAGCTAAAATTTTTCCAGGATAGGGCGATGCAAAACTAATGCGCCGTTTTCCTACCAAGTTATTATAGAATACAGTCATAAATAAACTCTCGCCTGTAAGAATACGTTTCCCGGCACCAAATAGAGAGCCCATAAAACCTTTATTTTGAGATGACCCATCGCCAAAAATAGTTTCCATTTTAATACCATCGTCCATCATCATAAAGCTTCCTGCCTCAGCGACAACACCTTCTTGAGGGTCAAGTTCTATTTCAACATATTGCATTTCTTCGCCGTAAATGGCGTAATCTATTTCGTGTGCATTCATAATTATTTTGGTGTTTAGAAAACTGCTTTGTTAATTATAAACGGTTATTGTTTTAATTTTAGTGTCCATTCGAAGTTAAATTCAGATACAATTATATTTTCTGAATTCGTACCAACGGCATGCATCCAAATGGTTTGCCCCTCACCTGTTTCAATAGTACGCTTTATGGCTTCGTCTATTTTACTTCTATCTTTACATACAAATGTGATACGTCCAGTTGCTTTCTTGGTGAAACTTGCATTATTTGCTAACACTAACATAGAAATTTTTTCACCACTTGCATTAATTTTCTGCATAACTAAAGCGCCTGTAGTTAGCTCGGCAGCCATACCTTGAACTGCCCAAAACATAGATTTGAAAGGATTTTGATTTACCCATCGGTGTTTGACTGTTACCACACATTGTTCCGAATCTAATGATTTTACTCGCACACCTGTTAAGTAAGCAGCTGGTAATTTGAACATTAGAAACATATTGAGTTTACTAGGAGAAACAGTCATTTACTTTATATTTTTTATAATCGAAAAATCGAGATGCCCACCTTTTTAATACCAAATGCACACTCATTCGTCAAATATTAGTTAGTTAAGACTGCTTAAAACTACTCGGTTTAAAGAGGTTTTAAACAGTCTTTAAATACAAATTTACTTAAATAACATGATATCCGTATAACTTGCTGTATGATTAATAGTTCCGGCAGTAGTTGTCATTGTAGAACCTTGAAAAGGATTTCCAGTCATGGTTCGTGTTTCTATCCATTCACAAAGCTCAACGATCTGACTCTTATTGCTTGTGAAATAAAAGTATTTCGAGCCGTCCAGCACGCTTAAAACATCTAAATAGTCACGGAGCTTCCAGTAATTATCTTTATTATAACTACTGGTGTCTGTGCTCAAGTATGGCGGGTCTACTAAAAAAACCGTTGTGTCCGACTTATAAGAATCAAACAACGCTTTATAATCATTCTGTACGCGTTCTACACCGCTTAAATAGCCTGTAGCATTATAATCTGATAGTTTTATTCGGTTGTAAAAGCTTTCATTTGCAAACTCCTTATAGTTTGTGGCGTATTTAGCACTAAATAATAACGAGCCCGATAACGTAACATAGTCTACATAACCATACTTTGTTTCATGCGCTTTAACCACTCTTAAAACGCGCTCTCTATCAATAGCTTCCATACGTTGCTTCCGTGGCAAATCAATTAGAAAACTACGTAATTCGGTCAGTAACAGGTTTGTTTCCGATATAGATTCCAGACGATTTTGAAAATTATCATAATCATTCCAGATTACTTTGGCGTTTGGATATTTCTGCTTAACAGTATGCGCAAGCAGTCCAGAACCGCCAAATAGATCCACATAGGTAGCACTATCTGAAAAGACGTTTAAAGCTTCTTTAAATTGTTTTACAAAACGCCGTTTTTGTCCCTGAAACGGCAAAGGTGAAGTGTTGAATTGTTTGTTCATTTTTCGATTGATTGATTGATTGATTGATTGATTGATTGATTGATTGATTGATTTATACATTAAGAGAAAACCTCACGGATTCTCCTTTTAATAATTTTTTAGTGTCCTGAAAATTGTTTTCATACACATGCACATTGCCAAGGAATAATGTGATGCTTTTTAACGGTAAATTTATCTGTCTAGTAATTAGGTACAAGTGATAAATATCCGCTGGCAAACCAAGATTAGCGTCGCTACTTCTTTGGTAAGCTGTTAGTAAAAGTTTGCCGTTTTCTATTTGAAACTGTATCAAACTTAAACACGGTTGTTGGTTAGTATCCGTGTTATTAGATCCCAGAAACAAAACATAATTTTTACTATTGCGTTGTTCCTTGTTTATTTTAGCTATTAAAGGTGGTAATTGCTCTAAATAAGTAGGATAGCTATTAACTAAAATAGGTCCACAGTAATCCCACCAACTGACACCTATTTCCCTATAAGCTTCTGTATTGCGTTCTCCTTTCATAAAAAGGTTTAATTCATTTTTTAGCTTATTTCTTGCAACTGGATGCGCCTCTAATATTTCTAATAAATCAGCTGGTTTTAACTCCAGCTTTTCATTTAACAAATAGGTGTTACTGCCTTTTTTGTTAGTTTGTTGTTTACCTTTTTCAAGAATACGTTTTAATTGTTTGTGATACTTATTCATTTTTTGATTGATTGATGTAATTGATTTATATATTTGTATTTCTCACGGTAAAACACAAAAAAGCCCAACGACTCTGAAAAGACAACAAATGTCCTCCAGTAGCCGTTGGGCTCGTGTTTAAAATACCGTGAGAAGTTTTTAAAGCTGGAGGATTATTTTAATTCTTCCCTCCAAAGAAATTAGTAGTATTTGGCTCTTTAAATTATTTTCAAAGTACCCCCATCGCTCCAAATGTCTCCACTTGATAATCCAGAAGCACTTGTTGGAATATTGGTGCATTTTAGAGATTTTCCTGTTATTTTACCACCGACTAACATATCACCATTATAATCAAGTACGAATGGTTTTAATACCAATTGATTTGCTGTATTGACCCTCCCATTTGGTCTAATATAAATATTACCTCCTCCTACTTTATTTTGACTTAATACTGTTAACCCTGTCTTGGTGTCCAACAGAGTAGTGTCCATCAATGTTATTTCTTCTATTCCACTGTGCCATAATTCTACCCACGCAGAAAATGAATCTCCGTTATCCGTACTAACTCTGTGCTTAATTATGGATGAGTTAGTTTGTCCTTTGAATGCCATTTGTGAAATTATACCAAAACCAGAATTAACTAACAAGTGGGAAGAATATGAGCCTGTCCATGGTGCACCAATGTCATCCGCCTGATTATTAATTGAATATAATCCCGAGTCTTTTAAATTATTCCAATTAGTTGCTCCATTTAGTGAGTACCTCCTAGCGGAATTATTAAAAACTTGCTCAAGATCTCTTTTTACAACCTCGGTATTCTCGCCCTTATCTTCGTACTTTAATAAAGCTGGAAATCTTGATGTAGATTCAAAATATTCCGCCAGTTCTAGACTTCTCGCAGCCAACATAGATGGTATCATAGCTATTGCAGCTGTTGTATCTATCTGGCCAAATCCTCGGTAAACATTATAGTTATTAGCATTAGAAGCTGTTAATCTACAAGCTTGACGAATAATATCCCAAGGCGCAGAAGTAGCATCTTTAATCATTTTTAATTTGGCTGCGACAATAGCAACTGCTGGAGACTGTTGATGCGAGTCAACATCAGGCGTTAAACCTATTGCAGTCAGATCTGCTTGACGCGTTGGCTCATTGAACTCCACGCCAAACCCGTAAGATGTGCCTAATGGGTCTGTACCATCATTATCCGTTTCTGCTCTAGACGTAACAACAATGCATGAATTTACAAATTTGTCGATCGAAACAGTTACGTCACGTCGCACCAATGTATTGTTGCCTAATGGCCCTACATTAATTAAGTGTTCGTTTGATGTTTGATACAAGTCTGTAATTCTGTTTGAAGTAGATCTAGCGGCTGAAAAAACGATGCCTATATTATTTACAAGCACCTCCCGATTAAACACAGCTTTGCTCTCTGACAATTTTTGCATTGGAACTGATGAGGCATCGTAAACAACTCCAGGAAACCCCAAATATAATTGCTTAAACCAGTTACTCATTTTAGTAGAGTGCGCTGTATTAATACTTTCATAATTCAGAGCATTGACACCTGTGTTTATTGAAAGAGGAGTTAATTTATTTAGGCCTATTACGTCTTTTATATAAACTATTTTCACCTTTACCTCTCCAGTTATTAGTATATTTGACAATACCCCACTATTGTCGGTAACGATTAAACTTTTATCAGATTCATCAGATAACTGTCCAATACTATAATTGCTTAATTTTCGCTCTCCTACAAAAATTTCAGAATGAAGTATCTCTATATCTTTAAAAAACTTTGACGGAAAAATAAGCGTGTTTTCACCATTAAATGTTATTAAATCAGAAGTACTATATCTCAAATAACTTGTACTCACAATATCGGGAGCATCCCCTTGAAAGGCATACTTATTCTCTGATTTATTATAGCAGTTTTTAGCCTCTAACCCTTTACCTACGTTATAAAACACATAATCGATGTATGCTTCAGAAAAATAAAATATTTTTTTAGACTCATATTTATCATCTATAACATAACCTAGATGTTTACCATCTTTTATGTAAATATCATCTTTAAACACTATTTTTTCTGGAGATATAGTTCTGTAAAACTTGCTTCTTATCACTGTAATGTAATCTACCGGATAAAACCAATCACCAACTACCTCAATAAACTTCAGCCTAGTTTCTACAGTGACGTCATCATGTGCAAAAAAATTAGTGTCAAGATTTGCGAAATTTGCGTCAATATTGTGCCAAAAATTATAAGTACCTTCTTTTAAAGGAATATTTGCATAAGTATTTACGTTTTTAGCGTTGCTGAAATTATCCACATAAGTCTTTACACTACTTTGAGTTGGCACAGCTGTAGCGCTATTGCTAACTAAATCATTTTCATCAAGAACCTCTATGTCCATTAACTGTATAAAGGAAGTTCCTGACCATCTATAAGACTTACCTGTATCTATAGCTATATAGATTTTTCCAGAATCTCCTGTCACAGGAAAACTTATTAGGTCATCAAACTCCAAAACGTCATCTACATAGCTTGGTAGTTCAGAGGAAGGAACCTTACCTGAAGCATCCAGAGAAGCGTATCCATTGACCTGACCTTTATCCGCATTATCCTGCTTGTTTAAAATGTCCGACTTATTGCTTTGTATTTGTAGAGCCTCTAATGCCGTAAAGTTCTCTTCACTCAACCCAAACCCGGATATCTTATCAACCTTACCGTCCAAATCATCTTCAAGTCCGTCAATAGAAGCCAATGGAATAGCATCATCCTTATGCCGAAAAGAATCCCAAGTCGCCCAAAATTGCGCTTGTGTTGGTTTTAAACCAGTTTTAAACCAGTTTTTAATTGTGCTTAAATTTGCCATATTATCCTATATATATAATGTATGCTAATGTGTAATAAGGTGCTCTATTGTCTTGCTGATTCCCTGTAAAAGTATGACTATGCGGTGTTGAAGTTAAAGTTCTATCAATACCAGACGCGCGTAAACTCTCAAGGTATTCACTATTTTCCTGCTGTCCTGATCCAACGACTATTCTACCAGATTTTACAGCTCCTAATCCTGATCCAAATGTTGACCAACCATCTCTAGGCACTGTTACGTTAATAGAACGACTATCTAAATTTCCACTAGGCGTAACCTTTTTAGTTCCGCCTACTTTACCAATTGCATTATAATCACTATCGTTTGGATCATAGCCAACAATAAAGCTACCTTTTAGATTTTCCGTTCCGTTTGTGCCATCGCAAAGCTGCCAACCTGAAGGAATGTTATTAACGCTTCCGGAGTATAATTGCGGATTTGTACCAGCTGGCAATAAACGCCTTGACAATTCTCTTAATGTGGTTAATTTTGCAAATTCAGCCCAAGAAATAGATCCTGTGCCAGATGCAAAAGTTACGTAGCGCTCAAAATGAACCGCGTTTGTACTACCATCTTCAAATTCCTTTGAAGTGGAAGTTTCAAGTATTTTAACGCGAGATTGCGTTTGACCACCAACAAACTTAAAGACTTCGCCATTTATATAAACAACACCATCGGTGGTGGTGCTTCCTGAAACTACACAGCCTTTTATAATGGCTTTGTTTCCTGCCAATTCGCCCAAGGCATTAAATACGCTATACGCTTCTTGCATGGCATTTAGCGTGTCGGTTTCTAAAGGAAAACCGCCTGTTTGTAAAAAGTTTTGTTTATTCATGGTCTATATTTCAATAATTAAATAGCGTTTTCCGCCTAATTTGTAAAGCTCTATTTGTGCGTGAACTTCGTAAAATTGTGTTGCCATTATTTCGGCTGGCACGTATACTGTAAAGTCGGCTCCTGTATCGGCAAACTCCAAACTGTTATGTATGTATATTTTGCCTAAATATTTTGTTTGGTTTTCAGGTGGTGTATATATGTAAGTCTTGCTAGACTCGCCACCAGTTCCATCTATGTATATACGTCTTAAATCAGGATCAAACTTATCATTCAAAGCACCACGCATGTAGCAAATTTGCCAGTTATGACCTAGTATGTGTAAATGCTCTTGGCGTTTATTATACCAGTCGTAATACATAGCGCTCAACGGATCGGTAACAACCTTTACAAATGCCGATAAAACAGGCTTCCGCAAAAATGTTGGCAGCAAATTATAGGCAAATCGTATAACACTTATTTTATCCCACATACGTAATGTTATCAAAATTAACCACCTTATAATAACCGCTTTCTGGTATGCGTTTCACATCTATACTTACAGGCGAGCCATAGCCTTCTAATATGGGATCTATCCAAGCCGATTCAATATTAACGGCCACCGGTGTAACCACACCTTGAGCGTTATCTTTTATGTAATTCAAAAAGTCGAAAATCACAAAGGCACCATCAAACGGCAGTAGCTTCATATAAGCAGCAATAGCATCGTTTACGGGGTAATTACCATTTAATATGCTCATACCATTAGCATCAAGCACTAACGGATCACGATATATTGCTAAATTCAAATACAATAAGTCTGGCTCATAGTTTATAATGGTAACCTTAACACCGCCTGGTCTAAATTCTTTTACATAAGCATCAAAGGCAGCACGTTCTGGTACTGGTATTGGCGCCAATTCGTCGGCCACTTCGCCTGCTATTTTTAATATCACGCGACTTTCGTCATCGCTTTCGTTTACGGCAGCATACTTAATTATTTTTGAAGCTTCAATCTGATCGGCCGTAGCAGAACCGTTATCGTAATAGTCTTTATCAGCCACTAAATCAAAACCATATTGAAACTGTAAAGCCATGGTTCTATACCAAGGCAGTCTCGCATTCTTTTGATTCAGCAGTTTAGTATCGACTTCTTTTACATGCTCCACGAAAAGCAATTCTAAAAAGAATATAATATTCACCATCAAATCAAATAGAATATTTTCAAAACTGACAATAGAAAATTGCTCTTCAAAGGTCTTGTTTTCGTCCAAACCATAGGCGGCCACAATATGTGAATTTGCCACAAATGGCGCGGTAATTTGTTTTTTTATGTCTGCTTTTGTTCTCATTATCCTACTATAAATGTGTCCTGAATTACCATAGCGCCAATGCCTAGGCTATCAATTTCTTTTCTTTTATCAGCGGCTAAAGCTGTGGCTGGCTCATTAAAGGGGTTAAAATAACCTACAACGCGTCTGTTGGTAATTTCAGTGACTTGCACCGCGTAACCAATAGGCAAATCGTCTGTTATACTCACGCCATTTAAAATGGATTCCTTCAGTACATTTTCAATCGAACCTGTTAACTGCGTAACCTTATCAAAAAAGCTTTGGCCTTGCTTTACTATATTACTCATACTGCGCCTCTATTTTAATGCCGGTTAAATCATATAAATCCAACTGCGTAACCTTTAGTCCATCCATCGCAAAATGCTCACGTATTTTGTGGCGATACTCCAAAAGATCTTCGCCTAACAAATTATCCTCAAAGCCAACGCCTAGTGTTGGGTGGTCTTTAAAATCGTTGGGCTGTGCAATAAGAATAAAAGCTTTGTTCTGCTCCAGCGTATTGCCAACTACCAAACCGCTAACAATTTTGTTATTAGCATCGCGAAGTGTGTCAATTTTTAAATCGAGAACCTCGCCCTGATCTGTGTTGTCTATTACTTGTATGCCTATATCCTTACTCATTATTCTAAATCACCTTCAAACGTTCCTGTAACTGGTCGTGCTTCCGCATCAATTAATCCAGCTGTATAAATAATATCAGCGCCTTTTACATAGGTATCAATAGCGTTGCTTAAACGTGTGGCAAACTCGTCTACCGAGTTCGTTTCACGGGTTAACATATCGGTCATAATGCTAACTATTTCACTTTTTAAAGCGGATTTGTTAAGTGCCATTTAATTCTATTTTAAAAGCTGTTTAAACTTGGTTTCAAATTGTGTTATTGCCGTTATGCTATCCGGTAATGGTGTGCCACTCGGACCAGCTGGTGTAAACACTTTTAATTGCTTTAGCAAATCGGCTAAATCCTGCATAACATCCACTAATGATGCTGCATTGTTTTTTACGGACACTTTATAATCCGTTCCATCTGCTAATATTTCTAATTGTTCAGCCACTTTTACCAATACTTTTGGTGTGGTGCTATCTACTTGAACTAAAATGCCGTCTTGCTGATATTCTAATTTCTCAACGTCATCTACTTTTATAACCGTTAAGTTTTCCAAGCCACCAGACAAGCTTAAAAGCAATACTTGGCTATTAGCCTTTGGCGTTATTAAAACAAAATTAGCATCGCCATTACTAGTTGCCTTCAGCTTAACATCGGTTAGTTCTAACCCGCTATTAAGTTTCACTTTGCACGTATCTCCAGATACACTTATTACAGTGGCCGGAATAGGTAAGTTTGGATTAGCGCCAACTACCTCGCGCAATAACTTTTTTATGTCGCCTAAATCTGCCATATTTTTAACTCAACTTTATTCCTGGTGTAATAGTCCGTACACCTCCCGATTCGCTTAATGTTGTGGTTACGCTTTTCACGTAATAGTAGGCTGTTTTATCTGGATAATCTTCGTCTTTAATTCGTGCCGAATAGGTTGGCGCGCAAAACGGAATTAACCAGGTATCAAAACTACCTTCATAACCTGGAGCAGTCGCCCTCCTTGCTTCATTATCTGCTATTTTTTGCATGCTCGCTTCATCCATTGTCCGAACTTTTAGCGTTATTTTATCGCCTCCCGTAGTACCTGAAACAACTTTTTTAACATTGCCGTTTATATCCGTAGTTTCAATGGTGACTTCAACTTTAGTGTCTAACTTGTTTTTAAACTCTAAACTTGATTCTTCAATGTTTTTTTGCATGGAATAAAAAACTTCACCGCCTTTTTCTATATAAGGTGGATGAATGTGTAAAACCTTGTTTTTGGTGTCGAAATAGATATTCGCTTTCGTTTCCTCTTGGATTTTCTTCAGCACATCATAACCAGTTGCCTGATGAATGGTAAACTTTTCATAACTCACCGTATAATCACAATTAACCGTAAAACTGCTATCAATATTATCAATAACATGTTGCGCTATTTGGCTTAATGATGTTGGCTTCAGTTCTACATCTGGAACGCCAACGCGAAATAGAAACAAAGCATCCTCGCACAGTATTTTCAAAGAACTATCGTTATTCGTGATGTCTTGGATATAGCCCGAAAATTCATCTTCTAAATTTTCATCATACCCTAACCGAATAGTTACTTCGGTGCCACGACCTATTTTGTTTTCAAAATTTAACGGCTCATTCATAACCGCTTCTGGCAATACAATAGTGGCGGTGTCTGCTAAATTGTCTACACTCGAGATAATTTCGCACTCACCCAAAAGAGCCAACTGAAAGCGTTTGCCTTCTTGGTTCTTAAATTCTATGTACCAGTCTATGTTTAGCATGAATAAGTTTAAAAAAGCACCTGCACAATACAGGTGCTTTTTATATATAAATTTTGTTTACTAACTATTTAACGTCCTTAATGCATCGCGAGCATTTCTGCAAAAATGGCATTTTGGTTCATTCATTGCTTCAGGATTTGGATACTTGATATAGCTTAAATTCCTATTATGATAAAAGTGTATTTCAGGAGGTTTAATGGCCAAGCTCAGATCAGAACTTTTTAAATTTTCAATGCCGTTTAAATTGGTTTTAAAACCTGTTGAAATAACCGTAAAGCCATAATGATAAACCAAAGGGTTTTCATTTGTAATAGCAGCTACTTCATTCATTTGAAAATCTACACAAGACGCAACCGTTTGAGTCTCGAAAAACTCGCAGTCCACGCTATTTGAATTTTGGCCTAGGTCGGTTGTGTGTCCGAATCCCACTAAACTAATCATCCCGATTAGTAAAGCAAAGAGCCCTGCTTTCGCTTTCATAAAATCTAAAATTCTGTTATATCTTTAATCATCGATATCTAATAATAATTTATAGTCAAAATCACTGTAACATTTAATCTCGTATGCTTGCACATTTTCGCCTTTGGTAAAAGGGAAACTAAAATCTTCAATTACTATTTGGTTAATTCCTAATAACTGAAGCGGTTCACAATACACCTTTAAACTTTTAGGCGTGGTCATAAAATCCCGAAGCTTCTCAAAGTCTTCACGTGGAAAGCAGTCTTCTACATTACCGGTAAGCAATGAGCCAATTAAAACACCGGTAATGGTAATATCATAATCGCCTTGGTTCCAACGCTCCTTAATTGAGCCGCCAACTTCACGGCCGCCTTTGGTTTTTGCTTTGGCAACGTTTCTTCGGATAAGCGTGTTTTTGCCGTTTATATTTATCATCGGTTCATAAGGCAGTAAGTATTTTACACCATCACTTCCAACAAAGTAAAACGGGAAGAACTGATCATCCGCGCTTAACGGTGGGCTTGACTCCCAAACGGATTGCTCGATTTCATTTTCAATTGGCACAATGCCCGTTTTGCCTTTAAAGCCTATAAATGGAATTGGTGGCAGTACGTGTTTGGATAGTTCATTTTGAACTAGGCCAAAGCGTCTGGTTCTGCCAACGCCCACTAAACTTGAAAATAATATACCTGCTTTATCAAACCTCATTATCCGCCTGCTGTTGTGGCTAAAGCCAATGTTCGTACTAATGCATCCACACTTTGGTCTTGCATTTGTTTCGCGCTGTCTTTAAAGTCGCCGCCTTTTATTGTGAGTGCGCCAATAAGCGACTCCAAACTAATTGTTATATAATTATGCTTTGTTCCGCCTGTGGCAATGGCCTTATTTGTTTTTGAACCTGATCCAGAGCCACCTCCACTTCCGTTGGCATTCGCATTTCCTGAAACTACTCCTGGTGCCGATGGATCACTAATTCCTGAATCGGTAACATCGCCCGTTTCCACATCGGTTTTCCATTTTATAGAGTTTGCAGCTTGGCTAAACTCCATGGCCGCGTCCAAGGCTGTTTGTCTTACTTCTTTAGCTTGGTCTATAACAGCTTGCTTTCTACTTTCAGTATCGGCTTTTATTTGACTAATCATTTTCTGATTTTCAGAACTATCTCCTAAACCAACAGCATCCTTAAACTCGTACCAGCCTTTTTTAATGGAGTTTAGCCCAATCATTAAGCCGTTTACTACGGTTAAAAATTCTAGCTTAACCACATCACCAAATAACTTAAACAATAATTTACCGCCGTTTACGGTATGCTCCCAAGCTTGACCCCAGCCTTCTGTTTTTGTTGACACCCAAGCAATTCCCGCTGCTAATGCAGCAACAGCAATTACTATTAATCCAATTGGATTGGCGTTCATGGCGGCGTTTAATCCCCATTGAATACCCGTCCAAACTGCAGTAGCGCCACTTGTAATGCTTGTCCATAACGCTTGCATTTTAGTGGCATTCGTTACAAAGGCAATGCCCTGACCAAAACCGCTAATAATGGGTATTAGGTTAGAAATATCAAAAGCCATACTACCTAATTCAGCGGCATACGCTAATGTGCCTCCAGTAAGGTTAAACATGCTAATTTTTAAATCGTCAATTCGCGCGCGAAATCTCGCAGCCTTTTCTGCTGGAGCTTCCATTACAATGGCGGCTTGCTCGTAGGCGGTATTGGTTTCTGTAATTTGCCCCTTTAAATCTTCTTGAGCTGATATACCGTTAATTAAGGCTAATGCGGAGTTACTATTTTCTCGTCCAAATAGCTTCGTTACTAATGCCGTATCGTCTATAATACTTTTAAGCGGCTTTAACCTTTCTGTAAAGTCTAAAGATTTATCGCCCAAAACATCAATATCCACGCCTGCAGCTTGCAGCTCCTCCTGTATATCTTTAGGCAAAAATCGACCGGTTGATAATATGGCTAACGTGTTACGTAATGCCACACCACCTTCGCTTCCTTTTTTTCCTGCTTTATCTAATACCTGAATAGCGGCTGCGTGTTCTTCAAAACGAAGTTTAGCACTTTTAGCAGCCATACCAGATTGCTCCAATGCCGCCTTTTGTTGTGGCAGTTCTGCCGAACCTGCTTTAGCAGCTGCCGCCATAATGTTCATCATTTTTGCCATTTCGTCCGTGGCCTTCATGGGGTCGTCTAAAGACACTTGATACTGGTTTAAAGCTGTAGTTAATACTTCAGAGGCTGCGCTTACATCGCCGCCCATAGTTTTACTTAAGGTTTGAATATGTGTACCCATACCCTGTAGAGCTTTAGGTGCTTTGGCTAACTCTGGCGTTAATTGTGATAATATAAGTTTGTAAGCTTCTACACCATCGGCAGCTTCACCGCCAAAGGTTTTGGCAGATGTCCGGGCATAGCCTTCTATTTCTTTCAGTTTATCTCCTGTTACATCGGTAATGGCCGAAAGGTCGGCTAATGATGATGTTAGTTTTAGTCCTGGTGCCGATAAGGAGTCTAATCCTTGCGAAGCGGACTGCACATTTTGCACAAAGGCATTCATGCGCATACCGGATAGCTTGGAGTTAATTTTATCCATAGCAGCCCCAAACTTATTGCCCATGGTTCCAACATGTTTATTAACATCGTTTACACCCTTATCCAAACGCTCAACGGACGCAGCGACTTTGTCGGCGTCCGATTGAAATTTTAGTATGTAGTTTAATGTATTATCCATGTTGGTTTGTTGATCCTAGGACTCTGGGTTTTCTAATTTCCTGATATACTCTAATTCTCTAATTCTGCGTGCCCATATAGGTAATGGGAGGCTGGATGGGTCTTGGAGGCCAAAGTAGTAACGAAGCTGCGCATCACCGATGCGCATCATATCGTTAGGGTCTACTTGGGCAGCCTCTAAAGCTTTTCCACCTCGACCACATCAAATGTCAGTAACGACATGATCTGCTCGCCGATGCCCATAAAGATGTCATCGTTGGTTTCAATCTCTTTGTCGCCGTCCAAATAACAAGTCTTTAATAGCGCCGCATTAAACTTGATGCCGCTGGACTTATTACTGCTCAAGAACTCCATTTCCTTTCGGTTGGGTTTTCTGAAATAAGCTGACTTATCATATTTAGCAGATTTTAAGCGAATAATTTCGCCATGAGCTGCTTTCCAATCTTCAATTTGTTCGGTTGTTGCTTTAAACATTTTATGAGTTGTTTATGAGTTGTTTTTAAGTTTTAAGAAAACAAACGGCAGTTTTATTTCCTGAAATTTATCGCCTTGCTTGATATCTTTGGCGCCTTCAAGGAAACGAATTCCCATAAGTCGGTCAAAGGTTGGCGCATCGCCTGAAGTTGGGTCACCATAAGCCACCAAACCATCTAGGCTTAAGCTTAAAATACTGCCTTTTCCAGCTAACACTAAAGCGTCGTACTGATTTTGAAGCATGGCAATTTCGCCTTTAAAAGCAATGTTACCTGTTTGAATGGAATGCGGATAGCGCCCTTTAGCATACAACGGCTCGCGTTCTGCACTTTCAGAGTACTTAATAGCGCGTACTTCCGTAATATCTTGGCCTCCTAAAACAAGCGTAACATCCGCCCATTCGTATTGTCTTGAGTTAAACATAATTTTTTTCTAGTTGTTAAGTTCTACATCATAGCCTAATAGTATCTCTATCCAGCGCGCATATCCTTTTGGTCTTACTTTTACCACCATTTCAATTCTATTGGTAACGGCTACATTAGCATCTAAATTAAAAGCTGCCTGTACGCCTAAATCGTCTGGGTTGGTTTTGTCTCTGGACAATTCGCCACGACTTGTCATTTGCGTAAAAATTTCACGCTCTAAATTGCCTTCAATATCTTTGGCGTAAATAGGGTCTATCTTACCTTCGTTTGTTAAATCGAAATCGTTTAAAATTTCGTTGCTTACAATATTGTGAGCCAAACGGAATGCTTTATCAATACCTCTACGACGTTCTATATAATGGTAATCGTCATTTTCTGCAGTCGCTAAACGGCTATCTGTAAAGTAGTATCCTGCTTTACGTACATGCGTTCTAAAGGTTATATAGCCTTTATCGTGCAAGGTTTCCACGTCTACAACTTCAACAGCATCATCCACAATAAAAGCTTGTAATGGCTTTAATGCACCGCGTTTTACTTTGCCCGGGTTCTCCATAACTTGCAAACTAGCCAAGCGGCCAGCTAACACACTCGTGGATGCGCCCATAAAAGGAACGGTTCCTGTTTGTTTTTCCGTGGCACCAATTAAAACACCTACACGGTTATTACTTTCTTCAAGTAAATTTGGCAGATCCGTACCCACTCCCGTATAGCCATATCCTTCTAAAATGGTAAAAAATGGCGCGTATTGGTTATTGGTGTAGTTTTCGGCTAATGTTTGCGCTAATGTTTTAGCTGCGGCCACATCGGCATCCATACCGTTTGCAACGGTTAACACATAGGCACCGTCTGGTGAAAAGCACGTAAAGCAGCCACTTAAACGACCATTAGAGGCGTCAAGTAAAGCTTCCGAAGGCGTTTTTCCTGTGGCAACGTCTGGCGTAAACCAGTCGCTTACTTTGTCGGTTTTTGGGAATCCCATTAACCATAACTCCTGACCTTCGCCAGCTTCAGCGTAAAATTCTGAAAGCCATTTGTAAAGTCGGTAATTGTCTACATCTGGCTTAATGCCTAGCTTGGCCACATCGGTCATGCCTTTTACAATGTAGGGTGTCTCAAGGTCGAATGTATCTACAACAGCGACTGCCGACGTTAACAAACCGAAAACACCGTCGGCAGTGGAAACTACAGTTCCAATATTGCCGTTGCTAAATTTTATATCTATTCCTGGTAACATATATTGTTATTTAATGGTTTACTCTTCCTCTTCGGTTTTAGCTGGCTCTGTAGCTGCTTCCGATTCTAATATTTTTGCATCAAGCTCTAAAGCTTCAATTCGCGCCTCACCAGCTGCAATAACAGTTTTGGCAGTTTCATCTTTCAACGCTTCCGTTACGGCTTCAACAGTTTCTAAAACTTCAATAGCTTCAATGCGAAGCTTCGCCTTTTGCATTGGCGTTAAATCGTCTAATTTTGGCGCTGTTTTATTAGCTTTTGTAACCGTTTGTTTTGTTGATACGTTTGCCGCTCCGGGGTTTTCGTTTACAATTTCCGTTACGCGTTTACCCTTAAGAGATTTAGCGTGTACATGAGCGTCTGAATCTTTGAAAAAATTCGTTTCATCGCTTGTTTGGTAGTAGCTTTCTAAATTTGGATGCTGCTTAAATACTTGGTCATTTTGCATAATATCTAATTTTAAAGGTTTGTTAATTTTTGTTCTTTTTACCGCCAAATAGCCGTTTAAAGAATCCCCGTTTTTTTTCAGGCTTTGGGGTACTGTCCTGTGAATTTGTTTGATAGCGGTTAGACTGATCGGTGTTGGTTTCCTGTCGTAACTGATTATCGTTGTTTGGTTCTATAATGATGTTAATGGGTTCGCCCTTTCGGTTTTTAACTTTGTTAATTTCAGTTGTAACAGTGTTATGTATGGCGGTGGTTTCTTTTTTAATAGCTTCGGTAATGATCTCTTTTTGGTTTTCTAGCATTTTTTCGGCTGTTTTAACCGACACATGATAACCAATGGCCACACCGGCAATGACGCCTACGAGTACCAGGATTAAATTTTCAGCTGTGTTTTTCCAATTAATCATGATTTAAAAGCGTTTTAAATATGCATTTCAAAATGCGGAACGTCTATAAAGCCGTCCTTAATGTTGTTTTTGTTCCAGTCGCCTCCCCATCGGTTGGATGGATGTAAGGTTTCCCAGTAATCGCCTAAAATTTTAACCGTAGCCCAGTCGTAGGTTAGCTTGTTATTAGTAAACACATTAAAGTCTACCGCTAGTCTACGTAGGTGGTCTGAGTTCATGGTTTTGCTCTTACCAGCTTTTACATAAATCTCCTGTTGTTCTGCGGTTCTATACGCTTCGCCAAAGGTTAGCTCTAGTCCATGCTGATAAGCATAAACAATTAGCTTGGCAATGTTGCGCGTAAATACACGTTGGTGCATGCTTAAACTCATTTTACTTTACCGTTTAGCTGTTTGAATTTTCGTAACTCTTCAATTAGATCGTCGTTAGATTGCTGGTACTTTTTCATGTTATCAATTAAATCGGCATTGATTTTTAAAAGTTCCCTATAGCGTTCTTCTAACCCCATCAGCTCCTTGACTGCCTGCGTTAATCTAGCGGACATATCATCCAATAGCCCTTGGTAATATTCGGCGCTTTTAATTTCTATTTCTAAATCTTTAGACTTTAAATGACGCTCGGTCATGGCCTTGGAGCCATACCATGCAATTACTGCAGTAAGTATGGGCGCGATTATGTAGGTTAGTATTTGTTCTAGCATAGTTGAAAAAATAAAGGCTACTGCCACTTAAAACAGTAGCCTTTTTTTGAAAAAGAGTTTACTTTAATTAACGGATTGCTCCGATTTTACGGTTTTGGTAAGGCGTTACAATAAAGTAATGTCTGTACGCTAAATCGTTAGTTTGGTTGGCTGGGTTGTTTTCCGCTTTTACGAAATACTGCTTGGTTAAACCAGTCTTTTTAGCAATACCATTAACACAGAATGCTATAGAAGCACTTGTATCTGTTGGGGCTGCAATTGTGCCAAATGGCTGCTTAACGCCAGCCGCCGTATATATTGGCGCCGTTGTGTATTTCTGTAATTCAAATCCGGCAATCATTGGCGCAGGCTTTCCAGCTGCGTAGTCCACTAATTGGTTTCCAAAGTTTTTACGGTCTAATAACAAATCGTTCCAGTGCTCGTTGCACAAAACAAGACGTCGGTCTTCTTCGGTAAATCCTGCAGTATCACATAACCCTTTAAAGGCTACTAAATCCTCATAAACTAAACGAAGTCTACCATCTGGATCTGCTAAAGCAGCTGTGCCACCAGTTGCGGCCATTACTGGCGTAGTTGCAGTATTTGTTTGCGGCGCAATAGAATGCAATGCTTTTTTAAATTTAGAAACTAAAATGCTTCTAATTAAGGACTTTGTAACCACGTCAATCTTATCATAAGATGCACCAATAATCTGGTCGTCCGATAAGGTTACCACTTTGGTTTGGTATTTATCCAACGTGATTTCAATCGTGCCATCTGCGTATGTTTGTACAGCAAGTGGGTAGGTTGTGTTGTTAATTAAAACATCAACTTCAAACTCTGTGCTTGGCACATAGATTTTGTTTTTTTCTGATAATTGTCCTTGGTTAATCTGAACAACATCGGCTGCGATTTCTGCAATACCGTTTAAAAACGGTGCAATATCACTTGTGTCTAGGTTTTGGATAATACGTCCTAACCATATTTCTGGGAAATTTGCTGGCATCTTTCTTTTAGTTTTTTGTGAATAATTTTTTATAGCTATCTGGCTGGTCGGCCTTAAATGCTAATTGTGCGTCGTGGCCTAACTTCATAAAATCCTCAACGGTTTTTACTTCGCCTGCTCCAGCTTCGCCTCCTATAACTTGAGCCGCTAAACTTTTTCTTACAGGAATAGCTGCCATAGTACTATCTAGCAATGCCTCGTTTGCAATGCCTAGATTTACAAAATCCTCTACCTTATCGGCTGGAATTTTACCAGCTTTATGTGCTAATTGCACTTTAGCTTTAATGGCTTCCAAAGCCTGTGCTTCGTTAGCTGTTTGTAATGCCGATAGTTTTAATTCGGCTGCTTGTTTTTCAGCCTGAAGTTTAACAACGGCTGCGTTTATGGCTTCCGCTTCGTGCTCCAATTGTGTGGCCGCAAAACCTAATGCTATAGCGGCAACTGATGTTAATGTAATTTTCATATCTGTATTTTCTGGGTTTGGTATTTCAGGGTTAACCACTTCTGGCTTAACCGGCAATGCACTTAAGCATAAATTTTGTATTTCGCTATCCTCTAAAGGCTCGGTACTATCATCTACATAAAGACGTATAGCATTGGCGTTACTTGGCACGGCTACTATAGAAACTTCATACAACTCGCATTTCTCCAAAACCAAGACATCGTTTACAAACTTCATATCATCTCTTTGGAACCTAACGCCCATAGAGCAACTTTTTATAAAGCCACGATCAACTTTACCGGCAATTAAAGCAGCCGTTTCATCTTCCGTATCAAAAACAGGTAAGCCAGACAGAATGCTCTTATCAGCCTTTGTGTCTTCCCACATTCCTATAACAGCTCTAGTGCTATTCATATGAGAGTCCAGCATGATCGGATTCTTCTTAAACCTTTTTAGGTCAATTCCTTTTGTTGGAATGATGAAGCCGTAACTATTCTTTTCGGTTTCGTCGTTAAACGTAAATCTTGGTTTTGGCATAAATGCTAATTAATTATGACTAATTCTGGTGACAAATATTGCTGTTTTCCTTTTCACTCACAAAAACCTGTAAACCGCATTAACAGGGTTGTTCGTAAGGGTTACAACTGTGTTAACAGGCTTTACAGGTTTTTTATAAGGCCAAGCAAAACCCACACTTTTGTAGTAAAGATTATAGTATGGGAATGAAAAAAACAGAAGCCAAGGAGTATGCTAAAATGCTATTTTTGGATACCACGCAGAAACTAACCAATAAGGAAATTGCAGATCGTGTTGGTGTGCGTGCTGGAACGGTTGGTAAATGGATTAAAGATGAAGAGTGGGAAAAGCTGCGTAAATCATTGCTGGTAACACGCCAGAAAATGATTGGCGACCTATACGATCAATTAGAATGGTTAAACGATCGCATTCGCGAGCGGGAGGTTAAAGTGGCAGACAGTAAAGAGTCCAACACCATAGCCGTAATTACCAGCGCCATAAAGAAACTAGAAACCGAAACATCCATTGCTGAAATATTTGAAGTTGGCACCGCGTTTCTGGACTTTTTAAAGCCCATTGATTTTGATATTTACAAAAAATTGATTCCTGTTTTTGATGCCTTCATTAATTCTAAACTGAAATAATGGGATTAGCTGAAGACAGAAAATACTTAAAACTCTGGCAGCAGTATCGCGAAAATACATCGCGTGCCACGCCTGTTGACTTACAGGAAACGCCTGCAGAAAAAAACAAACGTATTGCAACTTTAGAATCCAATGACGAGGCATGGTTTAAATACTACTTCCCTAACCATTACTTGTCTGAAGTTGCGCCATTTCATAAAGCGGCTACTAAACGCGTTATGAATAACCCTGAATGGTTCGAGGTTCGTTCTTGGTCGCGTGAATGCTCCAAGACCACTCGAACCAGAATGGAGGTTATTAAATTGGTTTTAATGGGCAAAAAAAGAAACGTCCTTTTAGTTTCTAATACCCTAGATAATGCCGAACGCTTACTATTGCCTTACAAAGTGCAATTTGAAAGCAACCACCGTATTATTAACGATTACGGTGAGCAACAAAGTCTAGGCAGCTGGGAAGCTGGCGAGTTTATAACCAAAAAAGGAGCGTCATTTAGAGCGCTTGGTGCTGGACAGTCGCCTCGTGGAACCAACAACGATGCCGTAAGACCAGACGTTATTTTAATTGATGATATTGATACCGACGAAGAGTGCCGAAACCCTGAACGAATAAAGGTTAAGGTTAAATGGCTTTTTGAGGCCTTATATGCAACGCGTTCTATTTCCAACCCATTACTATGGATAGCCAGCGGTAACATTATTGCCAAGTACTGCAGCATTACCGAAATGGCAAAGAAAGCCGATAAGCACGATATTATAAACATTCGGGATAAGGACGGAAAAAGCACATGGCCACAAAAAAACACCGAGGCATTCATAGATCGGGTTTTAATAAAGATGCCATGGAGTTCCCAACAAAAGGAATACTTTAATAATCCGGTGAGTGAAGGCGATGTTTTTAAAAATATTAAATACGATACATGCCCGCGATTATCCAGCTGCGACCAAATAATTGTTTATGCCGATCCATCGACCTCTAACAAAGACAAAGGCAAAAATAAACAGGCTTCGCACAAGTCCGTTGTTATTGTAGGCTCCAAAGGTCGTAGGCGCTATGTTTACAAAGCATTTGTAGAGCAAACGAGTAATAATAAGTTTGTGGACTGGCTTTATGAATCTTATTTATACCTGAAGGATCATAAGGTTGATACCGCACGAATTTACATTGAAAACAACTCGCTACAAGACCCACACTACCAACAGGTTTTATTGCCTTTAATTTATTTACGAGCCGATTATTATGGTTTCACCGTTCCAGTAACTGAAGACAAACGAAAAAAACCAGACAAGTTTTTCAGAATAGAAGGAACGCTAGAGCCACTTAACCGATTAGGGAATTTAATTTTCAATATAAAGGAAAAGGAAGACCCACACATGGTAAAAATGCACGACCAAATGATTGGCGTAAGTCCGCAGTCTTCTGTTATGGATGCACCCGATGCTTTGGAAGGTGCCTGTTGGTTAATTCAAAACAGACAAGCAAAAAAACTAACCTCCTACGCTTTCGGGCAACGGGAATCAAGACGCTATTAATATATGTTTTTAACGGAATCAGATTTAAAGAGTAGCATTTACGGCTACCAAGTAACACAAATAACCGAAGGCGACGACACTATTGTTAGCATTGCATTAGCCGCGGCTGAAGAGGAACTGCGCAGCTATTTATCGGGCAACAACAAACTTGAAAACTATGATGGTCGCCTTCGCTATGATGTGGATGCTATTTTAAGCGCTACCGGCGCAGACCGCAATGCGCTAATTGTAAAGCATGCGGTGGTAATTGCTAAATATTGGGTTATAGACTTATGTAATGCCGATATTATTTACGAGCAGGCCAAAGAACGTTACGACCGAACCATTGAGTGGCTAAAAGACCTACGCGATGGCGTGGTAAACTTAAGCACCTTACCAACTTTAAGCCCTGAAGCTATAGCAGCAGACGAACGCCAACCGTTTAGCATGGGTTCCCGTAAAAAATTTAATCACGAATAAGGATGACAAAACAACGAAATAAAATAGGTTTCCAAACCGAAAGCGTAAAACTAGCAAACGTTAAAACCAACGCTAAAAAACCAACGATTTCAACTACCATTGTACCAAAAGCGGTAGCGCGTATTCGTCAGGATATTAAAAGCTGGAATACAGCCTTGCAACTAACCAAGGTTGAGGACAACCCAAAGTGGTATTTATACCAGCAATTATTGGACGAAATTGGGCTAGACGCCTTATTAACGTCGCAGTACAAAAACCGCTTACTCAAAGCGCTAAAGGAAAGTATTATTTTAAAGAAGCCTAGCGGCGAAGTGGATCAGGAACAAACGGACTTTTTAAATAATTCTGTTTTTGTGAATGATATAAACACGCACATTTTAGACAGTATTTACCGCGCACATTCCCTTATTGAGTTGTCCTTGAATGAAAACAACGTGCTTCAGGTAGAACTTATTCCACGCGCCAATGTAGATCCTAAAAACGGTGCTGTTTATCCAGACTATACCGAGGACAAGAAAATAGAGTATCGCGATAGCTTGGAATACGGAACTACTTTGTTGGAGTTTGGCAAAAAGAAAGACTACGGCTTATTTAATGCCGCGGTTCCGCATATTTTATTCAAACGCTTTGCGCAAAGTTGCTGGTCCGAATTATGCGAGATTTACGGCATACCACCACGCTACATGAAAACCAACACGCAAGACCCCGCCATGGTAAAGCGTGCTGAAAACATGATGACAGACATGGGTGCTGCAGCGTGGTTTATTATTGACGAAAGCGAAAGCTTTGAGTTTGCAAAAGGTATTTCTACCTCTGGAGACGTGTACAAGAACTTGATAAACTTATGTAATAACGAAATCTCGTTATTAATGAGTGGTGCCGTAATTGGCCAAGACACACAAAACGGAAGTCGTAGTAAGGACGAAAGCGGCCAAGACATGCTACAAACTTTAATAGATGCCGACTTGCAGTTATTAGAGCAGTACTGGAACACCACCGTTATTCCTGCGCTTGTTAATTTAGGCGTTTTAAAAGGCGAACTTGTTTATGAGTATGAAAAGACCGAAGATTTAGAAACCCTTTGGAAAATGACCCACGAAGCATCTATCAATTACGACATGGATACCGAGTGGATGAATGAAAAGTTTGGTTTAAAAATAATTGGCAAAAAAGAGTTTACACCAGGAACAAACTTAAAACTGGATGGCGATTTTTTCGCTTAAGCCCTGACACATATTTCAGGGCGCTAAACTCTCGATTAAATTATTTATACGACACACAATGTAGCGACTGTAAGCACGAAAGCGAGCCGCTAAACTTGGCTATAAATCCACAATTTAAAAAGCTTTTAAAGAGTGCTGCAAACGCTTTTAAAAAGTTGCATAAAATGGGAGCTTACAACCCAAAGGATTTAGTAGAAGTTAAGGAATATGAAGAATTTATTTTTGAAACCAATCGTATTTTAAGCCGCTCATTTAAAGACAACGATTTATCTGAAGGGATGCTCGAGAGTTTGCAGAATGATGTTTTCTATTTTTCGCAATTAAAAACACATGCGCAACTATTTGAAGCTTCCAGACTATTGCAAAACGAAGACAAGACCATAAAGTCCTTCAGTAAATTTAGCAAAGATGTAGCGGCTATTAAAAGCACCTACAACGAAACGTATTTGGAAAGTGAATATGAGTTTGCCGTTGGATCGGTTCAAATGGCAGAACGTTACGAGCAGTTTAGCGAAAGCGATAGGTATTTATTACAATATAGAACCGCTGCCGACGATAAAGTTCGTGATAGCCATGCCGCCTTACACGACATTACGCTACCAAAAACCGATGCGTTTTGGGATAAGTATTTCCCGCCAAACGGTTGGCGCTGCAGGTGTACAACAGTCGAAGTTTTAGCCGCTACCAATGATGCTAGTAATAGCAAAGCCGCCAATAAACAAGGCGATGCTGCCACAACGCAAATAGGTAAAAACGGCAAGAACAAACTGGACATATTCCGCTTTAATGCCGGAAGGGAAAAAGTGGTGTTTCCGCCTGGGCATCCTTACCATAAAGTTGCTGGAGCTAAAGCCATTAAAAAGCCTAAAACTAAAAAGTAATATGTTTAAAGACTTTATAAAGAACCTAACCAACGACGTTAAGGTGCAATTATCCCAAGAGTTTGACCGCAACTTTGAGCGCAAAGCATTCTTTGATAAAAAGTGGCCAGAAACAAAACTTAAAAACAGTCGTGGTTCCATGATGGTGCGAACGGGAAAAGGCAGGCGAAGCATAAAAAGCAATAGTAAAAATGGCGAAATAAAGTGGAGTAGTAATTTACCGTACATGGGCATCCAGAATGAAGGTGGCGATATTGTGGTTACGCAGAAAATGAAAGGCTTTTTTTGGGCTATGTATTACAAGGCATCTGGGGGTGTTACAAAGGGCAAAACCCAACGCAATGAAAAGCTACAAGGCGAAGCCGCACAATGGAAAGCTTTAGCCCTGCAAAAAGTTGGTGCCGTTATGACTATTGAGCAACGCCAATTTATAGGCTGGCATCCGCAGGTAGATTTACACATACGTAAAGTAATTGGCATAAACCTCAAAGAATTAAATACAAACATTACCAAACGACTAAAACCATGATAGACCCAATTATTAAAAGCATACAGGATAGAATTGACACGCTACCGGGCGTTAAATATGTAGATGAAGATTGGGGTCAGTTGGACTATTACAGCCCTAACTTCCCAGTACAATGGCCGTGTGTGTTAATTGATATTAGCGGTGGGCAATTTGATAATATAGGAAGAGACAGAGCCGCCAACCCCGTAAATAGGCAAACGGCCGATGCTACGGTTAGCTTAACATTTGCAAACCTGAAGCTAACCAATTCTAGCGGGCGTGCGCCACAAGCACAAAAAGACCTAGCCTTTAGTATTTGGAAACTGCAGGAAGACGTACATGCTTTAGTGCATGGCTGGAAGCCAGCCGAAAACACAGGCGCACTTATTCGCCGTGGCTTTACACGCGTAAAGCGCGACGATGGCGTGCAGGAATATACGGTTAGGTATAATATGAGTATGGCTAATGTGTAATGTGTAATGTGAATCTACTATTTAAAGCTGAATCGATTATTTATAAATAATTTTGAAAACAATTAAAAATGAGTACTTTTATGGTAATGAAGAAAAAGAATCAATTACGATATAATGCTTGGAATGAGCATTTAAATAATACAAGGGAAAGAACAAATTATTCCATAAGAAGAATGGATTTGTTAATAATATCTATAAGCGGTGCAGGTATTTATATAATTTTTGAAACCTTAAGAGAGTTTAAAACTGGCCATATAAAAATAGAATATTCCAGCCTTTTGTTATTTAGTGGACTTTGCTTTTTAACGGCAATACTCGCTAACTTTATTTCTCAAAAAACGGGCTTTTATTCCAATGATAATGAAGAAAAGTATATACGTTTAGAACTAGATAAAATTACTGGAAAAGAGATAAACGGCGGTAAGCAGAAAAAATATGATGAAAACGTAAAAACATTCAATAAGTCAACAGACTATCTAAATGCAGCATCAATATTTTTAATGTTAATAGGGCTTGTGCTATTAGCCCTGTTTAATTTTAATCTTTTTTAGTTCCGCCTGGTCTATTTCCAGAGCCTGATCCTTTAGTACTTTCGGCACCTGATCTATTTATCCTAGAATCAAGACCAGTCCTTACTGACTTTGAATTGTTTTCGCTTTTGTTATTTGAATTTTCGCTATTAGAATTATTTTTCTTTGCCATTTTTTTTATTTTTTATAAAAATAGAAAATAAAGCTGAATAATTATTTTTTTAGGTTAAAAGTCATTAACAATTAGTTAACAATAAAATATTAATGCGAAATTCCCTAAAACATTGAAAGCTGACTTTCCTCAAAGGCTTTAATTTCTTTCAGCTCTTTAACTACTGGCGTGCCTAGTATTTTGTAGAAAGTAGTACGCGATATAAAAAACCGAGGATATATGTATTTAGAATGCAGCACCGTTAACGGAATATCAGGGTTAAAGATTTCATGGTAGTAATCTAAAACACTTTGATACCGTAGTAGTTTATTTTTTTTGGTGCCGAGCTGTTGGGACTGACGCTTTGTCATATGTACAAACATAACTATTTTATTAAAAGCGTGCAATAAAAAAACCCAACTGATTTAGTTGGGTTTTTTCTATTTAGTAAAATTAAATTGACCAGTTATATATTTGCCATACACTGCCTTCATCTGATAGCCGAACATCTACACCGGTGCTTCTGTTTTTTACTTCGCGATACTTAAAGCTTTCATTTATTAAGTCTGCAGTGGCAGTTGGTAAAAATTCATTTTGCCATGCTCGCAGTAAATCATTTAGCGATCCGGTTATGCTTAGAAATACATAACGCGTGTCATATACCATAAAATTTACAGTCATACACTTACTGCAGCCCAATTCTTTCTGCTCTTGAACTTCGCCTTCAGATAGTCCAGACTCAATATAGTAATAGGTTGCCGTCTCCTTACGTTTCTTAACGCTTAAAAACTCATACTGTGTTTCCGTGGTCCTAATTATACTATTAGCAAATTGCCGCGCTGTAAGACTGTCTAATTGCGTAACCTTTGTAAATATGGCTTTATAACTGCTATATGGCAAGTTGTAGCCGTCTTGGGCCATAAGATAGAGGCAACTTAAAAGTGCGAGAGTAGTGAGTAGTTTTTTCAAGGTTTAAATATTAAGCAGCATTCTAATTTCATATTCTAAATCGGTCGAGAAGCCATAAATCATTATAACGCCATTTGAAAAGGCCTGAATTTCGCCTTTCGGCTCACTCTCAATTCGTTCCTTGATATACACTAATTTTTTCTTAATGTCAGACATAAACTCTATTTCGTCCTCATCTGTTAAATCATTGAAATTAATATTTTCAAAAACAAGCGCATTGTTGAGGTTTGAATTATTTTTCATTTTATCTTTTAATTATGCTAAAGTAATTATATTATTTTAAGAATTAATTAAAAAACAAACGCTATTAGTTGGATTACTAATACAATAATAAGGGATGCAATAATAATCTTACCAAATAGCGTTGGTTTTTCAGAGTATTTCATATGCCTAATTTAAGGAAGATTTTCGATTATGCCATCATTCAATGTTTTAATCCACAATTGGAGCAGTATAAGTTTTCTTTGTCTTCGTTTACTGGCGTATCTATTTCGCAATGGAAGCAATGTATATAAAATAATTTGCCGTCTGGATAGTGCGCAAAGCTTAAGCGCTTAACGCCTGTTGTTTTCTTATTAAAAAACCTACGTATAGCATAACCACGCAAAATACTGATTATGGTAAAGTATATTACAATTATAAGGTTGGTTCCAGCATTGGTAGCAATGCCAAGCAACGGGAATATTAAAAAAGTACTAGCATAACTAACGCCAAAACCAACGGCGGTGTTAGATAAAGACTCTGTTAAAGATTGTTTTTTTGTTTGCATTATTAAATCGGGTTTAAATGGTTTTTAATAATCAGGGTTATTACTATTATCTATTTCACTACATTCTTGACACAGTTGGTATCTACCATCTTTTGATGGTTTTCCATCGTTTAAGTCAAACCAACCTCTGCATTCTTTACAAAGTGTTGGCATTTCCATTTCTGAACACATAATTTTATTTTAAAATTGATACAAATGATTTTACTAAACATCTTTTTTTGTTAGATGGTGCGTTAATGTCTTTAATTAACAAGTACCAATCGCCTCTGTCTACTACTTGAAAGGTGCGCCCAATCATGTCAAAACACCAAGTTCCTGGCGGCGGGTTTTTGGTTAATAAAACTGTAAAAGTTTGTTCGTGTGTCATAATTAAATTGGGTTTAAAGGGTTTTTAAATAGTCGCGGTTTACGTGATAAATATGGAAGTTGCTAAAATATACACCGGACAATTGCCAGTCTTTTTTATCGTGGCTAAACCAAGAGGCGGCTATAGGTTTACAAAGTGGATGCTCATTATTAAGCCATACTATGTGCGCAATTATATCGCGCTTTAATAAGCTTAAAACTTCGTTGTCTGGTATAAGCACACGGTCTATTCCTTTAAGGAAATCTTGAACCGCTTCCTGCAGTTTGTTTTTTGTGGCGTTTTGATGGCCGTTGTATGTTAGGTGTTCATGAGGCTCTTATTTTTTGAGTAGCTCTATTTTTATGAGCTTTTCTTCTTTTTTTGTTAATTCTCGGCTGACCGTTATTTTTTTAGAGTTGACGTCTACTAAAAATTCCAATCCTTCAGTTATATTAATTATTAGGCCATGCAGAGCATAAATTGGTAAAACGATAATTCCATAAATCAATATTGTTACAGGCCTTCCCCCAAGCTATATTTGTTACCTTCTTTTTTTAGTTTCCAAAATAAGCCGCGAAAGGCTATTGTGATTTTTTTCATGTTTTTTCTTTATTTGAGTTTAAAGACAATTTATAAGAGTCGATATAAGCCATAAAAAACGGCTCATATCTTGGTATTATAAATCATTCAATATCCTTTTGTACCAGCTCAATGGATTTAAGTTCGTGGATTGAGTAGATTATTTTGTACTTATATTCTATCTCGGCAAAATTTTTCCCTAAATATAATTTTGTTTTACCGCTGGTATTCGTTGTTCTATATATATTCATAATTTATAAATCAAGGCTTATAAAACTTTCTAGTTTCCGTTCGTGTTCTAACAATAGCCTTGTTTTGGTTATCCAAGTGGCGCGCGCTTTGCCTAATTCGTTTATCATAATCATTATCAAAGTTTCCGTTTTTGTTGGTTTCGCTGGCGTTTATGCTTTGGTCTATTACGGCACGTTCCCTGCGTTGGAAATAGTCTTTGATGTGTTTTAGAATTCGTGCTGGTGTCAGGTTAATAATATCTGCTTCTTTAATTTCGTAGCAAATGGCCAGCACGTCTTCAAGCTTTAATTGGCGGTAGTTGTAGTTTGCCAATAATTCTTCAGCTACTACATTGGCTTGCCTATCTGGAAGCACTTTAGCAAAGTACATACTGGTACCAATAAGCATATTGGTTACGCATTTTTTAACCAGTTCCTCACCGCCTTCAGCTTTAGTAAGTAAAGCCATGGATTTAGCACTGGAGTTTATGGCTAGGCGTAAATTCATGCCAGCGTAATGTTTTACTACGGCCGTGTTGCTATAGTTCGACACTGCCGTTAGTTCCTTGAGTGAAGGTGTTACCTTGTTGCTTAATTTCATGGAGAATGATGTTTAATTTTGAATTGATATATTTTAAATCGGTGTTTTGCTGGTGAAACTCTTTAACGGTATGCCATTTACTTAAAATGATTTTCCAGAGGGCTAGCGCTTCGGTTTCGCTGCCTGCCGATAGCTTGGTTAGATATGTAATTATACTTTTAAGGCTATTACCATCGGCTCCTGTAAACTTGGGCGGTAATCCGCTAAACTGCTCAAAGAACGCAGTCCACTCGTCCAGAAATTGGGTGTAGAGGCTTTTTTTTGTTTCAATTTTAGTGTAAGATACTTTGGATTGATAGTGATTTATATAGGATTGCATGCTGGATTCTGATCGGGGAATAATGCGGCCTAATTGTTTTAGCATGGCATCGTCCAGCTTACCGCGCAAGTGCTCGAGCTTCCTAAACTTATCATCGCGATAGGTAACCTTTAGGTGTGTTTGCGTTTCGAGAACTTCAATATTGTAATGGTTAGTCATTCTTGTTTTTATTAGGATTTTGTTGGGCATCGTACCAAAACATATCGGCATCGGTATCGTTAAAAATCATAGCAGATAAGCCGGCAATGAGTAGCAAAAAAATCACCACAATAGCAATTAATAAGTACATAGTGGCTTCCATTAGGCTTCGTGTTTTTTAGCCACCATATTTTCCAACGCTACAATTATGCGGCTGGTTTCGGTTGGTGTCATTTCCATTAATGGCTTTAACACGGGCGATTGCCCTATTTTGCTTTTACCTTTTAGCCACTTATCTAGCGCGCCAAGATCGGCCACTTGCTTTCCAGTAATAGGGTGTATTTTGCTCCAACCAAATTGCATGGCCAAGCTTAATACATAGCGGTGCTGTGGGTTGGTAAAGTCGAAATGCGACCAGAGGAATGATTTTTTTATTTGTGGATGTATCATGATGCTGTTTAAATTTAAAATAACGCTACGTGCTAATTGGTAGTTGGGGCGCATGCTATTAATCAGGCACGCAGCGCTGTTATGTTTATTGACCTTGAATGTGGCTGTTAAATGCCTTGTGCTCTGAATTCGTTAGCTTTACATTGCTAATCCAGTTTCCCTCCTGGTCTTGAATTATTAATTTTTTGTTTACCAGAATTTCGTTGTCTTTATATTGCTCTACTACTATTGCAATGTTTTCTTCTTTTTTTAAACTGTATGTTTTGTTATCTGTTTTTTGATATTTTGCGCCTGCCTTCATTTTATCTGCTTCAATTTTTTTGGCAATTTCCAACGCTTTTAAAGCTTTTTGGCGGCGGTGGCTCTTGCTGCTTTCTTCGGAGAATGTTTTGTTGTTAGATTCCATATTTACAAGCTTGAAAAGTTAAGTGAAATGTCCTGCCATTTGTTTTTTTCGTCGCGGGCATAAATGCGACAGTATAGACTGCTACCTATTACGGTTTGACATTCGTCCAGCTTATCAAAACGGTTAATAAGCTCATCGTCTCCCAGCTCTCTTACTTCGGTTCTGGCCTTGGCTAAAAGCTTCGGGTCAAACTCACCTTTTCCGTTACGCATCATTGTTTTTTCCCAAACGCGGTAAAAACCTTTGTTTCTGTCCTGAAACTTGTTTTTAAAAATATCCTGAATGGCATCAATATGTACTTCAGCTTCATCTGTAAATGCGAAACGTTCTTGCATATCCACTGTTACCTTCATATTGCCTTCTTTATTAATACGGCTAAAGGTTTTAACTTCTTTTGGCTCTTTGCCTTCTATATGATACATGCGTATGTATAACTCGTTGGCTTGCTTGATAGTTATCTTTTTAAATTCGTCCAGATCGCTGCGTAATTGCTTGGCCTTGGATACGGCGTTCATAATGAAGTCCTCATTATCGGATTCATACACCTTTTTTTCTTTTAGTGCCTTTTGATTTTCGGATAATTGGCGGCGCTTTAATTCTGACTGCAGTTGGTCTGCAGTTAATGTTGATAGGTCAACGGTTTGGTTTTGTGTGTTCATTTTAATTATTGTTTTCTTCGTTTAATTCTTTATTATGTTCTTCGGATACTTCTATAGCTGCCTTCATAAACCTTAACATTTCAGGACTACCTATAAGCATTGTTGCCAGCCCTTCGACTATATCAAATGCAGTTCCCTTTACTGTAGCATCGCATTCTCCATTTTTTATTTTAATTTTAATTGTTGCCATTTTTTATAATTATATTATTGGGTTAATTGTTCTACTAATTCATTTCGCTCGTTATACTTGGTTGAGTAGTGTTCGTGGCTTTGGTTATTGTCCAACCAAAAGTTGAGCTCGTCTAGTTTGTTTTCTAATTGTTTAGGCGTCATGTGCTTTTTTTATTAAAGGTTTAGAGAATAGGTTGTGTATAGGGCTAATGGTTTCCTTATAGAAGTCCACGGCCAGCTCTGGAGACAGCTTCCCGATGTACGCTTTGCCTTGGTAGACAAATGTGCGCTCCTGAAACTCCAAGCATTTGTACCACCAGTTGAATAGTGATTTAGAGATTAAAAGCTTTTGGAGTGATGTTTGGTTCTTGCTTTTAGAAGCGCACCATTGTGTATAGATGTCCATAACTAGCATTTGGTAAGCGTCGGCATCCATTTGTAAAATTTGTAGTACTTGATTTTTCATTGTTTCGGTTTGTTAATTATTGATATTATGATTCGCCACGAAGCATATCGTAGCCCTTTTGGTAAACGATGAATCGGCCGCCGTTTTCGCCTATGGTTCTGCCTTGGCATTGTGCCAGGTACCCTTCAATGAAAACTTTCATTTTGGCGTCGTAACGAATAGACTTTTCAAATTCGCTTCGCGGGTTTTTGCCTTCCGCATGCCCAACAATTATGAGCATGATGTTTTTTCTATTACATAGCGCTTTAAGTGCCATGTACTGATCCCAGTCTTTTGTTAAGTACGTTATAGAGTCCACCACGACAACCTTTGGCGGATTGCGCATGTTTAAGTATGCGATTAGCTCATTATAGTTGTAGCTTTGGGTGTGAAAGTTTTTCTCTACTTCGTTCATTTGTAACAATTCAGTTCTATCTATATAATCCGTGTCGTCGGTTTCCTCTTCCAGTAAGTTGTAAAACACTTTAAAGTTTAATAGCGCCAAGGCTTTTGCTAACATCATTATAAATGTACTTTTACCACTTCCGGAGCCGCCCCATACAAACCAAACTCCTCTGTCTTGAGGTTTACCAAAAGCGTCTAGCCATTTGCCGAGCCACTGTAATTTGGTAACTGTTTGGTTTTGAATATTTGCTACCGTTAAAACCTTTTTTAGTTTAGCAGGTCTTTTGGTTTTGGGTTTTGTTAGCAATTAGTAGGCTTTAAAAATTTCGACTTCATTTACATTTAATATCTTTTTTACTAGCGCTAAAGACAGCGGAATATCCAGTCTGTCAGCTTCGCGCATACATGGAACCAGGACATCGTGCAGCTCGCCGTAATTATCGCATTGGGCGCGTAGGAATCGTTTTAGTTCCTTGTCTTCAATTTCATTTAAAAAGAGTTTAAATGTTTTATCAATACTTGGTAAATGGCGTATTCCGAATTTAATACGGCGATATAATTGCGGAATACCTTTAGCATCCTTTTTGCGCAGCTTGTCTATTTGGCCGGTTAACTGATCGGTACCAATTAGCACGATGCTGCAGTACTTATCCAGATAATCGTAAAACTCCTTTATAGAGCATAAGGCAGACACCTTTAGATACTCGCTTTCATCAAAAATTAACTGGGGTTTTTTACCGTAGTTATAAAGCATTTTTAAAGCCATGGATATGTCGCGAATTTTGGCGGACTTGTGTTTACTTGGTGGTACTTTTAAAGCGGCACATACTTTTTCCAACAGGCCGTTAAGTGTATCCTCACTTCCAACTTTAACATGAAACACATCGGCAGGGTGCTTTTTGGCATACAACGTAATGGCGTGAGACTTACCAGAACCAGTTGAACCAACTACTAAACGTGTGTAAGCATGCTCGCGGGCTTCCTCTAAAATGGCAATCATTTGTGTAAGTTGTGGCGTGGCGCGGTTTAACCAGTAGCGTTTTTCGGTAGTATAATCTACAAGTTCGGCAAGCTTCATGAAGTGCTTGTCTGGAATGTTACCGGTGTTACCTTTTCCAGCGTCGTAGGTAAAGACGCCTTTTAAAATAGCGGTAATATATTCCTGTCTAACACCTGCGCGGTGAGATACTATGGATTGACTAATAGCATGAACATTTATATATTCCTGCAGCTTATGGGCAATGTTATTTTTATGGGTATCGGTCATTATGCTATATTTTCTAATTCTTTAATTGCTTCTTTAATACTTTCAGTGGCATCGGCTAACTTACCGGTAACGGCTTCGTGTTGTTTTCCTTTTGAGCTTTGATACCAGTCGTCCGATCTTATTAAGGCTACCTTATCTCGTTTTTCGACTTTCTGAATAATTTTGTCACGTACTTTAATGAGTTTGTTAATTTCTGATTTCATAAAAATTTTTAATCGTTTAGGTAATCGTTGATATCTACTTTATCGGAGTAATACTCCAGCTGTTCGTCCATGAATGATTTCTCGTGGTTCTTGGCCTGTTTTTTATTGGTGCTTTCAATAAGCTTGGCCGCTTTGTTTTGTGCCATTAGCCTTTCTTTAGATTTGTTGTTTTTGTGTTGTCCAAGACTATCCGATATTAAGTGCTTGGCCAGCGTATCGTTTAATTGTGGTTGTGCCATAAGTGGTTCTAGTAGTCTGGAGTTGGTGGCGCGCTCGTCCACTATCATGTTAGTAACAGACTTATTGAAGTTTCTAATCTTGTCTAGCTGTTCCTGGTCTCCTTCTCTACGATCTGCCAACGCCATTGGTTGTATGTATTTTTGCTCAAGCATAAAGCGTTCTTTGCCATCTGCAGACACGGCTAGGACTTGAGACAAGTCGTTAACATCATATTGAATGCTCCAGTCCTTATCAGCATGGTGGCGGAAATTGATATCGAAACTATCATAAGCATACTTCTCACCGTGAATGGTTAAGATTAAGCCTTCGCCTCTTAATTTGTTGGTGTAACCGGTATTGTCTCCGAACGTCAATAAGTAGCTTTCGTTTGTCATTATTGTTTTGTGCACCTCTTTGGTGTTCAACCAGTTTTTAGCATACTCTTTTCCGTTTTTAGAGCGTTCAGCGTATATGATAGACTCGATTTGCTTAATGCATCCCAATTGGTCCGGAAACTGCTTTTTAATTTTGTTCATGTACTCGTCGTTCGGTTGATTTTTAGACCCCGAATCCACGTTATGACCAGACCAGTTATTTAATAGCTTGCAATACTTTTTGTTTATGTGGTTGAAATACGGCTCAATTACTTTAGCCTTGGCATTACCAACAGAAGCTGGCGTAATGTTTCTAGTCACCTCCTTATAGGTTGACTTTAAGGTTTTGAATGCGTAGTTATCCATTTGCATTTCATAAGGCATATAAAGCTGACCAAACAGTTCTTTTGAATGTTGGATGGCATTCTGTAAGGCTTGCTTAATTAAAGCAGGCGTTTCATGGGTTCCAATTGCGAAGCCAATAGGGTAATTATTGAAGGTGTCCAATATTACGACAACCGTTAAGCGGTTATGGTATGATGTAACACTATGCCCTTTGTCGTTTGTTCCGGTGCTTTGGTATAGTAGTTCCGCATCCCAACCATCGAGCGTCCAATACGTCATTGGTGTAGTAGGACGGAAACGTTTAGCTTGCATTAGCACGTTATTTTTAAGCGACTTGCTACCATTACGTCCAGCGTGTGATACCACCTTCTTTTTATTTTTACGGTTGGAAACTGTCATGGCGGTAATGGTTTTCCAATCCATGCGTTCGGCAACTGTATTATATATGGTGCTTATTAGTTCGTTGTCTAGGTTGGTGTGCTTGGATATTAATTCGTCTAGCAATGCCATTTGTTCCTTTTCGGTTACTTTTTTGGCGTTACTGTTTTGAAGCTTACCAGATATTAATGTTTTGTAGCCTGCTGTTTTTGAAAGCTCCATTGCTTTAGCGTAAGCCGTAGCTTTACGACGTAGGCCATCTTTAGATGGTGGCAAGGTGTGAGCGACTTCGCGAAATGCATTCACATCATTACTCAAGGACTGCCAAATGTCTAGCTTTGTATATCCTAATGCTCTGGCGTATTCCTTGCGGTTATTTTTCATTTGAACAACCGTATTAAGTACTGACGCGTTATATATGTACTCTTCTACTTTTGCCATATCGAGCTTGTGCTCGTTATTATCGCCATAACGGTGTGATATGTAGAAATTGGCAGCTTCGCGATCTGATACATAGTGATCAGCGAACCAACTCTTTTTAATTTCCTCTTTTGGATTGCCAAACTCGGTGGTTAGCGCATCCTTGTAATCTCTACTTAATGAACTGTATAAAACCAATGCACCGCCTCCCCATGATCCGTTACGCATTTGCTTTTCGGTATTCTCTGGATTGTCCATGCGTTTTTTAAGCGCGCGATACGAAATAAGCTGCAGGCTATTGGCGTGTGGCTTTCTGTCTGAAGTTAGAAAGCGCACCTTAACGCATAGCTTGGCTTGGTAATGGATAAATGGGGATTCGTCTTGCATTATATATTGGATTGGTAAGTCTCAATCATTTCAAAGCGATTGTTAATTAAGAACTTCATGGCTTCAACAGCTTCAGGGTTGTCTCGTTTAAATCTCATTCGAGCTGTATTCTGCGGTATGCCTAGCATTTTGCCGAGAGTTATATAGTCTCCAAGCTCGATTTTTGGCGTTATTTCATTTTTGATAGCTTGTATTTTAAAAAGTTCCATATATTTACTTGTGCGTTTGTTAATACAAATGTAGCAAATTAATTGACTAACAAGCAAGTCTATGGACAATAAATTTACCTATATAAAGGAAAGAATATTGCATCTCGTTGAAATTAAAGGCTTTGGAAAGGAGGATTTCTTTGATAAGCTCGGCATGTCGTATGGTAGCTTTAAGGGAAGTGCCAAAGAAAGACCGATAAACTCGAATGCAATAGAAAATATATTGACTATAATACCTGACGCTAATTTAAATTGGATTATTACTGGAAAAGGCGAACCGATAATAGTTGATAGCATTAAAAATTACCAGAATAATAAGCAATCGCCATACTCACTTAACGAACCCAACCTACCAAAGCTAATAACTGTAGATAGTCAGGGAAATGAGAATACCGTTCTAGTTCCGGTACACGCCCAAGCTGGTTATATTTCAGGCTTTGGTGACCCTGATTACATAAGCACATTGCCCACATATAGGTTACCTCGTCTTAACAATGGAACCTTTAGAATGTTTGAAGTAAAAGGGCATAGCATGGTTCCAACACTACATAGCGGCTGCATAGTAGTAGGTGAATATTGTGAAAACTGGTACGACTTGAAGGATGGGCAGATATATATTATCATAACAGAGGACGGAATTGTAGTCAAGCGCGTTATTAATAGGCTTGAGAAATACGGCAACTTGTTTTTGAAGAGTGACAACAGATCAGAGTTTCCAAGCTACATTTTAAAACCTGAAGAAATAAAGGAAGTCTGGAAGGTTAGTTTAGCCATGCTTTTCAACTTATTAGACCCTTCCACGCTGTTTGATCGGATCAATGATTTGGAGGCAGATGTAACTATGTTAAAGCAAAAAAAGCCTAAAAAGTAGAAGGGAATAGCATAACTAGCTGATTTTCAATATATTTATTAAAAATTCAATGCATTACGGGGTAACTTTACCCCTTTTTTTATGCTTTTTTGTGTTTTTTTTTGTCGTTTCGGGTACTCCTACAGAACAAAACACGCGTTAAATAGTTCACCCTTTGGTACACCCTTTAGTACACGCTATGCCTATTTTGTCTAAAAAATGAAAGTGCCAAGTTTAGACGTAAACAGTCCGCTTTTTCGGCCCATAACGAGTCAACAAAAACCCTTAAAACTATGATGTGGCGTGATTTCGGCTGCATTCAGGCGCATAAAGTCGCAATGCGGTTTAAAATGTCTTTAAATGAAGTTTAAAATGTCGGTAAAATGTCGGTAAATGACTGCTTGTGGGCTTTTGGTAGAATTGACTAAACTATACTTTAACCAAACAAAACCCTTTATATACAAGGCTTTAGGCTTGTTTTAATAATTTTCCTTTTTTGGGCAAATCATTTTGGGGGGTGTATTTTTATAAATATATTAAAAAATACTGAATCTCCATTTGTTAATTTTATGTTAATTTTTAGTACTTTGCATTGCACAATACCTTTCTAAAGACATATATTTGCATAAGCAACTATTATATACTTTTACAAATGGAAGGAAATCATCATAAAAATATCGCAACATTCATTCACTTATCTACCTTTACTAGGTTTGTTATTCCTTTTGGGAATTTTATTGGCCCAATCGTATTATGGGTTATGAATAAAGATAAATCGGAGTTTGTAGATGCACATGGTAAACAAGCCATAAATTTTCAAATCAGCATTTTATTATACGCTTTAGTGATTGGTATGATTACGATTCCATTTTTTATTTTTAATCTGATTAGCGGTTTCGATTTTCTAAACATCAATACGTTTGATAATATTCAGATTAATATTAACAAACCTTCACCTCTACTTTATATAACTGGTGGATTGGGGTTTTTAGCGGTAATAGGATTTATATTAGAACTTGTTTTTATAGTAAAAGCAGCTTTAGCGGCAAGGGATGGACAACTATATAATTATCCATTAACTATTAAATTTTTAAAATAATCAGTAGAATTTCATCAAAATCAATCAATCAATCAATCAATCAATCAATCAATCAATCAATCAATCAAAAGATGAACAATTTAAAAAACAGATTAGGACAAGCAGGCTTTAAGCGGTTTTCCTTTATTAAAATTCACAGAGACATATGAAAATAGAAAACACAAAGGCACAAATGCGAAAAGGTGTTTTGGAGTATTGCATTCTTTCAGTTTTAAAAGACAACGATGCTTATGTAGCTGAAATATTGGCTACTTTAAAAGACGCTAAATTACTAGTTGTAGAAGGCACGATTTACCCACTACTTACCAGACTTAAAAACGCAGGACTACTCAATTACCGCTGGGAAGAATCCAACTCGGGACCTCCAAGAAAATACTATGGTTTAACCGAAACCGGGAAGTTATTTTTAACCGAATTAACTACAACTTGGAGTGAATTACAGAACGCAGTGAATATAGTAACCAGTCAAAAAACCACGAAATAATGAATAAAACAGTCAACATAAATTTAGCCGGTATCTTTTTCCATATTGATGAAGACGCATACCTAAAGCTACAACGCTATCTTGAGGCTATCAAGCGCTCATTTACTGACTCTCAAGGACGTTCTGAAATTATATCAGACATTGAAGCACGCATTGCCGAATTATTCAGTGAACGTATTAAGCACGATAAACACGTTATAGGGAATAAAGAGGTGGACGAGGTTATAACCATAATGGGCCAACCAGAAGATTACTTGGTGGACGACGACATATTTGAAGACGAACCAAAAAGTCAACACCAACGTAAAGAAGGTGCTAGTAAAAAACTATTTAGAGATACTGAAAATTCATATATCGGAGGTGTTTCTGCTGGTTTTGCACACTATTTTGGTATAGATGCACTTTGGATTCGTCTGTTATGGATTCTCCTCATATTTGGTGCTGGAACGGGTATCTTCCTTTACATACTATTATGGATTTTAATTCCGGAAGCTAAAACTACGGCTGACAAACTTACCATGAAAGGTGAACCTGTTAACATTAGTAACATTGAAAAAAAAATTAAAGACGGTTTTGATAATGTTTCCGGCGTTGCAAAAAATGTAGGCGATTCGTTATCCGGAACGGCAAAATCGGTTTCCGATTCGGTTTCAGGAGCGGCTAAAAATGTCAATTTTCAAAAGCATGGAAATAGTATTAAATCAAGTTCACAAAACTTTTTTGATGCTATTGGCGAAATTTTTATATTCTTCTTTAAAATTATCGCCAAATTTATAGGCGTTATCCTCATAATTACTGGTGCATCGGCAATAATTGGTTTACTAGTAGGTTTTTTAACTGTAGGTTTAACAGATGTTATTAGCATTCCTGGTTTTGAGCTCATAAATGCCGCAAATACATCTAATACGCCAATTTGGTTAGTTTCTATGTTGGCATTTTTTGCTATTGGAATACCATTCTTTTTTATCTTCTATTTAGGATTGAAAATTCTAATTAATAATTTAAAATCTATTGGAAACATTGCAAAATTTACGCTTTTAGGTATTTGGTTACTGTCTATAATTAGTTTAACTATTATAGGAATTAAACAAGCGACGCAGCATGCTTTCGATGCTCGCGTTTCGCAGAAAGAAACTTTGAATATTACGGCCAATGATACTTTAATAGTGAAAATGGTAGAAAGCTTGGATCATAACAGAGATTTTAGACGCAGTAGTAATTCTAGTCGTATAGCTTATAATGATACTAATGAAAAATATATTTATTCGCGAGATATACGGCTGATTGTTAAATCGACAAAAGATTCCGTAGGCTATATTATTATAGAAAAGAAAGCGGATGGTAGTAGTTTTGTATTAGCAAAAAAACGTGCAAATTCTATTGACTATGATTATCAGATTAACGGTAATACCTTATTATTAGATCCGTTTTTAACAACCGATATTAAAAATAAGTTTAGCGATCAGGAAGTAGAAATAACACTGTATTTACCAGAAGGCAGCACGCTTTATGCTAATGATAATACAACTAGTTTTCATAGAAATACGAGCCGTTACAATGATATTTTAGATTATGGTATGGAAGAACATTTTTTGAAAATAATAAATGATGGCGTTATTTGTGCCGATTGCCCAGAAGATGATTTTAAAGTGAATGTTGATATAAACAATAATGACGCCCAAGTAAAATTAGACAGTCAAGGCATTCAAATAAAATCGAACGATTCTAGTTTGGAATTAAATGAGAATGGCATTAAAGCAAACAGTGAAGAGGTAAAAGTTAATATTGACAAAAATGGTATAGAAATTATTACGAATAAAAAGTAAAATAATCATCAATTCTGCCTACCAACAGGCAATCAAAAATCTAACAATCAAAAAATCATGACCACATTATCTAAAATTATTATAACACTTATCATTACAACCTATATTTTTCTATTCTAGTAGAAATATATAATCAACAAAAAAACCGAAGCATGACTTCGGTTTTTTTATATAAAATAAATTTTATTCTTCTAGTTATAAGTAGATGTGCTCACTTCAAATTCAGAATCTTTAGCTGCTAAATAACGTTCAGCATCCAAGGCAGCCATACAGCCAGTTCCAGCTGCTGTAACAGCTTGTCTGTAAACACTATCGGCAGCGTCACCTGATACAAAAACACCTTCTAAATTTGTTTTAGATGTTCCAGCCTCGTTAATAATATAACCAGTTTCATCTAAATCTAAAAAGCCTTTGAAAATATCCGTATTCGGTTTATGTCCAATAGCTACAAAAAATCCTGTTACAGGAATTTCATGTTTCTCATTCGTTTTGTTGTTAACAACGCGAACACCTGTTACTACCTGACCATCTCCTAAAACCTCATCAGTTTCCGTGTTGTAAAGAATTTCTATATTTTCCGTTTTCTGAACACGAGCAGCCATAATTTTAGATGCTCTAAACTCATCACGTCTTACTAACATGGTTACTTTTTTACAAAGTTTTGATAAGTAATGTGCTTCTTCACAAGCGCTATCGCCTGCTCCAACGATTACTACTTCATGATTTCTGTAGAAAAACCCATCACAAACAGCACACGCCGAAACACCGCCACCTAGTTTCAAGTATTTCTGTTCAGATTCTAATCCTAGATAAATAGCTGAAGCACCTGTAGAGATGATTATCGTATCACAGTGAATTTCCTTCATATCATTTACCCAAACCTTATGAGTTCCTCCAGATTTGGAAAAATCTACTTTAGTTACCCAACCATCACGTACATCTGTTTCAAAACGTTCAGCCTGCGCTTGTAACTCCATCATCATAGCTGGACCAGTAATGCCTTGTGGATAGCCTGGGAAATTTTCAACTTCGTTTGTTGTTGTTAATTGTCCGCCAGGTTGAGCTCCTTGATATAAAACAGGTTTCATATTTGCTCTGGCTGCATAAATTGCCGCTGTGTATCCAGCAGGACCAGAACCTATTATTAAGCATTTAATTTTCTCGATAGTTTCAGACATAATATAATTGTAAATTTATTACTGCAAAAGTAGAAGTTTTGTATCAAACCACTCAATATTCTCACCAAAAGTTGCAATGAACCTATTGATTTTACCAATACCATTTAAAAATCAACTATAAAATACGATTTTCATTTTTATTGCGCGTTTACATTCCCGTTTTCATGTTAAAAATTATTTTTTTTCCGTTATCTTTAATCCCAATTTATATGTAAGTTTGTACCTAACAGAAATATTTTTATGGGAACCATTGCTACAGACAACGAGAAAGTTATTCTTTATTATAATTCAGAAAACACAATAGGAAAACAAGCTTATGCTTACGTTAGTACTTCTAACCGTGATGTTTTAGCTATTGATACTTCTAAAACTAAAGTTACCGGTATGCAGTGGTTAGAAATTGCATCTCGTTTAAAGACGTCTTTATCCGGATTAGTAAACCAAGAACATCCAGATTTTCAAAATAATTATAAAACGGAAAATGCGTCATTATCTGAGGAAGATTGGATTAAAGTACTTCAAAATCATCCAAACAGTTTGCGCTGCCCTATTTTAGTAGATGGCAAAAACTTTCATTTTATTGAAACACCTTCAGAAATATCCAAATATTTTGATAAAGAAAATGAGTGTAACGATACACGTTCTAAAAAATAAAGTTTAAATAGCGTCGTTAGATTCATCATTTCCTGATGGAATTTTCTTAAAGAATTCGTCTAAATCCGTATCACTTTCTATACCGTAGTTAGCGGTAACCAAACCTTTTATGCCATCTTTCGTTTCTATAACGTATAAAATTGACATGTCTGAAGGGTTGCTTAAGCCTTCAAAACGCTGGGTTCTTTTAATTATAATTTCATTTGGGCTATATAATTTGTTGCTTTTTAATTCCAAAAGCTTGTTATCTTCACATTTGAAATTACAGATATAACCACGTGCCTGATATTTCTCAATACAATCTAATTCGTTTCTTTGATTTTCCATAATAAAAAATTTAAATTAAAAATAAAGCAGGCTTCTACATTAAAGTAAATACCTGCTTTAATTACTACCCAAAATACGACTTCTGGAAGTTTAATAATCTCTAAGATAGCTATTTAATCTACAGCATCCTCTATATCGTCAGCAACATCTTTTACTGCATCTCCTACATCGTCAGCAACATCCTCGATGCTGTCATTTTTTTGATCTCTACAACTTGGTAATACTAATGACATACTGAATGCCACCAAAAATACATAAAGAAATTTTTTCATAATAAATGGTTTTAATTATTAAATGGTTTTTTATTGTAATTATACTTTTCTTCCACGAATAAGTGAAATAATAAAAAGCACTATAAATATAAAGAATAAAACTTTAGCAATCCCTGCAGCACCTGCCGCAATTCCGCCAAATCCAAAAATTCCTGCAATAATCGCTAATACGATAAATATAATTGTCCAACGTAACATAGTTTAAATGGTTTTAGGTTAATAAATTAGAAATATGACTATCAAATTTCTACACTGTAAAGATATCCATATCATTCAGTTTGAATTTGCTCTATCAGAATATCCTTTAACTCAAATGAGGTTTTTAAGATAGAATTCCCCGTTAAACGTGAATTTTAAACCAATAAAAATTAGATATGCAAAAAGGGAGCTTAATTAAAAGCGTCCCTTTTTAGTAGTGCATTTAAAGATTATTGTAAATCTTCTAATCTCTTAATCGTATTCAACTCTTGAGAAATTGTGTTCTTCTGCTTCATCACTAAATCTCTGGTTGAAGCCGGCAAACTTGTTTCGTTAAGAACTTCGTTATACTCTTCAACTGAAGCTTTTTCTCCGCGAATTGCTTCTTCAAGCATAGACTCGGCGTTATCTGAAGAAAAAACAGCTTTTACATCCATCCAAGCTCTATGCGCAGTACCTGTTACACTACCACCTTTGTCCGGCTCTTGTCCGAAATTTTTAATTTCAGATTTTAACTGATGTCCAAAATCATAGCGCTCTGCAGCCTTACGATTAAAATGATTTTTTAAAGATGTATTTTCAGTATGTTCCGCTGCTTTTTTATAACCTTTTTCCGCATCATAATTTTTTTCTAATAATGCGTTAAGCTTGTTTCCTACTTCTTTTGTATATGGATTCATAATATAATGTATTTTAATTTTTAGCAATTTGTTTTGAGATGCTTGCTACTTTACATCCAATTATATTATAAAGATACCTTAAGAAAAGACTCTTGGTTAACCCTAATAGATTTAAAATTAACGCAAAAAAAACAGATTAATTAATCTGTTATCATCAGTAACCAAAATATTAAAAATATAATTTCATGTAATCCTGATAAGATTCTATTAAAGCTGTTTTTCAGTTTAAGGAAAACTCATAGCAGCTAATTACAAAAAATGAAGACACGTTATCCTACAGTTAATTAGTTTGTTTTAAGCTTTTCGCCACTTTTAATCAAGGTGCAGAATCAGTTAATTAGTTTAAACTTTGCAATTGGTTAACTGGGTTGTATATCATGATTGCTCATGATAATTTGAAATAATTGTAATTTATTAGAGTTTAGCTACACGGGGCACTTATAATTAGTGTTTAGTAAACATTTTGCGAACCAGCATAAAAACACCATATTTACTTGCCTTCTTTATAATAGGTTCTATCCAATTATAAGGCGTTAAGTCGTCTTTAAATTCGGTTTTCAGTAGTTTTATTTCTTCCCAAGCTATTCTACGCTCTAAATTCAACCGTTTTAAATCGGTTTCAAGGTCGTTAAAATTTGTATAAGATGGTTTCATATAGTAGTGTTTAAATCAAAAATATACTCTAAAAAAGTATTTTTAAATTATCGATTATTACTCGTCTTCCGCGAAAAATTTTGAGCCAATTTTTCTAATAATATATTTATTTATGGAGTTTCGAGTCGCATAAATTAATAAACCAATTACAAAGAATATTCCTGCAACCGCTAAATAACCAAGTGCTAAATCTTCTAATAATTCACCTAAACTAATAGCCCCAGCAACAGATCCAAAAATTACTCCTAACACAACAAATGTACCAACAGCCCATAATTTAGCTATCATACTAACCGTAAAGGTTAATTGCTGAAATAATTTAAGTTTAAAATATTGGTGAGAACTTTTAATATACTTCTCACCAATATCTCCAGCTCTATCTGTTTTTTCTCCTATGGATTCAAAAACATTCATAAGCATTTATGATTTTTGCAATTTCTTATTCTTATCTTTTAAATCTTTAAGTTTTGCTTCTAAAGTAGTAATTACATCATCCGCTTTATAACTTACATCAGATACAATAGATTCAACTCTATCTTCCAATGTATGCTTCTCTGCACTTACTGTTGCTACAACACGATCACGTAATTCCGAAGCAGAAGATGCCATTTTTGCTTTTTGCGATTCAGCTTCGTCTGAAATACGTTGTCTTGTTACACTTCCTTTATCTGGTGCAAATAATATTCCTAAAACTGCTCCAATTGTTGCTCCGGCTAAAACGCCTAATGCTGTACTTCCGCTATTATTCATAATATATATTGTTTTTAATTAAACTATTTGTTTCTATACAACAAAGATGATGACAATGAAGCGTCTGTATTGACGCTAATCAATTAAATATTGACTTAAAACAATTTCATCTATTGCGTTAATTCTTTTATGAAATAGATTAAGCTTCATGCTCTTAAAAAACTATCTTCATATCTTAATTAATATGATAACTATGTCCAAAATAATTAAAACCATAAATCCTTACACCGGAGCCTCTTTAGAAAGTTACAAGCAGTTTTCTGATGCTACGTTAGAGGACTATATAAACCGTGCAGAAGAAACATTTCATGAATGGAAAACAACAGAGATTTCTGAACGCACCGACCTTTTTAAACAACTAGCAGATAACCTTATAAAGAATAAGCAACACTATAGTGAGCTAATGTCTAAAGAAATGGGGAAACCTATTTCTCAAAGTATAGCAGAAATTGAAAAATGTGCTTTACTAACTGATTTTTACGTTAAAAATGCTGAAGATTTTCTAGCTGACGAAATTATTACTACAGATGCTTCTGAAAGCTTTATAAGCTATGATCCATTAGGTTGTATTTTAGGTATTATGCCTTGGAATTATCCTTTTTGGCAAGTAATACGCTTTGCAGTTCCTACAATAGCAGCTGGTAATACCGTTTTATTAAAGCATGCTGCAAATGTAACAGGTTGCGCCTTAATAATAGAAGAGTTGTTTAAAGAAAGTGGATTTCCTAAAGGTTGCTTTCAAACCTTGGTTGTAGATCATGCCCAAATAGAAAATTTAATTGCAGACAATCGCATACAAGCCGTTTCCTTAACAGGAAGTGAAAAAGCGGGCAGACATATTGCCGCATTAGCTGGAAAAAACCTTAAGAAAACGGTATTAGAATTAGGTGGAAATAACGCCTGTATCGTTTTAGCAGATGCCGATTTAGATTCCTATATGGACATCATGGTAAATGCTAGAATGCAAAACACTGGACAAAGTTGTATTGCTGCCAAACGTTTTATTGTAGAAGAATCTATTTACGATACATTTTTAGAAAAATTTAAAAACAAAGTTTCAGCCATTAAAATAGGCGACCCTTTAAAACTAGACACCGAATTAACAGTTTTAGCACGTGAAGACCTGGCCGAAACACTAAAAAAACAAGTTGACGACTCCGTGAAAAAAGGAGCAAAAGTCTTAATGGGCAACAAAATGGATAAAACATATTTTGAGCCTACAATAATTACGGGTGTTAAACCAGGAATGCCAGTTTTTGATGATGAAACATTTGGACCTGTAGCCGCAATAATTAAAGTGAAAAATGCTGATGAAGCTTATGAAATGGCTACGAATTCTAAATTTGGTTTAGGTAGCATGATTTTTACTCAAGATACCGAAGCTGCCAAACTACAAATTGGTCGTATTCCAGATGGTGCATTTTTTATAAATGATATAGTAAAATCCGATCCAAGACTACCTTTTGGCGGCACTAAAGCTTCTGGTTTTGGACGAGAACTTTCCGAAGAAGGAATACATGAATTTGTAAATAAGAAAACAGTATATATTAACCTTTAAAACTAAAAATTATGCCAGTAATAAAAGATGAAAATTCCGATAGAGAAGATTATCTATTTCAAGATGATAAAAAAACAACATTTACGACCACATTTGTTATATCTGCACTTGTAATATTAATTGCGGCTGTTGCAATTTCAGGGATTTATTTTGAATGGTTTTAATCTTCCTAAAAACAAAAAGAACTTATTTCTTTTGTAAATTAATTAAAATAAAAAAGCTCAACTAAATGTTGAGCTTTTTACTTCTAATTTATATCTAAAAATTTGCTATTAATGGTTTTGCATATTTATGTTACCTTTTTCTCCTAAATCGGGCGTATTATCCGTAATAGATCCGTCCACAATTTTGAAAAATGAAACTAACTTATTCTGACTCGTGTCCCAATAGTAGGCATTTTCCATATTAATATTTAGTAAGGCTAAATTGGCATCCTCTTTTCCTTCAAACCAAGTGTTTAATGCAGGATTCCACAATTCATCTATTTTTTTCTGATCTACAATATGAGTAGCATGTCCATAAATAGATAAATACTTATTTTTTACTTCATCTGTATAAATAATTTGAACGCGATTATCTTCTTGTATGTCACTAAAATGACCACTTGTTCTCGATGAAAAAAACCATAAGTCTCCTTGAGCATCCATTTGCTGTAATGTCATAGGACAAACTGAAAATGGGGTTTTATTAAGTTGAGTTGCCAACATAACTATTTTTGGCTCATCAATAAGTGCTCTTATTTTTTCTAATCCGTCGGTATCTTTGTTATAGTTTCTAGTGCTCATAATGTAAGAGTTAATCGTTAAAAATAAAGTGAATGTTAAGCCGCAAGTTTGCGGCAAGCTTCTGCACAAACTAAACATGATGCTGCACAAATTTGACAATGCTCATGATTGTGTTGCTGACACTCCTTTGCACACCATTCGCAAACTTCAGCACACAAAAGGCAATATTCTTTTACAAAAGGACTGTCCGAAATCATGAACTTTACAGCAATTAAACAGGCATCTATACATTGCGCGCAACAATTTGGACAACTGTTATGACTTTCCATTGGCGACATCTGCGTTAAACAATGTTGACAGTCAATGAAGCACTGCTGACAAGCTTTAATACAACTTTCATAATTGCGTATCATAATTTAGAAGTTTTTAAATTAAAATGTATTCAAATAACTTAATCTAAAGAATCAGACCACGCGCACGTAAACACTAAAATGACTTAATGCTTCTAACAGATTAAGCTGAAATTGCCATATCTCTTTGTGCAAATTTGTAATCTTTTGGACTACAGTTATACTTTTCCTTAAAGATTTTAGAAAAATAACTTCGACTTGTTAAACCGATGGTATAAACAACTTCCGAAATATTCATATCAGTTCTTTTTAAAAGAACTTCCGCTTTTTTAATTCGAACCTCTCTTATATACTCTGTAACCGTATGACCATGCATTAGTTTAAATCCTTCCTGCAATTTTGAAGGCGATAAACCAAATTGATTATATAATTGTGTTATAGTTATTTGCGACTCAGAATTATCATTAACAAAACGAGAAACTTCTTTTAAGGTTTCCATTTCTGTAACTGTAAGGGAACCCGTATTTTCTTTTCTATTATTTAAATCATCTGAATGTTGCTGAATTTCCAATGCTAGTATAACATGTACTAATCCTTGAACTAATAAACTTCTAACTAAACCTTCTTGAGTAATTGCGTTTAATTGTTCAATTTTCTCTGAAATTTTTAAATTATGAGATCCGATGTATACAAAGTTATCTGCCGTGCTGTTTGCAAAAAATGTTTCCCGTAGTTCAGCTTTTAATCCGTTAGAATCCGACTGACTTGTTCCTGAAGTTTGAACTGAAATTAGTGTTGTATTTAACGGCACATTCTTTTTAAAATATAATATGTTCGCTTCTGCCTTGCGACTAGTTAATATACCAGTTTGGAAACTTTCCAGAATTCGTTTCTCTCCAGTTTGTCCAAAACTATGGCCTAATTGCCCTTTAGAGCAATACGTAAAATAGATAGGGTTTTTATCAGGCGTATTGATAGACAATACTAAATCATGACTAAAAACCATGTTAAACTCTAAATATGAAATACCGTCTTGTAAAGGAACACCTTTAATTACGCCTTTTCCAAAATCGCTATCTACTTTTAATATAAACTCTTTATAGTTAACCGTCAAATCGCCTCCAAATGTTAATTTAAGCTGTTGGAAAGTGGCTTTCATCGTCTTAGCTTCTAAATATGCAGTTTTCATAAGGGTCGTATTTTGAGTTAGTAAATTAATCTTTAGTTTTTCTCATTTCAACAACACAATAATAAATGTGTTGCTAATGATGATGTAAAGATATTTACACTCAGGACCTTTTCTGTTATACAATTTTGGTATTGTGTTATACAACTTTCTTATTTCACTGCATAACAGTTGATTTTCAGTATATTAAAAAAATACAACAAGACCTTAATAAAATTAAGTATTTTAAATAATTGTGGTAAAATAAATTTAAGAGACAATTTTACGCTGGTAGATAAATTATAAACTGTGCTCCTTTACCTAGCTCACCAGTGGCAAAAATAAAGCCATTATGGTTTTCTACTATCTTTTTACAAATAGCCAAACCAATTCCGGTGCCGGAGTACTCTGTTTTTTGATGGAGTCGTTGAAAGACTTCAAATATTTTGTTGGCGTGTTTAGAATCGAAACCAATTCCATTATCTATAAATGTAATTTTATGATATTGCTTACTTGTACTTAATAAGTGATCCGGTAAATCGGTGCCAGCTACCTTTTGAACTTGTATTTGAATTTGTGGACTAGTGGCAGCATTCTTATATTTTAAAGCATTAGCAATTAGATTAGCAAATAACTGCTCCATTTGGAAGAAAACGCCATTAATATTTGGAAGTTTATCTGAAGTTATTTCTGCTCCCGTATCATTAATGGATGCAACCAAATCATCCTTAACCTTATCTAATACGTGATTTAAATCAATAAGTTCTAAATCTGTTTTACTATTATCAATTCTAGAGTACGATAGCAAGTTTTGTATAAGCCCCTGCATACGTTCAGCACCATTTTTAACTTTTTCAAAATAATTTTGGCTTTTAACACTAAAGGTTCCGCCATCTACGTCTTCGATTCTAGAAATAAATAATTGAATTTTACGCAATGGTTCTTGTAAATCATGACTCGCCACGCGATTAAATGATTCCAGCTCGGCATTACTCTGTTTTAAATCTAAATTACTTTTCCTTATCTCTTCTGCCGCATGAATACTTTGTGTTACATCTTGAACAACTCCAATCATAACTTGTTTACCGTTTCTATTTAAAAACTGTCCATTGGTTTTAACATATTTAACAGCACCTGTTTTGGTCATAATACGATAGGTGTATTCTTCGGAAGTTTCCCCCTTAAAGTATGCCTCCGCTTTTAAATCATAAAGTGCTAAATCATCTTGATGAATAAAGTCTCTGAATTTTTTTAGTGAAGATTTAAATTCATTGGGTTCATAACCAAGCAAACGGTAAAAATTTTCAGATATTTCAGTCGTATCTGAATCCATATACCATAAAAAGCTACCAATTTTGGCTATACTTTCAGCATCCGTTAATATGGAGTTTCTAATGACCAATTGGTCATTTAGTTTTCTTAATTCATCCGACTTTTCTTTTTCTCCAGTTGTTTCTCTAATTGTAACAGTTACTCCATCTCCCAGCTTTATAGCTGTTGCATTGAACCAATGTGTCTTGCTGTTTTTTTCGAAAGGCACTTCATACTCTGTATGCTTATTAACTTCTATGGTATTTACCAGATGCTCAAAAACACCGTTTTCAAAAATATCTGGATAAATCTCTGAAACATTTTTATTTTTAATTTCTTCTGGTATTTGTCCTGTAATAGGATTAATACGATCGTTTACAAATAAAATTTGGAAATCGACAATTGCACCTTCAGTATTTCTTATACTTTTAAAATGCATAACAACGTGAGAAATACTTTTAAAAATGTTAGCTAATAAGGCTCGGCTATCTAATAGTTTTAAGTTCTGATTTTCTAATCGCTTTTTTAAATTTAACTGAATATTCTTAGCCTCTTCTTCTACGGATGAGTTTCTTGCCGTAATTAAAACACCTTCTGATAACGGTGTTACAAAAGAATGAAACCACATTACAGAATCATTCATGGTTATTTTACTATCGAATTTTACTTTTTCGCTATTCAAATAACTTGTTTTTAGTTTCTCAAAATCAACGCTTCCCTTTAGGTGCGGAAACAATTTTATAACACTTCTTCCAAGCATCTTATCCGGCTCTAAACCAAAATAATCTCGATTACATTCATTAGCAAAAACCACTTTAAAATCTATTATTTCATTTTTCTCATTAAAAATTGGCTCATAATAATTAACCACGTTATCCGTAGTGGCTAAGACACTTTTTAAGAAATTTTCAGATTCGCGAATGCGTGCTTTATTTCTATAAATCCTTATAAAAGAAAGGACAAATACCATTAAAGCAATAAAAGCTAAAAACAATAAAATTTTGGGTGCTAATGTTTTATTAGATGCATAGGCTTTTTTACGTTGCTCCATGAGGCGTTGCTCCTCAACAATCATCTTTTCTTTAATGCTTCGTAGTTGATATAATGTAATACTAATTACAGTTTTCTGGGCACCTCTATATTGTAAGATTGTATTATCAGCTTCATAATCAACATCATTTAAATCCTGAAGCTGCTCATATAAATCATCTAATAATACTTTAATCCTGTCCAATCGTTCAATTTGCGATGGATTATCACTAATTAAAAGTTGCAAACTATCTATACTTACACGGCCTTCTTCTCTATAAGTTTCGAAAGCCAAATTACTATCGCCTGGCTTTAAAAGCTCATCTCGTAATTCTTCAGAGTCTGCTTGTGTAAAATGCGCTGTTAAAAGACTTATACCATTGTACACATGCAGTGAATGCGAAACCATTTCCGCTGAACTCTGCATACGAAGAACCTGCTTATAGGCTATCGTAATTGTAAAAGCCAAAATAGCAAAAGCAACTATAGTTAATATATAATAAGTTTTAGAAGATGTATATACGCGCTTAAAGTCCATAAAAATTAAATACGGAAAAGAAAGGTTTCTTTATTTAAATTGGAGGTATGATATTGCCAATTAAGCTGTAAAACTTTCTCTACCACTTCCCGCAATTTACCAAAGTTATTGGGCTTATTCACATAAATATTTGCCCCATTTAAAAAAGTATCTTCAATATCTTTCTCTGAAGATGATGTGGAATATATAGCAACACATAGATCCTTTAATCTAGGATTACTACGAATTTCAATTAAACATTGCTGACCATTTTTTATAGGCATGTTTAAATCCAAAAAAATAAGACTTGGCAACACTACATTTGGTAAATTCAAATAATCCATAAGCTCCTGCCCATGATTAAAAAGCGATAATTTGGTACGAATTTGAATTTCGTCGATGGCTTCACTGAATAACATTCTATCATCCTCATCATCATCTGCCAAAACAATATTTAAAAGCATTTCGCTCATCTAATTATAATTTTTATAGAATTATATATTTTTATTTTTCATGATTTTTTGGAAACTGCTTGGCGTTAAACCTGTCGTTTTTTTAAACTGTCCAGATAAATGAGCCACACTACTATAATCCAATTGATAAGCTATTTCCGTTAACGTTAAATCACTATTACATATACGTTCTTTTACGAGATCTACTTTTTTCAGAATCATATAATTTTCTATAGATGTATATGTACTTTCTGAAAAAACTGTCGATAAATGCGCATACGAATATAGCAAGGTATCCGATAAATAACTAGAAACTTTTACGGTTCGTAAATCTTTATTATTTAGTAAATCATTAATCGTATTTTTAATGCGCTCCACTAATGTTTCTTTAGGATTTGATAAAATTTGAATGCCATAACGCCCTAGAGCTGCCACTAATTGTTCCCGAGTTGTTTCATTTATAGTATCATGAATTTTAACTTCACCTTGAGTTGTGTGTGTATGTGAAATATTTAAAGCATCGAGCTGCTCTTTCAAAACCGTTTTACATACCAAATCATAATCGTATTTAACAAAAAGTTTCATTGATAATCAATCAGTTTAGTTATAAGTATAAAAAGCTTAAAGATATCTTTTTTAAAGTAATAAATAACATGATTAAGTTGATATTTTATAACAGGCTTGGGTTGTACAGCTATTTATTTAGCTAATATATTAAAAACAGTTAACATGTTTTTCGAGTCAAAGCACCTCGAATTTCAAGCAAAAAAAAAGAGATAAATAAATTATCTCTCATGCTGTAATTTCAATTTATTTATACGGAACGCGTAGCATTTACAATATACTGTAAATCTTCTCGATTTAAGGACTTACCATAAATAGCCTGATCAGGGTCCATTATATCTGTATCACTCAAACTCCCTATATATAGTGGAGCAAATCCGATATCATGTATTAATTGTCTACCTACCAATTTACTTTCTTCATCCTGCGCTGCAAAAGGTATGGCTAATTTATCGGTTTCTTTAAAAGCTTGATTTCTTAAATCTTCTGCCTTAATAGTGTTAAAGGCTTTTATTGTACTTGCTGAATTAAATTTCATAGCGGTGTATTCCGTTGCATTGTAATTAGCATCGCGAACATCTTTAGCTATTTCGCCATCGCGCTCTGGACACGGATTTGTGGCATCAATAATTATCTTATCAGCATAATGACTAGCATATATATCAGCTAAATCATTAATAGCTTCAAATGGCATTGCTAATAAATATACATCAGCATTTGCTTCAAATGCTTTTATAATACTAACCGCTTTAGCGTCTCCTCCCGCTTCTCTTACTAATGTATTTAAATTTTCAGGGTTCCTGGAACTAAATAGTACCTCATGACCGGCTTTTGCCCAATGTTTCCCTAAACTCCCTCCTATATTTCCGCTTCCTATTATTCCTATCTTCATAATCTATTTCATTTTTAATTCGGTTTTTAGTGTAGCCAATCACCTTTAAATGCAAAATCTTCTTGCGGTTTGCGTTCGCGCTTACCAGTTTCTTGCTTTTTAAGATCGTTAGGCAAATCATCCAAATCACCTCCATAATAACCCAAAGCAATTGCAGTTGACACATGATAACCTTTGGGAACCTTGAAATCTTCATGAGCTTTTTTCCAATTTACTCCTGCCATATGATGCATACCAATTCCCACATATTGAGCTTGAACCGTCATAGCACCTAAACATAATCCCAAATCGTGTAAAGCGTGAAAATTTTCTTTTCCGTCACTAGTATTTTCTTTGTAAGCTGCCAACATTAAAAGTGGCGCATTATCTGCCCATGACTTATTAAAATCGCTTAAACAGTTAAAAATTTTCTGAAAAGCTTCAGTCCCTTTTTCGGCATAAATAAAACGCCAAGGTTGATAGTTATTGGAGCTTGCTGACCAACGAGCGGCTTCAAAAAGCTGTTTTAAATGACGACCTTTAATTTCTTCACTCTTAAAAACTCGAGGGCTGTAGCGTTGCTTTAAAAGGGCAAATATTTCAAAATCAGTTTCTGCTATATTTTCTAATTGTATTTTATTTTGGGTTTCCATAGCACGTAGATTGTGTCTTTTTATATTGTGACCAAGTTAAATTTTAAATAACGCATTACTTAACTTTAAACCCAAAAATATTAATGCAATAAACATTTATTATATATGATTTATGGCGTTAATAAAAACTTTAAGAGCGCTTTAACAATTTTAATTACAAAGTTTTTTAGGTCTTAAAAGCCTATTCATATTTAAAACTTTTTTTTTTGCCATCCTGCTATTTACAAATATTTTTATGTTTCCTCATTAAAAGACGTCCTTTAATAATGAAATAGAAATCGTTACTGACTATAATTTTAAGAATTTATAATGATTTCATGTCTAGATTGTGCGGCAGATAATTGTGGAAAGCTAATTTACTTATTGTTTTAGGTTCATTTTTTACAAAGAAAAACAGGCAATCGTTTATGGCCAAAACTAAATTTTAGGGCAACAATACTTATAATAATAAATGCATTTGTTAGCGCTAAAAATGGTTTGTTTTATAATTAAGAACATGCTAAATGATTTTTGATTAGGGCATAGAATTTAAAATATCCGCTTAAAACGCAAGCATTCAAGGCAGCATTTAAGATAAAAGTTTAACCAAGCTAAAACCACAAATTGACAATCATAAAGTCACTTCGCATATTATTTTTCACTTAAAAGATTTATCGCATCACTCTCTATATATTTTAATTCATTTAATTACGAAGGAACTACAAACCATTTATTTGCACATATAAAAAGCTCTATTAGATTTTAAACACCTTCCTCAAGTTCATCTTTATTACTAGCATACTCGTCTTTATAAATACGAATAATTACTATAGCTAAACTCAACAATAAAGGTCCAAATATTAAACCTATAAATCCAAATAATGGAATACCTATTATAACTCCTATTAAGGTGATTAATGGGTGCACATCATCTAATCTGCGAAGCACAAGTAAACGAATTAAATTATCAGTAGAACCCACTACTATTAAACCATAAAGCAAAATACCCCATGCTGCAAATGTATCGCCAGCTGCCATGGCAATAATAAAAACAGGTATTATTCCTAGCATACTACCTACAAAAGGAACCATAGAACCTATGGTTATAATTACAGCCCAAAAAAATGGTGCTTCAATACCAAAAATTAAAAAACCAACTAATGCAATAATACCTTGAGCAATTGCCACTAACGGGATTCCAATAGCATTAGCGCGAACCATGCTATTCATTTCCTTACCTAAAGTTTTTAAATCGTTTCGATTAATAGGAATATAATCCATTAAAGATTCGCGTAACTGCCTCCTGTTCGTAAACATATAGAATAACATAAAATACATAATGGAAACACCTATAATTGTATTGAAAGTACCACCCGCAAAATTTTGTAAGTTTTCAGAGAGCCATCCAGAAACAGCAGAAGCATCTATTTGCGAAGTAAACTCAAAACCAAATTTGCTTTCTATTTCAGTTAATTGAGATTTAAGAATTTTTGTTATCCGCTCTGGATTTTCTACCGCCTTACTTATTTTATTACCGAGCATTAAAGCTGTTCCAGCTAATGGTACTAAAATAACAAAGAAAGAACCGAGCATTAAAAATACTGCAGCCAAATTTGGATTCCAGCCTCTTTTAACTAGTTTACCCATTGTTTTCCGTAAAAGCACATATATAGTAATGGCTCCCAAAACGCCTGACAAATAGGGAATCATTTCTCGGAAAATTAAAATACAAACTAATAAAATTAGTAATAGTAAGAATATCTGACGTATGACTTTTGGCGGGATTATTTTCATTTATTATAGATTGATTGTTGGTTAAATATAAGTTTTAATTATTACGTAATGCGTGAGTTAATTCAGATTTATTTATTTTGGAACGTTCATCAATTACTTCGTTTTGGTTTTGATTGTATAATTCCTTTTTAGGCCAATTCTCGTAAGATTTTTTTTAACTGTTGCTATCCCCAGAATTTGGTGAATGAGTAATTGCAGCAGATTTTTATTTCCTGCAAACTCTATATCGCAAGGCTATATATTGATTTTCTTACTTAATACTTGGTTTACCCATACTTCTTATTTTATAGTATTCTAAAGTCTGTGAACTAAATTAAGTTCAAATTTGCGGTATTAAATTGAATTGTATTAACACAATCCAATAAAAATTGAGCATCATTGCTAGAGCCCTCAAATATTTATTGGCTCAATATTTTATTCAAATGAGTTCAGAAGCAACCATCTTATACGATACCTTTATGAATAGAAACAAACAGAGTATTAACTTAATTTTTAAAATTATGAACAAGGATCAATTAGAAGGAAAATGGAAACAAGTTAAAGGTGAGTTCAAACAAAAATATGGTAAACTTACAGATGACGATTTAAAGTATTCTGAAGGAAAGTTTGATGAAATGATCGGAAAACTTCAAGAAAAGACGGGAAAGAAACGTGAAGAAATTGAAAAAGAAATTAATGAATGGTAGTCTTAAGCAATTAACGGCTTAAACCATTTATGAGAATATCCCTAAAATTAATATTTTAGGGATATTTTTTAGGTTAAAATTTAGATGTAAACTCTAATTATTCCTTGGAATCTAAAGACGATTCCGTATTATAACTCGATTTTATTCCTAACCCATAACGCTCGGCATAAACCCATGTAAATTGTGCTCCAAAAAATAAAATCAAACAGGAGTACGATACCCAAAGTAAAATAAGGACAATGGTTCCAGCCGCACCATAGGTGGACCCTGGATTAGCTTGTCCAAAATAAAGCCCCAATAGAAACTTACCAAGTACAAATAAAAGTGCTGTAATAAAAGCTCCTATCCAAACTGTTTTCCATCTAATTTTGGCGTCTGGTAAAAATTTAAATATAAGAGCAAAAAGCAATGTCACAATTCCTATAGACACCAGGAAGTCGAATATAAAAGCGATATAAACCACCATATCGGGCAATAAACTTTGAATATAATCCTTTAAAACAGAAATTATAGCAGTCACCAGAAAACTTACAAGCATTAAAAATCCCATGGCTAAAATAAATGCAAAACTACGGGCTCGATCCAAAAGCATTTTTCCAAAGCTCATACCGTTTTCTGGACTTATTTTCCATATTTGATTAAGAGACAATTGCAAGTGATAGAAAACTCCTGTTGCACCAAATATCAAGGTTCCAATACCTAATATGGTTGCCATCGTACTTTTTTCAGAATTTTGTGTTTCAATCATCATACTCTGTATAGAATCGGCAGCATCGCTACCTAAAGCACTAGAGATTTCGTTAGTTAACTGTCCTTGTACAATTTCTACACCCCAAAAATAACCGACTAAATTTATAATAATCACCAAAAGCCCTGGTAATGATAAAACGGCATAATAAGCTACAACAGCACTTAAACGAAACGGATCGTTAGCATCCCATGCTTTATAAGTTTCTACAATTAAAGATGGCAGGTGTTTTAATTTAAAGGATTCGGTTTCAACTGGAGTCATTATATTAATATTAAATGGATGATAATAATGGTTAGTATATAAAAAAGGTTGACCTTGAGCCAACCTTTGTAATTATTTTAAAATCTGTTTACTTTTTAAATGCTTTGTAGCTAAATTTTTGTCCACCTACAGATAAGTCAGCCATTAAACCTGCTTTTGGCATTGTGAATACAACTACTCCATCGCTATAATTAGCATCTTTGGAAACGCCTTTATCTACTGCTACGGCGGAAGCTTCGGCGGCAAACTCGAAATTACCTTCTTTAAAATCCGCTAAAGCGACATCAGTTTCAAAAAAGATGACTTCAGTTATAGCTTGTCCTCCAGCTTTCAGTCCAACACTAATTTCTTTTAAATCGGCCATACCTACAGCTTTGCCATATTCATAAACCACACCATTTCCACTGGCTCCACCAATTATTAAACCGCCCTTACCAACGTTTGGAAAAATAACATAACCTGAAGCCGTTGAAAAGAACTTCTCGAAACCTGCATCTTTTTCCATTAACATGGTTTTAGCTTTCTCGGCATCCTTCATTATTTTAATATCCTTCTCATTTTGTGCTACGGCGCCAACTGAAATAAAAAGAAGGCAAGCTGCCACTATTGTTTTTAAAGTTTTCATATTGCATTTATTTTATTGTTCCTACCAAAACTATAGTATCATTAAGTTACATAGTAACACAATACATAAAAATGATAGCGCAAAACGATCTAAAAATTAAAACAATTCCAAAAAAAAATCCATATTTAAAATATGGATTTTTGATTATACTATTGTGTGATTATTATTTTAAAAATCGTTTCACTATTCTGTAAAGTCCATATTTACCAGCCATACTCAATAATGTATTCACCCAGTTAGCCGGTCTTAAATTTTCTTTAAATTCAGTTTTAAGAAGTTTCATTTCTTCCAAAGCAATTTTACGTTCTAAATTCAAACGTTGTAAATCGGTTTCTATGTCGTTAAAAGATTGGTAGTGTCTCATAATTTATGAATCGAAGAATTTTGAAGAAAAACGTTTAATAATCATATTATCAATTACAGAGCGCGCCAGATAAATAATTAGCGTTAAAATTAAGAATACACCAGCAACCACGAGATAGCCTAGGGCTTGATTACCTAACCACTCGCCAATAGCCAACGCTGCGGCTAGTGCTGCAAAGAGTAATCCAATAGCAAAAAGGCCACCTATTAAAAGTGCTTTAGCAACCATACTTACAGAAATGGTTATTTGCTGAAAGACCTTAAGTTTCACGTACTCTGTAGATTTTTTGACATAGATTTCACCTGCGTCACCCATCTTACCAGACGTATTGTTTAAAGATTCAAAAATATTCATTCATTTACGATTTTTGGAACTTCTTGTTTTTAGATTTCATTTCACTTAACTTCTTTTCAAGACTAGTAATAACATCTTCCGTTTTATGGCTAACGTTACTGACAAGAGATTCCAATTGATCATCAAGATTCTCTTTTTTATTAGAAACAGTACTTGATATTTTATCTTTTAAATTGTGAGCACCTTCACTCATAGTATCTCGAGCATGTGCAGTCTCTTCAGCGATTCTTTGTCGGGTATTTGCACCTTTATCTGGCGCAAATAAAATTCCTAATGTTACACCAATAGCAGTTCCTGCCAATAATCCTAAAATTGCGTTACTTTCTTTTCCCATAATATTTTTGTTTTTTTACTTTAATTTAATTTTAAATCGGCACACGATTATCGCGTGACATGGTTCTGTATAAAAATAAGAAATCTATTTTAATAAATAAGCTTTTAATCAACCATTGATTTACTTTAAAATACAACGTTTTTCTGAATTAAACATAGTAATTACGTAGAATTTAACATTTAAAATGCAAAAAGCTTGAGCGAACTCAAGCTTTTTACCAACTTATATTTTAAAGTATTGCTTATTTTATAGCAACTAATTCTAAATCGAAAGTTAAATCCTGACCAGCAAGTGGATGATTTCCATCTACTATAATATGATCATTATTAACGGCAGAAATACGAAATTGGTGCTCCGATCCATCTGGGTTTTTAGAAGCAAGACCCATACCTACTTCAGGTTTGATGTCTTCTGGTAACTGATCTTTTTTAACCTCGTGAAACAATTCTTGCTGAACGTCTCCGTAAGCTTCTGTTTTTTCAATTACGACTGTTTTTTTATCATTTACCTTCATTTCTAAAACTGCTTTTTCAAAACCAGGAATTAGCATACCTTGACCAAGTGTAAACTCTAAAGGCTCTTTATCTTCAGAACTATCAAAAACTTGACCACTAGTTAATTTTCCTGTGTAATGAACTTGTACAGTATCATTTTCTTTTACATGACTCATAAAAAATGTATTTAATTTAAATTTAAATTCCCACAAAACTAACATTTATTACTCGGAATACCATAGCGGTATCGCGTCTTATTATAATATTAACGTTTAATCAATTAGCTGATAACAGTTTAAAAAGATTAAGAAACTAATGAAAAGGTTTAAAATTTGAAGGAAGAAACCTCCTCTTTTGTTGCTATCACTGATATTTAAAGCTAGTTTTAAAAATTAATTCACATCAAAGTTCTATTTTAAACTGTAAACTCATTTAAAATAGAGTAAATACTAAAGAAATGGTTTATAGGTAAATAATTATTTTAGAACTTGACAATAAAAATAATATTGTTACTTTTTTTCTCATTATAAAAAACTGACACTTATATTTTTAAATCTACCTTATAACTAATAAGGTTTCAGAATTAAAAATGGCATTCTAATCTATTTATTGTTCTGATACAAATCGCTACTCAATCCTCCTTTTAAACCCATAACCTTATTTTTAAATCCTTCATTTAAAAGTTTATTTACAGCTAATTTACTTCGCAATCCAGATTTACAAAACACCAAAAGGCTTTTATTATCTGGTATTTCATGAAGTCTTTGCGACAATTCATCTAATGGAATATGAATACTACTAATATGAAATTCATTTCGTTCTATTTGATTTCTGACATCAAGCACATTAAAATTTGAGGATTGCTCTATATATTCTTGATAACTTATTTCTTGGATAGCATTGGGAATGCCACAAAAAGCTTGATAATTTTCTTCTAAAGCGTTTATAACCATTGATGGATTCTTCTCAAAAGAAAAAACTTGCTGCTTCATGGAAAGCGCATTAAACGTTAATAGTTTACCGGACAAAACCATACCAAGACCCAAAACAATTTTTAACACTTCGTTTGCCTGTAAACTTCCTATTATTCCTGGTAAAATCCCCAATACGCCAATATCTGTACAATTTGGGACCTCATTTGGTTTTGGAGAAACTGGAAATAAGCATCTGTATGTTGGTCCATTTTTAAAGTTTAAAACAGATACTTGTCCCTCAAATTTTAATATAGATCCAAAAACGATGGGTTTATTAGTTATAACCGCCGCATCGTTTATTAAGTATCTAGTAGGGAAATTATCGGTGCCATCTACAATAATATCATAGTTTTCAAATAATTTGATGGCGTTGTCTATAGAAAGTTTTTTAGAATAAGACGTGAAGTTTATAAATGGATTTAAAAGCCTCAATCTTTTAACGGCACATTCAGCTTTACTCAAACCGATATCGGCTATTGTAAATAGTATTTGGCGTTGTAAATTAGATTGCTCAACGACATCATGATCAATAACACCAATTGTACCAATGCCTGCCGCTGTTAAATATTGCAAAACAGGACAACCTAAACCGCCTGCTCCAATAACCAGAACCTTGGATTGCTTTAATTTTAATTGACCTACCTCACCTATTTCATATAGCAATAAATGTCGGCTATATTGTGTTTTTTCTTCTGATGATAAAGACATACTTAAATGGTTTCAGAATAATTTTTTTCCCAATCTTTCCAAACTACTTGATAACCTTGCCTTTCAATCATATTTTTAATTTCGTTGGTAGAGCGCTTATCTGATATTTCAAACTGCTCCAGAGAATCCGCTTCCACAGAATAACCACCAGGATTCGTTTTAGATTCAGCACTCATAGAGGTAATACCCAATTTAATGATGTTATTTCTAAACACTTCACTTTCACGAGTAGACATGGACAATTCTACATCTTGATCTAGCATGCGATAAGCACAAATTAATTGAACCAAATCCGCATCTGTCATTTCAACTTTTGGTTGCACATCGCCTTCGTGAGGCCTTAGCCTTGGAAACGAAATAGAATAGGTTGTTTTCCAATACGTTTTCTGTAAATATTTTAAGTGTAAAGCCGTATAAAAGCTATCCACACGCCAATCCTCTAAACCAAATAACGCCCCAATACCAATTTTATGAATACCAGCTTTTCCTAATCTATCTGGGGTATCTAAACGGTAATCAAAATTAGATTTCCGACCTTTTGGGTGATGTACTTTATAAGTATTCTTGTGATATGTTTCCTGATACACTAAAACAGCGTATAATCCGGCGGCTATTAAGGTTTCATATTCATCTTGATCCATTGGTTGCACCTCGATAGATATATTAGAAAAGTGGTTTCTAATTAAATCTATGGCGTGTTTAATATACGACACGCCTACTTTTTGATTGGCTTCACCAGTAACTAAAAGAATATGATTGTATCCTAGTTTTTTAATATGATTAACCTCATCAATAATTTCTTTATCCGATAATGTTTTTCTTTTTATTTTATTGATCATGCTAAAACCACAATAGGTACAAATGTTTTGACATTCGTTGGATAAATACATGGGTATAAACATTTGCATAGTGTTGCCAAAACGTTTTTTTGTAAGCTGATGACTGCGTTGCGCCATTTCTTCTAAAAAAGGTTTTGCAGCAGGAGAGATTAGCTTTTTAAAATCCTGAAGATCAATTTTATCCTTTAATAGAACGTCTCTAACATCATTTTCTGTAATACTGTAAATTTCGTTCTCTAAAATGTCCCAATCGTATTTTTCAAACGTATTTTTGAATGTTGTCATGGTTTTATTTATTCATTTAATATTATTATAAATTTAAAAAAGAAGTCAACGGGCTACTCGCTTCCGCCTGTTTTTTAGCAGGCGCTAGTTTTGCTTTATAGGCCATTCGGCCCGCTTGAACAGCTTTTTTGAAAGCAATTCCCATTTGAATAGGGTTTTGAGAAACGGCAATAGCCGTATTCACCAAAACAGCATCAGCACCTAACTCCATAGCATAAGCCGCGTGAGATGGTGCGCCAATTCCAGCATCAACAATAACAGGCACATTACTTTGCTCGATAATTATTTCTAAAAAATCCATGGTTTTTAACCCCTTATTACTTCCAATTGGCGCGCCTAATGGCATAACACACTGTGCTCCTACTTGTTCTAATCGTTTGCACAATACAGGATCGGCATGAATATAGGGCATAACAATAAAGCCTAGTTTTACTAATTCTTCCGCAGCCTTTAAGGTTTCTATAGGATCTGGCAACAAGTATTTAGGATCGGGATGAATCTCTAATTTAATCCAATTTGTTTCTAATGCTTCTCTTGCTAATTGTGCTGCAAACACGGCTTCTTTAGCTGTTCTAACGCCCGATGTATTGGGTAATAAATTGATGTGATTTGCTTTTAAGTGTAGCAACATATCATCCGATTCATCAGCTATATCAACCCGTTTTAACGCTACAGTTACCAATTCGCTTTTAGATGCTATAATAGCATCTCTCATTACTTGTGAATTACTAAACTTTCCAGTTCCAGTAAATAATCTAGAACTAAAAGTTTTGTCTGCTATTTTAAGTATATCTGTCATTTTATATTTTTATAATTCGGATTCTAAATCTCTTTTCCCAGCGCTCCTTCAACTTCAAGCAAGTTGTTAAACGTACTTATCGCCTTAAAATTTCTGGTTACTTCTCCCGATACTGCTATGCCATAAACACCTGTTTTTAATAATTTGGGTACCTCATTTAGTGTAATCCCACCTATAGCAATAATTGGTGTTTTTGTATTTAATTCACCTATAATTGTTAGATAACCACTGTATCCAAGTACTGGACTTAAATTGGTTTTGGTATTTGTAAATTGATAAGGCCCTAATCCAATATAATCCACCTTTTCATTGATTAAAATGCTACAATCCTCTATGGTATTGGCAGTACCGCCAATAATTTGCCAACTAAATAAAGTTGCCTTTGCGGTAGCTATTTCTGCGTCTTCTTTGCCTAGATGAACGCCATCCGCTTTTACCTGTTTGGCTATTTTATAATAATCATTAATTATTAAGCGCGTTTGATAATGATTCGTGATTTCCCTCGCTTCCTCTGCTGCTTTTAATACGTCTTTAGGACTTGCATTTTTTATACGTAACTGTATCAAATTAGCACCAGATTCACATGCTGCTTGAGCATTTTCAAGATGTTCTTTAATTGTTGTTCCTTGTGATATATAATGTAATTTTGGAATCATTTTATTTTACCGATTGCTGTATTCTATTATAATTATGATTTCCTAATAAGCTTAAGTTGCTATTTAAAAAATGCTCTGTATAATTTTTTGCGTTTATACACGCTTCTTCTAACTCTAGATTTAAAGCAATATTTGCAGCTAAAGCAGACGATAAAACACAGCCGCTGCCATGCTTTTCTGAAATTTCAATTACGCCAGGTGGTAGGTTTACCATGACTATTTGACTGTGGTATAATTCGTCCCAACCTTTTTTATCTGTTCGGTGTCCACCTTTTAGATAAATGTTTGTTTTACCACTTATATGCGCTATAGTTTCTTCAATATTTAGAGCCGGATATAAACGCTGAATTTCCTCGTAATTAGGTGTCAGAATATATATTTTATCCATCAAACTATCCAATACATTTAAGTCCATTTCACTATGAAAAACAAAACCGCTACTGGCACTTAAAACCGGATCTACAATTATTTTAATAGAGGCATTTAATTCATGTAACTTTTCAACAATAGTTGCTAAAACGGTCCAATTTTCAATAACACCTATTTTTACAACATGAATTTCAAACCGCTCAAATAAGGTTTCTATTTGTTTGATAATAATTGCCGTATCTACCCAATGAGATTCTTTAAAATCAATATCATTTTGAATAGTTATAGCAGTACAAACGGACAGACCGTAAAAACCATGCGCTTCAAATGTTTTAATATCCGCAGTTAATCCAGCACCGCTGGAAGGATCTAAACCCGCTATTGATAATAGGTAGTTATGATTGCTCATTTACATGTTGTTTGCTGCGATACCAAATAAAATTTAAGGTTACGCACTGTTAATTAAAGTGATTACGCATTGTTTTGAAATCTTCGACTGGATTTTCACTATTCCAAATACCTCCTAAAACACCAACGCCTTTAAATCCTAATTTGATAATTGTATCCAAGTTATTAGTTGTTACACCACCCATGCCAATGATTAGTTTATCTACATGATTTACATCAAATCCACGTCCTGCGTATCCTTCTTTTGATATAGATGTAAATACGGGACTTAATAAATGATAGTCGAATTCAAAATAGCAATCTTCTATAGTTTCTACTTCATGGAAAGATGAGCTTATAGTTTTCCCATACATATTAAGTCCTTTAAAATACCGTCCTGGATTATCAATATGATCTATTCTTTTTTGCTCTTGAAAATGAATGCCTTTTAAATTATATTCATTAATAAGTTCATGAAAATTATGGGTTACAACTCTATTGTGATATTTAGTATCTATTTGATTTAAATAATCAGCATGTTGTTGGTAGTTTTTATCTGGTTTTCGAATATGATAATACTGCAATCCTTCATGAAATAACTGATTAAGTATGTCTATTTCGTTTGGAACATCTTTTTCTGGTGCTATTAAAACGATCATATTTAATTATTTTAATTGAATTTTAACATTCGTTAAATTTAGTCCAAAAGTTATTGAGCTTATATTTTTATGAGTTAGGGATTGCAGCGACATCCTTTTGCTTTTTCGGCAAAAGATATAGCGGAAAGCCCGCCCACGCTTTGCTGAAAAAAGCGTGGGAACTCCCTAATAATTTTACAAATATATTTCAGATCCTTTTTCCTTAAATTCTTTAGATTTCTCTTCGAACCCTTTGGAAATAATTTCGTTGTTTACAATGCTATTTTTGGCAGCGAAGTCCCGAACTTCTTGAGAAATTTTCATGGAACAAAATTTTGGTCCGCACATAGAACAGAAATGCGCCACTTTTGCGCCATCTGCCGGCAAGGTTTCGTCATGATACTCTAAAGCGCGCTCGGGATCTAAACCTAAATTAAATTGATCTTCCCAACGGAACTCAAAACGTGCCATACTTAAGGCATTATCTCGATGTTGAGAGCCTGGATGTCCTTTAGCTAAATCGGCTGCATGAGCTGCTATTTTATAAGTCATAACGCCCACACGAACATCCTCTTTATTAGGCAAACCTAAATGCTCTTTTGGCGTTACGTAACACAACATGGCACAACCAAACCAACCAATCATAGCCGCTCCAATTCCGGATGTAATATGATCGTAACCTGGGGCAATATCTGTGGTTAGAGGCCCTAATGTGTAAAATGGGGCTTCGTCGCAAACATCAATTTGCTTTTCCATATTTTCTTTAATCATGTGCATGGGCACGTGACCTGGTCCTTCTATAAAGCATTGAACTTCGTGCTTTCTGGCAATTTTAGTTAATTCCCCCAAGGTTTCTAATTCCGCAAATTGTGCTTCATCATTAGCATCGGCAATGGAACCTGGGCGTAAACCGTCTCCTAGTGAGAAAGCCACATCGTACTGTTTTAATATTTCGCAAATATCTTCGAAATGCGTGTACAAAAAACTTTCTTTATGATGTGCTAAACACCATTTTGCCATTATTGAGCCGCCACGAGACACTATTCCAGTGACTCTATTAGCCGTCATGGGCACGTAACGCAATAATACACCCGCGTGGATTGTAAAATAATCTACACCCTGTTCTGCTTGCTCAATTAATGTATCACGAAAAATTTCCCAAGTTAAATCTTCGGCAACGCCGTTTACTTTTTCTAAAGCTTGGTAAATAGGTACGGTACCAATTGGCACTGGGGCGTTACGAATAATCCACTCGCGTGTTTCATGAATATTTTCACCGGTGGATAAATCCATTATATTATCGGCTCCCCAACGACAAGCCCATACCGCTTTTTCTACTTCTTCTTCAATAGATGATGTTACCGCAGAGTTACCAATATTGGCGTTAATTTTCACCAAAAAATTACGACCTAAAATCATAGGTTCGGCCTCTGGATGGTTTATATTAGATGGTATTACGGCGCGACCTCTAGCAACTTCTGAACGTACAAATTCCGGCGTAATCTTATCTGGAATAGAAGCGCCAAAGTGTTCACCTTTATGTTGTTTTCTAATCTCCGTCATTTCATCAATTCGCTGATTTTCACGAATGGCAATGTATTCCATTTCTGGTGTAATAATTCCTTTTTTTGCGTAGTGTAACTGTGTTACGTTTTCTCCTTTTTTAGCTTTCAATGGTTTTCTTAATAAAGAAAAACGCATATGGTCTAAACTTTTATCGTTTAAACGCTCGTTGCAATAATTAGAAGAAAAACCATCCAATTGTTCTACGTTGTTTCTATCTAAAATCCATTGTTCCCGAATTCTTTCGATGCCGTTATGAATGTTAATTTCTTTACTGGGATCTGTATAAGGTCCAGATGTATCATAAACAGTAACGGGCTCATTAGGCGTTTTCTTTTTCGTCATTGAATCCGTTGTGTCGCTTAAAGAAATTTCGCGCATAGCCACTTTAATTTGTGGATATATTTTACCTGACACGTAAATTTTTTTCGAATTAGGAAAAGGCTTTCTTGTTATCTTTCCTTCTTTTGGCGCGGTATCTTGTTTTTTCATTTTTGGAATAATTTTAATTTAATTTCGATTATTTAATGACGTTATTAACCACCTTGAGTGGCTTGAATTATCAAAATATGATCGTTTTCCGTAAATGTTTTAGACATCCATAATTCTCTAGAAATTATGTTTTCATTAATGGCCACAGCAATGCCATGTGTTGGAAATTTTAAACGTTCAAGTAATTGTAGAATATTTAAATCGTTGTTGATTTCTAAAGTGTTGTCATTAACCCGTATTGTCATCATTGTACAGTATATTTTGAATATTCTGTAAATAATAAGGGTTTCGAGAAGTTATATTTTTGAAAATAGCACCCATTAAAAAAAATGAGTACAATAATGAAAAGGTATGTAAACACATATTGCAATGTGTTTTTCAACTTTTCCCTTCGCTGGTACTAACCAAATCAGGTTCAAAGAGTCTTTCTCAGTTCTAAATATTTAGAACACCCCTAAAGTTTACGTGATAAATGTATTAAACATAAATGATACAATCAAATCAAATAGCAGTTTTCATTTTAAAAAAGAAAAAAATCAGGTATATATAATGCCTTAATCCCCAGGAGCCACCTCTATACGCATCTAATAATTAAAACAATACACTCTTTTAATTAAATAATATAAAAATAATTTGCTAAAAGTTTTCTGTAGCAAAAAATTGACTTTTTTATCACTATTTAAATATAAAAAGCCCCTTCCCGAATATATTCAGAAAGGGACCTAAAATTATCTTTTACTTGTTATTTTAGAAAGCGCCAATAAAGTGACTTCCTCGTACGTTTTTTAATTTAGCACCTTTAGTTACTTCACCTGTTTCAGTTTCAATAACGTAAATATTACCATCTTGTCCTACCGGAGCTTGGGTTACGTATATCTCCGTTCCATCCACAACAAAACCTTGGTATTGGAATAAGTAGAAATCTGGATTATATGGAATATCATCAATTTTTTGAGCTGTTTTTGCATTTAAGTCTACCAATGCGAAAAAGCCTTGTGAACCTGCCACACCTTCAGCAGAACCAGCATGACGGTAAGCTAATACTGCCTTTCCGTTTCCTGCAGGTCTCCATGCTAAAATATAAGCATCTTGAACACCTAAAGCATCACTTAAATTAAATATATAGGAATCGTCATATTCGTTATCTGCACCAATTTTTAAAATATGTGAGCCATTTGGATCACTTTGATTCGCTTGGTAAACACTTCCATTATATTCAAAAGCATTTATACTGCGGTATCCATTTGTATTTCCTTTACCTACTGCAGACGTAATTACAGTTGGATTTGTTAACGACGGATAATCTAATACAATGGTTTTAGAACCTAAAACTTCGTAATCGCTATCACTTTCTGTAGTTGCAGGATTAACCTTACTTAAACGACCACCAATATATAGTTTATTACCTGCGGCATTTAAAACAGGCATATCAATTCGGGAAAAATAATAACCAGCAGCTTCTTCAGCAGGCGTTAAAGGAATATTGTGTTCTTGAAAATTATTTATGGATGAGTTTACCAAATCTAAAGTAACCACACCTATTTTAGCATTTGTACGGACATATGTGCCGTTGGCATCAACTTCATTTTCTGTAGACACGTATACTGCAGCGCCTGTTTGGTCGCCATCAAATAACTTAATCCATCTTGGTGCGGTTCCAACATATTGAGCTATACTAATCTCTGAACCTGTTGGCAAAAAGTTTTGCCCCCCTTTTACAGTATATTTTGAATAGTTACCACCAGTATCTCCAGCGTAGCTAATGTTAAATATTGTATTACCATCTTCAGAAGCTTGCAATCTAGCCGTTCTGTTAGATGGCACGATAAACCCATTATCAAAAGGATTAACAGTTCTGGTTGGGTCTTTGGCTTCTTCGCTATTAATTGCATAAAGTAATGTACCTCCATTACCGTCTCCTGGGTTATCCCCCATTTTGGCAGCGGCTACTGTTATCCATCTAGAACCTTCAATTGGATCTGGGTTTGGAGTTTTAATAACATCATCGCTACTGCAAGACGTCATTAGTCCAATGGATAATACAGCTAATATTAATATTTTGAAATTTAAAAAGTTACGTTTCATTTTTATTTTTATTTAATTGTTAAAATTTATTGATTTTATAATTTAGTTTTAAGTAAAAAGCGCGTCCCGGTTTTTGTACAGATAAATTATCATAAAGTGGTTTATCGAATAAATTTTTAATATCGAAACTAACAACAAACCTGTTTTTGGGTAAGGCGTAGCTAATTCCGACATCTTGAGATATTTGTTGGGGAACTTTAAAAAAATCATCGCCTACAGTATTTGCTCCTTGAATATTTAAGTATGAAAACTTATCTGTAAAGTACATGGAGTAAAATAGATTTAATCGTGTGTTTTTTTGAATAACATCATTAAATGAATATCGCAAACCACCATTCATAGTAAAAAAAGGCGTGTTTGGAACATCTATTTCCACGCCGCCGTTTTCAATTTTTAAATTGAAACGCGAAACATTAAAGTTAAACCCAAAGTTATTATTGTACGTGTAATTTAACTGCGCATCTATTCCTTTAGATGTTCCGCTTCCTTGATTAACATATAATATTAAGTCTTTATCAACGTTTAATGAAGTTTCAATTGGCAAACCAATTCTGTCTTCAATATTTCGTGCAAATAGGTTGGTTGATATAGTAAATTGATGTTTTTTAATATTAAACGATCCAAATGTAAATCCTAAATTGTAATTGTTACTTAATTCCGGGTTTATAGTTGGGTTTGCTACTACATTATCGCCATCGTTACCAAACACTTCAGTTTCATTTGGTAAACGAATGGCTTTTTCGGCAGATGTTAAAACCGCTATGTTTGGAAAAACAGCATAGGAAGCCGCAAAACCATAGCCTTCAAATTTTTTGTAACTTTTTACAATTTCGTCTACTATTATGTTTTGCCCATTAGAGTCTTTCATAATTGCAGGATCACTACTAACTGTTTTTTGTTGATAATGCTTACCAAATAAACTCACTTTTAGCCTCTCCTCTATAGCTGTTAACTCATAGCTTAAAGAATAAATATTTTTATGTAAATCTCTAGAGCCTTTGAAGGTGTTTTCTAAAACGGACTTTAAAGCATCTGAATCTTCTCTATCAATTCCGCTGTAAACGTGATTCACTAAAAGCTTATGATGATCGTTTACTACATAGGATAAACCCGATCTAATAGAAGCCACCTTTCTTTTAATTTTAGCTAAAGTAGGACCACCTTCTTGTTGTGAGCCCCAGGTGTATTCATATTCATCGCCTCTAAAATCTATTGCTCTATCGCCACTCCAGCTATAAGCAGCAGCAACCGTATCATTTACTGCACGATTTCTCTTTCCGTATAAACCGTGAATATTTAAATTTAAGCCTTCAGTAAAAAGGTCTTTCTTTTTATAGGTTAGGTTTGCCAGCAAAGCAACCGACTCTAAAAACCGTCCTTTATACGGCATAATAGTCATAAAAGCACCGTGTTGCACCTCTTTATAAGCATCAGAACCTGTTACACCAACAAAAAACTGATCGGCCCATTTTACATTGGTATAACCAATTTGTAACATGCCACCAGTAGATCTATACGCATCATTAAACCTTCTAGCCGTAATGGGCGTTTGCACACCTCCTAAACCAGCCACTAAAATGCTTCTGCCTGAAACTTTATAATCATTATCCGAATAATTATGAAAAAGAGAAGCTTTTACCGTAAACCCAGATTGTTTAAAACGATACATAGTATTTGCGCTAGCCTGAAACGTATTAAAAGACCCGTAGGAAACTGATGCGTTAAGGCTGTTCTTTATATCATCATTTAAAACAATATTAATAGCCCCGCCTAAAGCATCGTCTGCCAAATGACCAGGAACGACACCTTTATACACTTCAATATTTTTAATCATAGAAGCTGGAATACTGTTTAGACTAAATGAAGAGCCGTATGTAGAAATAGGAATTCCATCAATAAAAATTCGTACCGCGTTGCCAGATAATCCATTTAAACTGTAACTTACATCAGATCCTAATCCGCCATTTTGGCGAATTTTTACACCAGCAGTGGTATTTAATAATTCGTTTGTTTGAATATTACGCAGACTTGCTTCCTTTGTTTTTATAACATTTACTGCAAAACCTTTTTCTTCTGTTTTTCGTTTTTCAGTTTTAGCTTGAACTATAACCTGTTGTAAATTTTCAACTTGTTCTACTAAAGTGAAGTTTAACGTTAGGTTTTTATTGATTTGGTCATCAGAAAAACTTATTTCTTTAGATTGCGGCACAAACCCCATATAAGACGTTTCAATTATATGATTTCCTTGTGGAATTCTATCAAGAGTAAACGCACCGTTTTCATCGGTAATTGTTGCACGTAAATTAGTTTTTACAATTACAGTTGCTCCAAATAACGGTTGACCAGAAGTATCGAAAATTTTCCCAGAAATGGTATTTTGCTTATCTTGTGAATATGTAGTTAACGCGATAGCAAAAAGCAAAAAAAACAGTTTTATATTCACTTATTTATAATTAGTCTTGTTAAAAATAACTTTACATTTGCAAAGCTCTACTATTAAGATTGATTCTTAATAACGCAAAGAGAAGTTATTATAACGTAAAAGGGATAAATGGAAATTCGATTTAAAAGTTCTGAATGCAATGGAAGAGAATTAGTGAAAAGCTTTAATAAAGACTTTGAAACGTCTTTTTTATCAGAGAAGGAATATTCAGATTTTAAACATTCAGGCTCGGGAATAGTTAAAGAAATACACTTAAACAACGCATTTGTACTTTTCCAAGATCAGAATATTCAAAATTCAGAAAATCACACCATACAAGTTGTTCAAAATCATCCGGTTTTTCTGCTTCAAATAGTGATTGATGGCGATGTCACTTTTTCTTTTAACGAGAATATATGTTCGGAATTTAATTTAAACAAAAACATGTATAACTTATTTTATATTCCACCTTCAAAAAACGTATACAAATACCTTAATCACAAAAAGCGTATTTTAAATATTTATTTTACCGCGCCTTTTTTAGAGTGTAAAATGGGTACCTGTTTCTTAAAAAATTCAAAAAAATATCAACAAGCAAAGAAAGAGAATGAGCTTTGCTGTTTTTTTAATAAAGGCTTGGTATTAAACAGACAATTGAGGAATATTGTAAATGATTTTCTTACGTGTTCGTATGGCGGAGTAATAAAGCAATCATATTTAGAATCTAAATTAACAGAGTTGTTATTAATAGCTTTGGCATCAAACGATTCAGATTCCATAATTAATAAATTAAGAAAAGAGGATAGAGAGAGTTTAGTACGAATAGAAAGTTATATTAGAAGTCATTTAGAAACAGAATTAAGCATAAAAAACCTATCTGAATTAGCTGGTTTTAATACATCAAAATTTAAGACTGTTTTTAAACAGGTTTATGGAATACCGGTATTTCAATACATAACTTCTTTAAGGATTGAAAAAGCAATGCAGTTGATTTCAAAACACGATTATACAATTGCTCAAGCTTCATACGAAGTAGGCTATAAAAACCCCCAACATTTCACGGTTGCTTTTAAAAAGAAATTGGGGTATTTGCCTAGCCAGTTAATCAATAATGGGCAGTAGCGAGCGTAAATAATCAAAACATACACCTCAATCAGGTGTTTTAAAATTTGGTGTGAGCAAAACAAGCGTTTTTTACGTTTATGTTTGCCTGTCCGACGACGGCTATCTTTAAACATTCAAAATAGTAACAGGATTAGCTTCTCTTTTCCTGTGTGGGGATTGTTGCTCAATCAAGCCTAACTTGCTTTCGCAGTTGATAGCTTTCTTTATGGCAACACTTTCGCTCGTCTGATGACGGCAAATAGCAAAGTTTAAAAACATTAATTAAGTTAGCTTACCCTTACAAGATTAGCTTCGCTGATCTTATATGGGGTTGTTGCTCAATCAAGCCTAAACTGCTTTCGCAGTTCACGGCTTTTTTTATGGCAACGCTTTCGCTCGTCTGATGAAGGCAAATAGCAAAGTTTAAAAACATTAAATAAGTTAGCTTACCCATACAGGATTAGCTGCGCTGATCCTGTATGAGGGTTGTTGCTCAATCAAGTCTAAACTGCTTTCGCAGTTCACGGCTTTTTTATGGCAACACTTTCGCTCGTCTGATGACGGCGACGTGTTGCCATAAAAAAAGCCTAAAATCTTAAAGATTTTAGGCTTAATTGGTCGGGGTGGCAGGATTCGAACCTGCGACCTCCGCGTCCCAAACGCGGCGCGATAACCGGGCTACGCTACACCCCGAAGTGGTTATCTTTTTCGATTAACAGATATACATCCAAAACCGAGTGCAAATATATAGCTTTTCTTTAACTCCATACCATAAATATTCTTTAAATTTATAGATCTTATACAAGAACCATGAAATCAAGATCTTACCTTCTATTTTTTATTACACTTAATGCAATTTTGGCTTGTGCTCAAGATAAAAACCCTTTAAATACAAATCATTCACACGAAGTTATTGTCCCCGATCTAAATATTCCTTGGGGCTTTGTGTTTCTGCCTGATAATTCTATGCTAATTACCGAAAAAGCGGGTGAGCTCATTCATTTTAAAAATGGAAAGAAAATAAGCATTTCAGGTCTCCCAAAAATTCTTGTTTACGGACAAGGTGGCTTAATGGATATTGCGCTTCACCCCGATTATAAAAATAATGGTTGGATTTATTTTTCTTACGCTTCGGCTGAAGGCATAGGAAATGGAGGTCACACCGCAATTGCTAGAGGAAAACTAAATAAAAACCAATTAACAGATTTGCAAGTTCTATATAAAGCATCGCCAAATACAGAAGCCGGACAGCATTTTGGCTCCCGTATTGTTTTGGGCGCGAATAACTACTTATACTTCTCCATTGGTGATCGTGGTCAACGGGATATTAATCCACAAGATTTAAGCCGAGACGGTGGAAAAATTTATCGTTTGCACCACGACGGCTCTATTCCTAAAGATAATCCGTTTGTAGACATATCAAATGCTAAAAAAGCCACTTACTCCTACGGACATCGCAACACACAAGGCATGACTATTCACCCTAAAACTTTCGCTATTTGGAGTCATGAGCACGGCCCTAAAGGTGGTGATGAAATTAATATCATTAAAGCAGGCGAAAATTACGGCTGGCCAGAGGTTACCTACGGCAAAAACTACTCCGGAACAGAAATTACGAATCAAACCTTACTACCAGGAATAACCGAACCGATTCATTATTGGGATCCTTCAATTGCTCCCAGTGGTATGGCTTTTATTACGAGTAATGTGTATCCTGAATGGACAGGTAATTTACTCATAGGTTCTCTAAAATTTCAGTATCTTGATAATTGCTATTTAAAGGATAATAAAGTGATTAAAGAAGAGCGCTTATTAGATGGTTTAGGTCGCATTCGGTCCGTAGTTCAAGGCCCAGACGGCTATATTTATGTCGGCATTGAAAACTTGGGAATTGTGAAAATCATACAGAAAGATAAATAAATTAATGCAGATGGGATAACTTTAAATAATTCAACCGAAAATTCCATCGTAAATAACTAAATTTGTACCCGTAACTAAAAAAAAATTCATGCTTATTATTGGAATTGCTGGTGGTACTGGCTGTGGTAAAACAACCGTTGTAAATCAGATTCTTGAGCAACTCCCAGAAGGAGAAGTTGGTGTTATCTCGCAAGATTCGTATTATATGGATACAACGCATTTGTCCTTACACGAACGTGTGAAAATAAATTTTGACCACCCGCGATCAATTGATTTTAAATTATTAGAATCGCATTTAAAGGAATTGAAAGCGGGAAATGACATTCATCAGCCGGTCTATTCCTTTATAAAACACAACCGAACAGGTGATACTATTTTAACGCATCCCAGAAAAGTTATGATTGTTGAAGGTATTTTAATCTTAACCAATCCGGAGTTACGAGAAATGTTTGATATTAAAATATTTGTTCACGCAGATAGTGACGAGCGTTTAATTCGCCGTTTAAAACGTGATATTTCGGAACGCGGACGTGATTTAGATGAAGTTTTAAGTCGCTACCAAAACACCTTAAAACCAATGCATCAACAATTTATTGAACCGATGAAAGAATACGCAGATATAATCATCCCAAATAACAAATACAATACGGTAGCTGTGGATATTGTTAAGTCTATTATCAATCAACGTTTAGTATAATGCCAAAAATTAATCACAAATACTTAAAACCATTCAAAAATATTTTTATTTTAATATTTGTGGTATTTGCTGTTTGGATGTTGTTTTTTGATGCAAACTCCTATTTAATTCATCGTGAACTAAATACCGAGGTTGACGACCTTGAAATGGAAAAAGAGTACTATCGAAACGAGATTGAAAAAGACCAAAAAGCAATCAAAGAATTGAGTAGCGATTTAGGCGTTGAAAAATTAGCGCGTGAAAAATACTATATGAAAAAAGAGAATGAAGAAATCTTTATAATAGAATATGAAGATAGTATTCCAAAAGAAAATAAAAATGACTAAACCTTTATTTAGTATGTTTCCAGAAGTTTCTGCTAAAGAATGGAAGCAAAAAATACAAGCCGATTTAAAAGGTGCCGATTATAATGAAACACTTATTTGGAAATCCAATGAGGGTATCAACGTAAAACCTTTTTATCATCAAGATACTTTAGAAAACGTTACAACAAAAGCGATTCCAAATACCGATTGGAATATTTGCGAAACTATTTTTGCGCAACATACAGATGTGGCAAATGGTATTGCTGTAAATGCACTAAAAAATGGTGCTGAAAGTATCAAGTTCATTATTCCTAATGAAACGGTTTCTGTTGAAAAGCTATTAAAAAATATCGATTTAAATAAAACAACTGTTTTTTTAGAACTGCAATTTCTATCCGAAGCTTTTATTAAAAACATCCAGGACATAGTTGCTGATAAAAATCTAATCATTCAAAATGATATAATTGGCAATTTAGCGCGTTCAGGAAATTGGTTTTCTAACTTAAAAGCTGATCACGATACTTTTACTGCTATTGCAAAACACACCAACACATTAACTGTCGACACTGTTTTGTATCAAAATGCTGGCGCTAATATGGTGCAGCAGCTAGCGTATGGATTAGCACATATTAATGAGTATTTCAATCATTTAAACGACCTACTTTCACCTTCAGAAAAACAAAGTTTTAAACCAGTTTTCGAAATAGCTGTTGGTTCTAATTACTTTTTTGAAATTGCAAAAATTCGCGCACTGCGCGTTTTGTATCAAGCACTAGCAACCGATTATGGCTTTCATGCAGAATGTCACATTTATGCCATTCCAACTAAGCGAAACAAAACTATTTACGATTACAATACTAACCTTCTCCGCACTACAACGGAATGTATGAGTGCTATTTTAGGTGGCGCCAATACAATTTACAACATGCCTTATGATGCTATTTATCATAAAAACAATGAGTTTGGCGATCGTATTGCTCGAAATCAATTACTTATTCTAAAAAACGAAAGTTATTTTAATCGGGTTAAAAACCCTTCAGAAGGCTCCTATTATATTGAAACCTTAACAGATCAATTAGCCCAAAAGGGATTGGATCTATTTAAAGATATTGAAGCAAATGGTGGTTTTTTAAAACAGCTAAAAGAAGGTATTATTCAGCGTAAAATAAAAGAAAGCGCTGCAAAAGAACAAGAGCAATTTGATGCTGGAAAGATAATTTTATTAGGGACTAACATGCATCCTAATACTACCGATAGAATGGCTAATGATTTGGAACTATTTCCTTTTGTAAAAACCAATGCCAGAAAAACGCTTCTGGAACCGATTATTGAAAGACGATTAGCCGAAAAAATAGAACAAGATCGCCTAAAAACAGAATAAAATCACGATTTTATAAAATCAGTAGTTAAAGACTAACATATAATTCTACCAAGTTTATATCTGAGATCTTCAACTAACAAAATTATTTATTATGAGTCGGAAAGACATTCAACATATTCAATTAACTTCAGCAGAGCCACAAACTGATAACAACCCAGTTGACACATTTCATTCTGCTGAAGATATTTCTATTAAATCCGTTTATACCAAAGCAGATATAGCTAATTTAGAACACCTAAATTTTGTGGCTGGTATTACACCAAACTTGCGTGGTCCATATAGTACAATGTATGTTAGAAGACCTTGGACTATCAGACAATATGCTGGTTTTTCAACAGCTGAAGATAGTAATGCCTTTTACAAACGAAATCTAGCTGCTGGACAAAAAGGTTTATCGGTTGCTTTCGATTTAGCAACGCATCGTGGTTATGATTCCGACCATGAACGTGTAGTTGGTGATGTTGGAAAAGCTGGTGTAGCAATTGACTCTGTAGAGGATATGAAAATTCTTTTCGATGAAATTCCTCTCGATAAAATGAGTGTTTCCATGACTATGAATGGTGCCGTTTTACCAATTATGGCGTTTTACATTGTTGCTGCAGAAGAACAAGGTGTAAAACCTGAATTACTAGCAGGAACCATTCAGAATGATATTTTAAAGGAATTTATGGTTCGGAATACCTATATATATCCGCCAACACCTTCCATGAAAATAATTTCGGATATTTTTGAATATAGTAGTAAAAACATGCCGAAATTCAACAGCATTAGTATTTCGGGATATCATATGCAAGAAGCTGGTGCAACTTGCGATATTGAACTAGCTTACACGTTAGCTGATGGATTAGAATACGTGAAAAAAGGATTAGAAGCAGGAATGGATATTGATACGTTTGCACCGCGCTTATCATTTTTCTGGGCTATTGGTCTGAATCATTTTATGGAAATCGCCAAGATGCGAGCGGCGCGAATGCTTTGGGCTAAAATGATAAAACCTTTTAATCCTAAAAATGAAAAATCATTAGCATTACGAACACATTGTCAAACATCCGGCTGGAGTTTAACCGAACAGGATCCGTTTAATAATGTGGCACGAACTTGTATTGAAGCCTCTGCGGCTGCATTTGGAGGCACACAAAGCTTGCATACCAATGCACTGGATGAAGCAATTGCCCTACCAACCGATTTTTCAGCGCGAATTGCTAGAAACACCCAAATTTATTTACAAGAAGAAACACAAATAACTAAAACAGTCGATCCTTGGGCTGGCAGTTATTATGTTGAAAAATTAACGCACGATATTGCTGAAAAAGCTTGGGAACTCATTCAAGAAGTTGACGAATTAGGCGGGATGACTAAAGCTATTGAAGCAGGAATTCCTAAACTACGTATTGAAGAAGCATCCGCTAGAAAACAAGCGCGTATTGATTCTGGTCAGGATATTATTGTCGGTGTTAATAAATATAGACTAGCAGAAGAAGCGCCTATTACCACTCTAGAAGTTGATAATCAAACCGTAAGAACATCGCAAATAGCGCGTTTAGATCGGATTAAAGCTGAAAGAAATTCAGAAAAGGTAGCTAAAGCATTAGCGAATTTAACAGCTGCTGCGGAATCAAATAAAGAAAATTTATTAACTTTAGCTGTCGAAGCTGCTCGCGAACGTGCTACACTGGGTGAAATTAGCGATGCACTAGAAGTTACCTTCGGCCGTTATAAAGCACAAATTAAATCCTTTTCAGGCGTGTATAGTAAAGAAATAAAAGACGATAAGTCGTTTAGTAAGGCACAGGCTTTAGCCGATAAATTTGCCGAACAAGACGGCAGAAGACCTCGTATTATGATTGCTAAAATGGGCCAAGATGGTCATGATCGTGGTGCTAAAGTAGTTGCTACAGGTTACGCCGATGTTGGTTTTGATGTGGATATAGGACCACTTTTCCAAACACCGCAAGAAGCCGCCAAACAAGCCGTTGAGAACGATGTCCATATTTTAGGTGTTTCTTCTTTAGCTGCAGGACATAAAACATTAGTTCCTCAAGTTATTGAAGCGTTAAAAGCATATGGCCGTGAGGATATTATGGTTATTGTGGGAGGCGTTATTCCTAAACAAGATTATCAATACCTATTTGATGCTGGCGCTGTAGCTGTTTTTGGACCTGGAACCAAAATTAGTGAGGCTGCTATTAGCATTTTAGAAATATTAATAGATTAAAATGACTATTAAACAAAGACTTACCTCCTATTTAAAATAAAATTATCGTTAATAGTTTTTAATGCGGATAAATTTGTCTGAATTAAAAATATACTTTATATTTGTACCATAAAACAAAACTATGTTTTCTAAAGCTTGTGAATACGGCATAAAAGCCTCTATATTTATCGCCCTAAATTCCTATCATGGAAAACGGGTGAGCTTAAAAGCGATAGCAAAAGAAGTGGCATCACCAGAAGCATTTACGGCAAAAATTTTGCAAGATTTAGTGCGGCATGATATTATTAACTCTGTTAAAGGCGCACATGGTGGTTTTGAAATAGAAAAAAATGATATTTCAAGTATTAAATTAGAACATATTGTTCGTGCCATCGATGGCGACAAAATTTACAGCGGCTGTGGATTAGGGCTACAAACCTGTGATGAAAACCACCCCTGCCCCGTCCATGATAAATTTGTTGACATACGAAATGGATTAAAGCAAATGCTTGAAACAACCAATCTTGAAGAGTTAGCTTTAGACATTAAATCTGGCATATCTTTCCTGAAAACTTAAAAAAGAAATTATTAAAACGATAAAAAAAATTTAATTATAAATAGGATAAAACTATCCGAAATACAAAACCTTATGGAGACATTACATAAAAACATGAGTAAACCAATTGGCGAATTTGTGGCCGATGATTTTAGAACCGCAGCCGTATTTAGTAATTATGGTATTGACTTTTGCTGTAAAGGCGATCGTACGGTTGAAGAAGTCTGTAATAAAAATGGTGTAAACCCAAACGAACTTTTAGATAAATTAGATGCTGTTGTTGCTTCTAAAGGAAATAGTACTATAGATTATAAATCGTGGCCGTTGGATTTATTAGCTGAATACGTTGAAAAAACCCATCACCGTTATGTCGAAGAAAAAATCCCTGTATTACGTCAGTTTTTAGATAAACTTTGTAAAGTGCACGGCGTTAACCACCCAGAATTATTTAAAATTAACGAACTCTTTACGGGTTGTGCAGGTGAACTTTCTGCGCACATGAAAAAAGAAGAATTAATATTGTTCCCATTTATTAAAAAGATGGTAAAAGCATCTTTAAGTGGTCAAAAACTGGAGGCCCCGCACTTTGGTACTGTAGAAAATCCGATTGCTATGATGATGGCTGAACATGAAAATGAAGGTGAGCGCTTTAGAAAAATAGCGCTATTAACTAATAACTACACACCTCCAGCAGATGGTTGCAATACGTATAAAGTTACATTTGCCATGTTAGAAGAGTTTGAAAAAGACTTACACCTACACATACATTTAGAAAATAATATTTTATTTCCTGAAGCAGCTAAATTAGAAAAGCGATTTGCAACAGCGTAAATATATCTTATAGAGTCTTATAATAACTGGAAGCTATAATTCATAACTTCCAGTTTAATTTAAAATCTAATTAGGCTTTAATAGTTGTTCTTGATACACTTCTCTTGTCTGTTTTATTAATAAGTGTTTTATTAGAGAAAATATTTATGGTAAGTTATGGTTTCAACAAGGGAAGTGTTTTTAAAAAAATATAACGTATCAGCTTATGCCTAAAAAACTCGTACTAACCTGCTTATTAAATTTTTTAATAGCGGCAATCATGGGTCTAACGTTACGATATAGCTTTGTTAACCCTATTGCAATAAACTACAAATATCTCATTCATGCGCATTCGCATGTGGCTATGCTTGGTTGGGTATACCTAATGCTATTTACCTTTTTTGCCCAATATTTTGTTCCCCAAAAAAAACCTATTTATATTAAACTGTTTTGGATTACTCAGCTTGCTGTTATTGGTATGATGGTTAGCTTTCCTTTTCAAGGTTATGCTGCTATTTCTATTAGCTTTTCAACATTACATATTTTTTGTAGTTATTTCTTCACGTATCGCATTTGGAAAGATCTTCATATAGAAAACACACTCGTTAGGAAATTAGTTAAAGCATCATTGCTATTTATGGTCATTTCCACTATTGGTGTTTGGTGTTTAGGCCCGGCTGCTAGCATATTAGGTTCCGCATCTGCTTTTTATCAAATTGCCATTCAATTTTTTCTAAACTTTCAGTTTAATGGTTGGTTTCTATTAGCCGTTTTAGCTATTGCTTGTCATCAATTGCAAGTAAAAACCTCCAAAAATTCCAAAGCATTTTTTAAGTACCTTATAATATCAACTATATTATCTTTTGCATTACCAATTCAATGGTTTGCCAATCATCCGCTATTATATTGGATAAATGGTTTCGCTATTTTAATGCAATTAGTTGCTTTGTTTTATTTTTTAAGGATTATTAAAAAACCATTTCAAACATTTCAAAAGGAAACGAACGGCATCATAAAATATATGTATCAATTTGCCTTATTCTGTTTTATACTGAAAATAGTGTTGCAAACATTGTCCATAGTTCCCCAGTTTTCTTCGGAACTATATGCACACCATAATTTTATTATTGGATTTATTCATATGGCCATGTTAGGCGTAATTAGCGGCTTTTTATTCGCGTTTCTTTTACAATCAAAAACTATAACATCAAATATTTTCGTTTCAACTGGCTTATTCTTATTTTTACTGGGCTTTATTTTAACCGAAGCTATTTTATTTATTCAAGGCGCATTTTACTATTTAGGCCTTGGAGTTTTACCCAATTATTACTATATATTATTTGCAGCTAGCATCTTGCTACCTGTAAGTATTGCCATTATTTTAATTAGTTATATAAAACAGAAACATTATGGAACCCAAACCACTAAAACGTCATAAAGCATTACAACCATTAAGTCGTGAGCATCATCATGGTCTATTATTATCTTGGAAAATTCGTGCAGGTTTTAACAAACAAGTTTCTGCCGAGCGCATGAAAACCTATGCAGACTGGTTTTTTGAAAATCATTTAATTCCTCATTTCGAATTAGAAGAAGCTGAAATATTTTCTATTTTAGAACCGGACAATGAATTGGTAAAAAAAGCACTTGCCGATCATAGACGCTTAAAACGTTTATTTACTGAAGAAACCGATCTGGAGAAGTCCTTAAGTAAAATTGAAGAAGAATTAGATCAACATATTCGTTTTGAAGAACGTGTTTTGTTTCCTGAAATACAAAAAGCAGCCACTGAAGAACAACTACAATATATAGAAAAAATTCACCAACCAGAATCTTTTGAAGATAATCTGACTGATGAATTTTGGAAATAAATGAATAGGCCGTATTTAATACTAGTTTCCGAACAAAATACGGCTATTCATTCTCTTTTTTAAAGCTTGTTTTAAATAAGCTTGGCTTGATTGTAATCATTGCCCAAGCCCAGTTATTAACCGTATGAGAATCTCCTCCTTTTAAAACTTCCATAGTTTCTGTTGCAAACATTTGTGAGTATCCTACTTGAAAATTCACATCTTTAGTCCATTTGTAGGTTACAGACATATCTAATTCTGTTCCTAAGTAGTTATCCATTTCTTCATTTGAAGCATTTACAACCGTTGCTGCAGAAGAAAACACATGAGGAATTACTGAAACTGAAAAACGATCTTTCGTATAAGTGATATTCGCATAAAAATTTACCAAACCAACGGAGTTAATGTGGTTTCCTACGTAAAAATAATCCATCCAACCATTAAATTTATGATTGGTACCAAATAAAGGATTAAAAGAATTGTTATCAGTACTGCTCGTGTTCATGTCGGTTCCAGAAAGATACTCTACACCCAACCCTGGCTTTAATCCATTGGTGAAGCTGTAAGATGCATTTAAAGATAAATTATAGGCATTAAGTTGCTGGTCGGCAATTTTACCCGTTTGAAAATACACGGAAGCTTCCGTATTAATTCTGTTTTCAGAAAATTTAGCATGCGTTCCAAAAGTTTGGCTATAATCTACTTCCTGCTCACTATCCTTAATATAAGTCAATCCGTTGTTTAAAGCCAAAAAGCTTAAACCGACTGATGATATTTTGGTGTGATACCATAAGTATTGAAGCGATTTGTAATTATTTAAAGTATAATCAACATCGAAAAGTGTTTCGGACGTCGCGTTAAGCGCTAAACCTAACTCAAAATGATGGTTGGTATTTGGTTTATAAATGGCTAGTAAAGCATCATGACTTCGGGCTTGTTGCGCCCAACCTACTGCTCCAAATATGCGCTGATCGTCATAAGAAATTTCCTGACGCCCAACTTTTAGCGAAAACTCTGGCGTTAAGAAGAGTTCTGCCCAAGCTTCATGAATAGCTGTACCATTATTATCGGTTGCGTTTAATGTGGGCACATCGCCCCAAACGCGGACATCTTGTAAACTGAAGTAAGCATTAATTTTCTCGCTTTTAAAACCCAAATTTAATCGGGTGCGTTGTGATACAAATGACGCAGCATCATTAGAATCATCCATCAAGGTTTTAAAACCATTTCGGTATTCAAACCGTGGTCGTAATTCTGCCGAAACCTCAAAGGTCTGGGCATAAATCATCTGGCTCATGACTCCGAAGAGTATGATAATTAGAAATTTTTTCATTTGAATATTATTTTATATTGACGTAAAAAAGCACTGAAACAATATGTTCTAAATACTTTATTAAGGCGTTACTTCTAAAATGGACGCAATCGTTTCCTTATTATTTACACCTAAACCTTCTTGCTGGTGCATTAATTCACCTTGCGCATTAAAAACAGAAATAATATTAGAGTGTGAAAAATCGATAGGCGAAATTTCTTTATATTTTACAGAGAGTACGTTGGCAAATTCACGAACACTACCTTCCGTACCTTGAAGAAATAGCCATTGCTCTTCATCCATCATATTTTCTATTGCAAAAGCTTTTAACCGTTCTGGCGTATCGGTTTCTGGATCAATACTAACCATTACAAATTGGATATCTTTAATTTTTTCATCTGGAAGTTGTGCTTCTATATTCCGCATATCGGCCACTAAACGAGGACAAGCAGCTTTACAAGACGTATAAATCATTACCATAACCAAGGTTTTTCCTTTTAAATCTTTTAATTGAATAACCTCATTTTCTTCGGTATGCCATTTAGATGTTAAATTGAAAATTGATTCTTCAGAAATACTTTCATCTGCAAGTGTTTTGGATGTTAACTCTACTAGCGTTAAATCCATTTTACAAACTGGGCAACTTCCTGGTTCTGTATAGGTTTTATCACCTTCACATTCCATTGGACATTGATAAACTTCAGCGATATTCATATCGGCTTTCTTATCAGAATTACAACTTTGAATTGCTACCACTGTAAACAGCATAACAAGTATATATTTTAGTGTTTTCATCTTTATTCTATCTTATTTACATCTTTAACACAGCGAAAACCTAGGTTTTTCATAGAGTATTTCGCTTTTAAACTTCCACGAATAGCATAACGCATAAAAGCTGCATAGTTCATTAAATCGGTTGCATTTACGGCAGCACTACCACAAAATAGGTTATTATCTTTATCCACATCTTTACGCGATTCGCCGGTTATTAAAACCGAATTAAAATCGATTGTCCACTCCCACACTAAACCGTGTAAATCATGAACGCCCCAGACGTTTTTGTTATTTAATCCTACAGTATTTTCATTAGATCTTGGCGCTTCATACCATGATAAGATTTGTTCATTATAAGAAGGTTTTACACGGGCATCTTTGGTAGTTTCGTCTGCCATAGCTGCATATTCCCATTCATCAACAGTTGGCAAACGTTTACCTTGACACTCGCAATAATCTTTGGCTGCAAACCAAGAAACATACGTTACAGGACTATTAGGTAATTCAGAGTTTTTAAATTCTAAATCGTTTTTCCAATTGTTTAAATAACTTTTATCGGTAAATAATTTTATAGCATTGGACTTTTGCCATTTTGGATATTTGGCAACAAAATCTGCATATTCAGAATTTGTTACCGGATAAACATCTATTTCAAAATCTTTTACTTCAACCACAGTAGAGTCTCGACCGTATAAAGGAATATAGCGACTGCCTTCAATGAATACCATGCCTTCAGACTGTGCGTAAACAATAGGTTGAAACACTAATAAAATAAGCAGCAATCTAAAGACTTGGATTTTCATATTAATTATTTTTTGTTTTTAACTTTTTCTACCATCTCTCTGGTAACAACTTGTCCTGAATTACCCCAGCTGTTGTAAACATAGGTCATTACATTTGCAACTTCGTCTGTAGATAAGGTTTGTCTCGTCATGACACTGTTATAAACTTCACCATTTACGGTAATTTCACCCGTTAAACCGAAAAGTACGGCACCAATAGCACGATCTACATCAGCATTTAAATAATCCGAATTTGCTAATGGAGGAAAAGCAGTTGGTACGCCTTGACCTTCTCCTTGGTGGCAAGCAAAACAGGTTTGCATATACGCTTGTTTTCCAAATTCCATTTGCTCTTCAAATGATTTTGCAGGAATATCTGCTTCTACAATTTCATCGGTAGTTGGCATAGTTTGAATACCAGGACCTTCAGGTAAATAAATATCATCACGAATTTCACCAGAATAAATTTTCTTATTCTCTTCACCAGTTACATTAAGCATTCCTAAAGCTCCTTTATTAAAGGCTCTAAAAATAGAGTGGTCAACCATAATTAAGCTACCAGGAACATCTACACGGAACTCTACAATGGCTGCGCCACCTGCAGGTATTAATGTCGTTTGTACATTTTCATTAACCAAGCTACCACCTTCTACGTGAACACGGTCAAAAATCTCACCAATTACATGGAAAGATGACACCAAGTTCGGTCCACCATTACCAACAAACAGTCTTACAGTTTCACCAACATTAGCGGTAATAGCATTATCGCCTGTAAGTGAACCCACTTTACCGTTAAACACGACATAATCGGCTCTTTCATCAATCGCTTTTTTCATATCGAATGGTTGTAATCCACGTTCGCCATTTGCACCTTTCGTATAAAAATCACCTTGCATAATATAGTATTCTTTATCTACAGGTGCTAAACCACCTTCTGGTTCAACTAAAATTAAACCATACATACCGTTTGCAATATGCATTCCCACAGGAGCCGTAGCACAATGGTATACATATAGTCCAGGATTTAAAGTTTTAAATGAAAAAACTTTAGAGTGACCTGGTGCCACAAATGAAGACTCTGCTCCACCTCCAGGACCAGTTACCGCATGTAAATCAATGTTGTGTGGTAGCTTGTTGTCTGGGTGATTTTGTAAATGGAATTCCACTTCATCCCCAACGCGTGTTCTAATAAAACTCCCAGGAACGGTTCCGCCAAATGTCCAATACATATACTTTACACCGTCGGTCATTTCGCCTTCTTCCTCAAGAATTTCCATTTTAACAATAAGTTTCTTCGCTTTTCTATCACCAATTGGCGTCGGTACGTGTGGTGGCGATGTTAACTCGGCAATCATTTCTCGATTAACTGGAATATCTGCCGAACTCTCATAAGTTTTTTCTTCATCATCAAAACAACCCGTAAAAAAGACTGCTAATAATAACAATAGAATAGGTGAGTAAACATGTTTGATGGTCTTTTGTTTTTTCATAATAATGTGTAATAATAGATTAGTGTTTTAGCTTCTGTAATTCGGATAGTTTCATCTTCTTTACCTAGCAAATATACTTAACAAGTATAGTTTGTAATATGACATTTGTCAGGTTCTATAGGATTCCGAAAATTCAAAGTAGCAATAATTGTTGCTTTTACAATACTTACCGTTAATAATTGAGGGGAAGACAGACTTTTTATAATCGTTATAAATAGATGTCTTTTCAAATTTATTATTAAATAATTATGAAAAAAACATTCTCAGTTAGCTAAACTAGAATTAATATGGTTTAGAAAGACGTTGATAAAGTATTAGAGTATTCAGAACCTATTAACCCACTCATTTACAGGATATATCAATGTGTTTATGGTTTATTAACAACTTCCATTTTCTAAACTCACAAATAATTGTATTTTTACACGTAAATAAACCAATCTTATTAATGGGTAAAATTATAGCAATTGCTAACCAAAAAGGAGGTGTTGGAAAAACGACCACATCTATAAATTTAGCGGCGTCTTTGGGCGTGCTTGAAAAAAAAGTACTGCTTATTGATGCTGACCCACAAGCGAATGCGACTTCGGGTCTGGGAATTGATGTAGATACAATAGAACTTGGAACCTACCAATTGCTTGAGCATACAACTACAGCCAGAGAAGCGGTTATGAAAACTGATACGCCAAATCTGGATATTATTCCAGCACATATTGATCTTGTTGCTATAGAAATTGAGCTTGTAGACAAAGATCAACGAGAATATATGCTTAAAAAAGCATTGGTTGATATAGTGGACGATTACGATTATATTCTTATAGATTGCGCACCATCATTAGGTTTGCTAACACTAAATGCCTTAACAGCTGCACATTCGGTAGTAATTCCTATTCAATGTGAATATTTTGCTCTAGAAGGTTTAGGTAAGCTATTAAACACGGTTAAAAGTGTTCAAAAAATTCATAATCCGGACTTGGACATTGAAGGTCTCCTTCTAACCATGTACGATTCGCGCTTACGATTATCAAATCAAGTGGTTGAAGAAGTTCAGAAGCATTTTAACGACATGGTTTTTCAGACTATTATTCAGCGAAATGTGCGTTTAAGTGAAGCGCCTAGTTACGGTGAAAGTATTATTAATTATGACGCAAGTAGTAAAGGTGCCACGAATTATTTAAGTCTAGCAAAAGAAATTATTAATAAAAATTCCTAGATCATGGCGAAAGCAAATAAGAAACAGGCTTTAGGTAGAGGCTTATCCGCTTTATTAAAAGATCCTGCTAACGATATAAAAACGAGTCAGGATAAAAACGCCGATCAAGTTATTGGTAATATTGTGGAGTTGGACCTTGATTCTATTGATATAAATCCATTTCAACCACGTACCAATTTTAATGAAGAAACCTTGCGTGAGCTTGCTTCTTCTATTAATGAATTAGGCGTAATTCAACCTATTACAGTTCGTAAACTCGATTTTAATAAATTTCAATTAGTATCTGGGGAGCGCCGTTTTAGAGCGTCCAAATTACTAGGTTTAGAAACCATTCCAGCTTATATTCGTATTGCTAACGACCAAGAATCGCTTGAAATGGCTTTGGTTGAGAATATTCAGCGTCAAGATTTAGATCCTATTGAAATTGCCTTATCATACCAACGATTAATTGATGAAATTAATCTAACTCAAGAACAAATGAGTGATCGTGTGGGTAAAAAACGCTCCACGATTGCCAATTATTTACGCTTACTAAAATTGGATCCAATTATTCAAACTGGTATGCGCGATGGTTTTATTTCTATGGGCCATGGTCGCGCAATAATTACCATTGAAGACCAAGTACTTCAATTAGATATTTATGAGAAAATAATTTCTAATAAACTGTCGGTTCGTGATACGGAAACATTAGTTCGTGATTTACAATCAGACAAAGCAGTTAAAGTTCCAAAAGCAAAGGAAGAAGTTCCTAAATTTGTTAAAAAAGGAATTGATGATTTTTCTGAATACTTTGGTCATAAAATCAACGTTAAAGTAGCAAAGAATGGGAAAGGTAATATTTCTATTCCTTTTCATTCGGAAGAAGACTTTAATCGTATATTAAAACTAGTAAAAGGTGCGGAATAAATATGCTATAGCGCTTGTTGTTATATTAACTTTTTGTGGCAATATTTGGGCGCAAGAGGATGAAAATTCAGAAGATAAAAAAAATGCCCAGACAGAAAAGCCTGAAAAATTAAAAGTACAAGCCAATAATATCGTTACTGATCCTATAGATCCATTAGCGCCAGCTCGAGCTGCTTTTTACTCGGCAATTCTTCCGGGACTCGGTCAAGCTTACAATAAAAAATATTGGAAAATCCCTATTGTTTACGCTGGAATTGGTGCTGGTCTCTATTTTTATTTAGATAATAATAAAGAATACAAACGGTACCGATCGGCTTATAAAAGTCGGCTAGCAGGTTTTACCAATGATGAATTTTATGGGACTATTAGTGATGATGGTTTACGCGAGGCTCAAAAAACCTTGAGTCGAAATCGCGAACTATCACTACTAGTAACTATTGGTATTTATGCGCTTAATATTATTGACGCCAACGTCGATGCACATCTACTACAATATAATGTAGATGACAATTTATCATTAGTACCGCATTACAAAATTAATGATTTTGATAAAACAGGCGATTTAGGTTTAACCATTAATTATAAATTTTAAGTATGAAAGTAGCACTTTTAGGATATGGTAAAATGGGTAAAACCATTGAGAAAATTGCTATAGAACGCGGTCACGAAATAATTATAAAAACGAATGATGAAGCTGGTTACGATATTTCGAAAGCGGATGTTGCTATCGACTTCAGTGTACCCGAAGCTGCTTTTTTTAATATTATAAAATGCTTTAAACATGGCGTTCCTGTTGTTTCAGGAACTACAGGTTGGTTGGAGAACCGAGAAAAGGCAGAAGCACTCTGCAAAGAAGAGAATGGTGCCTTTATTTATGCTTCTAACTTTAGCTTGGGTGTTAATATCTTTTTTGAACTCAATAAACAATTGGCTAAAATGATGTCGAAATTAGACGCCTATAAAGTGGCTATGGAAGAGGTTCATCACGCTCAAAAACTCGATTCCCCAAGTGGAACTGCCATTACTCTCGCTGAAACTATTATTGCAGAACACGACAATTACACCGACTGGAATCTCGTCTCCGAAAAAGAAAATACTATTCCTATTACAGCCAAACGCATAGATGATGTTTCCGGTACGCATACCGTTGCTTACACCAGCAAAACGGACACCATTACATTGGAACATGAAGCGCACAGCCGTGAAGGTTTCGCATTGGGCGCTATAATTGCTGCCGAATGGTTGAAAGATAAAAAAGGTGTGTTTACGATGAAAGATGTGTTAAACATTGGTTAAAAACAAAATGTTACGTAACAATATAGACGTGACAACTACAAATTAAAGACAAAACAAAAAATATATGGCACTTTTACATTGGCTAATAATAATTCTAATTATTCAAGTTATTCACGGTTTAGGAACTTGGAAATTATATATAAAAGCAGGTAGACAAGCTTGGGAAGCCTTCGTTCCTGTTTATAATGCGGTTATTTTAATGAAAATTATAAATAGGCCGTGGTATTGGACAATATTACTCTTTTTACCTATTGTTAACCTTATTATGTTTCCTGTAGTTTGGGTAGAAACCGCTAGAAGTTTCGGTAAAAACTCAACTACAGATACTGTTTTGGCTTTATTCACATTAGGGTTTTATAACTACTATCTAAATTATATTGCAGATGTAAAATACATTGAAGACAGAAGTTTACAACCAAAAACGACACTTGGAGACTGGGTAAGCTCTATACTTTTTGCTATTGTTGCTGCCACGGTTGTGCATACCTATGCTATCCAACCCTACACAATTCCAACATCCTCTTTAGAAAAATCTTTGTTAGTCGGCGATTTCCTATTCGTAAGTAAATTTCATTACGGAGCACGTGTTCCTATGACTACTGTAGCGGCACCAATGGTTCATGATACTATTCCGATTTTGAATAAAAAATCATATTTATATGATGATAATGTTGAAAAAAGAAACACCTCATTCATAAATAAGTTGTCCCTACCCTATTTGCGTTTACCTGGTTTTCAGAATATTGCTCAAAATGATATTGTCGTTTTCAATTGGCCCGTAGATACTTTATACAACATGTATAAAGCAGCCGATAGAAATTATTACAAACCGGTTGATAAGAAAACAAACTACGTTAAACGTGCCGTTGCTTTACCTGGCGATTCACTCGAAATTCGTAATGGTTTTGTATTTATTAACGGTAAACAAAATGTCCTGCCAGATCGTGCAAAATTGCAATTTTCTTATAGAGTAGAAACTAAAAACGGCCTTTTTAATAACTACAATTTATCCAAGCGTTATAATATAACCGATTTCCCGCAGTACAATCAGGACTACTCGATGAGTTATTTTCCAGGTATTTCAGATGAAAATTTAGCTCGTTTCAAAAACCATCCAAACGTTAAGAGTGTTGAACGTTTAAATCGTGAAGAGGGCGAACGTGAGGCGAGTGTTTTTCCTCATGACTCTAATTATAACTGGAACAATGATTGGTTTGGTCCTTTATATATTCCGCAAGCTGGTGCAACTGTCGATTTAAATTTAGATGTTTTACCACTTTACAGACGTGCTATTACTGAATATGAAAACAACAAATTGCAGATTAAAGGGAATCAGATACTCATTAATGGTAAAGTAGCTACAAATTACACGTTTCAAAAAGATTATTATTGGCTAATGGGTGATAACCGCCACAACTCATTAGACGCACGTTCTTGGGGTTTTGTACCGTTTGATCACGTGGTTGGAAAACCTGTATTTATTTGGATGAGTTGGAATGCCAATGGTCAAGGAATTAAAGAAAAAATACGTTGGGAACGTTTATTTACAACTGTACATGGTAGTGGTGAACCAGTTTCATATTTTATTCCATTTTTAGTATTATTGGCCGCTTGGTTTGGTTTTAATAAATGGCGGATGCATAAAAAGGAAAATGCTTAAAAGCTGATATCATGAAGTTAAAATATCATAAACGAGCCTTACGTATAAACCTTTATTTAGGTACTATGTGGCTCGTTTTTGGATTTATTATGCTTTCATCAAGCAGTAGTTCTTGGATATCCTATCCAACTGTTTTATTTGGAATTTTATACTTTGCTCACTATTTCTATATGCTTAAAACGCAGTATATAACTATAGAAAATGGCTTTGTTTTCAAAAACACCCTTCATAAAAACAAATTACTAATAAGCGATATTATTGATATTCATAAATATGCGGGTGATTATACCTTAACCACAGCCAATTCTAAATTAGTTATAAATACGCGTCATTTGGATGTAGAGTCCTTGAAATTGTTAGATTTGGAATTGAATACGTTAGCTATTAATTAATATGAAATTACTTATTCACCCAACATACTTACCAAACATTGCCCATTTTGTAGCTATTAGTCAGGCAAAAACTGTCACTTTTGAAACGGCTGATAATTTCCAGAAGCAAACCTACCGGAATCGCACTTATATTTATGCTGCCAATGGTAAGTTAAGTTTAAATACTCCCGTAATTCACACCCAAAAAGAACGTCAACATTATATTAACGTTCAAGCTTGTAATGAAGAAAACTGGCAACGAAACCATTGGAAATCTTTAGAAACGGCTTATCGTACATCCCCATTTTTCGAATATTACGAAGATGAATTAATACATTTATTTGAAGAACCTGTTTCTTCCCTATTCGATTTTAATATGAAATGTTTTGATACTATTTGCGATTGTCTTCAATTGGAGTTAGATATAAAGAAAACAACCCTTTTTGAAAAAGAACCTAACACTTATACGGATTTACGATATTTAGCAAAAGCTCGAGGTCAAAAATCACCAGAGTTCGAACCATACACGCAGGTTTTCGGTGACAAACATGGCTATATTAATAACTTGAGTATTTTAGATTTACTTTTTAGTGAAGGCCCTAACGCCGTAAATTATTTACAGTCACAAAAAGCGTTCTGGTAATGTTACAAAACCTCGTTCATTACAATCTACATTTTTTACTACCACTATTTATAGCGTTGGCATTTTACCGCACAATTTGGTTAAAGGCTTACTTCATTATGGTTGCCACAATGCTTATCGATTTAGACCATCTTTTAGCAACACCTATCTTCGATCCGAATAGATGTAGTATTAATTTTCATCCCTTGCATACTTATTGGGCAATGGGCGTTTATGTGCTTTTATTAATTCCGAAGAAAACTAGGTTAATTGGTATAGGACTAGTTGTTCATATTATTGCGGATTTAGCCGATTGCGCCTTAATGTAGTTTTAAAGTCGCCATAATAGGATAATGGTCGGAATGCTTATCGTCAATGGTTTTAAAATTGGTAATTTCAAAAGAAGGATCACTTAAAATAAAATCAATTCGAATAGGGAAAAACTTAAAGTCATAAGTTCTTCCAAAGCCATTCCCTGCTTGTATAAACGCATCGTTTAAATCGCCCTTTAATTCCTTATAAACATAAGAGAATGCCGTATTATTAAAATCGCCTGTAATAATCATTTTATAAGGACTGGCTTTTTTATGTTTCAAAAACAACTCGGTTTGAAATTGCTGTTTCACAAAAGTCTTTTTGGTTTGCTTTAATAAACGCTCGGAATCTTCTTGATTTAAGTTATCAATATTTGTGTCTATTTTTAACGATTGTAAGTGAATATTATAAATCCGAATGGTATCATTGGCCTTTACAATGTCCGCAAAAATGGCGTTATTATCCGTATCAGGAAACTCAATAGATCCTGAATTAATTATAGGGTATTGAGATAAGATAACTTGTCCGTATTGGACTTTATTACCGGATAGTTTTTCAAACTTATATTTAAAAAAAGATAAATCGACTTTAGGATGTGGGTGGTATTCTTGAATAGATAAAACATCGGGTGCCTTCCTTTTAATTAGACTAAGCATTTTATCCTGGATTTCATTATCCGAAATCCAATCGTACACATTAAATAACCTTACGTTATAGTTCATTACTTTTAACTCATTATCATGTTCAATTTCTTCAATTGAAGAAAATTTATACAGGGAACCAAAACTGAAGTAGCCTACAATTAAAACGACTAAAGATAAAATGAGTTGTTTTTTGAGTTTAAGCACCCAATATAGACAGAAGATAACATTTAATAACATTAAAAAAGGCACACCTAAACTCAACACAGAAAGTAGTGCAAATGTTTTAGGTGGCGCAAAAGGCAACAAGTAAGATAACAGCAGAAGAAACGCTAATAGACCATTTAACAGGTATATAAATTTATCTATTAAGTTCAATTTCTTCATACAGATTGACTAAAATTGTCTTGCGGTAATTTCAAGTAGTAATTATACCATGCTTAAAAAAAGACGATTATTTTCCAGCTTTAAATAAAAACTCTTTTTCGGCTTTCGTTAAACCGTCATAACCACTTTTACTTATTTTATCAAGTATCAGATCTATTTTCTTCTGATTATTAAATTCGCCGAACTCTTCTTTTGAATACCCCGCTACTTTACTTGACTTGTTCTTATTTTTATAAACGGTTTTTAATGGTGATTTTTTAGATTTTTTAAACCAACCCGCTACTTGATCCATAAGTTTCTCAAAACCTTTGCCAATATCTTTTCCTTGAAGTAGTTGCTTGGCATATAAATAACCTAAAATGGCACCTCCTAAATGCGCTAAATTACCACCAGCATTCCCGTTGATAGGATCGTTTATTCCAGTTATAACTCCCAATACATCAAATGCAACAATAGCCGCACCAATGTACCAAAGTTTGAAATTAAATGTAAAAAACTTTACATCCATACTAGGCATATAAGCACATAGAAATATAAGTAATGCTCGTATTGCTGCCGAAGCACCCACTAATCTTGTTGGCGATTGAAATAAGCTTGGAAACAGATTATAACCTAATAGAAATAAAACACCTCCTGAAATAGCACCTAAAAAATAGATATTCAAGCCCATTTTAGTAGAAAACATGTTAGTAAACATACCACCAATAAAATAGAGCCAAATCATGTTGAAGAAAAAATGCCAAAAATCGTAGTGCACAAAAGCATAGGAAATAACACTCCATGGTTGCATTATAAAGGCATCGAATGTGCTTGGCAGCTCAAGCCAATTTAAATTAAAGGTAAAAAGTAGCGATAGTATTAAACTAATTAGAAAAACACCTAAATTGACAGCTATCAGTTTCTCAAATACATTGAGGTTCTGTAACTTATTGCGTATATCGTTATTTAAGTCTGTCATATTAATCCCATCGGTTTTTATTAAACTGTGTTTTTTTCCAGTACCACATAATTAAGAAACCAGTTAAGGCTCCACCAATGTGTGCGATATATGCTGTATTACTTGGACTGAAAAATGATTGCCCTGTAATAGCAGAAATTAAATCTAATGCTATAATCCCTGGTATAAAATACTTGGCTTTAATAGGAATAGGCAGGAAAATTAACATCAATTTGGATTCTGGATATAACATTCCGTACGCCACTAAAACGCCCATAATGGCACCTGATGCTCCAACCATAGTACTATTAAAAACACCTATAAATTGCTGCATATCGGCAACACCCATTATTTCTTGCCAACCCGTATTATACATACCAGAATTTAAGGTTTGTAGAATTTGTGCCTTATTAGCACCAGCCTCCGTTAATGTGTCGAGTCCTGAATAAAATGTAAAATAGTAATATCCAATCATACAAATGGCAGCACCTAAACCAGATGATATATAAAAAAATAGAAATTTTTTGGCTCCAAAACGTTGCTCTACAGCTGTTCCAAACATAAACAAGGCAAACATATTAAAGAAAATATGCATAAACCCGCCGTGCATAAACATGTGTGTGATAATTTGCCAAGCTTGAAATGTTGCATTTTGTGGAAAATGCAAAGCAAACCAATCGTAAAAAGCACCGTTGGCAATGGTTATTGTACCAATAAACATAATCACGTTTACAATAATTAAATGCTTGACAGTATCGGTAATATTATTCATCATAAGGCTTTACTTATATAAATTTTCTATCTAATTCATCAACGCTTATCGTAATGAATGTCGCTTGATTTACAGGCGAACTATTAGGCTCTTTACAAGCAAATAAGCTATTTACTAAATGCTCTTGCTCCATCAAAGATAAGGATTGTCCTCTTTTTATGGCTAAACTCTTGGCCATAGATTTTGCTAATAAATCTGTAGCACTAAAATGGGAGTCGGGCACTTCATTTTCAATATCACTTATTAATTGTTCCAAAATAACAATTACTTCACTTTCCGGAACACTAATGGGTACACCTGAAATTTCAATATGATCATTATGAAAATTGGCAAAGACAAACCCCGTATGTTCTAGATCTTCTTGAACCTGCTTAATACAATCCATTTCTTGTTGCGATAAAAACACTAAAACAGGAAATAGCAATTGCTGGCTCACACTTTCTTTAATGGTAATATGCTTTAAGAAATTCTCGTACAAAATTCGCTGATGCGCGCGATGTTGATCTATAACCAACATACCCGATTTTATAGTACTAACAATATATTTACTATGAAGCTGATAGGTGGATTGCTTGGTTTCAAAACTAGTATCATCCTTAAACATGTCGCCAGTTTGTTCGTCACTTTCAAAACGCATTTCATTAAAATCCGTATCCGATTTAGTGCCTTTGGACTCCATTCCAACATACAAACCTTCCCAACTTGCAGCCGGTTCTTTTCTGTAGGACGTATTAAAAGAAGCTTTAGATCTGGTTTCTTCCTGAAAAGGATTAAAACCTCTATCTACTTCTATTTTTGGTGTTTGAGCTTGTTTATTTTCAAAATTATAAGGCGTATCGAAATTGGAATCTCTTTCAAAATCTAATACAGGCGCAATACTAAATTGCCCTAAACTATGTTTTACTGCAGCGCGCAAAATAGCGTATAGCGTATGTTCATCATCAAACTTAATTTCGGTTTTTGTAGGATGAATATTAATATCGATGGTTTGTGGATTCACAGTTAAATCTAAAAAATAGCTAGCATGTGTACCATCTTTTAACAATCCATCAAAAGCGGAATTAATAGCGTGATTTAAATAAGCACTCTTTATAAAGCGATTATTTACAAAAAAGAATTGTTCACCACGAGTTTTCTTAGCGTATTCGGGTTTTCCTACAAATCCTGAAACGGTTAAAACTTCAGTCGTTTCATTTACAGGAACTAATTTTTCATTGGTTTTGGCTCCAAATATATTTACAATACGTTGTCTGAAATTACTAGCTGGCAATTGAAATGATTCACTCCCATTATGATACATGGAAAACTGAATGGTTGGGTGTGCCAATGCAACCCGATGAAATTCATCAATTATGTGGCGCAATTCAACCGTATTAGATTTCAAAAAATTTCGACGGGCAGGAATATTAAAAAATAAATTTTTTACAGCAATCGATGTCCCTGTCGGCGTTACAACTACCTCTTGCTCCTTGACCTCACTACCTTCAATGATAATTTGAGTGCCAACATCCTCATGTTCCTGTTTAGTTTTTAGTTCTACATGCGCAATAGCCGCAATACTAGCTAGCGCCTCCCCACGAAAACCTTTGGTATTGAGTTTAAATAAATCGTCAGCAGTTTTAATTTTAGATGTTGCATGGCGCTCAAAACTAAAACGTGCATCCGTAATACTCATTCCAGAACCGTTATCAATAACTTGAACGAGGGTTTTCCCGGCGTCCTTGACAAGTAGTTTAATTACTGACGCTTTGGCGTCAATGGCATTTTCAATAAGTTCTTTTACTACGGAAGCCGGTCGTTGAACAACTTCACCTGCAGCAATTTGATTGGCTACATGATCGGGTAATAACTGAATAATATCTGCCATTAGTTTTTAGAAAAGAAAATGGTTAAATCGAAACCAATAATAAGTAAAAACAAAAATACCAAAACTGCAATAATTATGAGTACACGCCTATTGGCATGATCGTCAGCATTATTTTTATAGTCGTCCCATGCGGTATTTATTTTAGATTTTAGGCCATTGCTAGTTCCAACGGTTGAGCGGAAATCATCAAACTTATGTTTTATTTCATAAGGATTCCCTTCACCTTTATAATAACGTGGTGTATAACTGTATTTTTTATTTTTTCGCTTACCAAAAACTCCCATAACCTTGTATTATTCGTAACGACCTAGTACGTAAATTACTATTATGATAGCAATCAAAAACAAGACCAAAAATAAAGGTGACGTAAGAAAGCTACTTTTCCGCTTTCTAGTACCCTTTAATCCTTCCCATTTTGTCTGAAGGCCATCTTGTTGTTTAACAACAGGATCATCTTGGAATCTTGGTTTGTAACTAAAACTTTTATTCTTTTTAGCCAATGTACTTTACAATTTGTTGCTTTAACTCCAAAAGTACTGAATTTACAAGGAAAAAAGATATCCTTATAGCCAAAAATTGTTAACAATATAAGGCTTGTTGCATTGTGAAGTGATTTCAAAGATTCTATATAAGTATCTTTAAAAAATTGCTGAGTGCTATTTATTTAGATCAGCCATTTTTATAGCAGCAATAGCCGCTTCCGTTCCTTTATTTCCGTGTATACCACCAGAACGATCAATAGATTGCTGCATATTATTATCTGTTAAGACACAAAAAATAACTGGCACATCATGTAGAATATTTAAGTCTTTAATGCCTTGAGCAACGCCTTCACAAACAAAATCGAAATGCTTGGTTTCACCTTGAATAACGCTACCAATAGCAATAACGGCATCTACATTTTGCTGCTGCATTTTTTTACAGCCAAAAATTAATTCATAGCTCCCAGGAACATTCCAACGGGTTATGTTTTCTTTAGCAACATCGTTATCCAATAAGGCGTTTAAAGCGCCATTATACAATCCTTCGGTTATGGTATCATTCCATTCTGAAACAACAATCCCAAACCGAAAATTTTTCGCGTTTGGGAGTGTATTTTTATCGTATTCTGATAAATTTTTATTTTCTGTAGCCATAAATTACTTACTTGCCAAAGCTTCTGCTTTTCCAATAAAGATATCAATATTAGTACCTTCAGAAGACGTTGGATAGTTTTCTTTAATATTTTTAAAATGCTTAAGCGCCACATCTGTTTTACCTAATTCTAAAGCTGTAATACCTGCTTTATATAAAAACATAGGAGATGTAAATTCATTATTACGCATTTTAGCAGCATCTTCATAATAACCTAAAGCATCCTCTTGTTGGTTTAACTGCACGAATGCATCTCCAATACAACCTTTTGCCATAGGTGCTAAAATTTCGTCATTACCTGAAAACTTACCTAAATACGAGATCGCATTTTTGTAATCTTTCATATTTAAGTATGCCATACCTGCATAGTAGTTTGCCATATTAGCAGCAGGAGTTCCACTGTGTTCAGACGAAATATCTAACATACCATATTTTCCTTCACCACCATTTAAGGCTAAACTAAATAAAGAATCTTTTTGAGCTGTCGTATTTACAGCTTGGTCATAATATTTTTGTGCTTGGTACATATCGTTCATAGCTTCCGTTTGCTTTGGTTTCGCTATAAATTCATTGTATCCTAAATAACCTAAAACTACGGCAGCCACAACACCAATGATTATAAAAATGTATTTTTGATTGCCTATAACCCAATCTTCAGTTTTGGACGCTCTTTCATCAAGTGTATTAAAAACTTCAGCCGTTGTTGAATTATCTTCAACATCGTTTTGCTTTTCTTCTTTCGTTTTTGGTTTGTAACCGCGCTTCTTGTAAGTAGCCATATTTTTTATATTAATGCGTCGCAAAAATATCAAATTTCTTTAGATTTGAAAGCCTATTATTTGTTATTTTTCAATAATTTGCACTTCCTTTAAACTAAACCCCTTTTTAAGTTTCTTTTTATATGATTTTGAAATCTTTATCGGTCCTAAATTATAAGAATTTTGACGAACGTAACTTTGTTTTTAATGACAAAATAAACTGCTTTGTCGGCAACAATGGCGTGGGTAAAACCAATGTTCTGGACGCCATTTATCATTTGTCATTTGGGAAAAGTTACTTTAACCCTATTGCCTCTCAAAATATAAAACATGACGAAGCTTTTTTTGTGGTGAGTGGTGAATATTTGAAGGAAGATTCACCAGAAAAAATTGTTGTAAGCATAAAAAGAGGCCAAAAAAAGGTAATTAAGCGCAACGGAAAGATTTATGACAAGTATTCGGATCATATTGGATTTCTGCCATTAGTAATTATTTCGCCAGCCGATCGCGATTTAATTATTGAGGGGAGTGCTACCAGACGAAAATTTATGGATGGTGTTATTTCGCAAAGCGATAAAAAGTATTTAGATGCTTTATTAAAATATAATAAAATTTTAGCGCAACGAAATTCGTTATTAAAGTACTTTGCAGTAAACAATACCTTTAATAAAGACACACTAGAAGTTTACAACACGCAATTAGACCAGTATGGCCATGAAATTCATGATAAACGCCAAGCCTTTCTAGAAGATTTTATCCCCATTTTTAAAGCGCGATACCAAGCTATTAGTAATGGTAACGAGTCTGTAGAGTTAGTTTATGAAAGTGATTTAGCAAATGAGCAATTGGAAACACTTTTAAGGAACGTTATTAATAAGGACAAAGCCATACAATATACAAGTGTTGGGATTCATAAAGATGATTTGATATTTAATATTTCAGAACATCCTATTAAAAAATTTGGAAGTCAAGGTCAACAAAAATCATTTTTAATAGCTTTGAAGCTAGCGCAATTCGATTTTATAAAATCTAAAAGCCACGTAAACCCAATATTGTTATTAGATGATATTTTCGATAAATTAGACGAACAACGCGTTTCACAAATCATTAAATTAGTTGACGATGAAAATTTTGGCCAACTCTTTATTAGTGATACCCATGCCGATCGTACGGAAGCCGTTATAAAACAAGTGCACCAATCCTATGAAATGTTTAAACTTTAAAACAATTACTACCATGATAAAAATGCTTAAAAAATCCGTTTTATTAATTTTAACTAGTATTCTTATAGTAAGTTGTTCTAATAATCCAGAAAAGTATATAGAACATATTGAGGGCTATTGGGAAATTGAACGAGTAACTTTAAAGGATGGCTCCACAAAAGAATATAAATTTAATGATACTATTGATTTTATTAGCATAGAAGACTCACTTCAAGGCGTTAGGAAGAAATTAAAACCAAATTTCATGGGAACTTTTGAAACATCGAATAATGCTGAAACGTTTACCATTAGAATAGAAAACGACAGTTTAAATATTTATTATGAGACAGCTTTTGATTCGTGGAAAGAAACCATTTTGTTAGCAACTAAAGACCAATTAAAAGTGGTTAGTAAAAATGATGCTGTATTTTTGTATAAACGCTACGAACCTTTAAATTTAGACTAATGGCAAAACGTAATAATGAAAATTTAACTATAGCTGATGCGCTTAAAGAGTTTGTTGAAACCAACAGACTAGAACAGGGCTTAAATGTCGTAAACGTTCAAGATGCTTGGAAAGACATGATGGGAAACGGCGTTAATAATTATACGACGGCTATCCAATTAAAAGGTGAAACACTTTATGTTCAATTAAGTTCTAGCGTGCTTCGTGAAGAGTTAAGCTATGGTAAAGAAAAAATAGTTAGCATGTTAAATGAGAATTTGGGCAAACAAATTATAAAAGAGTTAGTGCTGCGCTAATTAAAATGCCCTGACACTAATAAAAACACTTTTTAGTGATAAACAAGTCATTGTGTTATCCAAAAAATATGATATACATTTAGTAAACCAATTCCATATAATGGTTTGATATTGAATAAGAAAAGCCTAAAATATAAAACATTTTAGGCTTTTTAACATAGAAAATATTTTTATTTAAAACATTTCACGACCAGAGAAATGAAAAGCGCCTTCAATAGCAGCATTTTCATCGCTATCACTTCCATGAACTGCATTTTCTCCCATAGAAGTTGCATACAATTTACGGATAGTTCCTTCCGCAGCATCAGCAGGATTAGTAGCACCGATTAAAGTTCTAAAATCCTCAACAGCATTATCTTTTTCTAAAATAGCCGCTACAACTGGACCACGTGTCATGAACTCAACCAACTCACCAAAAAATGGACGCTCGTTATGAACTGCATAAAAAGCTTCAGCATCAGCTTGTGTCATTTGTGTTTTTTTCAATGCCACTATTCTAAAACCTGAAGCATTAATTTTTTCTAAAATTGCGCCAATGTGTCCGTTTTCAACTGAATCTGGCTTAAGCATGGTAAATGTTCTATTTGTTGCCATTCTTTTTTTAAGTTATTTTTATTATAATAAATAACAGAAAACCCTTTAACCTTTAAATTGTTATTCTGCAAATTTTGTGCAAAAGTAATGCATTTCTTAATAAAAACCATATAATCCATTATTAAAAAATCGTATATTCGTTGCCTATGAAAAAAGAAGCGATCCAAGAATTAAAGCAACTGTTACGGTCCCCTAAAAAAATGGTCATTGTTCCGCACAAGAATCCGGATGGAGATGCCATTGGGTCTACTTTAGGCTTATTTCATTATTTAAAAAAGCATCATCAAGACGCTATAGTTATTGCACCTAATGACTATCCTGACTTTTTAAAGTGGATGCCTGGTGAAAATACTATTCTAAAATATGATGCCCAGATGGAAGAAAGTGACCAATTAATTAAAGATGCGGATATCATTTTTACGTTAGATTTTAATGCTTTAAACCGTGCTGGCGACATGGAATCTGCTTTAAAAACCAGTTCCGCTATGAAGATTATGATTGATCATCACCAACAACCTGATGATTACGCAACCTATATGTACTCCGATGTAAGTATGAGTTCTACTTGCGAAATGGTTTATAATTTTATCGATATGCTAGGCGACAAAGCACTCATTGATAAGGATATTGCTACCTGCTTATATACCGGTATTATGACGGATACTGGATCTTTTCGTTTTAAATCTACAACCAGTGAAACACATTTAGTTACTGCCTATTTAATAGATCAAGGCGCGGAACATGATCAAATTCATAATGACGTTATGGATGCTAATAGTTTTGAACGCATGCAACTTTTAGGCTGCGCGCTTACCAATTTAAAGGTTATTCCAGAGTCACGAACAGCTTATATTACCTTATCTCAAGACGAATTAAATAAATATAATTATAAAAAAGGTGATACAGAAGGTTTTGTAAATTATGCATTGTCTTTGCAAAATATTATTTTTGCTGCTATCTTTATCGAAGATAGACAAAGTAATATTATAAAGATATCGTTGCGTTCTAAAGGCGACTTTTCAGTTAATGAATTTGCACGTGCGCATTTTCAAGGCGGAGGTCATACCAATGCTGCCGGAGGTAAAAGTGATTTGAATTTAACTGAAACCGTTGAAAATTTTATTAGTATATTACCCTCGTATAACAAAGCACTAAAGAATGAATAGATTTTTAGTTATATTCCTTTTGCTCATTACTGTTGTTGCTTGTAAGCAACCAGAAGCGCGACGTCCAATATCTGCTAAATCAGGTTCGTTTATCGACCAATCCGTGGAACGCAACATAAAACTAAATAATAGTGAGCGCTCCGCTTTTGAAGCTCTAATAGTTAAAGACTCTACAATAAATTATATAGCTTCCAATAGTGGCTTTTGGTATTATTATAGTACTAAAGTAGCAGACTCTTTAATAACTCCAAGCTTTGGCGATACCGTAATATTTGAGTATAATATTAAAGACATTGCTAACAATACCATATATAATAAGAGCGATTTAAAGCAACAAAACTACGTTATGGATAAGCAAGAGCTGTTTACCGGATTACGAGAGGGCTTAAAATTAATGCGAACAGGAGAAACGGTTACATTTCTATTTCCATCTCAGAAAGCATATGGCTATTATGGAGATGAAAACAAAATAGGCGCTAATGTACCGCTTATTTGTGAAGTTACCATTTTCGATATTCAATCTACAGAACCAAATTAAATACAAATAAACAACCTTTTAAATTTTAAAAATGAACATATTAAAACATACCATGAAATTACTAGCTTTAGCATTATTCGTGAGTTTCACGTCTTGCAGTCAACAATATCCTGATTTAGAGGATGGACTTTACGCCGAATTTGTAACAAATAAAGGCACAATGGTTACCAAATTGTTCTTTAACGAAGTGCCAGTTACTGTTGCCAACTTTGTTTCTTTAGCAGAAGGTACACATCCCGATGTATCTGAAGATTTCAAAGGAAAACGGTATTACGACAGTTTAGCTTTTCACCGCATTATAGATAAATTTATGATCCAAGGTGGCGATCCAACTGGAACCGGTTCAGGGGATCCTGGATACAAATTTACAGATGAATTTCATCCAGATTTAAAACATGATAAGCCAGGGATTTTATCTATGGCAAACTCGGGACCGAATACTAATGGTAGTCAGTTTTTTATTACAGAAGTACCAACACCACATTTAGATAACAAGCACTCTGTTTTTGGAGAAGTGGTTGTAGGATTAGATGTCTTGGAAACTATTTCTAATGTAGAAGTCGATCCAGGAAACAATAAACCTTTAGTACCTGTTGTAATTGAAAAATTAAACATTATTAGAAAAGGAAAAGCTGCTGAAGATTTTAATGCTGCAGAAGTTTATAAAGAAGAATTACCTAAAGTTTTAGAAAAGCAAGAAGCTTTAAAAGAAGCGGCTAAACAAAAACTTAAAGAATCTGCTAGTGAATCTGCTGAAGCTTTTATCACTAAAAACGCAGATTTAGGTACGGTTAAAAAATTAGACACTGGTGTTGTAATGATTATGACAGAAGAAGGGGAAAACACGAAGCCAAGAAGCACTGATAAAGTTTTAATTAGCTATTCAGGTTCATTTGAAGATGGTCGTTTATTCGATACCAACTGGGCAGATGTAGCTAAAGCTAACAATGTTTATAACGAGCAACGTGATACCCAAGGTGGTTATAAGCCATTTGCAATGATTTATAATGAAACAGCTGGATTAGTTCCTGGTTTTAGAGAAGCCATGTTAAATATGAATGTTGGTAACAAAGCAACAGTTTTCATCCCATCGTATTTAGGTTATGGTGAAAATGGCTCTGGTCCTATTCCTCCAAACTCTAACTTAATTTTCGAAGTTAAGATTGAAGGTATTCAAGGTGAATAATTAGCCAACAACACACAAAAAGCCGCGTTTCTAATTTAGAAACGCGGCTTTTTTATTAGTGTCAATTGCTTGTTTTATTCGATTGACGTATTTATTGCTGTTTTGGAATATTCTTTAGAATCTCTAAAACAAACTCCCAGTATTTTTGTGCTGAGGAAATTTGAGCTCGTTCATCTGGAGAATGCGCTCCTTTAATTGTTGGTCCAAAACTAATCATATCCATATTAGGATAATTCTGACCTAAAATACCACATTCTAATCCAGCATGACAAGCAGCAACATGTGCTTTTTCATCATACATATCTGTATAAAGTTTATCTAAAACTTTTAATATTTTCGAATCCATATTCGGTGTCCATCCTGGATATTCACCTTCAAACTCAACTTCGCATCCTGTTAATTCAAAAGACGCACGTAAGCTATTTGCTAAATCCCATTTAGCACTCTCAACAGATGAACGTGTTAAACACGCTATTTCAATTTGGCCATCTTTCATCACCACACGAGCTATATTATTTGACGTCTCAACTAACCCTGGAATATCAGCACTCATTCTATAAACACCATTTACAGCCGCGTATAAAGCACGTGTAACACCTTCCTGAACACCTAAATCCATAATTTTTTCAGGAGTATCTACTTTCCTTACGTCAACTAGTAAGTCTGGCTCCATGGTTTTAAACTCGGTTTGAATTACCTGCGCTAATTCCGCTATTTCCATCACAAAAGCATCTTCATGAATGGAATCTATTGCAATAATGGCATTACTTTCACGTGGAATAGCATTGCGTAAACTTCCACCGTTAATTTCAGAAATTCGCAAACCAAAGTTTTCAAAACCATCAAAAAGTATACGGTTCATAATTTTATTAGCATTGCCTAATCCTTCGTGAATTTGCATACCTGAATGACCACCTTGCAACCCTTTTACTGTAATAGCATAACCGGTTTTAAATTCTGGTGTTTCTTCTTCTTTATAACTTCTTTTAGCAGTAACATCAACACCACCTGCACAACCTACGCCAATTTCGTCATCTTCTTCTGTATCTAAATTTAGAAGAATTTCACCTTTTAGTAAGCCGCCTTCAAGTCCCATTGCACCTGTCATTCCCGTTTCTTCATCGATAGTAAATAAAGCTTCTATTGCTGGATGCTCTATATCTGTACTTTCTAAAATAGCCATAATAGTAGCAACGCCCAAACCGTTATCGGCTCCAAGTGTAGTTCCTCTGGCACGTACCCAATCACCATCCACGTACATATCAATTCCTTGCGTATCAAAATCGAAATCGGTATCATTATTTTTTTGATGCACCATATCTAAATGCGACTGCATCACTATTGGCATTCTATCTTCCATTCCAGAAGTGGCTGGTTTTTTAATTATAACATTCCCAACTTTATCTTCAAGGGTTTCAAGTCCTAATTTATTACCGAAATCTTTCATAAAAGCTATCACACGTTCTTCTTTTTTAGAAGGGCGCGGCACAGCGTTTAAATCGGCAAATTTATTCCATAAGACTTTTGGTTCGAGTTCTCGTATTGCTTCGTTCATAAGTGTGTTTTTAATGTTTCACAAAGGTAATTATAATGTGTAGAGTAATAAAACAATTCCTTATTTTTGAAATATGCATAAAAACACCAAGCTTTATATTGCGCTCGCACTTATTCCACAGATTATTTTATTAAACATCCTAGCACATTTTCCTCACTTTGTAGAAACGGTTTACAGTAACGGTATATATCAATGGTTGTCTAGATTATTTCGCTATGTGTTTGGCTGGTTGCCTTTTTCTTTTGGCGATATTTTTTATGCTGCTGCCATTATATTCATTATTCGTTGGTTTTTAATCAACAGAAAACGGATGATTAAAGACTTCAAAAACTGGCTGATTGATATATTTGCCACGATTTCCATAATCTATTTCGCCTTTCATTTGCTTTGGGCCTTTAATTATTACCGCTTACCGCTTCATGAAAATCTAAATTTAAAAGCAGATTATTCTACGGAAGAATTACTTCAAATTACAGAACAGTTAATTAATGAATCCAATACGCTTCACTTAAAAATCGCTCAAAACGATTCGCTAAAAGTGATACTTCCCTACTCTAAAAAAGAGATTTTAAACATGGCATCATTAGGATACGAACAATTAGAAAAGCAATATCCACATTTGGAATACCATCCACAAAGTATTAAAATGTCACTTTTTAGCTTACCACTTACCTATATGGGATTTAGCGGTTATTTAAATCCATTAACTAATGAAGCACATGTGGATGAATTGATTCCTGCTTATAAATTCCCAACAACGGTTTCTCATGAAATTGCGCATCAACTAGGTTATGCTGCCGAAAATGAAGCAAATTTTATTGGCAGTCTCGCAGCCATGAGTCATGACGATATTTATTTTAAATACTCTGGCTACACCTTCGCTTTGAGACATTGTTTATTGGAAATCCAAAGACGTAATCCAGAACAATATGATGCTTTGCTCACAACTATTAATATAGGGATTTTGAAAAACTACCAGGAGGTTCAAGAATTTTGGAGAAGCTATCAAAATATTTCAGAACCTATTTTTAAAGAAACCTATAACTCTTTTTTAAAAGCCAATAATCAAAAAGGCGGTATGAAAAGTTATAGTTATGTGGTTGCATTATATGTAAACTACTTTTTGGAAAACTAAACGAAATGTTAAAAACGAGTAGTTTCAGCTAGCTCTCCTTACTTATTACATATATTTAAGTTTTTAAATTTTAACTAATATCAACCTATGAAACAACTAATGACACTGTTTTTAGTAATGTGCGGTATATCGCTCATGGCTCAAGACTATTTCCCAAAAAATGATGGTGTAAAAGCTGAAAGTCACAATTATCAAGCTTTCACCAATGCCACTCTCCACATTTCTCCTACTGAGACAATTAAAAACGCAACTTTACTCATTAGAGATGGTAAAGTTATTAACTCTGGAAAAAAGGTTTCTATACCGGAAAATACCACAGTTACCGATTTAGATGGCAAGCACATTTATCCATCTTTCGTGGATATTTATTCAAATTTTGGTGTCAAAAAACCAAAGCGTGCAGAGAGTTCTAATAGTCCTCAATACGATGCATCTCGCGAAGGTTATTACTGGAACGACCATATTAGACCAGAACAGAACGCCATTGAAGGTTATGCTTTCGATGCTAAAACTGCGAGCGATATTCGCGAAGCCGGTTTTGGTGTTGTAAACACACATATTGCGGATGGTATTATTCGTGGTACTGGAAGTTTAATTGCACTTTCTCCAAGCGGAACAGATGCCTCTCGCATTTTATCCGACCGCTCTGCGCAATACTTATCAACGAGTAAAAGTATTACGTCTAGACAATCCTATCCAGGTTCTTTAATGGGCGCGATGGCATTAATAAGACAAGTTAGTTATGACGCTGAATGGTATGCTAAAGGTTTATCGAAAACTAAAGATCGTTCGTTAGAAGCTTATAATAATAACAAAAGCTTAGTTCAAATTATTGAGGCTGGTAGTAAACTAAATGATTTGCGTTTGGATAAAGTTGGAAACGATATTAACACACAATACGTAATTGTTGGAGGTGGCGATGAATATGAAGCAATACAAGACATAAAGGCTACTAATGCTACATTTATTATTCCAATTAATTTTCCAGACGCTTTTGATATGGAAGATCCAATTATGGCGAACACCGTAACTTTGGGCGATTTGCGCCAGTGGAATCAAAAACCAAGTAATCCAGCTGTTTTAAGTAAAAATGATGTGCCGTTTGCGTTTACACTACATGACTTAAAAAAGCCATCTGAATTTATGCCAAATCTTTTAAAAGCTATTGAATATGGTTTAGATGAAACGGCTGCTTTAGCCGCTTTAACAACTGTTCCTGCCAGAATATTAGGGAAAAGCGAAGAGATTGGATCCTTGAAAAATGGATCTTATGCAAATTTCCTTATCACTTCTGGAGCAATTTTCGATAAAGAAACAACGGTATATGAAAACTGGGTTTTAGGAAACAAACATGAAATTGTATCTATGAACACCAAAGATATTCGTGGTGATTACGAATTGAAGATTGCTGGTGCGACTTATGATTTAAATATTTCTGGTGAATTATCAAAATTAAAATCAACCGTAAAAACAGATGCCCAAACACTAGGTTCTAAAATTGCTATGACCGATGATTGGATGTCCCTTACTTTTTCAAGTGTGGATACTACAAAGCAGGATTTTGTAAGACTGTCTTCTAAAATAACAAATATCGAGAACCTTAATGGTTCAGTTATTTTACCAAATGGTAAGGAAACCACTTTCAATGCTAAAAAATCAGCTTCGAAAGATGACAAAAAATCAGAAGATAAGAAGGATGTTAAATCAGATTCTGATGTTAAAATATTTCCAGTTACCTATCCAAACAAAGCGTATGGTTTTACTGAAAAACCAAAGCAACAAACTATTTTATTTAAAAATGCAACGGTTTGGACCAATGAAGATGACGGGATTTTAAAAAACACAGACGTTTTAGTAAAAGATGGAAAAATAGCACAAATAGGTAAAAACTTAAGTGCTAGAAATGCAACAGAAATTGATGCTACTGGCAAACACATTACAGCTGGTGTTATTGATGAGCATTCGCATATTGCAGCTTCGGCGGTAAATGAATCGGGGCAAAACTCGTCAGCAGAAGTTACGCTGGAAGATGTAGTAAATTCAGATGACATTAATATATACAGAAATTTAGCTGGTGGTGTTACAACCATTCAAATTTTACATGGCTCGGCGAACCCAATTGGCGGTCGATCGGCTATTATTAAACCAAGATGGGGTGAATCGGCTCAAAATTTAATTTTTGCTGAAGCACCAAAAACTATCAAATTTGCTTTGGGTGAAAACGTTAAGCAATCCAATTGGGGCTCGTATGCATTAACTCGTTTTCCACAAACCCGAATGGGTGTTGAACAGGTTTACACTGATTATTTCACGAGAGCAAAAGCTTACGATGCTTTAAAGAAAAGTGGCCAACCATACCGAAGAGATATGGAGTTAGAAACACTTGTTGAAATCATGAATAATGAACGCTTTATTACCTGTCACTCATATGTACAAAGTGAAATTAATATGTTAATGGCGGTTGCTGATGCTTTTGATTTCAAAATCAACACCTTCACACATATTTTAGAAGGTTATAAAGTGGCTGATAAAATGAAAGCTCATGGTGTTGGCGCCTCTACTTTTAGCGATTGGTGGGCTTATAAATATGAAGTAAATGATGCTATCCCTTATAATGCAGCTATTCTGCATAATCAAGGTATTGTAACCGCTATTAATAGTGATGATGCGGAAATGTCGCGCCGTTTAAACCAGGAAGCTGCTAAAACCATGAAATATGGTGGTGTTAGTGAAGAAGAAGCATGGAAAATGGTGACTTTAAATCCAGCAAAATTATTACACATCGATGACCGCGTTGGTAGTATAAAAGTAGGAAAAGATGCGGATATGGTTTTATGGAACGATCACCCAATGTCTATTTATGCTAAAGCTGAAAAAACATTGATTGAAGGAACTGTTTATTTTGATCTGGATCGCGATTTACAAGCACGTGAAGCTATAAAGCAAGAGAAAAATGAATTAACAACCATGATGCTTCAAGCTAAAAATAAAGGTTTGAAAACGCAGCCAATTGTTAAGAAAGAAGACAAGCTTTTCCATTGTGATACTATATAATAAGAAAAAATAAAAACCAATGAAACATATAAATATATATATCCTTTTTATTGCGCTACTCATAAGTACGAGTTCATTTGCGCAACAAACTCCAGGATCTAAACAAACAAAAGCTATTGCCATTGTTGGAGCTACGGCCCATATTGGTAATGGACAGATAATTGAAAACAGTGTCGTTGTTTTTGAAAACGGAAAAATAACTTCCGTAAATTCAGGAAACACCAATACTTCTGGCATGACGGTTATTGAAGCCAAAGGCAAACATGTATATCCAGGATTTATTGCTGCTAATACGGCTTTAGGATTGGTAGAAGTAGATGCGGTAAGAGCCACCGACGATCAGAATGAAGTTGGCGATATGATTCCTCATGTTCGCAGTCTAATTGCTTATAACACGGAATCTAAAGTTGTTGAGTCTATGCGCCCAAATGGCATATTAATGGCTCAAGTATCGCCAAAAGGCGGTCGTATTTCGGGAACCTCATCCATTGTACAATTAGATGCTTGGAACTGGGAAGATGCGTCTATTAAAACCGATGATGGAATTCATTTAAACTGGCCGAGTAGTTTTTCTAGAGGTCGCTGGTGGCTTGGAGAACCTGCAGGTTTAAAGCCAAATAAAGAATATGCTAACCAAATAAATGAGGTTACTAATTTTATTACTGGTAGTAAAACGTATTTAAAAGGTGATAAAAAGCCTAAACATTTACCTTTTGAAGCCATGCAAGGTCTTTACAATGGTTCGCAGAAATTATTTATTCATGTAAATGATGAAAAAGGGATTACGGATGCTGTTCATTTTGCCAAAGAAAACAATATTGACCAGATGGTTATTGTTGGTGGTGCTGAAGCTTATAAAGTAACAACTTTACTAAAACAACATAATATACCCGTTTTAATAAACGCGCCACATAGCTTACCAGCAAATGAAGATCAGGATTATGATATGCCTTTTAAATTGGCCAAGCAATTGCACGATGCCGGTATATTAATTGGAATTCAATTAGGAAATAGAGAGAATTTCCAAACGCGTAATTTACCTTTCTACGCAGGAACTTGTGCAGCTTATGGCATGGAGAAAGAAGATGCTTTAAAACTAATAACCTCTAATACGGCTAAAATTTTAGGAATAGATTCTTTCGTTGGAACTTTAGAAGCTGGAAAAGATGCCACACTTTTTATAAGTGAAGGTGATGCTCTAGATATGCGAACTAATATTTTAACTGAAGCTTTTATTCAAGGGAGACAAATTAGTTTGGAAAGTCATCAAACGGAACTTTGGAAACGTTATTCCGAGAAGTATAAGAATCCGTAGAATTAAATAAACCTACAGTCCCAAAACAAAAAGGCGAGCTAATTAATATTAGCTCGCCTTTTATTTAAATTTCCGAATTCTAGTTTACAAATTCTCCATTTTCTGGTTTTATAAATTTGCTCGATTCTATTTCCTTATCGTTAACTCGTACATTTATAAACTCTGTGCTTTGTTTCGCTTCCGTTGGTTTATCATCTTTAAACCCATAACCTACAATTGTTTTAGGTAGTAGTAAGCCATTTACATTTTGCCAATTGTCATATCTTCTAAAGTGTAATTCTTTTTTATCTATGCCAGAAACAAAACTAACCGTATATCCTAACCACTCCATTTGGAAGGTTTCTGCGTTGTAATATAAAACATAACGATCTTCTGGAGTCTCACCAACACCAGCATTATAAGTCACCTGGATTCCTGGATAGGTAACACCTTCAAAAACCAATGGTTCTGCTTCGGCATAATTAATCCCATCATCCGATAAAATAAAAGGCATGGCATAAAAATAGAACATCAAGTTATAATAATATAACGGTTCATATCCTTTATACTCGCCTTCGGTTTTGTTTAAAAACCACGCTTTGTTACCATCATACCCAATATCTACATTTGGACTTTCAATCAACGCTTCTCTTGTATTAAGATTTGTTATAGTAATTTCTTTTCCTTCTGATTTCTCCATAGTAAATACTATAGATTTCATAGCTTTCCAAGAGTCAATTCCGCCATGAGCATCAAATACTTTAGAAAGATTTTCTGGATAATTGGCTTTTTCTACTTCAACAACTTCTTCTGTTTCTACTAGAGTTTCTATCGCTTCTGGATTTGTATTGTTCTGTTTACAGCTCGAAAAAACAAATAGAACAACGATTGAAAGAATATAGTATTTCATGAAAATTTTATATTGGTTGTGACGTTTTGTCGAAATTATAAAGTGAACATTACAAAAAAAAGCTTCAGCTTACCTAGCTGAAAACTATTTGAAAAATAATGTTATAATAAAGATAATCTTCAATTGAATTTGATAATAACAGATATTGTATTCAACAAAACCCAAACAGTTCAAAACTTCGAAATCTTTTTCCTTAAAATCAAATAGCGCCAAATGGTCTTGGGTACCATCTAAATTACATATAGTTAAAGGTGCTGAATCATTAATATTTACAATAAAATTAGTAGCCAAATTTTGAGATGACGTTTCTGGTTTCATTCCTGCAGGTACACATTCAAAGGTCAAAAGTATAGGTATCCCCTAAAACGGCATGGGTTATAGTACTTGAAATTGGATTTATTGAAGCACCATCGGCAGGAACTGGATTAAATACAAATAAACCGCCTATATCCCTAGTCGTGGATGCAGCAGCACCATCATCAGTTGGTATCATAAAAAATTAAGCATATTAGAGAGCTGCAATTAATAACTGATATTTTCATATTTCGCAAATCTACAAATGGGTATTAAAAAGAGCAATTAGAAAAAAACGAGTATTCTTTATTATAATAACGTAAATTTGTTCCTCTAAACATACTGAAAGTAATGGCTTTTAAAGTAATATCGAGTACCCAAAACACCTATATAAAGGAACTAACACTGCTAAAAGAAAAATCTAGAGCACGTAAAAAATCTGGACAATTTTTAATTGAAGGTGCTCGGGAAATTTCATTGGCACTAAAAGGGCGCTATAAAATAGAAGCAATTTTATTTTATCCAGAATTACTTTCTGAAGAAACATTAAAGGAATTAATTGGCGATTTTAATAATTGCATTGAAGTATCCAAAGATGTTTATCAAAAACTAGCACATCGAGATACCACCGAAGGCGTTTTGGCTGTGGCTAAAAATAAAGTTCATGCTTTAAAATCTGTAAGTATCGAATCCGATACCCCATTAATTTTAGTTGCTGAAGCACCCGAAAAACCAGGGAATATAGGCGCTCTTTTACGAACAGCCGACGCTGCCAATGTGGACTTGATAATTATTGCCAATCCTAAAACTGATTTATACAACCCGAATATTATTCGCTCGAGCGTTGGATGCATTTTTACGCGACAAATAGCCATGGGCTCTACTACGGAAATAATATCATTTTTGAAAGCCAAAAATATTAATATTTATTGTGCGGCTTTGCAAGCTTCCGTCAATTATCACACACAAGATTTTACCAAACCAACCGCTTTGGTCGTTGGAACAGAAGCCACAGGTTTAAGTCAGGAATGGCGAGATGCTGCCACAGAAAACATTATTATTCCCATGCAAGGTGAAATTGACTCTATGAATGTATCTGTTGCAGCTGGAATTCTTATTTTTGAAGCAAAACGACAGAGAAATTTTAAATAATAAATCGTTCATAAAAAACACTTCGACTGCGTTCAGTGTGACATATAACAATTCATTCGAGTTTTATAAGTAATAAATATCCAAAAAAACGATATCCCTCTGTTTGTCAGTTAAATATAATTTATTATATTCATTAAATATATAAGCCAACTGTCAGTCTGAACGATGTCGAAGACCTTCAAACTCTAAAGAGGATGTTTTCATATTATGTTTATATTCTTAAATGTTCCGACGAAAGCTATTATACTGGAATAACAAATGATTTAAATAGACAACTTAAAGAACATATTTATGGGAAACATCGTACATGTTATACATTAAAAAGAAGGCCTTTAGAAATACAATTTCACGAGACGTTTATGCATGTGTTACAAGCTATATATTTTGAAAATAAAATTAAAAAATGGTCACGCTCTAAAAAGGAGGCTTTAATTATTGGCGATTTCGAGAGATTTCAAATTCTTGCGGAATGCAGAAATGCAACACACTCTAAGTATTCCGACATATAGCTTATTCTAAATTATATTCGTTAAGACTTCATATTATAAATACAGACATTATAACAAATAGTTCCTATTTTTGCACCTAAAACAAATTACAAACACTGGAATTTATTCATTATTACGCTATGACCTCTACAACCCTATTCTACATAATAATAGCCATCATCATTATCGACTTTATTGTTGATAAAGTTCTCGATGCTTTAAACGCCAAACATTATAACGATCCTATTCCTGAAGAATTACACGACGTCTATAATACAGAGGAATATGAAAAATCGCAAGCCTATAAAAAGTATAATTATAAGTTCGGAATTTTAACCTCTACATTTTCTATTATTCTAACGTTAGCCATCCTGTTTTTTGATGGTTTTGAATTTATTGATACAGTTGCTAGAAATTATAGCGAAAACCCAATCATTGTCGCTTTAATTTTCTTCGGAATTATTATGATTGGTAGTGATATTATAAATACCCCTTTTTCATACTATCAAACTTTTGTTATTGAAGAAAAGTTCGGTTTTAATAAAACAACGAAAGCTACTTTTTTATTGGATAAACTAAAAGGCTGGCTTATGATGGCTATTTTAGGCGGTGGGGTTTTGGCGCTTATTATCTGGTTCTATCAAGTAGCTGGTCAATATTTCTGGTTATATGCTTGGGGACTTGTTACCGTATTTACTATATTTTTAAATATGTTTTACGCTCGATTAATTGTGCCTTTATTCAATAAACAAACACCTCTTGAAAATGGTAGTTTACGCGATAAAATATCAGCTTATGCAGAAACGGTAGGTTTTACGCTCGATAAAATTTTCGTGATTGACGGTTCTAAACGAAGTACTAAAGCCAACGCTTATTTCTCGGGTTTTGGAAGCGAGAAACGCGTAACACTTTATGATACTTTAATCACCGATCTAGATGACAAAGAGATTGTTGCTGTTTTAGCTCATGAAGTTGGTCATTACAAAAAGAAACATATTATTTTCAATTTGGCAACCTCAATTTTACTAACAGGTTTAACCTTATATATTCTATCCATATTTATATATAATCCATTACTATCTCATGCTTTGGGTGTAGAAATCCCTAGTTTTCATGTGGGATTAATTGCATTTGGATTATTGTATAGTCCTATATCAGAAATCACTGGACTTATAATGAATTGGTTTTCTAGAAAATTTGAATACCAGGCGGATGATTATGCTAAAAGCACGTATGCTGCTGCACCGTTAATTACATCTCTTAAGAAGCTATCTAAAAATAGTTTAAGTAATTTAACACCGCATAAAGCTTTTGTGTTTATGCATTATTCCCACCCCACTTTATTAGAACGCATGAATAATTTAAAGTTATAATCACATTATTAATTACGATATTTAATAAAAATAAAGCATGAGAAACTTAAAATTGATATGGGATTTCAGAGGACCCGATGCCTTAAAAACTGCAGAGCACCACGAAATACACCTAAAAGAATATATTCAAAGTGAAAAATTAGATCTAGATATTACCGGTTTTCAGGCTGAAAACGATGTGCATGCTATTGCATATCTAGTGGTTCCTGAAAATCAAATGCCACCTATCCGCGATGCTTTAAAACCACATCGTGGTCAACTTTATACAGAAACCTTATGATTTTAACTGCTGTATTATTCCTTGTTTTTGCCATTTTAATAAAGAACTTCAAATTGTATGATTTAATTGCAGGTTACAATACGATGCCTGATGCAGAAAAAGCAATCTACAATATGCCGAAAATTGGAAATTTATTAGCTAATGTTTTAATTATGATGGCAACCATAATCTTAATAGCCTATGGTTTTTCTAAATGGTTGGACAATGAACAAATTGGAGCCATTGGAATCAGTGCAGCCATTTTAATAGGTTTACCATATCTGCTGATTAAAGCCAATTCCAAAGCCTATAAAATCAATTCTGAAAAAGATTAAAAAAACAGATTAAAAACAAAAATCCCCGAAGCAGAACTTCGGGGATTTTTTTATAGTTTTTATCTTGAGTAGTTTGGCGATTCTTGAGTAATGGTAACGTCATGCGGATGACTTTCATTAATTCCAGAAGCGGTAATTTTCACAAAGCGTCCCGTTTCTTTTAATGTTTCCACATCTTTAGCACCACAATACCCCATTCCGGCCCTTAAACCACCAATAAATTGATGAATACTTTCATGCACTTCACCTTTATAAGGCACACGGCCTACAATACCTTCAGGAACTAATTTCTTAATGTCATCTTCAATATCCTGAAAATAACGATCTTTACTTCCTTGCTTCATAGCTTCTACAGAACCCATGCCGCGATACGCTTTAAACTTACGACCTTCATAGATTATAGTTTCACCTGGCGATTCTTTTGTACCGGCTAAAAGCGATCCTAACATAACACAATCCGCACCTGCAGCTAACGCTTTAGGGATATCTCCTGTATAACGAATACCACCATCGGCAATAACAGGAACACCAGAACCTTTAATGGCAGCAGCAACTTCTAAAACCGCTGAAAATTGCGGGAATCCAACGCCAGCTACAACTCGCGTTGTGCAAATAGAACCTGGACCTATACCCACTTTAACGGCATCTGCACCAGCTTCTACTAAATACCTAGCGGCTTCTGGAGTTGCTATATTTCCTACAACCACATCTAGGGTTGGAAATTTCCTTTTTACTTCTTTTAAAATTGTAACAACACCTTTTGTATGACCATGTGCGGTATCTATAATAATAGCATCCACACCTGCTGCAACTAAAGCTTCAGCACGCTCAAGCGCATCACCTGTAACACCAATGGCGGCAGCAACACGTAAACGTCCAAAAGAGTCTTTATTGGCATTTGGTTTTAAAGTAAGTTTCGTAATATCTCGAAATGTAATTAAGCCAATGAGTTTATAATCCTCATCAACAACTGGAAGTTTTTCAATTTTATTTTCTTGAAGAATGCCTTCTGCATCTTGTAAAGAAGTTCCTTTTCCAGCCGTAACCAGATTTTTGGTTGTCATCACTTCAATGATTGGGCGATCATCCTCTTTTTCAAATCGTAGGTCACGATTAGTAACGATACCTTTAAGAACACCTTCATCATCTACAATTGGAATACCGCCAATACTATGTTCGGCCATATTTTGCTTGGCATCCCTAACAACTGCTGTTAAAGGCAAGGTAATTGGGTCGATAATCATACCACTTTCAGCACGTTTAACCCGCCTCACTTTTATAGCTTGCGCCTCAATGGACATGTTTTTATGTAAAACACCAATGCCACCCTCTTGCGCCATGGCAATAGCCATTTTGCTTTCGGTAACTGTATCCATAGCTGCGGATACAATTGGAACATTTAATGTAATATTTCTTGAAAATTTGGATTGAATACTTACTTCGCGAGGTAAAACTTCGGAGAAAGCTGGAACCAATAATACGTCGTCGTATGTTAGTCCTTCTCCTAAAATTTTGTTGGTGTGTGCTATCATGTTGCAATTACAGTTATAATTGCGTGCAAATATACACTATAAATAAGGAAATATGTTTTAAGTTGCCGTTAAATTAATAACACCATTTTTATAGCAAGTATGAAACTGGGTTAAAGCGTACTGTTAACGAGCGTTTTCATCCGTAATATTTCATTAAAATCAGATGATTTTAGATATCATAAAACTAAAAAACCATTTCATTTTGCTATATTATTAAAGGTTTTTCTTCCAAGTTTTTATAAATACCTTGAAATCAATGATACTGCTTTTTAAATAAAATCGTCTAATTCCAATCCAATGCATCTTTGGAATTACAAATAATTTAAAATTTACAGAACCAATTAAATTTTTATTTGCAAAGTAGTATACCAATTCCTTGGTGCCGATGGAATAATGCCAGGTCCCGGATATCCAGTTGCGCGTCGTGTAAAATACGCATTATCTAAAGCATTATTTACACCAGCTTCCAACTTAAAGCGTTTGTAACTGTATGATATAGAAAAATCGAGGATATCATAACTTGGAATCTGACCTATAACACCACTAATACCTGCATCTACAGAGTTTGATGCATCTGTAAACTGATCGGATAAATAGGTATATTGAACACTTCCCAAAAGATTTTTATAACCAAATCTTAAACCCGTTTTAATATTTACTTCTGGCACAAACTCAACTTTATTTCCTTTTATCCCTGGTATATCTGACTCGTTATATTGCGAAGTAATGAATGAGGAGTTAACAAAATAATTAAAATTGTAATCAGAATTTAATCCGATAATTTTTTTAATATTAAGATCAAATAAGGATTCTACGCCATACATAGCGGCATCGCCAACATTTGTACGTTTGCTAATAATGCGACCACCTGGTAGAACGTCTTGCACTAAACCTATACGTTGGTTATAAAATAATCCAAATACATTTGCATCATAGGAGACAATGCCTTTAAAGTTACCTCGAATACCTAAATCACTCGTAAAGCCTTCCTCATCTGTAATGTTTTTATCGATTGCGAAAGCGGGATTAAATATACTAATATCTGAAAATGTAACAGAACGGTAATTTTGAGAGATATTTCCGTAGAATTCAAAGCCTTTATCGCCCTTGTAACTCAAGCCTAAACCCAGTAGCACGAAGGATCGATCAAAATTTTGATCTTCATAAACCGTTTCATTATAAATTGGGTTACCAGCACCATCTAAGCGCACTTCCTTATAAAACCCATTACTTTGAGTTTTTATATACTCAAAACGCGCACCAGGTGTTACTGAAAACTTATTGGTTATATAAAATATATTTTCACCAAATACAGCTATATTTAAATTAGGTAAATCAAAATCTGATTGGTTAGAATAATTCGGAAAAGCATCGGTGTAAAAATTAAAATCAGAGTTTTTATTGGTACTGCCTGGTCCTTGTTGCTGATCGTTTTTAGCATTATAATATTTCGCTCCTATTAAAAACGTAGCATCTTTATCTAAAATAGTATATGTATTCAAATACCGGGTTTCAAAACCAAAATTATTAAAATCACCTTTTATTAAATCACGCTCGCTACCAGGATCTAATTGGTCAACCCGGTTTGTTCTAAAGCCTAACGCATAACGTGAGGCTTGCAACCCGAAGAAGCTAAAGCTAAAATCGCTAGTTTCAGAAAACTGATGTTCAAATTTCAAATTGTACAACAACCAATCCACCTGAAACCAATTGCGCTCCCGATTACTCTGATATGGATCTTGATTAAACATAGTATCTGTTAATCCACCAGCTTGTTGCGCCAAATAGCGCATGTATGTTACTTCTCCAGAAATGGCTGTATTTTTAGATATTTTATACCCTAAATGAGCAAATATATTTTTAGATTCAAATTCGGAATTAGGTCTGAAACCATCACCTTTTTTATAATTGAAATACCCATAATAGCTCCAATTATTTTTCGTTCCACTCACACTTGTAAAGTTGGTATACAAACCAAAACTACCTAAAGTATTCCTAGTTATTAGTTCCAAGGCTTTATCTGGATTTGGTTTTTTCGTTTTAAAATTAACCAAACCACCAAACTGGGTTCCAAATTGTAAAGATGCAGCACCTCTAACTATTTGAACTTCGCCTAAACCTTCAGATGCTGGTGTATAATAACTTTCAGGATACCCCAAAACATCAGCGCTAATATCATACCCATTTTGACGCGTATTAAAATTAGAAGTTCGGTTAGGATCCAAACCACGACCGCCAATATTGAGCTGTAAACCGGCATCGTCATTTTGGTAAATATTAAGTCCCACTACTTGACTAAAAATTTGTCTGGCATTATTAGATGCTAAATTCGCCATGGACTGATCCACCAAAACAACCTCCGTTTTTTTACCTGCAAAAATGGCTGTTCCCTCAACATCTTTCAATCTTGATAATTCAAATACCTGTGATTTTCGAGCGAATAATTCCACTTCAGAAAGTGACACACCTAAAGGCTTTAACTGCACATTAATTTCTTTACTTGTATTCAAATCGACGGTTACTGTATACACATCAAATTCATAGGAAAAAAAGATTATTGTTAGTTCGGATTTTAAAGTTTCGAACTGATAATAACCCGATGCATCAGTTTTGGCTTGCATTCCGGAATCCTTATCAAAAATCTCAACATTTTCTATAGGAAGATTTGTTTCTGAATGGGTAACAATTCCCGAAACGGATTGCTGTGCCCAAGCAGATATGCTTGTTAGAAGTAACAAAATACTTACTAGTTTAAAGTCCTTTAATAACATCATTGAATGGTAAAATCCAGGTTTTATGTTTAAATGAATCGTTTTCTTTATATAAATCGACATTTGAATTAATATATGGCTGACTCAAACGGCCGTTAATTGCTACATAACTTTCAGCAAACACTTGTATATTTTCATGTCCTTGCTCGGCAAAGTGATCACCAAGATAATGAGCATATTCTAAAATAAAATCAGGCTGAAAGCTCATTTGCTTTTCCTGAAATTCGGTTAAAAAATCGGAATTATCTACAACAAACATGGCGCCAGTTTCTGCATTTTTAATAGTAAACGTAGTATAACCCATTTTTTCCATGAGCATAACTCGCCATGAAAACCGAAAACCTTCTTCTGTCCAAAAAAGTTCGCCAGGATAAGCGAAATAACGAAATGGAAAAACCATTTGAATCGCAAAAAACACCATTAAAACAGGCATTAGAATTCGTTTATTTCGAATTGGATACTGATCCTCTACTTTTATTTGAATCGCGTTTGATATCGCTATTTTTTGACGCAAAAATTTCAAATTTCCAATTACAAAATTAATGATTTTCTGATGAAAATTCGCTTCAAAAAAGATTAACGTGGAAACAATCATTATAAACGGAAACATGCCAATAGGAAATAAAACCCGCGTAAATACATGAAAGAAAATTACAATAATAAATGCAAATAACCGCGTTCTTTTATAGAGTAATAAAAAGGGAATCAATAAATCATAAAACATACCGCTCCAACTCATGGCATAATGAAACCATTCTTGTTGCATGAGGGTTTCGCCAATAATCGGTAAATCATATTTGGAAGGCAGCCATATTTTTAAAGGCATGGCTTTAAACAGCCAATCGCTATTAATTTTAGCTAATCCCGCATAAAAATAAACGAGACCTAAAAGAAGTTTTATACTATCAATAGTCCAGTTAGGCACTTTGGCATAGCTTACTTTTTTCAAATAACTCTCTACAGAAAAACTCACGTTCGCCGGTAAAAAAATCATTAAAAAACTTAATACACTAATAAAATAGTAATGATTTAAATATGTGGTTTTATCCATGAGTTCTATGTAAGCAAAACTCAAGAAAAAGGTGATTATAGCAATGCGATACTTATATCCGATAGCGACAAATAATGCTGCTAAACCGCAAACAACAAATACTAAATAGGTGTAAGTCCCTAAAGGTTTCACCCAATGAAATCCATAGAATGAAAAATGAAAATCAGGTTGAATATATAGTTTATCAATCCAACCATGTGCCCAAAAACGCACAATGCTGTAAAACATCATGATACCAAAAAGCATCCGAAACACCACCAATGGTGCTGCGCTAGTTTGCTTGGCTAAATATGTTTTTATTTTGAAATTCATGATGAAAAAAGATTCTTTAGTAGTCGTTATTACTAAAGAATCTTCATGTTTTACGTTATTTATTTAATTTTAATCGCCATCAGCATCTACGTAATCAACACTGATATTCATAGATTGTACCATGTCTACTTTTATTAAAACTACCACCTTTTGCAATTCGTTGTAGGCATTGGTCATTTCAGCATTATTTGTAGTAATTTGCTCCGTAAAGTTAGGATTTAAATCTACAACTTTCGAACGTGCTAAATTAATTTGATTATTAATTAAGACATCTAAATCTTCACCATTTCTAACGCTATTTAAATACTGTAAATATTGTTTAAAACTAGCGTCTGTTTCGTTACTATTATAAGCCTTGCCGTTAAAAAAATCTTGAACAGCATCTAATGCTACTAAAGTTAATTCTTTGGAAACATCACTTTTGTAATATGCTTCAACTTTTTTTGGTAATGGATTTGTTGAAAACACACCAGCTGGAATTCCAATTTTATTGGCACGCAAGCCTTTTTCATAATAGAAAATAAAATCGTTTGTTAGCTTATTAGTTGAACTAGTGGCCGTATTTGCTGTACTACTTACAAACTGACCTCTATAAATGGTTGTCCAATTATTTAAAACAGAATTAGTTAAAGTTTTCATTTCATTCACCAAATCAGATAGATAGTTTTTATAATTTTCAGCATTAACGTTTGTTGTATAAATACTTAAAATATCCATATCGTTATTGGCTACACCATATAACAAATAATCTAAAGCAGGAAACCCAACCGCATCTTGATTATTAGGGTGCGACAAATTATAAGTTCCAGAAGCTATATTGCTCTCAATTTCCGGTACAGATGTTGGATAAATATTCATTTTTGAATAATAATTAATAGCTTCTGCTTCACCGATATTGAACATTTCAGCATATTGCCAGACTTTGTAAGCTTTTAACCATGAGGCGCGAAAGGCTTCTAAATTGGTTTGATTTGGCGCTGCAATAAAGCTATTTTTAGAAGTTACCAAATCTGCTAATTGTGTATTTAAATCTTGAAATACAGGAATTATAATATTATCTGCCCAATTGGTAAGCATGGATTGTCTATTAAAGCCATCAACAGAATTTCCAGAACCAGACCCTGCATCATCGGATGAGCTACAGGATACTATAGACGCTATAATTATGAAAATCGAAATTATTTTTTTAATCATCTTTTTAAATTTAACTCATTAAAAACATTCAAAAAACTGAAGTTTAATATATGTAAACTTCAGTTTAGTATCTTCTACAGAGATATTTATAACTTTTAATTAGCAGCCTGTGCTACGCTAAAATTGAAACGATCAGCAATTTCTTCTGAAATTGTATCTAAAGTTTCATTAGAAACATCCCAAAAACCATTTCCTGTCATTAATTCTGCAACATAAGCTTGAACATCGTTATGTGAAAAGTATGGTGCATTCGTATTTGGTTTTCTTGTAAATTGCAAACTGTAAATAAAACCAAATCCTTCTGATAGTTGATGGAATGCGGCAGCCATATCCCCTTCTGCTATTTTAGTTTTCCCGCTTTGTAAATAATGCACAGCACGAACAGCGATGACTTTCGAAATGTTTTCTCTAATAATTTGTGCCTGTGCATCACGAACAACATAGTTTTTTGCTACAATGGCAGCACGACCTAATTTAAAAGCTTCAAAAACAGCATTAGCTGTACCGGAAAAATCGCTATCAGCATCTACCTGTTTTAAATACGTGTTTAAAAAACTATCTGCACCTAAAACTGGAAAACTTGGATCTAATTCCGTACCATATAAATACCCATAAGCTTCATCCCACTTGTGCTCCATAGACGTGTACGTTTTACCATCTTCTACAATATCATTTGTGTTATTAGCTTTGTTTGAGCCTTCATCTAAAACAGTGATGCTTAAATAATTATTTAACATCTGATCCGCCATTAAACCACCTATTAGCCCTTTGGCTACAGCTTGATTTAACTCTAAACCTTTCGCATTAATATAGCGTGTAGAACCCCCGTTAAATTGTTGTAATTGACCCGCTACACCAGAAGTGGCAGTTGTAGTCCAATTTGGAAACACAATATTAGCTTGCTCTGCAATCCATGCATCAAAATCAGCTTTTATTTCATTTGATACGGTAATATTAGCAGAGAAGTAATCTTTAGACGCGGCTACTTTACTACGAATGTTTTTTCCTGAAGCGTTTAAATCCGTGTCAGTAAAATCCGATTCACCTTCTACATGTGTAAACATGGCATTTAAATCAGTTTCCGACTTCGTATTATCTTTTAAAGCAGATACAAATTCCTCAGCCATTAAAATTCGCGTTGTTTGACCTCCAAAACTCACAGATGATTCGCCACCTCTTTTAAAGATATAAGTTTCTGGAGCTGTTACACCTGTATTATCTGGCGTTGATGTATTAACATCATCACTAGAGCATGATGTTAAAAATAGTGCAGTTAGGGTTGCAGCCACAAAAATATTTTTCATTTTTATTTAGACTTAATATAAATAGTTGTTTGATTTCACAACAAAAATAAAAATGTAAATTGGTTATCGCAAATATTATTTAGACTAAATTAAAATAATAATCTAAAATCAAACTATATATCTAGAAGTCAATTAGATATATTAACACAATTAATGATAGACAGAGAAAATTTTGGTCGCTTCATTATAAGCACTCTCAAAACTTAAAGCATTTAAATCTGAATGCTTTTTAGTGGTGAAATACGACAGTAATTTTTCTGTAGGCATATTTCCTGTTAAATCGTCTTTTGCCATAGGACAGCCACCAAATCCTTGAATAGCGCCATCAAATCGCATACAGCCCGCTTTATAGGCCGCATCAACTTTTTCAAACCAAGTTGTTGGCGTGGTATGTAAATGCGCACCGAATTCAATTTGCGGATAATTCGGAATTAAATTGGAAAATAAATAGTTAATATTTTCAGGATTAGAAGTTCCAACGGTATCACTTAAGGATAGAATTTTAACACCCATATTACTCAAACGTTCAGTCCACTCACCTACTATATCAACATTCCATGGATCTCCATACGGATTTCCGAAGCCCATAGAAATATAAACAACCACCTCTTTATCGGTTTTATCAGCTATTTCTAGAATCTCGCCTAACGTTACAACCGATTCTGCAATCGTTTTATGTGTATTTCGCATTTGGAAATTCTCTGAAATAGAGAAAGGATAACCTAAATATTTAATCTCTTTATGTTTTGAAGCATCTTCAGCACCACGTGTATTGGCAATAATAGCCAGCAGTTTACTAGTGGTTTTACTCAAATCTAATTGCGCCAAGACTTCGGCTGTATCCACCATTTGCGGAATAGCTTTTGGCGAAACAAAACTTCCAAAATCAATAGTATCAAACCCAACACGCAAAAGCGATTGGATGTATTGCACCTTTTGTTCGGTAGGAATAAACGCCTTGATACCTTGCATGGCATCACGTGGGCATTCTATAATTTTAACTGGTTTATTCATGGACTTCAAAGATACTAAACTATTGTTTCTACTAAAACCTTTTATGGAAAACTACATCAAAATTAAAATGGCAATTCCAATAAAAACGACAATTTGAAGCCATTTTAAAATTGAACCTATTTTACGATGTGATTTTATATAGATTGAAATTGAACCCGCCAAAATAGCAATGACAGAAAATATAATTAAGGAAACGCCCATAAAGATAAAACCTAATACATAAAATTGCCAAACAGTACTCATAGTATCGCTAAACAAGAAGCCTGGAAAAAATGCTAGAAAGAAAATACTTACTTTAGGATTTAACACATTCATGATAAACCCTTGTTTGTACAATTGACCTGGTGATTTTTTAGGAACCGATCTTTCTGAAATCGTTAAATCACTTGGACTTCTAAAAACTTGGTACGCTAGATATAATAAATAAAGTGCGCCTAATAATTTAATGGTAAAAAATAAAGACGCACTATTTTTAATAATTGCAGAAACACCAAAAGCTAATAAGGTCGTATGAACAATGCAACCAGAAATCAGCCCAAAAACAGTGGCTAAACCATATTTTTTGCCGTGCGCAACACTTTGCATCAACACATAAATATTATCGGGACCCGGCGAAAAAGCCAAAGCCGTCGTTGCTAATATAAATGATATGAGGATATCGTAGTTCAAAAAACTAATGCTTTAAAAGTGCTTTATTTATAGCTTTTATTAATTTCGGACCTTCGTAAATAAAACCGGTATAAACTTGCACCAAATCGGCACCAGCATCAATTTTGTCTAAAGCATCTTTAGCTGAATGAATTCCGCCAACACCAATAATAGGAAATGCTTTTTTACTCTTGCTTGCTAAATATTTTATAACTTCTGTGGATTTATCTTTAATCGGCTGACCACTTAAACCGCCATTTCCAATTTCTGCCAAACGCTCATTTGAGGCTTTTAAACCCGATCGATCTACCGATGTATTGCTTGCAATAACACCATCTAAATTAGTTTCGGCAATGAGTTCGATAACTTCATCTAACTGGATATCGTTTAAATCTGGTGCTATTTTTAGTAGAATAGGTTTCTGCTTATCAAACGTATTATTCGCTTTTTGAACCGTATAAATTAATTCTAACAAATAATTTTTATCATTCAATTTTGCATGACTGCCAACATTTGGACAACTCACATTAAGTACAAAATAATCCACATACGGATGCAGCGCATTAAAACAGATGAGATAATCTTTGGTATAATCTTCTGGCTGGGTTTGCGTGTTTTTACCAATGTTTCCACCTATAATAACAGTTCCTTTGTTCTTTTTTAATTGTGAAATAGCAGATTCAAGACCTTCATTATTAAATCCCATTCGATTAATAATACCTTGATCTTCCTTCAAGCGAAACAAACGTTTCTTCGGGTTTCCCTCTTGTCCTAGCGGTGTAACAGTTCCTATTTCAATAAAACCAAAACCAAAATCAGCCAATTCGTTATACAGAAGGGCGTTTTTATCAAAACCAGCAGCTAATCCCACAGGGTTTTTAAAGCTTAAGCCAAAAAGCTGACGTTCTAATTTTGCATCTTCAACAACATATAGACTTCTGAAAATAGCGGAAATACCGGGAATTTTAGAGGTCATTTTTATCAATGAAAACGTGAAATGATGAATTTTTTCGGGATCGAAAAGAAAGAATATAGGTCGGAGTAGTAGCTTATACATTGGTCAATGTTTGCGCAAAAGTAATCCTAAATAAAAATGTGGGCAATTCAAATGGTAAAAATTTCAATATTCACTAAATTTGCATACATAATTGTTAAACCTTCAAATTAATTAAAATGATTTCAAAAGAACACATCATAAAACGCTTTGTGAGTTATGTAACCGTTGATACCGAATCGGATCCTAACTCTGACACGACACCAAGTACGGCTAAACAATGGGATTTGGCAAACGCTTTAGTTGAAGAGCTAAAGGTGATAGGTATGGAAGACGTTACGATTGACGAGAATGCTTATATTATGGCAACCCTTCCAAGTAATGTAGATCACGATGTTCCTGTTATAGGTTTCGTTTCGCATTTTGATACCTCACCAGATTTCACGGGTGCCAATGTAAAGCCTCAAATTCATGAGAATTATGATGGTAAAGATATTGTTCTAAACGCTGAAAAAGATATTATCCTATCGCCAGACTATTTTGAAGATTTATTATTGTACAAAGGTCAAACTCTAATAACAACAGACGGGACAACTCTTTTAGGAGCGGATGATAAAGCTGGTATCACAGAAATTGTTTCGGCAATGGAATATTTGATTCAAAATCCAGAAATTAAGCATGGAAAAATTCGTGTTGGTTTTACACCTGATGAAGAAATTGGTCGTGGTGCTCATAAATTTGATGTCGAAAAATTCGGAGCTGAATGGGCTTATACCATGGACGGAAGTCAAGTTGGTGAGTTAGAATATGAAAACTTTAATGCGGCTGGCGCTGTGGTAACCATACACGGGAAAATTGTTCATCCTGGTTATGCTAAAGGGAAGATGATTAACTCTATATATATTGCAACGGAATATATTAATTCCTTACCGCGATTAGAAACACCAGAACATACAGAAGGTTATGAGGGTTTTTTCCACTTACATACAGTAACAGGTGACGTAGATGAAACAAAATTAGAATATATTATTCGTGATCATGATAAAGAGCATTTCGAAGCACGAAAAGAAGTCATGCAGAAGTTGGCAACTGAAATTAATTCGCAATACGGCCGTGAAGTCGTTTCTATTGAAATCAAAGATCAGTACTTCAATATGAAAGAAAAAGTGGAACCGGTTATGCATATTGTTGACCTTGCTGAAGAAGCGATGATTCAATTAGATATTAAACCACTTATTAAAGCTATTCGCGGTGGAACTGATGGTTCGCAATTAAGTTATATGGGTTTACCATGTCCTAACATTTTTGCTGGTGGTCATAACTTTCATGGTCGTTATGAATATGTGCCTGTGGAAAGTATTATAAAAGCGACAGAAGTTATTTGTAAGATTGCTGAACTAACGGCAAGCAAGCATAAGTAAAGAAAAAAAGAGCATACAAAAGCCGATGATTAATTACCAATCATCGGCTTTTTTTTTATGTCTAAACTTGACGTTTTATTAGATAGAAAAAACAATATCACTCGAAATTATTTCTCATTAATAATGTGAATTATTAAAATTGAAATATGACATACAACTAGTTTTAAATAAAACTCTAATTGGAATAGAAAGCGAAATAATTCTAATAGACCTCACAGGTTTTAATCCCGAAACGTCGGGACTGTGCGGTATTAGTATAAAAGAGATCTAAAATTCTAGGTTAGACTATATAGACTGAAGATAAAATATAAAAAAAGCCACTCCTTCCGGAATGGCTTTAGTTCTAGCAAAAATGCTATTTATTATTTCACTTTTTCTGGTTCATTGAGTTTTTTACTCATTTCCATAGAAATAGATGAGCGATCAAATTTAATTTTACCAGCAAGCGTTTCAATAACACAGCTAGCATCCTTATCATTAAAATCAACTACTTTACCGTGCATACCACTTTTGGTAATTACGCGGTCGCCACGTTTTAATTCGGCTGCAAATTTCTTTTCTTGTTTTGCACGTTTCATTTGTGGTGCTATCATGAAAAAATACACGACAACAAACATTAAAATAAAAGGTAAAAAAGAGGTTAAACTTTCCATATGGCTAATTAATCGTGGTTGTGGCCTTCATGACCTGGTTGTGTACTGTATTTTCTTGGTGCACTATTTTGTTGTACCGCTCCTGCTGGCACCTGTCCTTGATTTGTTACTGCTGGTGCAGCAGCTCTTGCTGGTGCGTTTGGATCAGGCTTAACAAATGCAGAAACTTTTACTGTTTCTCTACCATTTTCCGTATTAGCAGTTACCGTTACCGTTTTAGTTACTTTATTGGCACCTGTACCATCAAAAATAACGGTGAATTCGGCACCTTCGCCTGGTGCTAAGGGTGTTTTACTCCAATCTTTAGGTATGGTACAACCACATGAACTTGTAATATCCGTAATAACTAATGGGGAATTACCTGTATTTGTGTACTTAAATACTGTTTCAACTTTAGATCTTGCTTCAATTTCACCAAAATCATGTTCGGTTCTATCAAATGATAACACTGGAAAGTTAGAAGCTTGCGCATCTCTATCCGCTGCATCAGCAACGTTTTTTTCATCAATTTTTTGCGTGGCATCTTCTTTACATGATGTAAACGCGATTAAGCAAAAAGCACTTAATCCTAAAATTACTTTTTTCATAATAAAATTATTTTTTGTTCGGGCTGTAAATGTAAGAATTATTTCTTATTACATCAACCCCCGCCCGACTTTATTTAATGTTTCAGCTTCTTCATATTCCTTTACCAACTTATCTAAAATACCATTAATAAAGACACTACTTTTTGGTGTGGAGTACTCTTTGGCTATCTCTAGATATTCATTGATAGTAACCTTTACTGGAATGGATGGAAAATTGTTAAGTTCACAAATTGCCATCTGGAGCAAAACTGTATCAATTCTAGCAATACGTTCAACATCCCAATTTTTGGTTTTTAACGCAATCGTTTCGTTTAAACTATTCTGCTTTAAAATGGTTTTTTTGAATATTTCCAGGGCATAGCTCCTATCATCTTCATCCTTAAAAAGTTTTGGAAGAAAAAAGGCTTCAGCCGAACTCGGTTTTACTTTGCGTAATAATTTTAAAAGTGTTGTGTTTACAACAGGTAAATCGTCTGTCCATGTTAAACTCTGATCTTCTAAATAATCATACAGCTTATCATTAGGGGCAATAATATCTTTAAATAAATCGACAATGAAATTTTTATCTTCAGCAAAAGTCGATGTTCGCGTTTCCATATAATTTGTATACAAATCTGATGTTAGCATGCTTTTAAAAATAACATCTACATATTCACTATCAAGTTCCCAATTGGTCACGCGATAATTGTCGAAAGCGTCTTGTAAACGTATGTTATTTTTTAATCCAACCAAAACTTCGTTATTACTAAATTTTTTGTTTGGATCTTTATCAGCGGTAGTTGCCAATAATTTGTTTTGTGTTTTAAACACATAATCTTCCGATCGTTCCTGCAATTTAATTAACAAGGACAACTGCAACAAATATAGGTTGTACATATTATCTATACTGCGCAGTAAAAATTTTTGATCGTCTATAAAATCGCCTCCTTCACCACCTTTATAGGCGTAAATGGTTTGCATCACCTTAATACGAATATGTCTTCTATTTAGCATACTTACAAAGAACTTTTAAATTTAAAAGGGCGAAAGTAAACCTTTCGCCCTGCAAAAATAATATTTATTTATAGAATTATTTCGAATTCTCTTCTTTTCTTGCATCAATTCTTGCTTGCGCAATATTCATAGCAGCAGTATTTGTTGTAACCTTGTTAGTTTTAGCGTTCTTTAATATTTCCAAAGTAGTATTGTAAATATTCTCTGTTTTACGCGTAATTTCCTTACGGTCATAACCTTCTAATTCACCATATACGTTAATAATGCCTCCAGCATTAATTAAAAAATCTGGGGCCCAAACAATATCGCGATCAAATAAAATCTTTCCGTGTACTTGCTCAACAGCTAACTGGTTATTTGCCGCTCCTGCAATAATTTTTGCTTTTATTTTATTAACAGTATCGTCATTAATAGTTGCTCCTAAAGCACATGGAGCGTAAATATCCATTTCTTCTGAATAAATATCATTACCAGAATAAATGGTAACGCCGTATTTAGCACGCACTTCTTCTAACCGTTCTTGACTAATATCTGAAATAGTAACGTTAGCACCTTCTTTAACTAAATGTCCAACAAGCGCTTCACCTACGTTTCCAATACCTTGTACAAAAATAGTTTTACCTTCTAAAACATCGCTTCCAAATTTATATTTAGCTGCTGCTTTCATTCCCATAAACACACCATAAGCGGTTATAGGCGACGGATTTCCAAGACCTCCTTTAGATTCAGAAATACCCGTTACATAAGGGGTTACTTCTCTTACTGTATCCATATCAGCAGTGGTCATTCCAACGTCTTCAGCAGTGATATATTTACCGCCTAATCCATTCACGAATTCACCGAATTTACGCATCAACTCTGGTGTTTTTTGAGTTTTAGCATCGCCAATAATGACAGCTTTTCCACCACCAAGATTTAACCCTGTAATGGCTGACTTATAAGTCATACCTCGTGAAAGTCGCAATACATCATTTAAAGCTTCCCATTCGTTGGCATAATCCCACATTCTAGTACCGCCTAAAGCAGGTCCTAAAACGCTATTATGAATTCCAATTATTGCTTTTAATCCTGTATCTTTGTCGTTGCAAAAAACAACTTGCTCGTGATTATCGAATGATTGTTGTCCAAAAACTGGATCAACTTTATGTAATTCATTCGCCTTAATAACGTCTGTTACCATATTAATTATAGTTTAAGTTATTTGTGTTTATACTGTATGTAAATCAACTGGCAAAATTAAGGGAATATTAGTGCCTAAACAACATAATTAATACTTAAAAAAGAATTCGTTAAAATTTTATGCAAACCAAAACCTGTTAATGAAAGAATTAAAGCACATAAATAAATATTTCTTAAAGTATAAAAGAAAAGTTATTATTGGAATTTTAATCACCATTGTTTCAAAAATATTTTTACTCTTCACCCCTGAACTTATCGGATCATCCATTGATGTGATTGATAGTTTTAGGAAAGGTATTATTACGGATGTGGAAGTTGTTAAACAAGAACTTCTTATCAATATTATTTATATTATTGGTGCCGCTCTTATTACTGGTGTTCTAACCTTTTTTATGCGTCAAACTATAATTAATGTGTCGCGTTATATTGAGTTCGATTTAAAAAACGAAATCTACCAGCAATACCAAAGATTATCTTTAAACTTTTATAAGAAAAACCGAACGGGCGATTTAATGAATCGGATTAGTGAGGATGTTAATAGCGTACGAATGTACGCTGGACCAGCCATAATGTATAGTATTAATACCGTAACATTATTTATTATTGCTATCTTTTTTATGTACAGACAAGCTCCAGAACTAACATTATATACTATTATCCCGCTGCCAATTTTATCGGTTATTATTTACAAACTCAGTAAAATCATCCATAAACGGAGTACAATAGTGCAGCAATACTTATCTAAATTATCTTCTTTTACACAAGAAACATTTAGTGGTATTGCCATTATTAAATCTTACGGAATGGAGCGCCAATCGGCTTTAAGTTTTGATAAACTAGCAAGCGAAAGCCGCGAAAAGCAATTAGATTTAGTACGTATTAACGCGTTTTTTTATCCCATGATGATTTTACTAATAGGCTTAAGTAATTTAATTGTTATTTATGTTGGTGGACTGCAATACATGGCTGGTGAAATTAGCCTGGGTGTTATTACCAAATTCATTATTTATGTCAATATGCTTACATGGCCGGTGGCAACTGTAGGTTGGGTTACTTCTATCGTTCAGCAAGCAGAAGCATCACAACAACGAATTAACGAGTTTTTAAAAATTTCTCCTGAAATTAAAAATAACGTATCACATCACTCACATATTAAAGGTGATATTGTTTTCAAAAATGTATCCTTCACCTATGACGACACTAATATTCAAGCCTTAAAAGATGTTTCATTTTCAGTGAAAGGCGGTGAAACACTAGCTGTCATTGGAAAAACAGGCTCTGGAAAATCGACTATTTTAGATTTAATTGGTCGTTTATATGATATTGAAGCTGGCGCATTACTAATAGATGGCATACCTATAGACCAAGTAAACCTTGTGGATTTGCGGGATGTTATAGGCTATGTGCCTCAAGAAGCCTTTTTGTTTTCTGATAGCATAAATAACAACATAAAATTTGGTAAAGAAGATGCCACGAATGAACAGGTAATACAAGCCGCCAAAAATGCCCAAGTTCATAAAAACATTATGGGCTTCACTAAAGGTTATGAAACAGTTTTAGGCGAACGCGGCATAACATTATCTGGTGGACAAAAGCAACGAGTTTCTATTGCGCGAGCTATAATTAAGGAACCGCAAATATTATTGTTTGATGACTGTTTATCGGCTGTAGATACCGAAACTGAAGAGAAAATTTTAAACAATCTTAAAAAATTAACGGTTGGCAAAACAACTATTATTGTGAGTCACCGTATTTCCGCAGCCAAAAATGCAGATAAAATAATTATTCTGGACGACGGTCGCATTAAACAAGCAGGAACTCATGAAACACTCTTAAATACAGAGGGTTATTATAAAAACCTGTATCTAAAACAGTTAAGTGAATCGGAAAACTCATAAAAAAATGATGCCTCAAACACGACAACTAACTGTTTTTAAACTAGTTAAGCGAAAGAAACTACGGAAGTCAAAAGAAAATTCATAATTTGTTGCGTGGTATCTGTTTTTTTTAGATTTTTGAAGAACTTATAATTTATGTTTCTATAATATATATATATGGCTATGGATAATAATGGAATGATGGAGAAAGAAGAGATTTTCTCGAAAGTATTAAGAGCTGGCAGACGCACCTATTTTTTTGATGTAAGATCTACAAAAGCGGGTGACTACTACTTAACAATTACGGAGAGCAAAAAATTCACGAATGATGATGGTTCTTTCCACTACAAAAAGCATAAAATTTATTTATACAAAGAAGATTTTTCGGAGTTCAATACCATTTTGGAAGAAATGACTAACTATATCATTAACGAAAAAGGCGATGAAGTAATTAGTGAACGTCACCAAAAAGATTTCAAAAAAGAATATTCAGAAGAAGCAACTGCGTCGGTTGATGAAGCACCAAAATCTGCTGAAAGTTTCACAGATATTAGTTTTGACGATATCTAAAATAGCTCGTTACAAATACAAAAGCCACTTTTATAGTGGTTTTTTTTTAGTTATAGTTTAACGGCTAACAGTGACACACACAATGCAGAAACAAGGTAAATCAGCGCCCATTGCAATCCTAAAGTAAACAATAAAATAACCGTTATAATTAAGAGCCATATAGGGACTAGAGTCATTACTATAGCAAAACGAAAAGTAGCAATAAATTCCGCATCCTTAATTTTCGGTTCCGCAAGACCTTTCCAAATGGCATAAGGAGCTATTAGGAAAGTAATCATTAAAAATTTAAAGGCTGCTTTTATACTTTTAAGCTTTCGTGCTTTAGTAAACGAACAGTTTTCAAAATCCGATTTGACACAGTTATTAACTGCTTGTGGATCTAAAAAATCTGCGCCTAATAATTCTAATTTCTGAATAGTTTCCTCATAATTATCCGCTGGAATATGGGTTGTTAATTGAGTGATTGCCTTTCGGACATCAGCTTTTAATCTATTTGTTCCAGCATTCCGATCGTTTTCCATATAGTTTTGGCCATAAATAGGTTTACCAAAATAAATAGATACACTATCAGCAAAAGCATCGGCTTTTTCATAATTCAAACCAATAGGAATTATTTTTAAATCGGTTGTCGGATATGAATCTAATGTTTCAAAAACAATACGCGTAAAACCTTTACTTAAATTTCTAACGGTTCGATTCAAATGATGATTGCCTTCGGGAAAAAGGGCAACAGCGCCATTATTAAACAAACCAAGACTACATGTTTCAAAAATAGCTTTGTTATTAGAAATACTACTCCAGCCATCCCGAACACGATAAACGGGCAGCATATTAAAACTTCTTAAAAGCGCATTTACAAAAGGTTTCTTAAAAACACTAGCACGTGTTAAAAAGTACATATACCTTCCTGACTGCGATGCTACCAGCAAAGCATCCATAAGTGCACTATTATGATTAGAAACCAAAATTACTGGTTCATTTTTTGGTACGTTCTTTCGCTGTTTAAGATTAATACGTCTGTAATAAAAAAACAACGCTAATTGTATATACGAACGAACACTATAAATCCAGATTTTCTTCAAACTCTTTGGGTTTTTAATATATGTTTTAATGACCAATAATGTGCTAACAATAATCCAGATACAATATGCCAGATGCCCCAAAAAGCAGCCATAATTGCCATACCTCCTAACCCGTTAAAAAAAGTAAAAATAAGTAACAGGCCAATACCTGAGTTTTGAATACCCGTTTCTATAATTAATGTTTTCTTATTCTCAAAAGATAATTTAAAAATACGCGCCACCAAGAATCCTAATCCAAAAGCGAGTAAATTATGACCAATTCCTAATAGAAATACGTGATGAATATATTCGTAAAATATGTCGAGATTATTGGTAAGCGCAATAATTACAATACCTATAAAAACTATAATGGAAAAAGGTTTTAACCAATTTGATAAACGGCCAGCAAAATTAGGATATTTATACCGAACTAACATCCCACACACTAAAGGAATACCTAAAATAAGCAGTACAATTTTAAACATATCAAATGGATTCAAAGATATATCTTGCAGTAAAACCGCTGTTGGCTGATAGAGGTTACCATAAAACTCAAAATTAAAGGGAGTCATAATAATTGCAATGAAAGTAGAAAAGGCCGTTAAACTTACAGATAGTGCTGTGTTTCCTCCCGCTACATGGGTAATAAAATTGGAAATATTCCCACCAGGACAAGCAGCAACCATTATCATTCCCAAGGCAATACTAGGCTGCGGATTAACAATTAAAATAAAGCCATAAGTTATTAAGGGCAAAAGGATAAACTGCGATAATAAGCCAACAAATAAAACTTTAGGTGCTTTAAAGAGACTTTTAAAGTCGCTAATAGAAACGCCCAAAGCCACGCCAAACATAACTATAGCCAAGGCTATGTTTAAAATCCATAGATTACTTGTATCAAAATGAATCCGAACGCTATCAAGTTCTTGTATCAAAAAAGCTATTTTAGTTGGTTGGTAAAAGGCGTGTAATATGACAGTATAATTTTAAAATAGCAAATCAAAAGCCATTAAATTACACCTTAAACCAAGTAAATTATAATTATAGATTAAATAAATATGTTATTAGTAAATTGGGGGTATTCTAAATTATGCCTAAATTTAGCAAACAAAAACAGGATCTATTACCATGGCAGAAACACCTTCAAACATGCTTCCATTAGGGACAAAAGCAGCAAATTTCAGCTTAAAAGATACAATTTCAGATGAAAAAACAACCTTGCAGAACGCTAAAGGACTACAAGCTACAGTTGTTATGTTTATTTGCAATCATTGTCCTTATGTGAAACATATAAATGCTGAAATTGTTAAAATAGCTAAAACTTATAAAAGTAAAGGCGTTAATTTAATAGCTATTTCAAGTAATGATGTTGCGAATTACCCACAAGATGCACCGGAAAAAATGAAGCAGAATGCTATTAACGAAGGTTATATTTTCCCTTACCTATATGATCAAACACAAGAAATAGCAAAAGCTTATCAAGCGGCTTGCACACCCGATTTTTATGTGTTTAACAACGATTTATTATTAGTGTATCGCGGTCAGTTGGACGATTCGAGACCAAGTAACGACATTCCAGTAACAGGAACCGATGTTCGTCATGCTTTGGATTGCCTTATTCAAAATACAGAAAATACCAAAGAACAAAAACCGAGTATGGGTTGTAATATTAAATGGATTAAAGAATAGTCGGCAGTCGGTGGTCGGTAGTCGGTAGTCGGTAGTCGGTAGTCGGTAGTCGGTAGTCGGTAGTCGGTAGTCGGTAGTCGGTAGTCGGTAAAATAAAACTACCTTATTAAAGTAGCACGTTTATTTCATAGAAAAAAGTTGATTGTCCGTAAAATATCATAACGCTATAAATAATCATTATTATAATGACATATTTATTACATCAAAAATATCAAATGTTTTATTTTGTTCTGCGTAAATCCTCGAAATCTGCGGGACAACTCTTTCCAGCACTAATGTTTATTTCCCGCTGATTACGGAGGTTTTTACAGACTTCTACTAATATAGCAAGTGTGGATGTAATAAATAATAAAAATCATGTTCACATCTCAACATATAATTATACCGATAATTTAAAAATAAAGAATTATCTGAAACATTTATAAATAAAAAAGCTACCAATCCGGTAGCTTTTTTAAGTTTATATATAAGTTCGTTTATTTGGTCGCAACCAATTCCACGTCGAATATTAACGTTGCATCACCTGGAATAACACCTCCAGCACCAGCAGAACCATATCCTAAATGACTTGGTATAACCAATCGCGCTTTATCACCAACTTGAAGCAGACAAATTCCTTCGTCCCATCCAGCAATAACTTGCCCAACACCAACTTGAAATTCTAATGGATCTTTACGCTTGTATGAAGAATCGAAAACGGTACCATCCGCTAATTGACCTTTATAATGTACAGAAACCGTTTGTCCTTTTTGAGCTTTTGCACCTGTTCCTTTTTGAAGAATCTGGTAGCGTAAACCACTGTCAGTTTTTTCAAAACCAGCTGCCAATTTATCCAATTCTGCCTCACCTGCTGCTTTTTCTTCAGCTAAAAGTTTCTCACGAGAACCTTCAAATGTGCGAAATGCTTCAACAGCATTAAAGTTTTCTGCTTCTGTACCTACACGAATAATTTCTAATGTATCTAATGTATCACTTTGCGCAATAGCATCCACAACATCTTGACCTTCTTGAACTTTTCCAAAAACCGTATGATTTCCGTCTAACCAAGGTGTTTCAACATGTGTAATAAAAAACTGACTCCCATTTGTTCCAGGACCAGCATTTGCCATAGATAAAATCCCTGGCGCATCATGTTTTAAATCAGGATGAAACTCATCGGCAAATTTATAACCTGGACTCCCAGTTCCGCTACCTTGTGGACATCCACCTTGCACCATAAAATCTGGAATAACTCTATGAAACTTTAATCCATCATAATATGGTGTACCTTGTTTTTTTGCTGAATTCTCTAATTTACCTTCTGCTAAAGCAACAAAGTTACCAACAGTTCCAGGTGTTTTTTGAAATTCTAAAGCCACTAAAATGTCGCCTTTATTTGTATGAAATTTTGCGTATAGTCCGTCTTGCATCGTTTATTTTATTAATGAGCTGCAAAGATATGAAATTGAAGTTAAAATGGAAATTGAAGTTGAAGAAGAAATCGAAGTGGAAACTAACACTTTAAACTTAATAAGGAGCAAAACTACTTTGAATATAAATTGAAGATGAATAAGTTGGTAATTTAATGAGACTCGCAAACACGCGAAGACACAAAGCTGGGAGTTGTGGAGTTGATAGAAAACAAACTACTCTATCTTTACTTCCGTTATCACTTTTGTAAATTAATTCCCCTTTTTAACTGAAGCGAGTAGCTAAATGGTTAAGTTTTATAAATACCTGGAATGATATTAATTACCGGTAATTTTCATTTAAATTAAATTTAAGAGCAAACCAAAAATCAAATAAATGTATTAACATTAATAATTTAAGCACCTCCATTCAACTGAAGGGAGTCGTCGATGTCGAAGATAGAAGATAGAAGATCTAGGCGAAGGGTTAAGACCTACCAACTAATTTATATTTTTTAGATAAACTTTGAATCCTGTGTTTTTAATTCGCTACCTCACTAATAAACTTAATACGATACAAACGTAATTCTTCATCATCATAATCGCCATCAAATTCGTCAATCGCCACATCAATTTTATCAGTATCCGATTCCATAAAATAATCATGAATTTCTTCCTGCTGATCGTCATCCAGGATATCTTGAATCCAATAGTTGATATTCAATTTCGTTCCTGAAAACACAATAGCTTCCATTTCTTTAATAAAATCGGTCATGGTCATACCTTTTGCCGATGCAATATCATCTAGTGGGAGTTTTCTATCAATGTTTTGTATGATATATAATTTTAGGGCCGAATTCATTCCCGTAGACTTGACGACCATATCATCCGGACGAACAATTTCATTTTCGTCGACATATTTAGCTATTAAATCCACAAAATCCTTCCCGTATTTTTTAGCTTTACCATCACCGACACCGTGTACGTAAGTTAATTCTTCCAGAGTCATAGGGTATTTCAAAGCCATATCCTCTAATGAAGGGTCTTGGAAAATCACGAAAGGCGGAACATCCAAACGCTTCGCATTGCGTTTACGTAAATCCTTAAGCATCTTCATAAGCATTACGTCCGCCACAGCACCTGCACCTTTTGTGGCCGCAATAATAGCATCGTCACCTTCGCCATTAAATAAATGATCTTCCGTCATCATAAAAGATTTCGGATTTTCAATAAACTCTTTCCCTGCAGGTTTTATTTTTATAACGCCATACGTTTCAATATCTTTTTTAAGATAACCAGCCACTAAAACTTGCCGTGTTAAAGCCATCCAGTATTTATTATCTTCTGCACTCCCTAATCCAAAAAATGGTTGTTCATTAGTCTTATGTGATTTAATTAGGGCATTTTCACTCCCTGTCAGTACATTTACTAAATCTTTAGTCTTGTATTTTTCATTAGTTTTAGAAACTGTTTTCAGCAATAAAACCACATTATCTTTAGCTTCATTTTGTTTTTTAGGGTAACGCATATTATCATCAAGATCACCACCTTCCCCGGTTTCCGAATCAAATTCCTCACCAAAATAATGCAAAATAAACTTTCGTCTGGATATAGATGTTTCTGCAAAAGCAACAACTTCCTGTAATAAAGCATGACCTATTTCCTGTTCTGCAACAGGTTTTCCTGACATAAATTTTTCTAACTTTTCAATATCTTTATAGGCATAAAACGCCAGGCAATAGCCTTCACCTCCATCACGACCAGCGCGTCCAGTTTCTTGATAATAGCTCTCAATACTTTTAGGAATATCATGATGAATAACAAAGCGCACATCTGGCTTGTCTATTCCCATCCCAAAGGCTATGGTTGCTACAACAACATCCACATCCTCCATTAAAAACATGTCTTGATGTCTAGCACGTGATTTGGCGTCCAATCCTGCATGATATGGCACCGCTTTAATACCATTTACTTGCAGTGTTTGCGCCAACTCCTCAACCCGCTTACGACTCAAACAATATACAATACCAGATTTACCTTCGTATTTTTTAACAAAACGGATAATATCAGCATCTACATGTTTTGTTTTCGGCCGCACTTCATAATATAAGTTTGGTCTATTAAAAGATGCTTTAAAGGTCTTGGCATCATTAATATTTAAATTTTTAAGAATATCCTCTTGCACCTTTGGCGTTGCCGTTGCAGTAAGACCTATAATAGGAATATTATCCCCAATACGTTCTATAATACTTTTAAGGTTACGGTATTCTGGTCGGAAATCATGTCCCCATTCACTTATACAATGTGCTTCATCTACCGCCATAAACGAGATTTTTACAGAGCGTAAAAACTCCACGTTTTCCTCTTTGGTAAGCGATTCTGGCGCTACATATAGCAGCTTGGTAATACCAGAGGTAATATCCTCCTTAACCTGTCTTATTTCAGTTTTATTCAACGACGAATTTAAAACGTGAGCTACACCATCATGATCCGAAATGCCGCGAATGGCATCCACTTGATTTTTCATGAGTGCAATTAACGGCGAAACCACAATAGCGGTGCCTTCTTGCATCAAGGCTGGTAATTGGTAACATAATGATTTACCGCCACCAGTTGGCATGATTACAAATGTATCTTTCCCCGATAAAATACTTTTCACTACAGGTTCTTGCAAGCCTTTAAAGGCACTAAATCCAAAATAGGTTTTTAGTGCACTGTGCAAGTCTTTTTCATTTACAGACATGTATCGTTTTTAATAAATTATTTCCCCTCATTTAAAACGCATCGCATATAAATTTGCTATTAATTAATTACACGTGCATTTTCAGAACTCTGATAATTATTTTTGTTAGCTTTGCATCATCCAAAAACCAACAAATTAATTATTTAGTTTGAATAACTTTAAAGATAACAAATTCTTTAAAAGCATCAACCCAAAAAAATAATAAATTTTGAAAACTCATAACACAATCTTACAGACTGCCAAACAGACTATTGAGATGGAAAGTCGGGCTATTCTAAACCTAACTTCCTTATTAGATAGTAATTTTGCCGACGCAGTATCATGCATTTACAATTCTAAAGGCCGAGTTATCATAACTGGTATTGGAAAAAGTGCCATTATTGCTACGAAAATTGTGGCAACTTTAAACTCCACCGGAACACCTGCTGTTTTTATGCATGCTGCCGATGCCATTCATGGCGATTTAGGCTTAATCTTGGATGACGATGTTGTTATTTGCATTTCTAAAAGTGGTAATACTCCAGAAATCAAAGTACTAGTACCGCTTATAAAACGTGCGAAAAACAAAATGATTGCTATAACGGGTAATCGCGATTCCTTTTTAGGAATAAACGCTGATTTTGTTTTAAATACATTTGTGGAAAAAGAAGCCTGCCCGAATAATTTAGCACCAACAACCAGTACAACTGCTCAATTAGTTATGGGCGACGCTGTGGCTATTTGTTTATTAGAATTACGTGGTTTTACGAGCAACGATTTCGCCAAATATCATCCTGGAGGTGCCCTGGGCAAAAAATTATATTTGCGTGTTAGCGATATGAGTGATATAAATGAAAAACCTCAGGTAAACCCTGACACCAATATTAAAGAGGTGATTATTGAAATTTCTGAAAAAATGTTAGGCGTAACAGCGGTTGTTGAAAACAATAAAATAATGGGTATTATTACGGATGGCGATTTACGTAGAATGTTAACCAAGTCCAATGATTTTATCCACTTAACTGCTAAAGATATTATGGGAGCTAATCCCAAACGGATTGATGCTAATGCCATGGCTGTAGAAGCTAAAGAATTAATGGAAACGCATGGTATTTCACAATTATTAGTAGAGAAACAAGGTGAATATGCAGGAATTGTCCATATTCATGATTTAATAAAAGAAGGTATCATATAATGGCCAGAAAGAGTATCAACGACATGTCTTTTCTAGATCATCTAGAAGACTTAAGATGGCATTTAATCCGCGCCACTTTCGCTATTTTAATTGCTGGATCTGTCGCTTTTTTAATGTCCGATTTTATTTTTGAAACCATAATTTTCGGACCAAAACGCATGACCTTTCCAACTTATCAGTGGTTATGTAAAGCATCACAATTTATAGGTGTCGACACTACTTTTTGTTTGGATGAATTTCCGTTCCGCATTCAAAATAGAACTATGGCTGGTCAGTTTTCTGCCCATATTTGGACGTCCATATATGCGGGACTAATTATTGCTTTCCCCTACGTCGTTTATCAATTCTGGAAATTTATAAGTCCAGGCTTACAAATTAATGAACGCAAGCATTCACGTGGCTTTATTGTAATATCATCTTTGTTATTTTTTATTGGCGTTTTATTCGGATACTATATTGTAACGCCATTATCTATTAACTTTTTAGGTACTTACACCGTTAGTACTGAAATTTCAAATGAAATAGATTTAAGTTCCTATATAGCATTGGTGCGCTCCTCATCATTAGCCTCTGGATTAGTTTTTGAATTGCCAATTGTGATTTACTTCTTAACAAAAATTGGGCTAGTAACACCGCAGATTCTCAAAAAATACCGCAAATTCGCCTTGGTTATTGTACTGATTATTTCGGCTATAATTACGCCTCCAGATATTGCCAGTCAAGTTATTGTGGCTATTCCAATTTTATTGTTATATCAGATAAGTATTTATATTTCGAAAGTAGTCGTTAGAAATCAGGAACGACAAGCTAAAAAGGATACAAAGAAAAAACAGGTATAAATACAAACAAATTCATCAAAAACCGCTTTTTAAAACAGATTAAAAATCTTTCAGATTCGTGTCGTTTACATAAGATGATTTGTGCCTATATTTTTTCGGAAATAAGTACAATGGTGTAAACCCGTGTAATTCGTGTCAAAATTTCCAGAAATCACAACGAGAAGCACTATAGTAAATACTTCTAACTATATTTGAAGAAATTAAGATATGTTGAAATTACAAGTGTCGATTTTGAAATATAAGCCGTTAAACATTGTTTAAATTCAATCGAAAAAATTCAATTGTCGTCTTGATTTTACTATTTTAGCCTAGAGTTTAAGCCTATGAAATTAAAAGCAGAACATTTAATGAAATCCTATAGCGGCCGAAAAGTCGTTAAAGATGTATCTTTGGAAGTAAATCAAGGTGAAATTGTTGGTCTTTTAGGACCTAATGGCGCCGGTAAAACCACTTCTTTTTATATGATTGTGGGATTAATTAAACCCAACGGTGGCAATATCTTTTTAGATAATACCAACATCACGAAATATCCTATGTATAAACGTGCTCAAAACGGTATTGGTTATTTGGCACAAGAAGCTTCTGTATTTAGAAAATTAAGCATTGAAGATAATATTTTAAGCGTTTTACAACTCACCAAATTAAGCAAGAAAGAGCAATTGCATAAAATGGAATCGCTGATTGAAGAGTTTAGCTTGGGACATATTAGAAAAAGTCGCGGCGATTTATTATCTGGTGGTGAACGCCGTCGTACTGAAATAGCACGTGCTCTGGCAACCGATCCAAATTTTATTCTATTAGATGAACCTTTTGCAGGTGTGGACCCTGTTGCTGTGGAAGATATTCAGCGTATTGTGGCACAACTGACCAAGAAAAACATCGGTATTCTTATTACCGATCACAACGTGCAAGAAACCTTGGCCATTACCGACAGAACTTATTTAATGTTTGAAGGAAGTATTTTAAAGGCTGGTGAACCAGAAGAATTAGCCAATGATGAAATGGTTAGAAAAGTGTATTTAGGTCAGAATTTCGAACTTCGGAAAAAGAATATAAGGGAAGAGTAATACAGTGTTTTATATATCATGGCTTTCTGAATACTCACATCTATATTCTCAACAAGTTATTTCGCGAAGTAACCTAGAGAGCCGTGGAGCTTCACAGAAAAACAATTCATTTCATCTTAACTATTATTCACATTCAGCTCTCTATTTAGTTAAGAGGGCTGGACAAACGCAGTTTGGACGGGAAGATTGAATCCTGGCCATGCAATCCGCCATGTACAAAGGGTGGTTTGCTTTAATTTCTAATACTTTTTTTCTATATTTTATGCTCTATTTTCTTTTCTCTGCGCATAACTGCTTCTTTCTGACTCACAACAAACAACTAAACACCTCATCACCCTCTAACCATCCCAACAACCCAAAGCACAAATTTAAATACCAAAACGGCCAAAATACCGATTATTAATCCGATAGTAAATTCTTTTAGAATGGAAGGCCAGGCTTCGAACACATGATGAAAGAAATCAATATTATGTGCAAAAATACCGCCGGAAACCAGTATCAAGGCAATAGTTCCGATAACGGATAAGCTTTTAATAACATAAGGCAAAGCGTTAACCAAAACGGTTCCTATGCCACCTAAAACTCCTTTTCCACCGCTCCTTTCTACTAATTTCAACCCAAAATCATCCATACGGACAATCAATGCTACAATACCATAAACCCCAACGGTGGCAATTATAGCCACAATAGATACCACAATAATTTGGAGCAATAAGGTCTGTTCTAAAACGACACCTAAAGCGATGATGACAATTTCAACCGATAAAATAAAATCGGTTAATATTGCTGACTTTATTTTACTTTTTTCCTGTTCCAAAATTTCTTTTTCAGAAAGCTCTTCGGCTGTATTAACCGCTGCTGTTTTAGAACCATGTGGAATAAAATAGTCAACTATTTTTTCAGCGCCTTCAAAAGCCAAATAAATACCACCTAATATTAAAATAATGGTAACGGCTGCGGGTAAAAAAGCACTCAATAAAAAAGCAATAGGTAATATAATGAGTTTATTTAAAAATGAACCTTTAGTAATTGCCCACAAAACAGGGATTTCTCTAGACGACATGAAACCTGATGCTTTTTCGGCATTCACAGCTAAATCATCGCCCAAAATACCAGCAGTTTTCTTGGTGGTAACTTTACTTAATACAGCCACATCGTCCATGAGTACACCAATATCGTCAAGAAGAGCAAAAAATCCAGAAGCCATAAAAATAAAGTGTATTCGTTAAAATTAAAAGGTTAGGCTTTAATACTTTTTGCTGTTAACAACGACAATAATACATAAAGCAAAATAATTAAAGGAATTGCCGCAAATTGTAAAACAACTAGCAATACCACCGTTAAAAGAATAAAGACATAGCGCGTAATGTTAGACTTAAAATCCCAAGTCTTAAATTTTAAAGCAAATAACTTCACTGGTGCATTCAACATATAACTACTAATTAACGTCAATATTACTAAAAACCAAGGATTCATAATAGTAGAGTTAATAAGATCATTATTTTGAAACTCCAAAATCATTGGTAGTGAAACAATTAAAATCGCATTGGCAGGCGTTGGTAAACCTTTAAAGTAACTCTGCTGATCTTCATCTATATTAAATTTAGCCAAACGATAGGCAGAAGCTAGTGTGATAAAAAAGCCGATATAAGCTAATGGTGTATAATGTAAACCTTCAAATATACTGCTGCTACTCCAAACGGCATCTGCATCTTCAATAACCGGATTCCCCAATGATAAATGCAATAGTTTAAACATGACTACCCCAGGCACCAAACCACTGGTTACCATATCGGCAAGCGAGTCCAGCTGAACACCTAATGGTCCTTGAACGTTAAATTTACGTGCAAAAAAGCCATCAAAAAAATCGAAAAATATGCCTAAAAACATAAAGATAGCAGCCGTAACAAAATGATTGTTTATAGCAAGTACCACGGCAATACAGCCACTAAATAAGTTTAAAAGCGTAATAAAATTAGGGATATGTTTTTTCATAGGTCTATTAGATAATCCTGTAAAAATAGCAAACTATTTATAGGTATAAAGAAAAAACAGACAATATCTACATCAATTACAAGTTTAATATGTTGAAAAATTGTAGCATATTTGCAAAAAGAATTCTATTTGAAAGCATTACTAACTACAGCATTGGTTTTATTAGTCTCTGTAAACATATTTGGTCAAGCCGTCCGAAAATATTCAAATGAATTCATGAATATTGGGGTTGATGCCGCGGCATTGGGAATGAGTAATGCCGTTACCGCAAATTCTGCCGATGTAAATTCGGGGTATTGGAATCCCGCCGGACTCGTTCATATAGAAGATAAGCAAATAGCGCTAATGCACTCCAGTTACTTCGCCAATATTGCCAATTACGATTACATTGGATTCGCCATGCCTATTGATAACCGCTCGGCTATAGGTATTTCTGTTATTCGTTTTGCTGTAGATGATATTTTAAACACAACACAATTAATTGACGAGCAAGGAAATATAAACTACGATAGAATTAGCTTGTTTTCCACTGCCGATTATGGCGTAACGTTTTCCTATGCCAGAAGCCTACCTTTGGATGGTTTAAATTATGGTATTAATGCGAAGGTTATTCGTCGTATTATTGGTAAGTTTGCGTCTTCATGGGGTTTTGGGCTGGATGCCGCTATTCAGTTTGAGACTAAAAACAACTGGAAGTTTGGCGTTATGGCTCGCGATATAACAACCACTTTTAATGCTTGGGCCATTGATGAAGATGAATTTGCAACCGTTCAAGATGCCATAGAAGGTCAGAATCAGGAATTGCCTGAAACTACCGAAATCACCATTCCTAAACTGCAAATAGGTATAGCCAAAAAATTTATTATTCGCTATGATTATTCATTGTTAGCGGAAGTCGATTTAAATGTACGTTTTGAACAAAATAACGATATTATTTCTACCTCATTTGCTAGTATTACACCGGCAGTTGGTTTCGAATTCGGCTATTTAGACATGGTATTTTTACGCACGGGCGTAGGAAATTTTCAAAATGAATTACAGATAGATACTAATGAACGCATATCATTTCAACCTAGTATTGGAGTCGGATTTAAATACAAAGGCATCCAAGTAGATTATGCGTTTACAGACATTGGCGATCAAAGTGTTGCACTCTACTCCAATGTGTTTTCCTTAAAATTAGATTTTAGCATTTTTAGATAATAAATTACATTATGAATTACCGTTACCTCTTTCTTTTTCTAGCACTTTCTTTTCAGAATGTATGGACACAGAACTTATCATCGCAAGCCCAAATAAGCGTTGTTACTATTGGCCCTGGAGCTTCTTTAAATGATGCTTTTGGACATAATGTGTTCCGTATTTTGGATCGCGCTAACGATTTAGATGTTGGTTATGATTACGGGCGCTTCCCTTTTGATGAACCTGGCTTTTATCTGAATTTTGCTCAAGGAAAACTTAATTACTCTATTGGAAAAAGTAAATACAACGATATTAAAGACTTTTATATCTGGCAAAATCGCACTATAAAAGAGCAGGTTTTAAATCTTTCTTCGGAAGAAAAACAGGCTATTTTCGATTATCTAAAAAATAATTACAAGCCCGAAAACCGCGAATATCTTTACGATTTCTTTTATAATAATTGTGCCACCAAAATTCGCGATGTATTGCAAGTTGTTACAAATAAAGAGATAATTTTTCCTGAACCCGATAATTTTCAACCGCAAACATTTAGAAGTCTCATTCGTGAAAAAGTCCCAACAAATTTATGGGGTAGCGTTGGTATCGATCTTGCTTTAGGTTCAGTTATCGATCAACAAGCAACAGCTCAAGAACATATGTTTCTACCCGATTATATTCATGTGTTTTTTAGTGAAGCGACTCTAGGTAGTAAAAAACTGGTAAGTAGTGAGAAGATAATCTATCAGGAAAAGCCAACGGAAGCTAGCCTTGATATTCTATGGAGTCCATTCGTTGTTTTTACTATCATCGGTTTGCTTATAATAGGCATTACTTACTCCGACTTTAAAAAGCAAAAACGCAGTAAAATATTAGATACGATACTTTTAATAAGCACGATGTTAATTGGAATTATGGTATTACTGCTATGGTTTGCAACAGACCATCAAACCACGGCTCAAAATTACAATCTGCTATGGGCTTTTCCTTTAAATGGTATATTGGCTTGGCAAATAGCTAAACGACAACCAAAAGCATGGGTAATTCCTTTCCTAAAGTTTTTGGTAATAATACTCGCATTAATGAGTTTTCACTGGACAATAGGCGTTCAAGTATTCGCTCCAGCATTAATTCCATTGCTTTTAGCATTATTAATGAGGTACCTGTTTTTAATAAACTATTTCAATAGAAAGCTAAATGTGTAAATAGTTTTCATTGTTCTATTAATCAAAGTTTTACATAGACTCGGTGTTCCCGCCTCTGCAAAACGCTCCGGATGGGCAGGCGGTGTTCGGTGTTCGGTGTTCGGTGTTCGGTGTTCGGTGTTCGGTGTTCGGTGTTCGGTGTTCGGTGTTCGGTGTTTATCAATAAAGCGAAATATATCTAACGTTTTCCATTTATGACCCAATGTTCACTTTAAACTTTAATAACTTATTATTATCATTAAACAGCTTCAACTCACAAAAAAATCACAACTCATATTCAAGCCATAACTCATCACTGCCCCCTAAAATAAATCATGGTTCCAACAGTTTTAATTAGCACATTTAAATCCAAGAAAAAACTTCGGTGTTTAATGTAATATAAATCATATTGAAGCTTCAGTAAGCTATCCTTGACTGTTCCTCCGTAACGCACATTTACTTGTGCCCATCCCGTTAAACCCGGTTTAATAATATGCCGTGTTTCATAAAATGGAATAACATCTGATAATTCTCTGACAAAACTTGGACGTTCAGGTCGCGGACCAATTAAACTCATATCTCCTTTTAAAATATTTAAAAACTGGGGAATTTCATCCAAACGTGAGCGTCTTAAAAACATACCAAAAGGCGTAATGCGACTATCATTTTTAACAGCCCAAACAGCTCCATTCAATTCGGCATTAGTCACCATGGTTCTAAACTTAACGATACGGAATAATTTCCCATTTTTCCCTACGCGTTCTTGACGGTATAAAAGTGGTCCTTTATTCGCTATTAAATTGCCTATAAAAATAAATGGAACTAAAATGGAACCAATTAGTGCACCAATAAGAGCTAAAAGTATATCAAACAAACGATGGAAAAACAAATAAAGCTTATTTTGATTGCTGCGACTAAATGGAAAATATTTGTAAAAATCCTTGCCTACAAACTGAACAGGCACGCGATATGTAATATCTTCAAAAACTTGAGCGTACTCTTTTATAGGAAATCCACGTTCTAATAACCTAATCAAATCGCGATAAATTGGGGGTGTTATGTTTTCGGCATTATAACTAGCAACAACAATTTCTGAAATAGATTCTTCCTTTATTATATCATGGATAGATTCCGGTGAATATTCTTTAATTCCTTTAAACCTTACCCGTTCTGAAACTATCTTTTCGCAATTAATATAACCTACAATTTTATAATTCGGGTCGGCATCCTTGAAAGCACTTATAATGCCCTCAATATTAGATGTTTCCCCTACAATAAGCACTTTTTTATAAAACCGTGGCGAAGTTATAAAGTAAATATAAACCAAGCGCCATAGCGATAAAGCAATCATTATTGCCAGATAAAAATAGGCGATTTGTAAACGATTTGATGGTAATATGGGCGTGAAAAACGGTGTTAATAAATAAAACAAAACTGTGATAGAGGATGTTAAAACAATATTAGCGAAGACTTTATCCTTCCGACTAGCCTTTTGCAAGTCGTAAAGTTCAAAAACAGTTCCAAAAACAATTAAATAAACGATTAAAACAACAACCCAAGTCCAATTTTGTTTCGTGATCGTAAAATAATCAAAATGAAACCAATTACTAACAAAATACAGAGCTAAAAGTACACTTAAAATATCGACAACCCGTAATAATATTTTGCGCTCCGATATATTAAAGTGAATAGCCTGTTTTCCCATAGTACTAGATTAGCTTGGTAAAGATAATAAGATACAGAAATTAACCAAGTTTATTTACTGGTAGTTGGTTCCTTGTTAACGGCCAGCATTCTAAAGCATTTCCAGGATATTGGTTGTTCTGAAGCTGTTTCACAGAGCTTACTGGACGTGCTTGTAGAAATTATACCTAATACCCATCTATAACTACAACTGCAAACTACTTTATAAATAGAAGTACTAGTGCTTCAGCCGAATCTTTTAAAGCGTTTAGAGCGTATAGAATGCAGGATTATTTCTTTTTAGATTGACTGCTATTTTTGCTTAAACACAACATTTACGATTGATCCGTCAACATCTAACTCCAACAACAAAAATCCTCTTAGGGATTAAGGGATTACCTCAAACCATCGCTCCTTAACAATATTCCAATCAAATGCTTCTACTTGTGCCCTAGCCTGCCGCGCCATTTGCTTTGTACCTTCCACATCCGAAACCAATTGAATAACGGCACGCTCGAAAGCCACAGCATCATTAGCTGGAACCAATTTTCCTGATTCAGTATCAGAAATTAAATACGGCATACCACCAACATCAGTAGAAATAACCGGCAATCCCAGCGCCATAGCTTCAATGATAGACACTGGCATATTGTCAAAGTTAGTGGTATTAATAAAAATATTATAATTCGCAGCCAAGGCCAACCATTCAGGTTTCGAGAGTTTGCCTGTAAAGGTTATAGCAACATTCAATTCTTCTGCCAGTTTTTGGGTCGCTTGAAAACTACCATCTCCAGAATCGGGTCCTACCATGCAGAGTTCGCAACTATATCCGGCATCTTGCAAGCGTTTTAAAACTCGAATTGCCAATTGAGGATTATAAATATCTGAAAAGGACCGCACCCAAAGTAAGCGAATCGTTTTAAAATTTTTTCTTGAAACGTGTACTGCTCAATAGATATACTATTCGGAATATAAACTACATCTTTAAAACCCATTTCTTCGAATATGCTTCGTAAATATAAGGAAGGCGACACCAATTTTTGGGCATTTTTGAACAGCTTTGCACTCATTTTAGGCGATTTTTTTATGCGACTTGGCAAATTGCCCCCATGAAGTATCGGTATATAAGGTAAACCTAAAACGCGGCAAAGTTGACTCACCAAAAAGGCATAATAGAAGTTTTTGGTACTATAAGTGTCTATCAAAACCACATCCACACGCTTCGCATAACTACAAACACGATAAAGCATATCACATAATCGTAACACCTTATTGGATTTTGAAGACGCATAAAACAGCGTATAACCTTCAGCTTCCAACAAAGGCCCTAATATACCTATAGCCGAAATATTAGTCTGTTTTTTGCTTAAGTTGTTTCCTATGTAAAGGACGTTTGTCATGTGTTACGTTTAATAAAGCTAATGCATATATAAAGGCTGGTGCTGCAATTCGCATGGCTGAATGATTAATAGTGGCAAACCAAAAGGCTAAAAAGGCATAAAAAAACACATTATTGCGATGCCCACTTCTAAAGTATAATGGTGTAAAAATAAGAATTATTAAAATTAAAATACCAAAAACACCATGTTCGGAAAGCAAACGGCTAATCTCATTATGAGATGCAATAATAGTTCCTTCTTCCTCTAAACGGGATTGTTTCATACCGCTAGCACCAACCCCTAAAAAAGGATTTTTTTTAAAACCATCAAATTCATCAAGAAAAAGATCCACACGTCCTGTAGTAATATCCTTTTTTTCTCTACCGCCGGCATCCTCATTCGCATAGCGATTACCCACCAAGCCACTGGACTGATTTAAACTTATGGTCCAAGTTACAAGGGCCACAAAAAACAAAAGAACTATAGACACGATAATTTGTTGTCTTTTTCGAAATTTAGCACTGCCGTAAAAAATCGCCAAAAAGGCTAAAATCATAATAATAGCGCCAAAAACACCACCACGACTTAAAGTTACTATGGCTCTAAAGGATACTGCAGCTAATAATACAAGATTAAACACTTTTAAAAAAAGTGTGGGAGATTTCATAAAAAAACGAACGGTTAATGCAAACATACCCAAGCCCAATAAGGTAGAAACTTGATTGGGTCCAAAACCACCTGACGTCTCAAAGCTAGACCCTGTTGATGTTAACACCTCCTTGACACTCGGGTTAAACAAGAACAAATGTGTAGTCATGGCAATGATGGGATAGCTCATACTGGCCACAATTTGAAGTAAAACCTCTCTACTTACTTTCTTATTGTAACAATATAAAGCTGAAACCCCCAAGCAAATGGGACCACTCAATACAAAAGCGACACTCGTGCGGAAGTTTAAATCGTAGCCTAAAGTAGTTGATGCCACCAGCACAGCTGGTACTAATAAAATTAAATAAATAAAATAGGGATAGGCTTTTCCTGAAATGCCATCATAAAAAATCCCTATTCCCATTAATAATATGACAAAATATTTTGAGAATTCATAAAACAAACCACCACCGGTCATTCTAAATAAAGATTCAGCTGCCACAATATAAGAGGCGCCAAAAAGCACCCACATAACCTTCTTACTTGGTGCGCTTGTAATGGTTTTAAATATAAAAAACACACAAACAACTGTGAAATATAGTTTAGAAAACTGCGGAATCTTATTGATAAAGATACCCATAACAATATGCAACACAATCAAGGCCACATAGGCATCATTGGTAAAGCGGTAGCGATAGCTTCGTTTGGCTGTCATAAAATTAAAATATATAGGACTTGCAAAATACAGTATTTATTAGAGTTGAGAATACATCTGAAGTAATTTATCCCTTACTGCCACTGCGGAAAATTGCGTCAAAACATGTTGATAAATTAGCTTTCCAATCGTTTTTCTATGTTCTAAATCTTTCATTAAAACTAGTAATTGCTCCGCTAAAAGCTGCGACTGGTTTGGCAGGACTAAAAATTCATGACATGCTTTAGGGAACACGCTACTACAATGGCCAACATGAGTGGCTACAATAGGTAACTGACCCAATCCGTATTCCAAAAGCGCCAAGGGCAACCCTTCGGATAACGAGGACAGCACGCCTATATCAGCCTGCTGAATTATATGCTGTGTATCTGGACAGCTTCCATAAAAGAAAACCCGGTCTTGTAAATCCAACTGATTTACCAGCTGGTATACCGATTCCGAATAGACATCTTTAAAATCCTGTCCTACACAATGCAAGCTCCACTCTGGATATTGAGAAGAAACTATTTGAAAAGCGTTTATAAGATTATGATGGTCTTTTTGAGGTCTTAAATTAGCCAAACATAACATGCGTTTTCCTGGTATACCTTTTAATTGCGTAAGTTTTACCGTCTCCTTTTCTTGAATAGCAAAATTTGGCAAATACACCACCTGCTTGCATTTCAAATGGTTTTTTGCCCAAGTTTCTAAAACGGGGTTGACACTTAAAATTAGTGAAAAATACCGCGAGCAAAACGCAAGAACCCGATAAGGGCGCTCTGCCAAAAAGCTACTATTCCCATAATGATCATGCCAAACAATTTTTAAATGGGGGTTTAGCCATTTCATAATGGTAGCCATAAAAAAAGAAGTCGAATGTGCGTGGATAATGGTAATCTGCTCCTGTTTAATATAACGCTTTAATTTAAGAATAGCCTGTACATCAATCTTATGCTGCTTATTCAAAAACAAATACGAAACATTCTGCTTGATAGACGCTTTTAATAAACCTTCCTGTCTTGTCGCGCATACATACGAACCCTCCAAAGAATCAGAAAGCACATTAGCCATATTAACCGCCATACGCTCTGCCCCACCAGCCTCTAAACTATCTATTAATTGCAGTACGCGCATGTTTTTATTTTATTTTCTGTTATCTGTCATCGGTTTTCGGTGGTCGGTTCTCTGTTCTCTGTTTTCGGTTCTCTGTTATCAAATCTCCAAACTAATTCCAAAACTCACAACCCACAACTCACAACTCAAAACTCAAAACCCACAACTCACCTCTCCATCACATCCATAATAGCTTCCTCGAACCGATCAAGCGTATAATTCTGCGACCATTCTAAAGCGGCCTTCGCCATAGTATCTAAATCGGCCTTGTTTAAAGTCGAAATAATTTTTGCAACTGCTGCATCTAATTCGGGTTCAATTAGGATACCTCGGGCGCCATTACCAAGCATCCATTTAACGCAAGATACATTGGTGCTAATTGGAATACAACCAAAAAACATACCTTCAGCCACAGCCTTTGGCCAACCTTCACTCTTGGAAGGCAAAATACAAAAATGAGCAGCTATTAAAGCGGCTTTAATCATCGGTTTATCCTGATTACCATGTAAAAAAACGATGGATTCTAAATGATTTGACTTCACATAGTCTTGTAATTCGAGCATTAAAGGACCATCTCCAAAGATATCTAGCACTACAGGGATACCATTTTCATGCAAGGCCTCAATAATTTGAACGGCCAACATAGGACGTTTGCCTTCCACCAACATTCCCGCAAATACAAAGTTTAATTTTTTTGAATAATCTTTAACATGATAAGTTATTTTCTCGCTGTCATAATAAGTAGCCGTTATAAAAGGTTTAATATTTTTGGTTTGGTTGGGCCATTCGCCATATACGAGTACCTGCATATTTCGTGTTAAAAAGGTATTACGCAAAATGGCTTTTTGCAAACGGTAACTCCAAGGCTGCTGACTGTTAGGATCCCAGTTGCCAGCGTATTTAGCCGACTTTTTTTTGTTTGGGAAAAGTATTTGTGCAAAACAAGCTACCAAACTAACGTTGGCAGGACACCTTAAATGAATATGATCTGCTTGTCGCATAACCTGAATGCATTTAAAAAAAATATAAGGGGTTTTAAACAGCGTTTTAAAAACATCTATAATGCCTAAAACATTAAAATTAGGTACTGGAATAAATTCTAAATGCGAATGCTTATAAGCACTATCAATTTCATCAACTTCATTGGTGACTTTTTTAACACCAATAATTATCAATTCATCAGCATAGTTTCCCCAAAGAGTCATTTCGTTGACATACGGCGCATAAGCATAATACTGGCTATCCTTAAAACTATGTTGGACTAAAGTGAAAATAGCGAGTTTCATAAAAGTAGTTTTGGTTTATTAAAAACTAAACTTATCAATCCCACGAAACGTCCCATAACTTCCGAAAAAACCGCTCGTTTTTTATTATTCCTTAATATACCAAAAAAAGTAAGCGTCATCAATAAAGCAGCCGTTAAGTTCCATTTAATCCGAGCTTTAAAGCTGGGATTGGGATATTTTACCCGCCAGATATACCAGCCATTTCTAATAACCATTTTTCCATATTTAAAAGTATTAGGTCGCCCTTCTGGATCATGATGGTGTTCCAATTGGGCAGATGTATTAACATATAAGCTACCTTTTTTAGCCAATCGTAAACAAAAATCGGCATCTTCATATAAGCCATAGCCTTCAAAGTAGGTTGAAAAATGCATATCTTCAAAAACAGACCTTCTGTAAGAAGATACACCTCCCATAAATTGTTCAACGGGGTAAATTTTGTCCGATGGTGGTAAAAAACTCACAGACCGTCCATGTGAAAAGCTGGGCAAATAACAAGGTGGTGTATCTGGCGCCAATCCAAACCAGCGTCTCACCCGAAATCGCAATGGTTCATTCCGCATCCAACCATCAAAATAAAAACGTTTGGAATTTTTAGACCCATCCGTTTCTTGCCATTTTACTTCATTTGCAATATAGCCGCCTACACCTAAAGCATTCGGATATTGCGTGTAGGTATCTAATAAATATTGAAAGTACGTCGCATCTAAAATAGTATCATCATCTAAAAAACAAACCACATCAGATGTTTGATCAAACTTTGAAATACCAAAATTCCGTTGTTTAGTTAAACCTCTGTTTTGTGCATCGACTTTAAAATATTTTAAATTATGGAATTGCTGTTTTTCTAAAGCCTGTTTCGTCTTATCATCTAAAGAGCCATCAATAATCAGAATTTCATCTGGGTACAGGGTTTGGCTCTTGACTGAATTTAATAAATTCAGTAAGGCTTGTGGCCGCATATAGGTACAGATTATGAGGGAGAATTTCATTTAATTCGTTTTCTGTATTAAGTATTCCGCCCAAACGACACTGCGTTCCCAACGTTTATTCATAGCTCTAAAATAAACCAAAGGATTTTTTATAGCTTGTTTTTTATAAAACTTAAGAAATAGAAGTGTTTTATAACCATTTATCTGTTGTATAGATTGATGTTTCAAATTATATAACATAACGGTTGGTGAAGGTTTGGGCTGTATCATTTCTTTTAGCCAAGGATGTTCAAATTTGGCTCTAAAACCACCGACAGGAGCTTTTAAATGAAGTAATCTACAGTTTGGTAAGTAACCAATATCTACTCCCAAATTACGTATTTGCATGCCAAAATCGCCATCTTCTCCAAAACCGTTTTCAAAGGCCATATCAAAAGCAACATTATGTAATACATTGGAATAAGCCATACTACAACCAGACCCAAATGTATGCCATTGCATGATTTTATTAATAGAATCTTCTTCGCTTTTTTGCAAACAACTAAAGGTTGCCACACGAAGTCCATAAGTATTCATCTCTTTTAAAGAGCTATCAAGTAAATCAGTTTTAAACCTGACATCATCATCAGCCATAAAAACGTAATCAGAAGTCACCTTTTTTAAAGCCATGTTGCGTGCATTACATGCACCTGTTTGATGAATAAATACATGTTCAATAACAAAAGGCCATGATTGTGTGCTTAAATAATCTAAATCCGTAACACTAGAAACATCGGAATTTTGCTCTATAATAATGACTTGCTTTGGTAAAAGCGTTTGTTTGGATAAATCTAATAAGACATTGCATAAATAGTTTCTTCTACCCATTGTTGGGATTACAACAGTAATGCTATTATTAGAGTCATCAATTTGAGTCGAATTGACTTGAATATCTCCAAAACAAAGGGTAATTATTTTCTTTCTAACAAACCAAGATGCGATTAACGCTCCAACTTGCAGCTTCCTTTCATAAATAAAACTATTAAAAAACGTTATAAAAATCCAACGCGTTTTATAATGTTGTTTAATAAATTGATATAGTATTTTGTTTGCTGATTTATAAGGTGCTAATATGATATTATTTGGCTTTAACAATTCTGGTGAGGAATAACAAAATAAACCAAATTTCATTCCTTTTTTTGCAATAGAGTTTAACATATAAGCAAAATGACTCCCTTTATAAGTTTTAGGATTGAACTTTAATAACACTTGGGCATGAATAGCACCAACACAAGTACTCATCAACCAAGTCGGATATGTTACGTTTTTCTTTATGTTAACGAATGGAGACGATTCTACATAACCTATTCGATCTGAAATATAATGCGTGTTACGTATTTCAAAAGAAGCCATAATACGCTTATGATGAAACACTTGTTTAAACCCTTCAAAATTGATATAATCTTGTAAGGCCTCATCACACCAAACAATAAACCTATTTGGATACGCTGTTGCCAATTCAAATAATGCTTTAGCTGGCTTATTCACAGATATTGAAATACTATCATTAGTGTGATAATCAAATACGCGTACTACATTATTATGTTTATGTATTAGAACAATCATATTATATTTTTCTTCTTTTATTCGTCTTTAACACAAGGACCAGCAAATGTTATAACCTCGTAGCCACTAAATTTTTTTGTTTTCACAGGATATCCTATCGATTTAAAAAATGCTTCCAATTTTATATAAGTAGGCTCACCATCAACCATATGGTAAGATGCAATGGCAAAATTAGGTTTAAATTGTTTGATAATGTCCCGACACCCTTCAACAGCTTCTAATTCGGCGCCTTCAATATCCATTTTTATCAAATCTATATGTTTAATATTATTTTTTACACACCAGCTATCTAATGTAATAGTTCTCTTTTTCACAACTGCATGTTCGTCAGAAAACCAAATCGCAGACGACGCCACAGTACCAGACTCTTGAAAATCAATTATGTTCTCACAACTCCACATCAATTCTCCATGAATACTGTAATTTCTAGCATGATTATTAAGTGAAAAATTGGAGTTTAATTTGCCAATATTGTATTTGTCAGGTTCAAAACAATAAACATGTCCTGTTTGTCCTACTTGTTTCGAAAAAAGGAGTGATAAAACACCAACATTAGCACCTCCATCAATAACCACATCACCTTCCTTTACTTTGTAAAAATGTTGATAGTTATCGAAGTCTGGTGTAATTGCATACAGGGGCTCGTTTGTAAAAAAAGTGAGATCTTCATATTTAGTTTCATACATAAAGTTTGCGCCCTCTTTGCTTACAATTTTATATTTCACTTTCTTACTCGCTAAAACATTATACCAAAACACTTTAAGCTTTTCTTTATAAATGCCTTTTGGTAATAAACTGCTAATATTTTTTTTGATTGATTTTTTAAAGTCCATTACCCAATATATTTTTTATAAAAAGCGATATTACGTTTTGTAATAACTTCAGCTGAAAAATGTTCAATAACATGTTGACGTCCTTCCTTGCCAAATTGCGCACATAGGTCTTCATCCCGCAGTAATTCAATAATTTTTTCCGCATATAAATCGTGATCTTTAGGATTCACGGTATAACCCGTAACACCATCCACCATCAACTCTTTGGCCCAACCAATATTGGAGCTTACTAACGCTTTTTCCATAGACAAGGTCTCTAACCACGTCATGGGGAATGCCTCTGCAAAACTTGGCAAGACTACTATTTGCGCTTTGGCAATATAGGTTTTGATCGCTTCGTAAGGGACTTCACTTTTATATATTACTTGCTGTTTAGCTTGGTCCGTTAATAGTTGATAAAATAGCTCTAGCGTTGATCTTTTTTCAAATACATCAATAGCATCTTTTCCAATAAGTAAGAGTGTACATTCTGGAACTTTCGCAACAACTTTATTAAAAATGAGCGCCAATTCTAGAATGCCTTTTTTTCTAATCACCGTTCCAAAATATAATAATTGGCTATTATGAATCTCTAAATGCAGCGGCTTAAAATCGTCCGTATTAATACCATTTGGAATAGTAGGTATGGCCGTCTTTAATCCAAATATAGATGTTGTGAGATTTGCTGTAAACGTACTTACGGAAACAATAGCATCCGCATTTTTAAGTGCATTCCGCTCTAAAAAACGATGTTTCCATTTTTGTTTTCTACCATCTAAATAACAAAAATACCCATCGCTCCCATTAAGCCTTATAATTAACGGAATACTAAAGTTCATAAAAGCAGAAATACCCGTCCAATCTGGTGCTTCAATAAGTTCTATCCCCTCTTTTTTTATTCGTTGTTGAATTATTTTTTGGTAACGCTTCCGCTCCAAATACCAATTTAAAGCCCAATGTTTTTGCTTGGCTATAGCTATTAATTGAATGCCTTCCTCTTTAATATCAGCATCGTGCTGTTGCCCTATAATAAAAACCGTTACTTGAATATCTTGATCCACCAGCCCTTTGGCCAAGTTTTTAATACTCGTGCCCAAGCCTCCTGACTTACTGAAGGTAGGGTGTGGATATTCGGGTGTAAGAAAAGCTATATGCATGGTTTGGCTTATGCTTGGTTGTTTTTAATAATGGTTTCGATGCTATCCCAAATACGCATAGAGGCTGAATCCGCGGGATGCTTATTTATTTTTTCATACCAAGCCCTAGCGGCACAAACTGTAACATTTGGGCTTTCTAAAACCATTTCAATAGATTTAGCAATGGTATTTGGATGATTCAGCCACACCACAGCATCACTATTGGGCATAGACCTAAAATGAACATAATTATAAACATAAACGCCTTCTTTAGGAATATTGTCTGAATTGAAATAATTGTAATTCATATATAAACAAGGTTTATTATGTATAGCATAATCAAAAACCATAGAAGACCCCAAATTAATTACCGCTTCTGTATAAAAAGCTAAATTGCTTAATAAACTCAAATCCTCTGGCATGGGTAAAATAGTATCCCAAGCACCTCCTACTTTATTCCAGATAGGTTCTATTGGAACAATAACATCTTTATAATTAGCTATTACGGTATCATAACGCGAAGAAAAGTCAACAGGGCATCGTCTAAAAATCAATCCTAAATTATGACCTTTGCTATTTAAATTTCTTATCGCTTGTGCTACATCTTTTAGATATAATGGATCTTTGGGAGAGGTGGTTACGTCATCACCACTATAACAAATGTAACGCTTATTGATATCCAAGTTATGTTCACTAAAAAATTCTGCTCTAGTTTTTAGTTTTTCAGTATCGTAATGGGGTTCGAATTGTGGAGTTCCCGTAACAGTAATTTGATGTTTTTTTACAAAAGGATAATAATGCAATAGTTCTTTCTTCATATGGTTGCTCCATACATGATAATAATCTGCAGGGACATCCAAGGTCGCTTTTGGTAAGTTGTCCCATGAAAATATAAAGCATACGCTTGGTATTTCTAGTTTAGCGCCAGCAAGTAATGGGGCTATCGCTAACACATTGCGTTGACTGGTACAATAAATAAGATCAGGCTGATGTTTTTCTAGTGCATTTATACAATGTTCATAATAACTGGTGCGTGCTTCCAATAGGTTTATGGCTTTCCTTAAAAACCGTAAATCCTTTTCAGAATTGAAACACACTGCAAGAAATTGAGTCAGTATACTTCTTATTGTGTTTTTAAAGTTTTTATAAGATAAAGGGAACAGATACCGGTGATAAATAGGATCGTTTTCACGTTTTGTGAAGCAAGAAATTTCCACACGTTTTCTCACATTTTTTAAAACAGTTGTAAACCAATGTAGTTTCGGTTCCTCTAAAATTAAGTGCTTGTAGCCAAAAGAATCAAAATCAAACGGGGTATGATGCCAAAATACTAGCTCAAAATCTCTTTCCTTGGCTTCCGTATAAAAACGTGTATAAGCAAAGTTCTTTAAACTCACGCCATCTGGCACTAAAACAAAAACCTTTCTCTTATCCTTCAACAATGCTGATTTATTAAATTATTATTCTATGACATTTGATTTTATCAAAAATTCAGCTCTTTCCCAATCCTGAAAAGTATCAATATTTACATAGGTTTCAGAAGCAGACTCTAAAAAACTCAAGCGTTTTCCATAAATAGAATTTTGCTCTAACAGCGTTTTAGTTGTGGTTAAATATATAGAACCATCTCTATGATAGGCATCTGGCAACTCCTGTCTTCTACTAATAATTTTTGCTTCGCCGGTGGCTATTTTTAAATACCCGTCGCTATTTTTCTCAAAAGTCCAATGTGGATTAAATTCTTGTGGTACTTTTTGAACGGATATTAGGGTGTCACACTTACTATCTTTAAATTTTGAAATGGCTTCATTTAAAAAAGAAAGTGTTCTAAAAGGATATGTTACTTGCAGTAAGCAAACGGCATCAAAATAGATTTCTTGATTTGCATACCAGTCTAAAGCATGTAAAATAACGTCTATGGTTGGTGTATCATCTTGCGCCAAAGCTGAAGGACGTTTAAAAGGAACGGTAACACCTAACGTTTCTGCAACTTTGATAATTTCGTCATCGTCTGAACTTACTATAACGTCTGAAAGTAAGGTGGACTTTAAAGCAATTTCAGAGGTATATGCCAGTAAGGGCTTACCATTTAATAATTTAATGTTTTTCTTTGGAATGCCCTTAGATCCGCCTCTTGCGGGAATGATGCCGAGTATTTTCATTAATAGGTAATGGTTTTATGAAATTGCAAAGGTACTTTTTGCAATAAATCAGCAATTTGTTCTCCCGCATTTCCGCCGCCATACACATTTGAAATAGGGAACTTTCCTTCATTCACTTGTGAACTTACAGCTTGTTTAATGGCATCTTGATTATAATCTACATCCACCACATTATGACCACGATCTCTTTTGTTTTGTCTGCTACCAATATTCACCACAGGAACACCTAGATAAGCACATTCTCGAATGCCTACGCTCGAGTTTCCAATCAGGACTTTGGCGTTATTAAGAAGGGTAAGAAAATCTATTCCTTCCATATTTTTAAAAAAATGGATCTGCTCTATTTTATGGTGTTCCCTAAAGGCTCTAATTCCCGTGGAGGTGCCGTCCGCGCCAGCATCAACATTAGGCCAAAACCACAGTGTGGGCACATCTAATTCGGCTATGGCTTTTAGTGTTTGTTCAATGTGTCTTCGGGAGTCCTGATATTCGGTTGTAACCGGATGTTGCATAACAACTAAATAGCCTTGAGATAAATCGGGTTGTGCGCCAACACCGCCATATTTCTGATAGGGATCAAAATCTAGTTTTGTATCTTTTACTAACAAAGCCAAATCTATAGATGGACAGCCTGTATTGAAAACCAATTCTGGATTTTCCCCTAATTTTATAACACGGGTTTTCGCACTTTCCGAAGCTACAAAGTGATAATCCGCAAGTTTGGTTATGGCATGACGCACTTTTTCGTCTATATTCCCGGTAACTTCTCCGCCTTGTAAGTGCGCCAAGGGGATATTCATATAAGAAGCCGCAATGGCGGTTGCCATGGTTTCAAAGCGGTCTGCCACCGTAACCACAATGTCTGGTTTTAAATTATCAAAAACTGTGGAAAGTTCTAATATGCCAATTCCTGTGGTTTTTGCTGCTGCTGTTAAATTTTCGCCTTCTAATACATTGAAAACTTTAGCGCTGATATGAAAACCATCATTTTCAATATAATTAACAGCCGAACCATACCGATCCAGCAAGGCAGAAGCAGCTACAATAAGTTGCAGTTCTAATGCCGGATGTTTCTGGATAGCCTGTAACAAAGTTTTCACTCTACTGTAGGAAGGTCTGGCGGTGACCACAACGGCTATTTTTCGTTTGCTATTCATTATCAATATCTTTATGATTCAAAAAATCCCATTTTTTAAGTGGGGTATTTAGTTGCTTACCTATAACATTTTCAAACTCAAAAGCATGAATCCCATAACCCTTTGGTTTTTTGGCTTCTAAATCGGCAAATGTTAATACATGCCCTTTCGGTAATGTTTTATTAACCGCTAAAGATTTTTCAAATATTTGTTTGAGATCCGAAAACTGATTCGAATCGATTTTATTTATTGGATGTTGTAAAGCCTTATAAATATAACGAACATCTTGATTAAGTTGTGTTGCTTGCTCTATGGTAAGTGAGGCAAGGGCATCTGGTCCAGACTCGTTAGAATCTAAGATTACGTGAAATTCTAAAAGTTCTGCACCTAGTGAAACGGCAGCAACACCTGTACTTATCAGGGCTGAATGGTCCGAAAAACCTACTAGCACCTGATAGCGATCCTTTAGTTCCTGAATCACATTCAAGCCTAATTGTTCGGCATTTGTTGGATAGGCTGTGGTACACTGCATGATACTATAGTCTACGTTTCTTTTCTTTAAAAAAGATACGGCAGCATCTAGTTCATCATAGGAACTCATACCTGACGATAAAATAACCGGTTTTTTAGTTTGGGAAATCCGTTCCAACAATAAAAAATTAGACACTTCACCTGAACCAACTTTATAGCGATTAACACCTACGATTTCTAATAAGTCCACAGCCGCGTTGCTAAAAGGTGAACTCATAAACTCCAAACCTACGGCTTCACAGTGCTGTTTTAGGGCTTTCCATTCGTCAAGCGTGAACTCCATGGCTCTCCAATAGTCAAAGCGCGTAGCATAGGCATCGGAAAACTTGACTCTAAAAGGCTCATGAATACTGCTTTCCGCATCGGCAATATGGGTTTGAAATTTAATGGCATCCACGCCAGTTGTAGCAACAGCATCAATATAATCATGAGCCTTTTGCAAACATCCGCCATGGGCTTGGGCTATTTCAGCAATAAGAAAGAGAGCATTCATTAAGCGTATTTTCTTTTCTCAAATATATAAAAGTTATGCGATGCCATATAGCTTAAAAGCGAATTTGTATTACTAAACAGCCTTAAAAGGACAGACTTTTAACAAACCGTCTTGCAAAAACTTAATATGATCTTCTTCTGGTAAATTAGGAAACGTTTCAAAATGTTGAATAACATGTTGTAGATCTGACCAGTTATGCACATTTTCAGGAACATAACAAACCAAGTTCACAGATTCAAAATAATCTTGAAATTTAATGCCGTCACCAAATAGCTTATCTGAAAACGCGACCCAAACAGCAGGAATTTGATAGGCATGTGCCACAATAATTCCGTGTAAAGAGGACGATATTATACGTTCACATTTTAAAAATAAATCGGTAGTGGCTTCTATATCGGTGGTCATTAAATCAATAATAAGCACGTCTAAATTGTCGTCATATATGGATTTTACAAATTCGTAGTCTGCATAATGAGGTACAATACCTAGTTTATATATTTTAACACGATCAGGATTGTAGTATTTGGGCAGTAGCAAGGCCGGATCGCCATAAACTTCGGTTACATTATAACCTTGCGCTAATAAATTTTCTCGAGTTTGAGGTCCTCTAACGGCTAAAAATTTCGCTTTTTTAACCTGCTGATTTTTTTGAATAATACCACTCCCCCATACCACACATTTAGAGTTGACATGCGCCATTATACTGCCAGCTGTTACGTAAATAGGCTGAAAGTAATCTTTAAAAGACCAGCGTTTGGGATGTGTCCAAACGACACTTTTTTTATTAATTTTTTCTACGAGATATTTCCCTATTAAATCACCATAATTCTCATTCGTTTTCCCCATCAAATGTGGTTCACTCCACCAAAACAATCGTACAGTTTTAAAGCTCTTCATTTTTAGTAGTTTTAAGGTCTATTGTAAAACAAATCTGTTTTAAATCTTCTGAAATGTCATAGGCGTAATTATGATCTCGATAATGAAAGACAATCGCTTTCAATATCAGGTCATTTACTGCTTTCATTGTCATATAAGGCTGGGTTTGTTTGCCCATAATTTTTTTTACCTGATATTTTAGGGTTTTATAATAAGCTGCTTCTGTAATAATTACTTGAACAACTGACCCCCTATAATTGGATATAGCGTCGCCAAAAAAATGTTCTATATGAGCAGAAATATTCTCTAATTGAATTATTGATTGTGGATTTTCAAGAATTTGAGCTTCCGCTTTGGAATAAACATGCCCCCAATTTTTGGAATTAGGATGCACTATTTTTTGAGCCGTATGCCATAAAAACTGCCGTTGGTTAATACGCATTATATTTTTTAAACGTGGTACAGGTGTTAGCTGATTATCTCTTTTCTGCGGATAGCGTTCATGCCACTGATGGTAAAGCAACAATTCACCACAGCTATTGGCAATAGCACCAGACAATTGTATTCGATAATTTAAATCTTCATCTTCCGAACCATAAAAGTGAAAAAACTCATCCAAGCCACCCACCGATTCCAATGTGGATTTTGAAAATAAACCAATGCCAAAGGTATCACCAATATGCGTGGTTTCAATGGTGTTTAAATTAAGTTGTTTTTGTTGTTGTAAGGTTACTTGCTTTGAGAGATAACCTATTTTAAATAAGGAATAAGAATTTAATTCAACTAATTTTGAAGCCGTCTCAATAAAGTTATTTGAAAACAAGACATCCACATCTGCCGTAATTATAAACGCGCTTTGCGCTTTTTTAATACCATAGTTTAGGGCTTTACTCTTATTCCATAATAATCCAGCATGACCAATGTATAGATAGGTGGCAAAATCAAATTTATTTACAACTTCTTCTGCTGCATGAGCATAACTGTCTTCGCTACCATAATCTATAAAAATGACTTTAAAATTTTTATTTGTTTGTGCTTGTAATGATTTTAATGAAAATTCTACACATGACACTTCGCGATTTCTATAGGGATAAATTATAACAAACATCAATTATAGATTTTCTTTCCGTAAACCCAGCTATCTAATACTTGATTACCGGAATTTTCATAAAAAACTTGAAAATTATTTGCTCTTAAAAACCCACTAACTTTATTCTCTATTTTGTTCCCATCTTTAAAAAGAAAATCATGACAAGAAATCGCTACATTCTCTATTATATGTATAGAATCTTTCATCCCATCTATCATATCATATTCGGCACCTTCTATATTAACTTTTAATAAATTAATTTTTGTGATTTTATTTATAGTCACAAATTGATCTATTGTGATAGCTTTAATTCTAACACCTACAGCATTTTTATTGACAGAATTCACAACGTAATTATCATTTTCCTCTATCCATATAGGTTCTTCATTATTTGAAATGGCCAGATTGAAATTATAACAATTTTTAAAATTATTTTTAAGCACAGTTTGCTCCAAACCATTAAAACTGGTGGGACTCGCTTCTATATTATACAGCTTGCCCTCTTTTTTTATAGCCTCTACAAAAAAACAAACTTCAGTTCCTATGCCTGCTCCAATATCTAATATAACATCTTTTGCTTGAGGGGAATAATATTTACAAAATATTTTTTGACATCTCTGCCTCATATCCTCTTCTGAAAAATCAAAATATGGTCGCTCAGCTAACTGTAAAAATTTAGATCTGTTTTTTAACCAATAACAATTATTTTCTTTATCGAAACTAATACTATTTTTAGAATGCTTAAACAGCTTTGTTGCTATATTTAAACTATACAAATACAATGATTCATTTTTTGTAATACCATAAAGTTTATTAATAATTCGATTAACAAATTTCCTATGAGACTTTTTCATTTTATTTACTGTTTCTTAATTCGCTTTGCCTTAAAAAGTTTTCCAGATATTGGGTTTTAAAATTTTATTTTCATGTTTTTTAATTTTCCTCTGTCAAAAACTCTTCTCATACGTTTCTGATTAAATTGTGAGCAATAATTCGAAATAGATTTTTTTAAATACTTGATTTTTATTGCTTTTCATTAATGCGTGTAATAGTGGTAGTTTAATATTAATGGAAAAAAAATCCTTTAGATTCCTTTCTTTCATATGGAACCGAAACAAATTTAGTTCTTGGTAAATAATGCAAATTAAATTTTATTTTAAATATTTAAGTTATTTTTATGACTACCATTTTTAACTGAACAGTAAGCTCTTAACACTTTATATTGAATAGTTTCATATTTTAAAGCATTCCTCAACTTTCTATTATATAGGTATGCTTCATTCACTAACATACGATTAGATATTGCCACTATTACTTTCTCTTCAATTTCCTTAACAGATTCTGGTTTGTTAATCAAAAGTCCATTAACATTATCTTTAATTATTTCTGCGCTAGCACCTCCAGGATTTGATTGGATAGGAAACGCTCCCATTATAATAGCTTCAAGAAGTGTATTGGGCATCCCATCAGAAATACTATTACCAACATAAATTAAGCTCTGCCCCATTAACGTAATAACTTCAACATGGGGCATCTGACCTTTTACTTCTATAAAATCAACATCTTTAATTTTGGCATAGGCCTTATGAAATTGATCATCAGCTCCAAATACGATTACTCTAAAATCCTTAAGTTTATCCTCAATATTCTTTAAAGCAAGTATAACTTGTATTGCTTTACCAAAGCGCTGTTCATATCCTTTTATAAGAATAATATTGCGTTCTGGCAGTGGAATTACTGAAGGATCATAATGAACAAACTTATAACCTCCTCCAGTAGGAAATACACCCAACGTTTCTCCTCTAAAACCTAGTTCTTTAGCGATTTTTATATCTCGATGACAATCAGCAAACATAAAATCCAGTTGAGGAAGTACCTCTAGAATATCTTCCCTATATCCTTTTACATTCTTATAGAAAAACAGATCATTTCCCCATGCAGAATAAATCCATTTAATATGACTGTTTTGCTTCATCACATTATAAATTGGTACAGTACAGTTATACATTACCAAACTATGAACAACATCCGGCTGAATTTCATTTATAAGTGCATTAAATTTTTTTTCAACACTATTTTTAAATAAAATATGTATGTACGGAAAATATTTTTTTATAAGATAGCGTCCTTTAAAGTTTCCTAATTTATAACGCCAATTGGTATGCTGAGTAACCCAGTCCCATTCTTTAATGTAGCCACCATTTAAAATATCAAACCAATGCACATCATGTCCACTATCCTTTAACTGACCAACCCATCTAATGGTGTGTATGGAGCGCATGGCAACTATTAAAATTCTCATATGTAATGTCTGATAGTGATTAACATTTGATATCGTTTTCCAGAGTTTTCGCCAAGTGAGGACTAGATAGATATTGAATTAAATCAGTTCTGTTTAATAATAGCTTATCTGGATTAATTTTCCATTGTTCATACAATGTAGTAAAGGCTAAAGCTATGGATTGGACTTCATCAAAATCAAAATTATAAGGATAATCTTTACCTAACAATCTTCGACATTCACTATAATATGGCCCAATATACATTATTGGTTTATTAGCCGCCACGCAATGCGGGAATTTGCCAGGTAAAAATGGACTAATTTCACTTTTGGCTTCTAAAATAATGTTTACGGAGGCCCTTTGTTGCATTACATAGGCATTTTTAAAATCTACATATCCATCGCTTATATATAGTTGTGAAATTTCATTTTGTTTTTCATCGAAATACTTCTGAAAAATTGATTTTTTACCTAGAAAAAAGAGTCGTGCATGTTTTTTTGCTTCAGGGCAATTTAGTAAGAACTGTTGGAAAGCCTCCACTATAGGCTTCGGATCACGTAATTCTAATAAATTACCCGCGTGTACCAGATTAAAGTTTTCAGAATTAAAATAATCTAGTAAATCCTGATCAGAACCTTCAACAGAAGCCAATTGGTGTGGAATAATCAAACTCTTTCCTTCAATATTAATATAATAGCTTTGCATCCATTCCTTTAAAAGCGAACTTGGAAATACAATGCGATGACAACGTAATGTAATTTCTTTAAAAAAGAGTCGTTTATGTCTAAAACCATATGGTACAAAAGTATATGGGCGCGGATAAAGTTGTTCAGGATAAGGGTCGTGCACATAAGCATACCATATAGGGTGCCATTTTTGATGCTTTAAAACCGTTGCATGAGGTCTATAACTATTTCCTTTACTGAGAGTCCAAACCATGTCAAAATTGTTTGGATCATGTTTACTTAATGCTTTTGAAAAACTCTTTACATCATTAAAAAAACCAAAGGAAAACCCAAAAAACGTATCTACATATTTTGAAATATCCCATTGAAACCAACGATATAAAACGCGTTGCATGCGGCTTAATAAATAGTTAATATTAGTCTTGATTTCTTTTACTAAAATGCAATTAATTCCTTCTAACTGAATTTCTTTTTGAGAATAATGTAAAACCGTTATCGAATAACCTATTTTTCTAAAATTTTCCAACAATGCTATACGACCTTTTATCCCACTGCTACCGTTAGCGTCAAGAGAATCGATTAAAACTAGTATGTTTTTAAATTGAGCCAAAAATAAAATTATTATGTTAAAGTTATTTGAATAAAATGAAAGGGATTATATTAACTGGTTTAATATTTGAAAGCATACAATAATCACAAACAAATAACTCCAAATATTAATCAATAATTTGAAGGTGTTTTTCTTTTGATGTAAATTTTTAACAGCTTCTTTTGAAGCTTATAAAATAAAATATTCTTTCTCGAAAATTTCATTTCATCTATACAATAGCTTGAATCATTCGTATTCAAATTTAATTCATTATAAATTTCCTCCATCCAACCTTCTACTTCATTTCCCATATGATGTGCAAAATAATTGTAAGTAGATAATCTTAATCCTTTACTTAAATCAATTGGCAAATCTACGTAATTCATTTCGGAGTGATTTCCCACTTTGATAAAAGAGGGTTTTAGTGGTGAAAAATTAAATAAAATTTGTCTTCTTAAAGTTATAACTTGATGTTCACTACCCAAGCATGCCTTGAAACCATTCTTTTTAACAACTGGCCAAAGTATATTCTTATCAGAGACCTTTCCCCAATTAATACTGTTCAAAAATCGATTATAATCCTGTAAATTTTCTGGTATTGATTCAAATTCCAATTTATTTTTTTTTAAAAATATACTTTTTAATGTTGAAAAAGTAAAATATGTGGAAGAATGCCGACTAGGATAAGGAGCAACAGAGCTAACATTTGAAAATCTTTCAAAAACTTTAAAAGTTTCTTCTACCCAGTTTTTTCGAAAAAGGATATCACCATCAGAGAGTGTTATCAAGTCTTCCCTAGATGCTCTAGCAGCTCCTATTTGAGCGTCGATCTTACCTATATTTGTCTCCAGCAATTGCAAAGAGTTTATCTTTTTCTGTTTCAAAATATCTATTAAAAACTGTTTGACCTCGTTACAGGAGCCATTATCTACAATAGTAATTGCAGAACTTTTGGGTATTGTTTTAATTAACGAAAATATAGAGAGCTTAAAAACCTCGAACATTTTTTTATAATAACCCGACAGCTCCGGAATATAAATGACTTGAACAATGCGATGATTAAATGTCGAACTAACTTTATAATCAGATTTTTGTGGATTACTTCCAGTTCTCATATATTTTTATATTAAAAGACTAATTTTAGTTTCTTTTTTATTCGCAACCATCGCTTAATTAATGGACTTCCAAAATAATAGAATTTCATTTTAATTCTATCGAAAGGTTTTAAACTTTTTTGCATTAATAAATGTTCAAATATTAAAGAAGTATTTAAACATACACTTTGCCAAGTGAAAAACTTCATAAGTCTAAAACTTAACATTCCTTTTGTTTCCAAATTTGAAATAATTAAATTAGCTGCATCAATTTTACTCTTCTTTTTATTTTCATCCCCACTCCAAAATTTAACTGTGTTTGAATTTTTATGTTTTTTATTATAGTAAAGAGTTTCTTCTATTTTAATACCTTTAAGTCCGTTTGAAAGAAGTCTGCTATAAAACTCCCACTCCTCTGCATAAACCAAACCCTCTTCAAAACGCAATTTACCAATTACGTTATTCTTCCACATTACAGTGCAAGAAGCTAAAGCTATTTTTTGGGTAATAACGTCTATAATATGATCTGGACATATATTTGTTTGCTCTATTTTTGGAATGAATATCACATTTTCACTTGGAGCTGTGGAGGTAAAAGATTGTTTTTTATAATGTATAAAATCCGTATCTTCATTTTTGAGAAAGTGAATACAAATCTCCAAATTCTGTGAATGAACTATGTCATCGTCGTCAAAAAAAATAATATAATTTCCATTGGCAATATCTAAACCATAGTTTCTGCAGCCTGGCAAACCTTTCACATATTGTACTGGACGCTTTAAATATTGAAATCTTTTATCGTTTAAAAATGGCTTGATTACTTCTTCAGTGTTGTCAGTTCCGCCATCATCTATAATTAGACATTCCCAGTTTTTAAAATTTTGGTTTTCAATAGACTGTAAGGATTCTAAAATTAAATGTGCACGGTTGTAAGTGCTCATAATAATGGTTACAACAGGATTGTTCATCTAAACTTTCTTTTAAAAAATCTGAAAGGAGACAATATAAATTTTCCAATTTTAAAATCAATCCTTTTAACTTGTTTCAATTTCTCCTTTTCTATATGACGTAATTTTTCAAGAAAGAATTTAATCATTAAAGGATAATTTGCTTTATAAAGCTTTTCATGTTTCGTATAAATATATTGCCATAACTCGTACTTGATACTATTTGCGCTTATCCGTAAAGAATTCTTTTTCTGTCTATAATTAAATAATGGTTCTTGAATAATGAATGCTTCTCCAGATGTTAGCAACATGCGAATATAAAACTCCCAGTCTTCATATCCTTTCTTCATATATTCATCATAGCCACCCACATGTTCCCAATCGGCTTTAGAAAAAAGAGAATTTCCAATTGCAGAATTTGAAAACAAAAAATTCTTGATATCACCACCTCTTGGTGTGTAAATATCTATAAGGCCATTCGCATCAAATCGTCTCGCTTTACAAGAAATAATTTTATAATGAGGATTTTGGAGTTTAATACCAACTGCACTCTCACAAAATTCGGGTTCAAAAAAATCGTCCGAATCTAAAACGATTATTAAAGAACCTTTAGCAGCTCTTATGCCTGTATTTCTAGCAGAACTTAAACCTTTGTTTTCTTGCGTTATAATTTTATCAATTTTAAAGCTTAATTTACCTAAAGCCACTTTTGTAGCACCATTGGATCCATCATCAACCACAATTATTTCTTTGTTTGAGTAAGTTTGCGTATTCGCTGAAAGAACTGCTTCAAAGATGTGCTTATTGTCGTTATAACAAGGGATAATTATAGAAACTAACGGATTGTTCATAATATTAAAAATCTTCTAAATTTATTAAAAGATGACGATTTTTAGTTTTCTTATTAGAATATAAATATTTATTATGACAAAAAAATCTCAATCTATTTTGCTTTTAATATGTCAAATCTATTTTCAAAGGAAGTGAAATTAAAATTTGATTTAAGATAATTTCTTATTTAAAAATATGCAATTCTAAATATAAAAAAGTAAGATAAATCCTTGATAATGATAAATCATGTTTATAGCTACAAATTAACTAAATATTTATATTTATAGCCTTTTCCAGTTATTAGCACTAATTTTATATATAACTTTAACTTTAAATATCCAGACATGGTATAAAAATATTTAATTGTATTGTAACATATAAGCCAACTTTCCTTGTTTTTTCCTTTAAAAACATAATATTTCAGTTTATCTCTAAAAAAACGTGAAAAATAAACTAATATTTCATTTTTATCTTTCAATTCCTTTCCCTTCAAAAACAAAAATAATTTTTCTCTTGCCAAATAATAATGCCATATCCGTAATTCATTATTTTTATTGTGGGAGATACTTGTAAAGTGTCTTCTTATTTTAACGAGGGGCTCATCAGTCGTATGGTATTCTTGATTATAAAATAATACTTTCGCAAAATACTCCCAGTCTTGAGCTGCTTTTAAATCCTCATCAAAACTTAAATTGTTTTTTATTAAAAATACTCTTTTGAATAATACAGATGGAGTTAAGAAAACAATATTTCCTTTAATAAAGTCTAGCAAAGGTTGTTTTGAAACTATATGTTCATGGCGTAAACCAAGAATATTTGTTATCTCTCGTTCAAACACAAGAGTTTGACATACAGAAAAATTATAATCACTAGTAATTAAAGCATCAAGTTGTGACTGCAATTTATTCTCACACATTATGTCATCACTATCAAACCAATTCACATACGCTCCTTTACTCAATTCAAACCCATAATTACGAGCCGCATTTCCACCTGACAACCGATCTATTGGTCTATGATGATATTGAAAGCGAGCATCTTTATCGCAGTAGGTCTTCATAAGGGCATCAGTCTCATCCGTACTCCCATCATCCACTACAATACATTCCCAATTGGTATAGGTTTGTGCCAACACAGAATCCAACGTCTCGCCAATTAAATGGGCGCGGTTATAGGTGGGTATTATTATGGAAACAAGAGGTTGCATTGAAATGAATATAATTTAAATCATTAATAAAAAATAGAAAATAGCTTACAAATAATGAGATCCTTTCTTTTTATTAATTTTCCGACTCTTTTGTAGCAAGGGTTCCAATTCTAATAATAGTGCTAATTCTTTTCTAAAACCTGTATAATGCTTAAATTTCATTTGTAATAGGAGTTTAAAAATTGTTTTTTTTAGTTTTTGTACCTTTGAATCGAGTTCGTTTTCAAAATTAATATTCGCATAATTAACTCTATACGTTTTCTCCACATCTTTATAATACTCTGGACTAAATATACTAGATTTATGAATATTACGCTTTTCGCGATCATGAATAACATAACACTCTGGTAAAACGCCTATTTTAATATTATGATAATTAGCGCGCTGACAATAGTTATCGTCTTCGCCATAATGAAAAAATAAGGGATCAAATCCACCAACAGTTTCCAAACATGTTTTAGAAATTAACCAAGCTGCAGCATTTACAAAAGGAACTTCATAAACTGCAGCCAAGATATTTTTTAAAACAAAATCAGAGTAAAACTTTCCAGATTTTTCGTGAAGCAGGTAATTAGAGAAGTTCTTATCCAGCTTTTTCTGATCACCTGTAATATGAATTGGACTTAGTATACCATATTCAGGATACTGTTTTTGAAAAGTACATAATTGTTCCAAAGCGTCGTCTACCAAATACGCGTCCTGATTTAATAAAAACACATGTTCAGCACCTTGATCTAAAGCATAGCGGATTCCTATATTATTAGCTTGTCCAAACCCTAGATTTTCGAACTGTTTTATTATTGTAACATCTGGGTAGTGGGTTTCAATAAAATTGATGGTTCCGTCAGTGGATGCGTTATCAACTATAATCACTGGAAAATGCGCACAACTATCTAAACATTTTTTTAGCCATGGCATGCCGTTATAGGTGATAATGATTATTGCTAGTGGTAAATTTCGCATTCTATTATTTGAGTTTAGCGCTTCAAGTAACGTTTCATAATTCTAAAAGGAGTCAAAATAAAGCTCCCTAATTTATAAGAATTTGAGCTATATACATTTTTTAGTTTTTTTTCTAAAACTTGCTCTTCTAGCATATACCCGCCCTCAAAGATAGAATTATTAATATTTACCAAATCACTATCTGAACATAAAGCAATCAAAAAATTGGCATTTGATAGCGTATTCTTTACTTTGGAATAGTCTCCAGTAAAGAATTCAAATTCATATCGCTTTCTGTCTTCAAGAATCAATGAACTGCCATTTATATAACTCTGACTAAATAATTTGTGATTCTTAAAACGTATTGATAATAAATCGATAAACTCATCTTTATAAAGTTCTTTTATATGAAAAGGATTAGTATATTTTCTTAAATCAGAATAGAAATGTTTATCTGGTGAAGAAATAAGTAAGGTACCTTCTGGTCTTAAAACACGTTTTATTTCAGTTAACATTTCCTCGTGTTCATTATGGTGCTCAATGGTTTCAAAACTAATTACGACATCAACACTGTTATTCTCTAAAGGAATTTTGCTAGTTGAACCATGAAGAAATTTAAGATTACCCCTATTATATTTGATTTTGGCTCTTTCTATAGTTTCTGCATCTATATCAACACCATATACAAAGCTGGCATCTAAACTCATTAGGTGACTACCATAACCTTCTCCAGAAGCAATATCCAAAACTGTTTTCTCTTTTATTAATGCCATGGAAATCGCATACCTATGTAAATGATTTATGGTATTTCCATTGCAAATAGAAGTTTCAAGTCTTTCTCCTGTAAATTTAGAACTCATAGGCTACTCTTTTATATAAGATGGTATATGTTTGAACTATTTTATTTTTTTTAGAAACCCATTTACATTAAAGGTTGCATTTGTCCCAAACATGTCACACCATTTTCTGTCTACTATATATTCTGGGTGTTCAGGCATGAATTCTCGAATGGCTCTTAAAGGGCCCCCATTATACTTCTTTTCTAATCCTAATTTATTTATAATGCCATCTTCAACAATTAAATAAGAGTCTTTAGAAACTATAGAATGAAACTTATTTAAAACGCCAATGCTGTCTTCGTACATATGTGAGGCATCTTCAATGATTAATATTTTATCATAAGGCTTTGTTAAGTCTAAATCATAGCCTAACCAGCCTTCTGTAAAAAACTTTATACGCTCATGTTTTTTCACAATAGGCTCTACCTCATCTACAATATCAATGGTATGAATTATACCATTTCCTATACTATCTAATAAATCAGCCATGTAATAAGCGCCACCACCTTTTCGTGTTCCTATTTCGATAATTAAATCAGGTTGCACTTCTTGAATAATCATTTGATACATAACATAATCAAAAGGACAGCGTATCGCTTTAACTCCACGATAGGTTACTTGATGATGCCCTTTATCTATGGATTCCACAGTAACTTTAACTGCTTCATCCTTATTGGTTTTATTAAATCTAATCATTATTGGTTATTTTATGAGATTCCCATTTTAAATTTGGTCGTATTATCCCTGGAAGACTTCCAACGTAATCACCACGGGTAGGACTATTTTCCAAATCCTCAACGATATTAAATGCTATAACGTCTCTTTCGTGAAAGTGTACCTGAAATGGATCATGAGTCACTAAAGCAACACCAACCACTAACACACCTTCAGAAAAAATATTTTCGTAAACCCAAACGGTTGCTTCGTAAATTCCTGGATGCTTTTTCTCATGATATAGAACAGTATTACTCTCGTGAGAATCAAAAATATTAACACCGCTAGAATTAAAGAAATTAAGTGCGGAATGGATTTTATGTCCAGATTCCATTACTTTATATTTAATAGTAATCCCAACTTTTTCAGTAATTTTAAAATTATCTGTCTTTTCGAAATTTTGATTATGGGCTTTTATAGATAGAATTTTAACAATATCATTACCGTTATTCTTTTCCCAAGTTTTATTAGAGGTTGCACCAAACTCGGTACTTAAATAGGTATCTATTACATGAGAAACTTGTCCGCTTTCAATGATAGTTCCATTTTTCAGTAATATCGCTCTCGTACATAAACGCATGATGGAATCCATATTGTGACTCACAAACAACACCGTACGCCCTTCGCCTTTGCTAATATCTTGCATTTTGCCGATGGCTTTTTTCTGGAACTCGGCATCACCTACGGCAAGCACCTCATCAATCACCAAAATATCAGGCTCTAAAAACGCTGCTACGGCAAAAGCCAGACGAACACGCATACCCGAACTATAGCGTTTTACGGGGGTATCAATATAACGCTCGCAGCCAGAAAATGCTATAATTTCTTCTTCCTTTAACTTAATTTCCTTTTTGGTCATTCCCAAAATAGCCCCATTTAAATATACATTTTCGCGTCCGGTCATTTCGGGATGAAACCCCGTGCCTACTTCCAGAAGTGAAGCGATGCGCCCTTTGGTTTTAATTTCACCTGTGGTAGGACTCGTGACGCGAGAAAGAATTTTTAAAAGTGTGGACTTACCAGCACCGTTTTTTCCAATAATACCCAACACTTCACCGCGTTTAACCTCAAAGCTGATGTCTTGTAAAGCCCAAACATAGTCTGAAGTGCCTTTTGTACTGCGGTCATTGGACTCCCCTACTTTTAAAAAAGGGTCTTCCTTACCACGTACTTTATGCCACCAACGGTTCAAATCATGACTGATGGTGCCTGTACCCACAGTACCTAGTCGGTATTGTTTGCTGATGTTTTCGGCTTTTAAAATGACACTCATGTTTTTTGTTGGTTATCGGTTGTCGGTTATCGGTTGTCGGTTGTCGGTTGTGGGTTATGGGTTATGGGTTATGGGTTGTCAGAAGAATCAAAACGCATAGCAGAAAACTCACAACTGCCATTATTTCCATTCTTTTTCTACGTAAATAATAAACTTGAACAATTTAGCTCCTAAAACATCATATTTAGCCGATAAATGATCTACTTCCAATTCTGGATATATTTTTTGAATCATTTCTAACTGCGATAGACATTCTAATAAAGAAGCATGCGCGTAGACTAAAAATTTTATAAAATCCATTTTAAATCGGCGTCTGCCATATCCTTCAACTATATTATCTTTAACACTTTTGGATGACCTTCTTACTTGACTTCCTTGCTCGTATAATTCAAACTTCGGTAATTTTAAAGAGATATGATGAACTTCTAACGCATAATCGCATGCTAAATTATAAACGTCTAAATCTCTAAATGATTTCATAATTTTCGGTTTTCGGTTTTCGATTGTCTGTTAACGGATAACTCATAACGGACAACTGCCTATACCGTATCAATAAACGATTTCTCCGTTTTGTTAAATATAACCAAACCAATTAAAAACAGCACCATACTAATCGCTAATGTATACAGAAAACCAAACCAGCTAAACGTTCCTGTGTTTAAAAGCATATATCTAAATCCTTCAATAATTTGTGTCAGCGGATTATATTCCACAATAAGTGCTACAGCTTCTGGAAATTTGGCCTTTGCCTCACTTACGGGATACGGAACGGCCGATACATACATTAATAATTGTACGCCAAAACCAACTAATATGGTTAAGTCGCGATATTTAGTGGTCATAGAGGAGATAATCATACCCAATCCCAAGCCCAATAAAGCCATCATGATAATATATATAGGTAATAAAAACACATGGCTATTAAAGCCTAACGTCCTGCCTTGAAACGCATAATATACATAAAAACCTATGAAGATTCCCAGTTGAATTCCAAACTTTAATAAGTTGGAAATAGTAATGGACATGGGTACAATAACTCTTGGAAAATAGACTTTACCAAAAATACTCTGGTTGGCAGTAAACGTACTGGATGTTCCTGTAAGGCATTCCTTAAAATAATTCCATGCTGTGATACCAGCCAAGTTAAATAAAAATGGCGGCACCCCATTGGTGGAAATTTGTCCGAGATTATTAAAAATCAAGGTAAAAATAACGGAGGTAAATAATGGCTGGATAATGTACCAAAGCGGCCCTAAAATGGTTTGTTTATAAACCGTAACCACATCGCGCTTCACAAACAAAAAAAGTAAATCGCGATAACGCCAAATTTCAGCAAAATTAAAGTCGATTAATTTTCGTTTGGAAGAAATGGTATATAACCACGTGTCATCTTCTTTTGTATGCAATATAGTAGGATTTTTCAATAGGGCTAATATAAACAATGAGGTGTTAATAATGAAGAATTACTAATGAAGAATATAAGTGCATCCCGAATATTTAAAACTTCTCTGACTCCCCGCTTCAGTTGAAGAGGGGTATGAATTTACTGGAGTGACAACGGAAATAAAGAAGGGGGAGTTTGTAAGTAATAATACTTTGGTTTAAAACAATCCCTCCGTTTTGCCTTGATTCCAACGCGCCAGCTCGCCTTTGCGCTAAAATAGTCCACTGGACTATTTTTTAACGCTTGATCGCCCTTCAGCTGAAGGGCGGAGCTGTTTTTGCTTGTTTTCATAAATAGCTACTAACCTAACTACTTATCAAGTTCAAATAAATTAAAAATAAAGCGTAATTTACTACTCTGCCTCCCTTCTTTAGTTGAAGAGGGGTATGAATTTACTGAAGTGATAACGGAAATAAAGAAGGGGGGAGTTTGTAAGTAATAATGTTTTGGTTTAAAACAATCCCTCCGTCTAGCCTTCCTAGCGTCAGTCTAGCCACCTCCCTTCAGCTGAAGGGAGGAGCTAAATTGTTATTGTTTTTAAATCTAGAAATTAACTGGAACTCTTCCCAAGTTCAAACTTTTATAGCTTAAGCGAAGAAAATTAAAGCGCTTTACTCCACGAACATTTCAAAATCACCAAATTGGAAGAATTATAATGGGTGTGTATGGAGGTGCTTTAGTGACAAGCGAATATCTTTTCAAGGTTCCTTTAATAAAATACATTATTGGTGTTTAATATTCAATATCCTTTTTTACTTTATCAGGATTTTGCCTCGTGTCAAATACGGTAATTATCTCAATTTCTTGTAATTCAATTGAAATTCGATAATATAAGGTTATTTGCTTTGCTACAACACATGCATACAAACCCGGAAATTCAGTTGATTGCGGACAACTTTCTGGTTGAATAGAAATTTGTCTGATTTTTTCTGAAAGCTTCTCTATAAACCTATCTCGTGTTTTTATATTCCAATTTTCTAAAAGATATTCGGATAATTTGAGAAGTTTAGTTTCTGCTAGCTCGGATAAAAAAACAATCATTAGGAAATTTTCCTTAAAAAGGAATCATAAGAGATTCTTTTTCCTTGATTTAGGTCATCAATTCCTTTTTTTATTTCTTTTTGTTCGGAAGCACTTAATTCATTCCAGAAATCAATTTTTTCCTTGCTTATAAAATCTGCTACTTTTTGAATAAATTCAATATTCTCAATCGCTAAAATCGTTTTGACCAATTCTATTTTTGTTGTCTGAATATCCATAGTATATAAATCTTAATATCAAAGATACAAAAAACTAGTTTGACTTGTTACCAGTGATTTAATATAACGTTATTTCGCAATATAAATTAGAGTATAATTGAAGTACAAAGTATTTAAAGGTAGGATATACCTGCGGCGCCGAGAATTTTAGAACCCAACCCCACAGCTCTGTCTGCCACTAAACAGAAAACCAACTTCGTAACAGTAAGAAGTCCCCTTTGGGGATTTAGGGGATAAAAAAAACCCGCCTTCTAGCCTTGATTCCAACGCGCCAGCTCGCCTCTGCGCTAAAATAATCCACTGGACTATTTTTTAATGCTTAATCGCCCTTCAAATGAAGGGCGGAGCTATTTTTGCTTGTTTTCAAATCTAGAAACTAACTGGAAATCTTCCCAAATTGAAATTATTAAAAAAGATTATGTTCTAATACTATTCCAAAAACATATAGAAAAGGCCTATCTGGCTCCCCGCTTCAGTTGAAGAGGGGTATGAATTTACTGGAGTGACAACGGAAATAAAGAAGGGGGAGTTTGTAAACAATAATGTCTTGGTTTTAAAACAAACCTCTATTTAAAAAATTCTAACATCAAAATAATTTGTATTTTTAATACTTGTCCAAACAAAACATACATAGTAAAATAGAATTGCACAGTTACAGAAAAAAACTGCGAAAAAACTTGACACCTGCGGAAGCCTTTTTATGGACACAATTAAAAGCCAGGCAATTGGATAATAAGCGCTTTACAAAACAACATAGTATCGGAAATTATATAGTAGACTTTTACTGTGCTTCTGAAAAGTTAATAATTGAACTGGATGGGGAAGTTCATAATAATCCCGAAGCTCAAGCATATGATAATAAGCGCACTATTTATTTAGAAAGTAAGGGCTATAAAGTTATCCGGTTTGAAAATAAAATGGTTTTTGATTTACTTCCATCTGTTATAAAAGAAATACAGGAACATTTTAATTTAGAATAAGAAAACAAACCCTCCGTCTAGCCTTCCTAACGTCAGTCTAGCCACCTCCCTTCAACTGAAGGGAGGAGCTGTTTTTGCTTGTTTTCATAAATAGCAACTAACCTGATTCTTTATCAAGTTCAAGTAAATTAAAAATGAAACTTAATTTATAATATTCCAAAACATATAGAAAAAGCCTATCTGGCTCCCTTCTTTAGTTGAAGAGGGGTATGAATTTACTGGAGTGAA
>NZ_AFXZ01000010.1 GCF_000224335.1 Bizionia argentinensis JUB59 | reverse complement strand
TTGTAAGTAGTAGTTTTTTATTCAACCACTTTCTAAATTCCGTTTGAGTAAATTATTCCACTTTAGATTCCGAAATTTTGCTAAAAATCTGTTTCAAATTCTATTCAAATTAACTTTAGGACAATTCATTCAGGCTTTATATTTAAATCAGATTATTTATGTTCGTTGTTATTCGGTTTATAGTCAAATCAAATTCCTCTTGTAAATCGCCAGTATCAAATAAGACAAACGTATCGTATTTCAAAGAAATTTCAGTTCCATTATTATTAAAAGAAATAGATAATTCTTTTGGAAATTTTTCGCCAGAAGTAGTAAATTCTGTTCCTGATTTTCTCAAAACTAATTTCTCATCATTTTCCGTGTGAATAAAATAACCATATCTAATGAAAAAATTAATGCACTTTTCCTTATTTAATATTTGTTCTAATTTTGTTGTTTTTGCTTTCATATTTTAGTTTTTCATTTATGATTTGTTAATTTTTTTTAATTTGAACTGTTCGTCTTTGAGTTTTTTTTCTATTACTTAC
>NZ_AFXZ01000011.1 GCF_000224335.1 Bizionia argentinensis JUB59 | reverse complement strand
GGTTTTGTGTATGATTTCGTTGCGTGTTTAAGCAACTAAATTAGTAAACTAAAACGAACCAGAGGAAATTCCGAAGGAATTTCCAAGTAGGCTAGAATTAGCAATGAATTATACACGTTGTTGTGCAACGTTAGTTATTCTTTTCAATCGCATTTTTAATCGATTCAGAAACTAATTCTTTCGTTTTAGCATCTTCCGTTTCTGTTTTGCCTAAACTCTCGTAAATCGCATTTAATTCAATTCCGTCGTGGATTGGATTCCGCAGTTGAGTGAGCACAAATTCCAATATTTTCTTTTTCTTCGAAACTCTGCTTAAAAATGCCACAAACTTTTTCGGATTCGATTCCAGCGTTTTAAAAATCAGTTCATTATTAAATTCGGAATATTCGGCATTATTTGAACATTCAGGATTCATATTCGCAAAGAAAACAGCAAAGTTTTGGTCATTCAATTCAGTTCCTTTTTCAAGAAGAGAATTAATCTCAACAAGAGTTTTTAAATCACAATTTGAGATTTTTTCAGCAACAACATTTTCTACTTTGTTCTCTGTTCCTTTTTCAGTTTCCGATTCTACAATTTTACTAATTTCAGAATTATTTTCTGTATTAATATATTCAGTTTGTTTCTGCTTACAAGACAGAAAGAATAGTAGAATAAATATTAATGTAATTGCGTTTCTCATAATGTTGCACAACGTTAAATATATGGCAAGTTGGGCAGAAAATAAGCGATTACTTTCAGTTTAGTCACAAGCCAAATCTTTTTATTTTGTTTTAATTTTTCTTCTTTAATACCAAATCAAAAGATTTGGCGACTTTGCAAATAGACAACAACCTTTGGATTAAACAATAATCGCCCAATTTGCTATATATAGTGTTGTAAAACGTTTTTTATTCCTCAATTTGTATTATTCCTCTTTCTTCAAACATAAATGAATAATTCGCTTTAGTATTCAGTTCGTTAATATTAGCAATTATTTTAAGTAAGAGTTTTTTCGTCTCGATAATGTTTTTATTGCTATCAACATTTATGCTTATCAGTTTTTTTTCATCCGATGAAGGAAAGTTTTTATCATCATTTGGATTTCTCAGATGATTATTTAAAACAGTTTTCAAACTATCGATTGGATATTTTAATTCATAATTTACTGTTATACTATCAGTATTTATGTAAATTATCTCTCTTAATTTATAGTCAAATATATCCTCACAAAGTTGTAATGGGTGGATATTGAAAATCTCTTTTTCTGTTTCTAATTTAAATAGGGCATAATTTTTTCTGCAATCTATTTTTTCTATAATTTTTATTATTTCGTTAAAATCGGAAAGAGTATCTATATTAAACTCGATAAATTCGTTATCCGCTAATCTAAGTGTCAAAAAATTTTGCTCCGGTTTTTTACTTTTAGCTTCCTTTTTTTCGTTTTTATTTTGTCCACAACTTATTAGTAGACAGTTTAAAATGAGTATGACGATTGTTTTTCTCAAAGGTTTTATTCCTTTTTTTTATTGTTAGATATTTTTGTCCAAATGTTTGCTACTTCAACGTGATTATAAAACATTATCCAATTCGTTTTTTCTGATATAACAGTTACATCATCAGAACTTGGATATAAAAAATCAGTCCAATATTTTATGAATATTTCTTTCGTTGTTTTTAGAGCAATGTTTCTATGCCAAGTTATTATTATTCCTTCATCCCACTTTTCAAGAGTCAATTCGAGTTGGTTACGAAACCGCTCAATTTTCTCATCATTTTCTGCATTTGCACTTATCCAATCCGTTTGAGTATATTTTTCTCTTAAATTATGTTCAGATTCAAAATAGTCAATAACTTTATTCAATCTTTTAGATTCCATTTCAGAAACTGGTTGAATTAGTTTCTTTTCAGATTCCAAAATATCTGGACTATGAGTTTTTTCCCATCTCCAACCTAATTCAAATTGATTTAGTGTAACTATTTCTTTATGGTTAATTTCGATGTTCAATGAATTCTCTTAAATGTTTTACAACGTCTTGGCTATGCGCAGTGCGGGGCTGCACGCACGGCTTTTCCAGCTAGCGATAGCCAAATCTTTTTGTTTGTCTTTATCTTTTTTTCGCCAAAGCCAAATCCAAAAGATTTGGCGGGGTAGCTCGGCACGCACTGCCCTTTGGTTTAAGCACTTACGCCCGCATTGCGTATAGCCGTTGTTAACTACTGGCGCGACACGTCCGAGTAAGCACGTCAATTTGCGTTCCGCTCGGGTTACGTCCACTCATTTTTTTAAATTTTACCCTCCCGAGTGAAAATTCCGGCGGATCGTTTCTCGTGACGAAGGGGTTTCAAATCCGGCGTATTGTATTCGGATCGAATCAGGTTTCAACTTCACCATTTTATTCCGCCCGAGTAGATTCCCGATCTTTGTTCAAGTCCGAGTGATCTCCTCCCATAAAGTTACTTTTTTTTAGTCCGCCTGAGTAAAAATTCCGGCTTATTGTTTCTTGCCGCTAACGGCTTTCAATTCCGATGTATTGTTTTTGGGATTGGATTAGGTTTCAATTCCGCCCGACTAAAAATCCGTCCGTTTTGTTTTCGGTAGCAGCGGAGTTTCAGTTTCGGTAATTATTTTCAATTCCAAATATTATTCCGCCCGACTGAAAAATCACCCTTTAAAATTCAAAATTCTTTCTGTATCATTTTAGCGACAATGTTTTTTGGAGCGCTTGTAGTT
>NZ_AFXZ01000012.1 GCF_000224335.1 Bizionia argentinensis JUB59 | reverse complement strand
ACTCTGGCATAATTGCGTGGCTGATACCGGCTACAGTAGTGGAGAGAATTATGCGTTTTTGGAGCAGATTAACTTACAGAGTTTTATTCCGCCTCACGGCACCTATAAAGGTGGCCCAGATAATTTTCATCACAATAGAGATCAAGACCATTATGTTTGTCCTCAAGGCGAGATTATCCCCTTTAAAAAAGTGTTTAATGATTATCGCACAGGAACCTTAAAAAAGGAATATCGCGGCACAACGCATCAATGTAAGGGCTGTCCAATAAAGTTGGGCTGTTTGGGGAAAACTGCCAAAGAGAAAAAATTTTCTGTCACGTATTATAAAGCAGAATATGAACGTAATATAAAACGTGTAAATAGTCCGCAAGGCAACTATATGAAGGGCAAACGGCAGAGCACAGTAGAGCCCGTTTTTGGAACCTTTACCCAGTTTATGGGATTAAGGAAAATAAATACCATAGAAATAAAACAGGCAAATAAGGTCATGCATTTAGCAGCCATGGCGTACAATCTTAAAAAGTACTTGAAGTTTACACAGAAATTGGCAAAAACCAAGACAAAAGCGCTTGGTCTTATATTTTCTAAAATAAATGGACTTCAAAACGTAATAATCTTCAATTTGTGGCAACCAAAATTTAACTAAATGACAGTTACATAAAATTCAAAAAGCCCTAAAAAGGGCTTAAATGGGGTCGTTCATTTTGGTTTTAGGCCGTTGTGCAACGGTTACCAGTGTTAGCCACAGTTATTTTAGTTTTTCAATAATCTCAATTATTTCATTTCCTTCTCCCATTTTCAATTCTTCTCCTTCTTTGCTCTCGTATGGAATTCCACCTTTCACATACTTTAATACTCCATTCTTATCTAAAAACAGATTCATCGGATACGCTTGAACTCCTAATTGGTCAGTAAAATCTTTAGCATTTATTAAATGCTCAAAGTCAAACGGATGTTTTTCAAGAAATTTTTCAACATCTTCCTTTTTCTCGTATGTAATAGCAATAAAATTAAAGTCCTCTTTGTACTTTTCTTTTATTTTATTCAAAACAGGCATTTCGTCAATGCAAGGCGCACATCTTGTAAACCAGAAATTAATCATAGTTGGTTTACCTTTTAATTTTTCTGAATTAAAGTTTTTATCCGATAAAGTGGATAAGTCAAATTTTGGAAATTCCTTATTTTTATAATCAGATAAGGGGCCAGAATTAATTAGATTTTCAGGTTTTTTATCACTTATGGCAAAGGTTATTCTTGAAATTATAGAATCTTTTTTTGTTTCTGTGTCATTGATAGTTAAACTTCCGTATAACTGTTTTCCCATCACGTCACTCATTTTAGCAACCTGTTCAGACAGCATTTTATTCGCTTCAGATTCTGTAATTCTATTTTTTCCATCAGTAGTATAATAGGTGGTTTGTGAGTAACTAAAAATAGAAGTAAAAATCAAAAGTATTGTAATCAGTTTTTTCATGGTTGTTTTTTTTTAATTGTGGCTAACGTGTTTGTGTATGATTAGTTGCGTGGTTTAGCAACTAATTTAGCAAACTTTTACGAACCTGAGAATATTCCGAAGGAATATTCCAGATGAGCGGAGACAAAGCAATTAATTATACACGGTGTTGGCATTTCGTTGTTTTTTTATTCTTCGGCTTAATTCCGTTTTTAGTTTTTCCTGCGCTTGAGTGAATTCGGTCAACGATTCATTCCGCAAACTTTTTCAAATCCGATTGAGTGAGCAATTACACAACTTGCTAAACTCAGCATTTAGTTCGGTTTTCATTTTTCAATTTAGATTCCGCAATCGAGCTAAAAGTCCGTTATTGATTTTATTCAGATTTTGATTCCTTATTTTTCTTAAATTTTGATTCTGTACTATAAATTAATATTACAGACGCCAATATAATAAATGATGATATAATTAAAGACCAATAATGTTTTGGTTCTGAAATATTAGAAAAATCTACATTCAAGATACCTATGATACTTGAAATTATTATTAAAATTGATGCTAGGTTTCTTTTAATCATTTTTTGATTATTATTTTCAGTGCGTTCCGCCAATGAATGCCAACGTCTCTGTATATGGCTCGTAGCGTGCAAATTAAACAATTATTTTCGGATGAAGCACGAGCCGAATTTTTAAATTTTACTATTTATCTTTTTTCTCTAAATCGTCAAATTTAAAAATTTGGCGGACTCGCAAATATGCCTTAACTTCGATTAAGCAACTACCTAGCTATGAGCTATATACGTTGTTGTAAAACGTTTTTTTATTTTGTTACTTCCCAAATTCCAATGTTAGCAGGCTGGAAAATATCTGTTTCGTGTTTAATTTGCTGTGACAAATAAATTAGTTTAGTTTCTATGGTTTTCGGTAAATTTAATTTTTCGTCAGTAGCCTTTTCGTAAGCTAATTCATATTCTTCTAAAAACGAACTATATATTTTTCCAAATTCTGTTTGGTCTAATTTAAGTTCAATTACTTTGACTGGCTTTTTCATATCAAAGCTAAACCACTTTGTATAGAAAGTTTCTATTGTCTTATTTATTTTAGTTTGGTTAATTTTTCTCGGCTGTATGTATTGACTTTTTACTGTTTTTATTTCTAAATTTTTAAAATCAGTTGAAAAGTCATTTTGTGCTCCGCAAATAAGAAAATAACATTTGTTATCATTTTCTAAATACAATGATAACCGCATTAAGTCATTAAATATTCTTTGTTTTTCAGCTGTGGTTCTTGTATATCCATTTCTCACATATTTAAATTCAATAGCAGTATTTTTTTTCTTACTATCGATAAAATGCAAATCAAAATTTCGATTTGAAAGTTTTGGATGCAAATATTCCAAAGTCAATTCTTTAAGTTCTGTTCTTTCCAAATACTCTGCTAATGGAAATTTAATGGCACTTTCTGTTAGTACGTAACTTCTGCCAACTGCTGAAGTGTAACTTAACCACCATTGAATTGTATTTGCAAGTTGGATTAAACTTATTTCACGCTCCATATTATAATCTTTGGTCAACAAAGTCTTTATAATCTAATTCGTTAATTCCATCTAAAACGACTCGAACCCAAGGATTGTCAAGATGAATTTCAACAAATTGGTTATGCCCTTTACGACCAACATAATCAGAAACAGCTTTATTCATTATTTGTGTTGGATTATCAGAGTTTAATCCACCTCGTAGAATTGCTATTTTTCCAACTTTTTTGTCTGAATTTTTAATTTCTTGTTCAAAAATTTGAATATCGTTCATTTGTTTTTTAAATGTTTTACAACTTGTTATATAAATTCAAATATAGCTTTTTAGCATTTAAGATGCCGGGATATCAGCACTTTATTGTTGTCTTTAACTTATCAATTATAACTTATCAAGTATGGTGTACATGTGTTATTTTGCTTTCTGGCCTGCTATGTCTATGATGCTTTTTTCAACCTATTCGCTATACTTCTGGATATAAACAGGGAAACTAATGCAATAAGTTAGAATTCAATATGGGAAGTTACAATATAAAAAAACGGCATCAGTTTAAAACCAATGCCGTTTGTAATATGTTTAATTAAATTTTTAAACACGTATATGACCATCGCCAAATACATAATATTTATTCGTAACCAACTGCTTTAAGCCTAATGGTCCACGGTGGTGTAACTTGTCTGTGCTAATCGCTAATTCGGCACCAACACCCATTTGTCCACCATCAGTGAATCGGGTAGAGGCGTTATGATATACGGCAGCACTATCTATTTGTTGCATAAACTTTGCAGCTTCGTTTTTGTCTTCAGTTATAATAACTGAAGAATGTCCTCCAGAATATTTATTAATCATATTAATTGCCTGATCTAATCCGTCAACTTCTGCAACAAGAATTTTCATAGCTAGAAATTCTTCATACCAAGTGTCTTCATTAGGAATTTGATCTTCATTGGTTAAAATAGCGCCAATTTTTTTATCAACAACTAATTCTACTCCAACATGTTCTAGTGTTTTTTGTAGTTCCTTTACTTTTTGGTCGTAACCAGAAATGTTTTTGTCAATCAATACTTTATCTAAAGCGTTACAACCAGAAATTTTATCGGTTTTTGCATTGATAATCACTTTTACAGCTTTTTCCCAATCTGCTTGTTTGGAAACATATAAAAAGTTGTTTCCACGACCCGAAATTAAAACAGCACAGGTTGCGTGATCTTTTACAAACTTAATTAAGCGTTCGCCACCACGAGGTACAATTAAATCGATTTTCTCGGTCGGGTTTCTTAAATACTCTTGAGTTTCTTCACGTTTTAGGTGTAATAGTTTAATCCAATCTTTGGATAAACCATTTTCTTCCAAAGCTTCATGCCAGCACTTTTCTAATATAAGATTAGAGTTAATCGCTTCTTTTCCACCTTTTAATAGGATTTTATTGTTGGCTTTGAAAGCTAAAACAGCCGCTTCAATTGTAACATCAGGTCTGGATTCATAAATAATCATAATGGTTCCAAATGGCGCTGTTTTATTGGTTATTTGTAAACCGGTATCCAAAGTCATATCGGAAATCGTAACACCTACAGGGTCTTCCTGATCGCGTACTTCTTTGATTGCTTGGATCATGCCATCAACTTTAGCAGTGTTTACTACTAATCGGTCGTATAATGCTTGATCTTCTCTGTTAAATGCATCTAAATCTTGTTTATTTGCTTTTATTATATTGTCGCGTTCTCTATCAATAATTTTAATCATTGAAGTTAAAACGTTATTTTTTTTATCTGTATGTAATAATTTCATATGAATTGTTTTAGTGAATAAATTTTGTTCCTACCTCTTTATTATCAAGGATGTCAACAATTACGTTTGCTCGTTTTCCATTCGCGATATAAGTTGGAATGTCTTTTTTTGCAGCACCTTTAGCAATACGTAATTTAGACGCCATGCCACCACGGCCTTCGCCTTCTTTTTTACCAGAAGCTTTTACGTATTGTTCCACATTTTGATTACAGGTAACTTCTTTAATTTTTATCGAATCTTCATCGTCAGGATGTCCTGTGAAAAGCCCCTCTGTATCTGATAAAATAATTAGGCGATCGGCATCAATTAATTCGGCTACTAAACTTGCTAACTCATCATTATCTGAAAACATAGACATGGTAATGGAAACAGCATCATCTTCATTGGCAATAGGAATAATGCCTTCCGATAATAACCCTTCGTAACAATTAATCATGTTTTCACGATGTATTCCTGGGTCAAAATCTCGTTTTGTAGCTAATACTTGTGCGCATCTCATACCATAGTCGTGAAAGAGACTATAATAATGACGCATCATTCTAGGTTGTCCAACTGCTGAATAGACTTGGCGTCTAATAGCTTTGTCGGTTATGGCTGTATCGCCAATTACTTCTCTACCTGCCATAGCAGAACCCGAAGAGACTAAAACCACCATAACATCGCGCTCATAGAGCACAGCTATCTGGCGAACCAGTTCTTTTAAAACGGGGCCTAAAATACGGTTGTCTTTATTTGTTAATACGTTTGTTCCTACTTTTACTACTACGCGCTTAATGTCGTCGTCCATGTCTTTATTTTTCTTTTCCTAATTCTATTGCTCTATCAAATGCGGCATATGCGGCATCTTCAATAAGCTGTTTAACATTGTTATCGTCCATAGAGTCTATGGCTGCTTGTGTGGTTCCTCCTTTACTTGCTACACGGTTAATCCATGTTTCTGGAGAAATATCCGATTGATTAAATAATTCAATAGCACCTTCAAATGTATTGCTTACTAATACCTTAGAATCGTACGCGGAAAAGCCCATCTTTAATGCGGCATCCAGCATGGATTGCATAAAGTAAAATACATAAGCGGGGCCACTTCCTGAAATACCTGTTGAGGCATCAATAAATTTTTCTGTTTCTACATGAATGGATGTTCCTGTAGTATCTAATAAGTTGCGAACCATAATAAGTTCGACTTTAGAAACCGCTTCCGATTCCGTGTAAGAGGTAACGCCTTTGCCAACTTTAGCTGGTAGGTTAGGCATAGCGCGAACTACTTTTGTAGCGCCTAATCCGTCTTTAATCGTGTCAATAGTTACACCTGCCATTAAGGATACGAATAGTTGTTGCTGATTTATTTGTGGCGCCATTGTTTTAAATAACTCTGCAATATGGAACGGCTTCACAGCAAGAAAGACGATATCTGCTTTTGGTAAGCAATCCTCTAAATTGTCGTAAACGTCAAAATGTGGTTCTTTGTTTAATTTTGTAATTTTTTTTGGATCAGTGTCATATATTTTTAAATTCTGTTTTCCTAATAACGGCGATTTTGCCATTCCTTCAGAATACGTTAATCCCATATTTCCTGCTCCAATTACTAATACTTTCATGTTTTTGTAATGTATTGATTATCAATATTAATTTCTCTATAGTGTGCAAGGACTATACGGAACACCCTTAAAAAATATTTAATTTTAATAAATCCCATAAAAACGAGTCGTATAGTCGATTGTTGATATATTCTCGATAATATAGCGCTTTTATTGCGAAATGTATAATGTTGTCTTTTGTTGAATCTGACAAAAAGGTGACAGCCTGTCGGTGGTTTTCAATTTATTAAATCTCAAAACGAACGTTTATGCCATAAAAAAAGTCCTACATTTTTAAGTAAGACTTCTTTTTACGATTGAAACTGCTCCTACTCAATTAATTTGTAGAATTTTATTAAACCTTTATTAAAACAAGATTCTTTAAAGTTTTACATGTATCAAGTATTTTATTCTATTTTTTAAAGCGTTAATTTAAGACTAGAATTCAGACAACTTTCTAATTTTACAAATTATTCCTTCTGGTATTTAATAAACCAATCTATATTCTATTAGTTCCAAAATTTTTCTGAAGGGTCTTGTTTCTGTTTTCTTTTAATTTATTTCTTTTCAGCTAAACCACGTGTTAACCAGCCACGTCTACTCGCCGTTGCAATAGCATATGGTGTAATCCAAAATAAACCAAAAGTATATAGAATACTATAAGTATAGGCCCAAAAGGACGCTTTTATTTCATAACGATGCGCGAAGAAAAACACTGAAAATGTAGAGGTTACTAAAATACTTAACAATGTAGATCCTAAAAATAATAAGGGATGCGTTACAACAAAAAACAGCATAAAGATTACAAATGGATAGCTCATGATTATGCTTGTAGATTGACTAATAAAAAGTAGTCGGGTACCAAATTTGTTTTCCTTCTTAAAGTTGGTAAACACATATTTGGCCATGTTAATATTCTCACGAACATTGCTACGTCCCCATCTGATAAACATTTTATATAATCCTGGATACTCCTCTGGAACATTAGTAAAGGCAACTGCATTTCTTTGAAATAGCACGTGTTTTCCTTGTTTTAAAATCATGTTGGTCATGGCACGATCTTCACCTATATCAGAAGGTTGTCCCATAAAGGTTTGATTAATCCATTCTGGCAAACATGCAAAAACAGCTTCACTGCGGTAAGCAGCCAAGGCTCCTGGTGTACATAAAACAGAGTTCATTGCGCTTTCAGCCGAACGTACAAATTCAAAACTCATAACAAAACTGACGTCCAACATTTTTGGAAGCATGGCTTTTGTGTTGTTTAAAACACGAATATTTCCAGCAACAGCACCACAATTTTTATCTGTAATAAAGGGGCTTACTAAATTACGTAACGTTTCTGGGGTTACTACAGAGTCACTATCAACCGTAACAAAAACTTCGCCAGTTCCTAAATTAAAGCCACGATATAAGGCATGACGTTTTCCTTTGTTTTCTGGTTGTTTAAAAATTTCTACGCCATCGCCTAAACGTTTCTTCGCATTTACCATCCAATCCCAAGTGTCGTCTAAACTACCATCGTCAATAGCTAGTAGTTGAATTTTTCCTTTAGGATAAGCGCTGTTCGCTAAACTCATTAGCGTATCCCATACTTGTTTTCCTTCATTGTAGGCAGGAACGATTATGGTAACCGTTGGTAATTTATCATCCGAAACAGATTCAATAGGCTTATATTTAAAGTATTTATAGGCCATGAAAATAAAGTAGAATGTTTTAAAAGCAAATAGACCTCCCGCAGTAACTAAAAAGGTAAGACCTATTATGGAACTTTTTCGATCGGCATTAAATTGTTGAAAATCATTATGAAATACAGTAAATAAATAAACACCCATAGCAATAAATATGAGAGTACTTAATAAAGCAATACCATTATATGAACTTTCAGTTTTACCATTACTGTGCGTGGTGAAACCTAAAAAATGTTTTAGTTTTTGAGCCTTGATTCGTGTGTTAGTATGTGGTTTTTTCAAAGTAGTGTTATTTGCAGCCATATCTCGTTCTGTCGTTTGTTATTTAAGCCTTTGTTTGATGTACGACGTTAAATTGGTTTTAGATTTTTTTTAATCTTTTTTTAAGATAAAAAGCATGGGTTTAACTTATTTTAGATGTATTTGGAATAAATAATTTATTCTTCTCGCATAAAAAACCTCACAATTTATAAAAACGGTGAGGTTTGATTTTATTAAACAGAAGACTTTTAGTCTTGTTTATCTTCTCTCGGCTTCCTGTCATCACGACGGTTGTCACGACCTTTATTGTCACGAGAACCACGATTATCACGCCCACCAGAACGGCTATCTTCTCTTGGCGGTCTTGCTACATAACCTTCAGGTTTAGGCAAAATAGCTTTGCGAGAAACTTTTTCTTTACGTGTTCTTGGGTCTTGTCCAAAATACTTCACATCAAAAACGTCACCCATATTAACTACATCGCTAACATTTTCAGTTCGTTCCCAAGCTAGTTCACTTACATGTAAAAGAACTTCGTTTCCTGGCGCATCCATATATTCAACAACAGCACCAAAATCTAACATCTTGATTACTTTTACTTCATATACGCTACCAACTTCCGGTTTAAATAAGATAGAATCTATTTTTGCCATAACAGCATCAATACCTTTTCTACCAACACCTAAAATTTCAACAATACCTTCTTCGGTAACTGGATCTTCGTTAATAACGATAGTTGTATCCGTTTCCTTTTGCATTTCCTGAATAACTTTTCCACCAGGTCCAATTAAGGCACCAATGAATTCATTAGGAACACGTCTAGTTATCATTGTAGGAGCATGCTCCTTAACTTCTGCATTTGGTGTAGCAATCGTTTCAACTAACTTCTCTAAAATATGTAAACGACCATTACGAGCTTGTTGTAGTGCAGCTACTAAAATCTCGTATGATAAACCTTTTACTTTAATATCCATCTGACAAGCAGTAATACCATCAGCCGTTCCTGTAACTTTAAAGTCCATATCTCCTAAATGATCTTCATCACCTAAAATATCAGATAAAACAGCATATTTTCCAGAATTAGCATCAGAAATTAATCCCATTGCAATACCAGAAACTGGTTTTTTCATTTGAACACCAGCATCCATAAGTGCCATTGTACCTGCACAAACTGTAGCCATTGAAGAAGAACCGTTAGATTCTAAAACTTCAGATACAACTCTTACAGTGTAAGGGCAATCTTCAGGAATCATTCCTTTTAAAGCACGTTGAGCCAAGTTACCATGACCTACTTCTCTACGAGATGTACCACGGATTGGTCTAGCTTCACCTGTACAAAACGGTGGGAAGTTATAATGTAAATAGAAACGCTCTTCACCTTCATGAGATGGCATATCTATTTGGTTAGCATCTCTAGAAGTTCCTAAAGTTACCGTTGCTAATGCTTGCGTTTCTCCACGTGTAAAGATTGAAGAACCATGTGTAGAAGGTAAATAATCTACTTCACACCAGATTGGTCTAATCTCATCTGTTTGTCTTCCGTCTAAACGTAAACCTTCATTTAAGGTTAAATCACGAATAGCTTCTTTTTCAGCTTTACGGTAATAATCAGAAACTAAACCACCATAATCAGCTAATTCTTCTTCAGAAAAAGTTGCTTTAATGTCTTCTTTTATTTGTTGAAAAGCAGCGCTGCGTTCATGTTTAGCTGATCCAGCTTTTGCAATAGCATACACTTTATCATAAGCCATATCATGAATTTTCTTGGCTAAATCTTCTTCTTTTCTTTCACCAGCATATTCACGAACAGCTTTCTTTCCAAATGCTTCTGCTAATCTTACTTGCGCAGCACATTGTACTTTAATTGCTTCGTGAGCAAACTTAATAGCTTCCGCCATTTCTTCTTCAGAAATCTCATCCATTTCACCTTCAACCATCATCACGGAATCGGCAGAAGCCCCAATCATCATATCGATGTCAGATTCTGCTAATTGTGCACGTGTTGGGTTGATTATGAATTCGCCATTTACACGACCAACTCTTGCTTCAGATATTGGACATTCAAAAGGGAAATCTGATAATTGAATAGCTGCCGAAGCGGCTAAACCTGCCATTGCATCTGGCATAACATCATCATCATGAGACATTAATTGAATCATTACCTGTGTTTCAGCGTGATAATCACTTGGAAATAATGGACGTAAAACACGATCCACTAAACGCATAGTTAATACTTCGCCATCACTAGGTCTTGCTTCTCTTTTGAAGAAACCACCTGGATAACGACCAGCTGCTGCAAATTTCTCTCTGTAGTCTACCGTTAATGGTAAAAAATCAAGATCTTTTTGTTCGTAATTGGAAACAACTGTACATAACATCATACATTTTCCTGACTGAACAACAACAGAACCGTGAGCCTGTTTTGCTAGTTTTCCTGTTTCGATAGTGATTTCTCTACCATCGCCAAGGTCTATAACCTCTTTAAATACTTTTGGAATCATAAATTTTTAATTCTAATTAAACATTGGTAGTTGTGTTGTGTAGTAGTAGTGTCCAATGAAAAACCTTTAGTCCCAAATTCGCTTTGGGATCTAGCTTCTTATTTTTTCGGGTTTTTAACTCTGCCGAATGAGCTGATTATAAAACAAAAAAGAGGCCGCGAAGCCTCTTATAGTGTGATTATTTTCTTAATCCTAATTCTTTAATTATAGCACGATATCTTAAAACATCTTTCTTAATTAAGTAATCAAGTAAAGCGCGACGCTTACCAACTAACATTACTAATGAACGCTCTGTATTATAATCTTTACGATTATTTTTTAAGTGTCCAGTTAAGTGTTCGATACGTTGCGTAAATAATGCAATTTGTCCTTCTGCACTTCCAGTATCGGCTTTTCCGCTACCGTGTTTAGCAAAAAGATCTTGCTTTTCTTCTTTTGATAAATACATTCTAATATTATTGTAAATGATTGTTATGTATTACCCAATTAAATTGAGTACATGATGAAAGATTTTCTTTCAAGCTGCAAATATAGTAAATTTTAATTATTCAATCGTTTTTTGTTAAAAAAAGACAACCACTGTTTTGTAGCGCTTTATCTAACAGAAAATTGCCCATTACGCTCGTAGCGGTTGATTGGTAATTAAATCAATATATAAATTAACTTTGTCTTTTAAATCTCTTCGGTGTGTTATGAAGTCCAAGAAGCCGTGTTCTAGTAAAAACTCCGATGTTTGAAAATCTTCTGGTAAATCTTGTCCTGTTGTATCACGAACTACACGCGGTCCAGCAAAGCCAATTAAGGCGCCAGGTTCTGCAATATTAATATCGCCTAACATAGCAAAGGAAGCGGTTGTTCCTCCCGTTGTTGGATCTGTAGCTAAAGAGATATACGGAATACCTGCATCGGCTAATTGCGCTAACATAACCGAAGTTTTAGCTAGTTGCATTAATGATAAAGCAGCTTCTTGCATACGTGCACCTCCAGATTTGGAGATAATCATAAACGGTAATTTTTTCTTTAAAGCATATTGTGCTGCACGTGCTATTTTTTCACCTACAACAGATCCCATAGAACCACCAATAAATGTAAAATCCATACAGGCAACGACTAAATCGTTTCCTTTAGATTTTCCAACGGCTGTACGAACAGCATCAGTTAATTTGGTCTTTTCTTGTGCTGCTTTTAAACGGTCTGGATATTTTTTAGTGTCTTCAAACTTTAATGGGTCTTTAGATTCTAGTTTAATATCAAACTCTTTAAATTTATTATCGTCAAATAAGATTTTAAAGTACTCGTTACTTCCAATTCTTACATGATAACCATCTTCAGGACTTACATAAAAGTTCTGCTCTAATTCTTTAGCATCAACAATTTTTCCTGTAGGCGATTTATACCACAACCCTTTGGGTGTGTCCTTCTTTTCTTCCGTAGAAGTTTGAATTCCTTTTTCTTTTCGTTTAAACCAAGACATATCGATTAACGATTTTAAGTTATGCGAGTAACGTTTTTAACTATTAAAAGCCGTTAGGATTCGCGTTAATTAGACTCGCAAAATTACACGTTTAATTGGATTGACGTATTTTTTGCCCTATTATTTTATAAAGTGTTGACGTTGTTTAGGTCTTCAAAAGCCTTTTTTAAACGTTCTACAAATGTTATTTCTCCTTTACGAAGCCAAACACGAGGGTCGTAATATTTTTTATTTGGGATATCATCGCCATCTGGATTTCCTATTTGCGCTTGTAAATAGTCTTTCTTTTCTAGTATATAATCACGAACACCTGTTGTAAAGGCATATTGCATATCGGTATCGATGTTCATTTTAATAACACCATAGCCAATAGCTTCGCGAATTTCTTCAACTGAACTTCCAGAACCGCCATGGAATACAAAATCTATATGATTATGTCCTACATTGAATTTTTCTGAAATATGTGCTTGAGAATTCTTAAGAATTTTTGGCGTTAATTTAACGTTACCAGGCTTGTAAACACCATGTACATTTCCAAAAGCGGCAGCAATAGTAAATTGATCGCTTACTTTGCTTAATTCTTCATAAGCATAAGCAACTTCGTCTGGTTGTGTGTATAATTTGGAATCGTCTACATCGGTATTATCAACACCATCTTCTTCGCCACCTGTAATGCCTAGTTCAATTTCTAACGTCATGCCCATTTTGCTCATGCGTTCTAAATATTTTTTACAAATTGCAATGTTTTCTTCGATTGGCTCTTCACTTAAATCAATCATATGTGAGCTATAAAGTGGTTTTCCAGTTTCTTTAAAATGCTGCTCACTAGCATCTAATAAACCGTCTATCCAAGGCAATAGTTTTTTAGCACAATGATCTGTATGTAAAATTACTGGAACGCCATAAGCCTCTGCCATTAAATGCACATGTTTGGCACCAGCAATACAACCAGCAATAGCTGCTTTATGGTTTTCATTGCTTAAACCTTTCCCGGCATTAAATACACCGCCACCATTAGAAAATTGAATAATAACAGGGGCGTTTAAATCGCGAGCAGTTTCCAGGACACCATTGATACTGCTTGATCCAACCACGTTTACAGCTGGCAAGGCAAAACCTTTTTCTTTAGCTAATTTAAAAATAGCTTGAACTTCGTGTCCGGTTGCAACACCCGGTTTAATAGAATGTGACATAGTTTGTTGTTTTGTTGTTTTTTTAATGAAACAAAAATAATGAAATTAAATAGCTTAAAAGGGGTAATTGATACCAATGTTATAAACAGCTTTTCTGAAATTGTAATCATTTAACCATCTTTCACCCATTGGGTATGAAGGATCGTAAGTTTTAAACCCGACATCAAAGCGGAAAATAATAAATCCGAAATCGTAACGCAGCCCAAAACCAGTACCTAGTGCAATATCCTCTAACGATTGGAAACCGGTGAAGGTTGCCTGTGGATCTTCAATATTATCCAGTGCATTCCAGATATTTCCAGCATCAGCGAAAAGGGCGCCATAAAAATCTTCGAAAATATTAAAACGATATTCCAAGTTGAAGGCTAACTTCATATTGGCTTCATTAAACTCATCATTACTGTCAGAACTTCCTGGTCCTAAACTATAGGCGGTCCACGCACGGTTATCGTTTGTTCCTCCGGCAAAGAAACTCTTGGAGAACGGAATGCTATTCGAGTTTCCATAAGGAATGGCAATTCCAAAAAATGTACGTAAAGCTAAGACTTGCTTTTTACCTAAATCCCAATGTTTAATATAATCGAGTTCGGTTTTAATGTATTGTGAATAGGCAACATCAAAAACTTCATAATTATCATTAATGTTTTTTGGTGCCCCAAAAGCTTTGGATCCTAATGATAAAAGATTTCCTGCCGATTCTATTTTACCTCTAAATATGGAGAAATTTTCGTCGAATAAGCTAGTTCTATTGTCGCGAATGTAGTTATAGCTGGACGCAATAATTAGGTTGTTTTCTGTTAAGCGCTCTTGGCGTTCTCCAATATAACTAATGTTTTGAATATTGTCTGATGATAAACCAAATGGTGGATTATTACTGGCAGCTTCCTGAATAAAAGTATTGGCTTGACCAGGTATCCCTAGTTCTGCATTAGGACCGATATAATTAACGTCCTGAGCAATGTCATTTAGTATGTTGTAAGACGTGCTATAGACATTGAAATAGTTGTCTGGATTTAAGTTTTTTACATATTGAATACTAAACAAATCGAAACGGTTTGTAACTTTTTCATTAGGTTTCCAACGGTAATTTAAGGTTCCTATAAGGTTTTGTTTGTCTAAACCAATGTTGGTTTGACTAGAGGTAGAGATACTCATTCGCGTACTTGGCGACATGCTTTTAGGAATAAACTTGGTGGTATTAAATGGTAATAATAACCTTGGAATAGTTAATTTTAAATCAGCTCCCCATTCGTTGATGTCAAAAAAATCATCCTGATCAAGAGCTGCATCTTTAGAGGATCCAATAGATCCAAAAGCAGTAAGTTGTAGCGTTTCAGCGCCGCCAAAAACATTACGCATTAATACGGATGGATTAAAGGATAAACCAATGGTTTGAATATTGCTTTGCGAAACTTCGGCACTGAATTCTACACCAAATTTCTTTAAAGGTGTTAAAAATACATTAGCTGTAAGCGTGGTGTCCGCATTTTCAATATATTCAATATTAGGATATTTAAAAGTCCGTAATTCCGAAATATGCCTGTAGGACATCGTTCGGTCTTTATCTCTAAAAGTAGAATCTGGTGTAATAAAAACAGCATCGGTTAAAGCCTTGGGCTTAAAGCGTAGTTTTTCGTTACTAAACAAGTTGTAGCCTTTATAAGTTGCCGAATCTTTTTGTTGTTTATTTCGGTCATTGTAGGAATAATCCGTGAAAATATTAACATCCTTTACTTTATAGATTTTAAAAGGTTCACGTCTGGACGAATCTTGATTTTTTATTAAACGATCGCGAATCTGCAATTCTACTTTTACCTTTTTATTCGTGTCTATGGTATCCATTTCGAAATAGACATAATCTTCACTGAAATGATAAACTCCGCTATTTCTAAAATATTTATTTAAACGATCTTTTTCCTGCTCAAACGTTACCGTTTTGTATTGTTTGTTTAATTGAATACGTGATTTTTTTTCTGACCTCCTGTACAAAGTATCAATTTCTGGTGAAGAAATTTTAACGGTTAAAGAATCCACCATATACGGATCTCCAGTGTTAACAAAATAATCCACTTTTGAGCGACTAGAGTCTATTCTGATTGTTTCCGATTCTGCCTTGGCGGTAAACCAACCGTTATGAAAGTAATAAGCCTCCAAGCGATTAATAGAGCGCTTGGTTTTTTCTGGGTTTAAAATTATCGGTGCTTCTCCTGTTTTTTTAAGCCACTTATTAATTCCTATTCTGGAAGCAATATATTCGTCTAATTGTTTTCTAGATAAAAAGCGTTCTAATCTTCTTTCTCGTTTTGGGTTTTTGGTGATGTTTGCTTCTAAAATTGAATCAATATCAGGCCGTGCTAAATTATAAATATGAAGCCGAATAGGAATAGTAAGCAGTTTTCGATTCGCTTTTTGGTAAAGTAAATTATTTATGTTTTCCGAATTATTTACCTTGTCATTGACGTAAACCGTATTTTTGGTCAGTAGTTGCTCGTCTTCCCCAACGCGTTTTATGGTGCTACAAGAAGCCAAAAACAGGGATAGAACAATATAAAATGCTATTTTTGAAGACTGTATTCTCAAGGATGCTTAAAATTATATAATTTAATGATGGATTTTTGGTGTGTATTTACAGCTGACAAATAATCTGAAAATCGATTCAAAAATACGCTATTTCATCGGAAATATGGTATTAATATAATGACACATTTTTGAAAGCTTTTTGTTTTATTCTTTTTAATTTAGTTGCCATCATTTAAAAGGTATTTTCATGCTATCAAAAAATCAAATAAAATTACTTGCGCGTTTAAAACAAAAAAAGTTTAGGCAGGAGCAAGGCTTGTTTGTTGCCGAAGGTATTAAAACCATTCAAGAGCTTCTTAACTCTACGTTAATTCTACACCAATTATATACGGTAAAGTCCTTCAATTTGGATGCTGAATTAGAAACGCTTATCGACGAAAAAGAATTAAAAAAGATTAGTTTTTTAAAAACACCCAATCAAGCGTTGGCTGTTTTTAAAATTCCAGATGAAAAGGATCTACCTAAAAAGGGGTTCGTTTTAGCTCTAGACGATGTTCGCGACCCTGGTAATTTAGGAACTATTATTCGTTTATGCGATTGGTTTGGAATCTCAAATTTAGTTTGTAGCGAACAAACTGTAGATTGCTTTAATCCGAAAGTAATCCAAGCAACCATGGGTTCTATAACTCGTGTACAAGTTAGTTATACGGATTTGAACACGTATTTAAATGATACCACTTTGCCTGTTTATGGCGCTTTTATGGATGGTAAAAATGTCTATACAGAATCCCTTGTGTCTGAAGGTGTTCTTGTTATGGGAAATGAAGCTAACGGGATCTCAGAAGACATTGAGAAACATATAACTAAACGCATAAGTATTCCACGTTTTGGCGAAATTCAAGCTACAGAAAGCTTAAATGTGGCTACAGCTACTGCTATTTTATTGAGTGAATTTAGAAGAGGGTAGGTGTTGGTTTGCTATATGTAATTTAATGTCTCCACAATTAAAGCGCTAAACAGCTCAAAAATTTATTGAAAGGTAAAGTTTAAAAACACACCGCGTGTTTTCATGCTGTTTACATTGTTAGTCCAAGGACTGTTAGGGTCCTTATCCTGAATTATTTCATCGTTTAAAGCAAATACACCTCTAATAGATGGCGTGAATTTAAAGTAGTGCAAATAAAGGTCTACACCAAAACCGATTTCGTAGAAGAACATGTTCTTTTTGGTTCTAAATTGTCCGCTACTATTGTCGTCTGGGTTATTTTCGTTACTTGATAAATTTATAGCAGTCGATAAACCAGCAACCACAAAAGGCTTGAAGTTATTAATTCGTTTGGTTGAAAATTTCATTAAAAGCGGGAAATGTACGTAGGTAGATTTGACTTCACGTTCCAAATCCGTGTCTGTATAGGTTAACCCATTAAAGTAGCTTTCGTTGTACATTAAATTTCGTGTGGTAATATATAAGCCTGGCTCAAACCGCAAATCCATGTATTCTAGAATACGTATGTTTCCAACTAAACCAACACTAAAGCCACCTGTTTTTCCAACTAAAATATCGGCTTGATCAAAATTATAATCGAAGTTAAAATCGTAACTATTATATCCTAAAAAGAAGCCATAGCTCAATAGCCTTTTATCTTCATTTTCAAGGTTTCTAATTTTTTCTTTTGAAAATAATTGTGCCGAAGCCACTTGTGAAAGTAAAATAAATGCAAAAAGGACTAGGTGTTTTTTCATAAAACTATTTTGATAATGTATAAATAGTTGCCACTCCAAAAGTTTGTGGCAAATCATTTACATTAGTAAACCCAGTTTTACGTAAAATATTGTTTAATTCTTCACCAAAAGGAAAAACAGAAGCCGATTCACATAAATATTTATAAGCCGTTTTGTCTTTTGAGAACAATTTTCCAATAACAGGTAAAATATTTTTAGTGTAAAAATTATAACCTTGTTTATAAGGTGTTTTTGTTGGCATAGACGTTTCCAAAATAACAAAAGTTCCGTTTGGTTTTAATACACGGTAAATTTCCGCCAAGCCTTTTTCAAGCGTTTCAAAATTACGAATACCGAACGCAACGGTAATAGCATCAAAGGAGTTGTCCTGAAAAGGCATGTTTTCCGAATCGCCTAAAACCATATCAATGGTGTCATTCAATTTTTTTTGTGCTACTTTTTGTTTGCCAACTTCTAGCATACCGCTACTAATGTCGAAACCAATAATTTTCTTGGCATCAGTTTCAGCCATCATAATGGCTAAATCACCAGTGCCTGTTGCAATATCTAAAATAGTTTCTGGATTACTAGCTTTTACAATTGCTAATACTTTTTTACGCCAAGACACATCAATACCAAAGGAAATTATACGATTTAAACCATCGTAATTACCTGAAATGGCATCAAACATTTGTGTAACCTGCTCTTTCTTTCCAAGGGCACTGTCTTTATATGGATTTATTTTTGACAACTTATAATTTTTACTACAAATATAAACTAATAGGTAACCATAAAACAACTAGATGGTAATTTATTATATACGGATGAATGATATCGCAGTCCTATTTTTTGCTTTATATTTGTACTACTTTTTAGTTAAAAGTACATGAAACCGAAATGGTTAATGTGTGAATTACAGATATTAATTGGTATCTAGATACATGTAACCATTGAAAATTAAATCTAAATAAATAGATGAAAATAATTATTGCGGGTGCTGGTGAAGTTGGATTTCATTTAGCAAAATTACTGTCTTTTGAGTCGCAAGAAATTACGCTAATAGATCCTGATAAAGAGAGTTTGCTTAGTGCCGATAATCATTTAGATATTAAGGCAATGAAAGGCGATGCAACGTCAATCTCTATTTTAAAAGATGCTCGTGTAGCTGAAAGTGATTTGGTAATTGCCGTAACATCATCCGAAACTACGAATATTACGGTTTGTGTTCTAGCCAAACAATTAGGTGCCAAACGGACTATTGCGCGCATATCAAATACAGAGTTTATTCATCATAAAGAAGAAGTTGGTTTTACCAAACTTGGTATTGATGAACTTATTTCACCCGAAGCTTTAGCCGCCGCGGAAATTAGGTTGCTGTTAGATCAATCAGCTTTTAGTGATACCTATGAGTTTGAAGATGGCGCGTTAACTATGGTGGCATTAAATTTAACGGCCAACATGGCTTTTGCAGGTAAAAGTGTAAAAGAGGCTGCACAAATTTTTCCTAAAATTCGTTTCGTTCCTATCGCTCTGCAGCGTTTTGGAACGCAATTCACCATTATTCCAAGAGGTGATACTCTGCTCAAGGATGGCGACCATGTAGTGTTTATTACATCGGAAGGCGGTGCTGAAGAACTGTGTAAGATTACTGGGAAAAAGAATACGGAAATCAAAAATGTCATGATTTTGGGAGGAAGTAAAATTGGTTATAAAACAGCTCGCGATTTGGCAGATAGTGGGTTTAGAGTAAAACTTATTGAAAAAGATAAAACCCGCGCTTTTGATATTGCAGATGAATTACCAAACGTGCTTGTTATAAATGGCGACGGTAGAAATGTAGATTTGCTTGAGGAAGAAAATATTAGTAAAATGGATGCATTTATTGCCGTAACGGGTAATAGTGAAGTGAATATTATGTCTAGTTTGGTAGCGAAATCGAAACATGTAAAAAAAACGATTGCCTTGGTGGAAAATATGGATTATTTTCAGTTATCACAATCCATAGGAATTGATACTTTAATCAATAAAAAACTTTTAGCAGCAAATACTATTTTTAGATATGTTAGGCGTGGCGATGTTGTTGCTATGACTAAATTAAATAATATGAATGCCGAACTTTTAGAGTTTAAAGTCAAATCGCGCGCAAAAATTTGTAATAAATTAATTAGAAATGCAGGTTTTCCAAGATCCGCTATTATAGGTGGCGTTATTCGTAATGGTATTGGGAAGATTGCTTTGGGCGATTTTAGAATAGAAGAAGGAGATCGAGTAGTAGTTTGTGGATTGCCGAGTTCCATTAAAGAAGTTGAAAAGCTATTCTTATAGGTATGAAATTGAACTTCAAAATCATCTTTCACTTTTTAGGTGTCCTACTCCTGTTTAACGGCGGGTTTATGTTGGTGTCTACATTAATTAGTTTCATTTATAAAGATGGCGTTACGTTTCATTTATTATTAGCAGCTATAAGTACTATTTTTATAGGAGCTTCTATAATGGTTCCAACACGCAACCATGAAAAAATCATGAATAAGCGCGAAGGGTATATCGTGGTAACTTTTGGTTGGATTATCATGGCATTTTCGGGCACATTGCCTTATATTTTTACGGGTGCTATTCCGAATTTTACAGATGCTTTTCTGGAAACCATGTCCGGTTATACAACAACAGGAGCCACTATTTTAAACGATATTGAAATTATTCCGCATGGCGTTTTGTTTTGGCGTAGTATGACGCATTGGATAGGGGGAATGGGAATTATTGTTCTTGCCATTGCTGTTTTGCCCTTATTAGGAATAGGAGGAATGCAACTTTTTGCAGCCGAAGCACCAGGTCCAAGTGGTGATAAATTACACCCGAGAATTACCGATACAGCCAAACGTTTATGGCTTATTTATGTTGGTTACACGGTTGCTGAAACCATTTTATTGAAACTTGCAGGCATGAGTTTCTTTGATGCCATTAATCATGCGTTGAGTACCTTGTCCACTGGTGGGTTTTCCACAAAAAATGCCAGTGTAGCGCATTGGAATGATCAGCCTATTATACAGTATATTATTATTCTCTTTATGTTTCTAGCAGGAACGAATTTCGTTTTAAGCTATTTTGCTCTTAAAGGAAAGGTGCAGAAGGTTATAAAAGATGATGAATTCAAGATTTATTTTATCTTTATTGTCATTTTCACGGCTATAGCAGCGGCTATTATTTATCTTAAAGCCGATCCATCTATCTCGTCCATTAGCCATCCCATGGTTTGGGGACCCGCGGAAAGCGCGTTTCGTCATGCTCTCTTTCAAGTCATTAGTGTGATAACAACTACTGGCTTTATAACTGCAGATTATACCTTATGGTCACCATTTTTAGTGGTGTTCTTTTTTGGACTCATGTTTTTGGGGGGCTCTGGAGGAAGTACCTCAGGTGGTGTTAAAGTGATGCGACATTTAATTTTGATTAAAAATGGTTTTTTAGAATTTAGGCGAGCCTTGCACCCAAATGCAATTTTACCAGTTCGGTATAACTCGCGAGCAGTTTCAGGTGAAATTGTTTTTAATATTCTAGCGTTTTTTATTATGTATATGCTGTCCTTTATTGTGGGAGCTTTGGTGTTTTCTATGTTTGGGTTGGACTTTATGTCGTCCATTGGTATTGCAGCTTCTAGTTTAGGAAACGTTGGACCAGCTTTTGGCGATTTTGGACCTGTAAATAATTATGCTTCATTACCTGCTTTAGGTAAGTGGTGGGCTGCATTTTTAATGCTTATTGGACGTTTAGAACTCTTTACCGTACTTATATTATTGACGCCTTTCTTTTGGCGGAATAGATAAACTGTGAAAACAAAAAATCCACTTCAAACGAAGTGGATTTTTTATAGAATATAAATTGATAGTAACTATTAAATTAAGTCACAGCATCTTTAATACGTTTAATGGCTTCTACAATTTGTCCTTGACTTGCTGCATACGATAATCGGATGCAATCTGGAGCACCAAAAGCTTCACCGGTTACAGTTGCTACTAAAGCTTCTTCTAGTAAGAATAAAGAGAAATCGGTAGCATTGCTAATTGTTTTTCCTTTCAATGTTTTTCCGAAGAAAGCAGAGATATTTGGAAATACATAAAATGCACCTTCTGGTGTATTATTAATAAATCCGGGAACATCATCCAATAACGTTAGAACTAAATCACGACGAATTTTAAATTCATCAATCATGTATTTCACACGTGTTGGCGATTCGTTTAAAGCAGTAATAACGGCACGCTGTGCTATACTGTTGGCACCACTAGTAACTTGTCCTTGCATTTTGTTGCAAGCGCGTGCAATTTTTTCTGAAGCTCCAAGATATCCAATTCTCCAGCCTGTCATAGCGAAAGCTTTGGAAACACCATTAATGGTTATCGTTCTATCAAACATATCTGGGAATTGTGCCATACTAGCATGACCATTTTCTGTAAAGTTGATATGCTCGTAAATTTCATCAGAAACCACGTAAATGTTTGGGTGTTTTATAAGTACATCAGCCAAAGCGCGTAATTCTTCTTTACTGTAAAGTGAGCCACTTGGATTGCACGGTGAGCTATACCAAATCATCTTTGTTCGCGGTGTAATTGCTGCTTCCAGTTGTGCTGGTGTCATTTTAAAATCGGTAGCAATACTCGTTTGTACTTCTACAGGAACACCTTCGGCAAGCTTGACAATGTCTGCGTAACTAACCCAATATGGACAAGGTAAAATAACTTCATCACCTGGATTAATCATTACTTGTGCTACATTATAAAGCGATTGTTTAGCGCCTGTAGAAACCACAATTTGCGGTAAGGTATAAGTTAAGTTATTGTCCCGTTTAAATTTCGTTATAATCGCTTCTTTTAACTCTACGTAGCCATCAACAGGCGTATAAGAACTGTAATTGTCGTGGATGGCTTGAACAGCTGCATCCTTGATATAATCAGGTGTATTAAAATCAGGTTCACCTAAACTTAAACCAATAATATCTTTGCCTTCTGCGCGAAGTTCACGCGTTTTAGCAGCCATTGCTAAAGTAGCAGATGTGGCCATGTTTAAAACTCTATCTGAAAGTATTTTCATGTAGATATATCTTTTTTAAATTGAAATATTAATTAGGCTAATGTCGGCTTAGTACCAAGTACTTTCAATTGATTGTAATGTTCACCAATTGCTGTCCAAATCGAATTGTATTCGTTGTATGGTAAGCTGAACTCATGAGCTGTATCTCTAACTATACTAGCAATATTCTTATAATGCACATGACTAATATGAGCAAATAGGTGATGCTCTACTTGTCTGTTAAGTCCACCAGTATAGAATTCAACGATCCAACTTTTTGGAGAAAAATTAGATGTCGTAAATAATTGGTGAATAGCCCACGTGTTTTTCATAGTACCGTTTTCATCTGGCATTGGCATTTCAGTGTTTGGCATTACGTGTGCCAATTGGAAAATAACACTTAAAATAACACCAGCTGTATAGTGCATAATAAAGAATCCGATTAATACTTTCCACCAAGCAAAACCTAGAGCTAAAGGAAGCGCTACCCAAAGAGAGTAGTACAATACTTTTCCAATAATAAGTTTAGTCCACTGCGTTGCAGGGTTGGGAAAATCTCCGTAAGATAATTTTCTTTTTAAATAGGTGTAGGTTTGCTTAAAATCAGTAGTAATAGCCCAGTTTACAGTTAATAAACCGTAAAGAAGGAATGCATAATACTTTTGATATTGGTGAATTCTAGACCATTTAGAGTGTTTTGAAAAACGAATAATACGGCCAGCATCAATATCTTCATCATGACCTTGAATATTTGTGTACGTATGGTGTAATACATTATGTTGCACTTTCCAGTTGTAATCGTTTCCTGCTAAAATGTGAATACTACTTCCCATTAAAGTATTTACCCATTTTTTGCTAGAAAAGGAGCCGTGATTGGCGTCATGCATCACATTCATTCCAACACCTGCAATACCAATTCCTATTACTATCATGCAAATTACTTGCAGCCAACCAGGCATAGTAACGGTTAATAAAAGTACTAATGGTCCTAAAAGTAAGGTGAACATGATAATGGCTTTAAGATATAAAGTCCAATTACCTGTTTTTTTTATGTCATTTTCTTTAAAATAATCATTCACACGCTTATTAAGTGTCCTGAAAAATTTTGCAGAATCGTTTCTTGAAAAAGAAAGGGTTTTTGTTGTCATGCTATTTAATATTAAAATGGAATAATGCTTTTATGCGTTATTAACATCATTATGCAAATATAATTAATTATGAACGGGTATGTGCACAAATTTTTCATAAAAAAAATGCATAAAAATTACCTACTTTTGTCCAAAAGATAAGAGAATGGAACTCATTTTAAAATACTTTCCGAACCTTACGGAAGATCAAATAAGTAAATTCACCCAATTAGAAACCTTATATCAAGACTGGAACCTAAAAATTAATGTGGTCTCCAGAAAGGATATTGACGAGCTATATTTACGTCATGTTTTACATTCGTTAGCAATTGCCAAAGTGATTGATTTTAAACCTGGAACCAAGTTGTTGGACGTTGGAACGGGTGGCGGTTTTCCTGGTATACCATTAGCTATTTTATTTCCAGAGTGTTCATTTCATTTGGTGGATAGTATCGCTAAAAAACTAAAAGTGGTAGATGAGGTTGTGGCAGGATTGGAATTGACCAATGTAAAAACAACCCACGCTCGGGTAGAGGAAACAAAAGGGAACTACGATTTTATAATAAGCAGAGCAGTAGCGGCTATGCCTACTTTTGTACATTGGGTTAAAGGTAAAATTACAAAAAAGCAAAATCATGAGCTCAAAAATGGTATTCTGTATTTAAAAGGCGGGGATTTAACTGAAGAGCTTCAAGATTATAAAACGGCAGCTATTTATAATATTACAGAATTCTATTCTGAAGAGTTTTTCGAAACTAAAAAAGTGGTGCATTTACCGATAAAATATAAAGGATAAGACTATTATTCAAAAATTATTTCTATAAAATGAAAAAGCTTCGAAGTGTATTCGGAGCTTTTTCATTTTTAAATTATTTATAATTTTATCAAGCAAACGCGCTAGAAATAAGACATAAAAAAACCCTTAACAAGAAATCTGTTAAGGGTTTTTGGTATAAAAACTTTAAGTAAGTCTATTCTCCTAAAAATGGATATCTGTAATCAATTGGTGTTACAAACGTTTCCTTAATTAATCTAGGTGATACCCAGCGCAATAAGTTTTGTGAGGAACCAGCTTTATCATTTGTTCCAGATGCTCTAGCACCTCCAAATGGTTGCTGACCTACAACAGCACCTGTTGGTTTGTCATTAATATAGAAGTTACCAGCACTGTTTTGAAGTGCTTTAGTTGCTTCTTCAACAGCATAACGACAAGATGATAAAATAGCACCTGTTAAGGCGTATTCACTTGTTCCGTCTACTAATTTTAATGTTTCCGAAAAATCATTTTCGTCATAAACATAAATAGTCATAACTGGGCCGAATAATTCTTCAACCATAGTTGTGTATTTCGGGTTTGTTGTTACAATAACAGTAGGTTCAATAAAGTAACCTTTAGATTTATCGTAATTACCACCAGCAATTATTTCAGCATCTTTATCTGTTTTAGCAGTATCAATATACTTCGCTAATTTATCAAAAGAACCTTCGTTAATTACAGCAGTAATGAAATTGCCCATATCTTCTGGCGATCCCATTTTGAAAGTTTTTAAATCTTCAATTACAAACTTCTTAACATCTTCCCATAAGTTACTTGGAACATACGCTCTAGATGCTGCACTACATTTCTGACCTTGGAATTCGAAAGCACCACGCGTAATAGCAGTCGCTACTTGTTTAGCTACAGCCGATTTATGCGCAACAATAAAATCCTTACCACCAGTTTCACCAACTATTCTTGGGTATGTTTTGTAGTTTTCAATATTGTTACCAATTTGTTTCCATAAACTTTGGAATACTGGCGTAGAACCTGTGTAGTGTAATCCTGAAAAATGTGGATTTGCTAAAATAGTATCTGTAATCATACCTGGATTACCAAAAACAACGTTAATAACGCCATCTGGTACACCAGCCTCTTTAAAGACATCCATAATTACTTTAGCAGAGAATATTTGGTTGTTACTTGGTTTCCAAACAACAACGTTCCCCATTAAAGCCATACAAGATGGTAAGTTTCCAGCAATAGCAGTAAAGTTAAAAGGTGTAACGGCATAAGTAAAACCTTCTAGCGGACGGTATTCAACACGGTTCCAAGCATCGCTTGTACTTTCCGGCTGATCCATATAAATATCCGACATGAATTGAACGTTATAACGTAAAAAGTCAATTAACTCACAAGCTGCATCAATTTCTGCCTGATAAATATTTTTAGACTGTGCAATCATGGTTGCAGCATTAATTTTAGCTCTGTAAGGACCTGCAATTAATTCAGCAGCTTTTAAAAAGATTCCTGCGCGTTGCTCCCAAGGCATTGCGGCCCATTTTTCTCTTGCTTCTAAAGCAGTAGAAATAGCTTCTTCTACATGCTCTTTTTCAGCTAAATGATAAGTTCCAACAATATGTTGATGATCATGAGGCGGAGACATTGTTCTCGTGTTTCCTGTTTTTACATCTTTTCCGTTGATGTACATAGGAACATCAACTGTGCTGTTGAACATTTCTTTGTATGCTTTTAAAACTTCTTCGCGTTCTGGCGATCCTGGAGCATAAGATTTTACAGGCTCGTTTACTGCAATTGGTACGTTAAAGAATCCTTTTCCCATGAGTATTTATATATTTAAATGGTTATGTTGATTTCAAGCTGTAAATATAAGCCTTTTTAGCTGTTTTTTTAACACAATAGCTCTTAAAACCGCGTTAAAAGTTTTACTTCTTTTGTAAGTTTCTTAATATTTAATAGACTTGCTGAATTATGTGCACATTAACATTTATTCCTAAAGGGAAATCGGATTTTATTTTAACATCTAATCGGGATGAGGCGCCAAATCGGCCAACACTTGCACCCGATTTTTATATTGAAAATGGCGTAAAGTTACTGTATCCGAAAGATGAAAAGGCTGGCGGTACTTGGATTGGTGTTAGTGAGAAGAGTCGATTAGTATGTTTGCTTAATGGTGGTTTTGTTGCACATAAACATGGCTTAACATACCGCATAAGTCGCGGTGTGGTGGTGAAAGATGTTTTAAAAGCGACTGATTTTTTACATACTTTAAAAACCTATAACTTAATGGGTGTAGAGCCATTTACTTTGATAATTGTAGATTGGCAAAATGCCTTACAAGTGTGTCAGTTGGTTTGGGATGGAGATGAGAAACATATTGAAATCTTGCCAAACGAGCCGCGAATCTGGTCGTCCTCATCTTTGTATACCAAAGCTATGAAAGAAAAGCGTTTACAATGGTTTGAAACCTTTAAAAAAGAAAATGATTTTAAAGGTGAATCATTAATGAGGTTTCATAAAACGGGTGGCAAGGGTAATTCTGAATTTAGTTTAATTATGGATCGCGAATTTGTAAAAACAACGAGTATTACTCAAATTGAAAAAGCAGAAGCTGCAGTTAAAATGCGTTATACCAATTTTAAAGATGATGAGGTTGTTGAAAAAGTGATGCTTTTTTCCGAAGAAAAATAACCTATTTTTAATTCATAGCAAAAGGCGCATTTAATCGAAATGTAGGAATCGCAACATTAAAGCTTTTGTGGGTTTCCAAATTTATCATTTTATAATAACCGGACATAGCACCAAAGGGAGCCCCTAATAAGCAACCCGAACTGTAAGTGTACGAATCACCAGGTTGTAAAATTGGTTTTTTGCCTATTACACCTTCACCTGCTACAATTTTCTCATGATCTAATGCGTCCAAAATTGTCCATGCTCTGGCTTCCAGTTGAACTAAATCTTTGCTTTGGTTTTCAATAGTTACCGTGTATCCAAAGGCATATTGAATTTTATAATCTTTATAAAAAGTGCCTTCGAAATGTGTTTCAACCGAAATCTTAATGCCTTTTGTTACTTGCTGAACCATGCTTATAATGGGGTTTGAAGCGTTTAGTGTCTTGCTAATGTATGAAATAAACGATTAGAATAAAAGAAAATAATTATTTAACAATTACTGATCATCTTAATTAGTTATAGTATTTGAATTGCCCTCGCCAAATCCAATAATGCGGTCGTATCTAGCGCCTAAATCGCGGTAGTAAACTAAAACTTTATAATCGTTTTCGGTTTGCCAAAAACTACCACTTATAAAACTCTCATTTAAAGCACCTGTTTTATTATCAACTACGACATATTTATAGTTGTAAAAACCTTGTTTTAAAATAACAGGGACTTCATAAACACCTCTTTGTGAGTTGAAAGTCATTTTGGTAGCGTCCTCAATTACGTAATTATTAAAATTTCCATAAACATAAACCGACTGGTTTTCTGGTAATTCATCCATCAGTAAAGAGAAATGCATCCAAGCATAATCTGCTTCAATCGCTGGTTTTTCTGTATCGAGTGCTGTTATTAAAAACGCGCCATTTATATCCGGGTTGTAGGTATAAGGTTTATTAAAACGCGGAATATTGGTAAATAAATAATTGCTATACAATTCGTGGAGTTCTATAAATTGAATGGCAGACGTAGCGCCACGAATATCCTTGTTTTCAAAATAAAAATATTCGTTACCACCTTCAAAAAGCGTTTCATTGGTGTATTTATAAATCAATTCGTTACCCATCGTGTATTGTGGCGGTACGTTGTAAATAGCCGTATTCAAGTTGTTATTCTGAATAATTAGCGTTTTAACAGTTTGCGTTGGGTTGTTAAATTGCATGTTTCCAGAATTAATAATAATGTCAACAGTTTGCATGTTATCAATTTCCTTAACATTCCGAGCGCGTTTAATAGATACTCCAACATTGGCTAGGTTTTCCTGAATCATAAATTTTCTTGAAAACATTAATTCATCTAAATCATTATAAATTTTAATCATATAATTACCCGAGACCTTTAAACCACGTGTTTGTTCGTTTGGAATTCGAAGGTTATAATGTGAGTATATTTGATAGGTATTAAAAGAATTCTCGTAATTTTTAAGGCGCTGATTATCAATTCCACTTAAAAACTCGGACTGCATGAGTTGGGAAGGTGTCCAATCGTAATCAAAATGTTCAATTTTATAGTAAAAATCGTCTTCATCACCATTAAGTGCATCAAACTCCAGAATCAATGCTTGACCTAATTGTAAAATAGGCAGTTGACTTTCTCGTGCTTGCCCTTGAAAGCTAATAGATTTTATATAGCCTGGCGGGTTAATTTCCTGTTCAATTTGCGAAAAAGCAGTCTGACTAAAAGTAATTAGGAGTAGCAACAGAAAAGATTTAAACATACGTTGTTTGTTTTGAGAGGTTAAAGATAAACAAATTTTATGCCTAATTATTTTTCTTTATTTAGAAAGGGTATAAATAACAAACTTCAACGAAGTGTACTACAAAATGATGTTTAATTTCGTAAATTTGCAGCGATTTTTGGGTTAACCCAAAAGTCCAAATCATATTATTTTTACTACTAACGAATAGATTTATAAACATGTCAAACGACATTACCATTAAAAAAGGTCTAGACATCAAGCTTAAAGGCGCCGCTGAAAAAGTGACTGAAAATGCTACTATTAGCAATTTTTGTACGGTTAGACCAGAAGACTTTCACGGTGTTACACCAAAATTAATTGCTAAAGTTGGAGCGAAAGTAAAAGCTGGAGAGGCTATTTTTTACGATAAGGCTCAAGACGCTATTATGTTTGTTTCACCTGTATCTGGAGAAATTATAGATATTCCAAGAGGTGAAAAGCGCCGTATTTTAGCATTAAAAATTCAAGCTGATAAGGAGCAAGTGTTCCACGATCATGGAAAATTTAATTTAGAATCTGCTACGCCCGAATCTGTAAAAGCACATTTATTAGCATCAGGTTGTTGGCCTTTTATTAAGCAAAGACCTTATGATGTTATTGCAAACCCTGAAAGAGCGCCAAAAGCAATCTTTATTTCTGGTTATGCGAGTGCACCTTTAGTTGCAGACTACGATTATGTGCTTCAAGGAAAAGAAGCTGAATTGCAAGCAGCTATTACAGCTTTAGGGAAATTAACAGCAGGTAAAGTACACGTAACTGTTGGTAAGAATGCAAATTCGCCATTATCAGGTTTAAACGGTATTGCGCTGCATAAAATATCTGGTCCGCATCCATCTGGAAACGTAGGAACACAGATAAATAAAATAGATCCAGTTAATAAAGGAGAAACCGTTTGGACAATTAATCCACAGGATTTAGTTATTATTGGTGAGCTTCTTTTAACGGGGAAATTCAACGCCGAGCGCTTGGTTGCATTGGTAGGGTCGTCTATAAAGAAACCAAGATATTTCAAAACTAAAATTGGAAGCGAAGTTTCTACAATGGTTTATGATAATGGTGTTGAAAAAGATGGAAACGATCGTATCATTTCAGGGAATGTCTTATCTGGAAAGCAGATAAAGCCAGACGGAAGTTTAGATTATTATAGTAATACAATTACGGTCATTCCAGAAGGTGATGATTACGAGTTTTTTGGTTGGAATAAACCTGTTTTCGATAAAGTTTCTACTTCTAGAGCTTTAACGTTCTCTTGGTTAACACCAAATAAAGAGTATGAATTGACAACTAATACAAACGGCGAGCACAGAAACTTTGTGTTAACTGGGAAGTATGAGGAAGTTTTTCCTTTTGATATTTATCCACTTCAAATTTTAAAATCTTGTATGTACGAAGATTTAGATGAAATGGAAGCTTTAGGTATGTATGAAGTGGCTCCAGAAGATTTTGCCTTAACTGAATTTGTTTGTGTATCTAAACAACCGCACCAACAAATAATTAGAAAAGGATTGGACGTTATGATTAAAGAAATTGGATAATGATTCGTTTTCAACGTGAAATGAAAAATATAAATAGAGATGAGTTTAAAAAGTAGTTTACATAACTTAAAGGAGAAGTACAAAGGTACCAAGATGGCACCGGCGTTTAACGCACTTCATACTTTTTTGTATTTGCCAAACATGACGACCGAAAACGGGACTCATATTAAAGCAGCCGATGATTTAAAGCGAACAATGAATATTGTTATCTTGGCTTTAGTTCCATGTTTAATATTCGGAATGTTCAATGCAGGTTATCAGCATTATTTAGCACTTGGCGATATTGAATCTGCCAAAGGTTTTCTAGGAGCTTCATTCTGGACTTTAGATAATTTAATAATAGGTGCATGGACAGTTTTACCTTTAGTAGCCGTTTCATATGGTGTTGGTCTAGGGGTAGAGTTTCTATTTGCTGTAATTAAAGGACACGAAGTAGAAGAAGGTTACTTGGTAACTGGTATGTTAGTTCCCTTAATTGTACCGGTAGATATTCCATTATGGATGTTAGCCACTGCGGTTATTTTTGGTGTTGTAATAGGTAAGGAAGTTTTTGGTGGTACAGGGATGAATATCTTGAACCCAGCATTAACTATTCGTGCGTTCTTGTTTTTTGCATATCCAACTTGGATGTCTGGAGATAAAGTTTGGGTTCACGGAGCAGTAGAACGCGCTGGAACACCAGATGCTATTTCAGGTGAAACGATATTGGGTTCTTTTGCACAAAACCAGTCAGTAGCTTATGATTATTGGGATATGTTCTGGGGAATTATTCCCGGCTCCGTTGGTGAAACATCCAAGTTCTTGATTATTATAGGCGCCTTGATTCTTATCTTTACAAAAATAGGAAGCTGGAGAATTATAGCTAGTACACTTATTGGTGCATTATCTATGGGATTAATCTTTAATGGCGTTGTAGATGCTGGTTGGATTACAGATACAAGTAAGTTTTACGGATTAATGAGCGTTCCTTTCTGGCAACACTTAATTATTGGTAGTATTTTATTTGGTGCTGTTTATATGGCAACAGATCCTGTTACAGCTTCTCAAACCAATAAAGGAAAATGGATTTATGGTTTCTTAATTGGATTTCTATCCATTATGATTCGTGTTTTCAACCCAGCCTATCCAGAAGGTGTATTCTTAGCAATATTATTAATGAACGTTTTCGCACCAACTATTGATCATTATGTAGTTCAAGGAAATGTGAAACGTAGAATGAAGCGTTTAAAAGTTAAAACAGCATAATTATGGCAGTTAATACAGATAAAAACTCATACACCATACTTTTTGCGATAGCAATGGTAGTGGTTGTAGGTTCATTATTAGCGTTTACAGCATCGTCTTTAAGACCTAATATTGAAGAAAATGAAAGAATGGAAAAGCAGCAGAATATTCTGTATGCTATGGGAATTAATGGAAACGAAGGGACGTCAGATATTACCTTTATTTCTACAGCTGAAGTAGCAGAAGCATTTTCAACGAAAGTTTCAGAGCAAATAGTTCTAGAATATAAAGACGGTCAGATTATTCAAGAAATGACTCGTGAAGAATATATGGAAGCTAATAATAAGCAAGAGCCTTATTTAATTGATGTTAAAAAACAGCAAACTAGAACCAAAGAGGGTAAATCAAGATTCTTACCGTTATTTAAGGGAGCTACCAAGGATGGCGATACAGTTTATGTAGCACCAATTCGTGGAAAAGGATTATGGGATGCAATATGGGGTTATATAGCTTTAGATAAAAACATGGTTGTTAAAGGTGCCTTTTTTGATCACGCGGGAGAAACGCCGGGTCTAGGAGCTAACATTAAGCAGCGTTACTTTATGGATGATTTTGAAGGAGAACACTTATTATCAGAATCTGGTGCATTTAAAGGTATTAATGTTGCTAAAGGAAATAACGATCCTAGAAACGATAGAAAAGAAGATCATGCAGTGGATGCTTTAGCGGGTGCAACTATTACCGGCGATGGTATTTCTGATATGATTAGAAATGATTTAAAATTGTATTTACCATACTTTAAAAATTTAAAAACTAACTAATATGGGACTTCTTTCAAAAAAAGACGCGAAGTTAATTACAGATCCATTAACAGATAATAACCCAATTACCATTCAGGTATTAGGTATATGTTCAGCTTTAGCAATTACGGCAGAACTTAAAGCATCTTTAGTAATGGGGATTGCAGTACTTTTTGTTCTAGGTGTTGGTAACGTTGTTATCTCTTTAATGAGAAATATTATTCCTTCAAAAATTAGAATTATTGTACAACTAATTGTGGTTGCATCTCTAGTTATTATTGTAGATCAGGTGTTAAAAGCTTATGCATTTGAATTGAGTAAAACACTATCCGTTTTTATTGGTTTAATTATTACCAACTGTATAATCATGGGACGTTTTGAAGCCTTTGCTTTGGGTAATGGACCATGGAGATCATTTCTAGATGGTATTGGTAACGCATTAGGATACGCAGTTATTTTAATAATTGTTGGTTTCTTTAGAGAGTTGCTAGGTTCAGGATCTTTGTTTGGTTTTCCAGTTTTAGGAGATGCTATTGAAAAAACAGGTGTTTACTCTATAGGTTATGAAAACAATGGATTTATGTTAATGCCACCAATGGCCTTAATTATTGTAGGACTAATTATTTGGGTACAACGTAGTAGAAACAAAGATTTAATAGAAGACTAAATCGGTTAACAGGTTTAAATAACCGTTAGCAGTAACTACAGTTTAAAATTTAAAAAAATAAAAAAATGATAGAGCATATAGAATTGTTTTTTAAGTCCATCTTTATCGATAACATGGTCTTTGCGGTATTCTTAGGTATGTGTTCATACTTAGCCGTATCTAAAAAAGTGGCAACAGCCGTAGGTCTTGGAGCAGCGGTAATATTCGTATTAGCTATAACCGTACCTTTAAACTGGTTATTAGATCAGTATTTATTACAACCAGGAGCCTTAAAATGGTTAGGTCCTGAATTTGCAGATTACGATTTAGGTTTCCTTTCTTTTATCATGTTTATTGCAACCATTGCAACCATGGTACAATTGGTGGAAATTGTGGTAGAGAAATTTTCTCCATCTTTATATAATTCATTAGGTATTTTCTTACCGCTTATTGCTGTTAACTGTGCTATTTTAGGTGGGTCGCTATTTATGCAATCTCGTGAAATTGAAACATTAGGTTTGGCACTAAACTATGGTGTCTCTTCAGGGATAGGTTGGTTTTTAGCAATTCTTGCTATTGCAGCCATTCGTGAGAAAATTAGATATTCTAACGTTCCAGCCCCATTAAGAGGTTTAGGGATTACATTCATCATTACAGGTTTAATGGGAATTGGGTTTTTAAGTTTCGGTGGTATGTTAACAGGAGGTGACGAAGAACCTTCAGCTGCACCTACTGAACAAGTAGAAAGTGTGGAAACGGAAACTACTAAGGAAATGAATATCGAGCAAGGTAAAAGTATAGTTGAAAATACTAAAACAGTAGAGTAATATGATTTTAGCAGCAGAAACATTCGGAATAGTTGCAACTACAGTAGTAGCGTTTATGGTTATAACGTTATTACTTGTAAGTTTACTATTATTTGTAAAACAGAAATTGTCGCCGTCAGGACCTGTAACAATTAAAATTAATGGCGAAAAAGAAATTGTAGTATCTTCAGGTGATACGTTGTTATCAACTTTAAGTTCAAACAAAATATTTTTACCTTCCGCTTGTGGTGGAGGTGGAACGTGTATCCAATGTGAATGTCATGTGCTTTCAGGTGGAGGTGAAGCTTTACCAACGGAAACACCTCATTTTAGTAGAAAAGAACTTAAAGATGGTGTGCGTTTATCGTGTCAGGTTAAGGTTAAACAGGATATGGAAATTACTATTCCTGAAGAAGTATTTGGTATTAAAAAATGGGAAGCTACCGTTGTGCGTAATTATAACGTAGCATCTTTTATTAAGGAGTTTGTTGTTGAAATTCCTGAAGATATGGGATACAAAGCTGGTGGATATATTCAAATTGAAATTCCTAACTGTGAAATTAAATTCGCAGATATGGATATTACAGCGCATCCAGAAGAGCATGAAACACCAGATAAGTTTCAAGCAGAATGGGATAAGTTTGCGTTATGGCCATTAGTAATGAAGAATAATGAAACGGTTGAACGTGCATATTCCATGGCCTCTTATCCTGCCGAAGGACGAGAAATTATGTTAAACGTACGTATTGCAACACCACCTTTTGACCGAGCTAAAAACGGTTGGATGGATGTAAATCCAGGTATTGCTTCGTCGTATATTTTTGCGCAAAAGCCAGGGGATAAAGTAACTATTTCAGGTCCTTATGGTGAGTTTTTCATCAACGAATCTGATTCAGAAATGTTATATGTTGGTGGTGGAGCTGGAATGGCACCAATGCGTTCGCACTTATATCACTTATTCAAAACCTTAAAAACAGGTCGTAAAGTAACATATTGGTACGGTGGGCGTTCTAAACGTGAATTGTTTTATCTAGAGCATTTCCGTGAGTTAGAAAGAGATTTCCCTAACTTTAAGTTTTACTTGGCATTATCGGAGCCTGCTCCAGAAGATAATTGGAAAGTAAAAGAAAATATTGATGCACCAGGAGATGGTTTCGTAGGTTTTATTCACAATTGTGTAATTGAAAACTACTTAAATCATCACGATGCACCAGAAGATATTGAACTATATTTCTGTGGACCACCGTTAATGAACCAAGCAGTTCAGAAAATGGGTGAAGATTTTGGTATTCCAGATGAAAGTATTCGTTTTGATGACTTTGGAGGATAATTCAAAGGTTATGTATAAAAGTAAAAGCCGATTCGTTAGAATCGGCTTTTTTTTGTTTTTAAAACAACTACTTTATTTATATAAATAATATTTGGGAATAGTTAAATAGCTCTGTTTATGCTTAATTTATGAAATTAAGCGCCATCTCTTATAGGCCTTCATTCCAATAATAACTATCCGGATGTTCGCGTTTTCCAAAAATGGCGGTTCCAACTCTTATAATGGTTGCACCTTCTTCTATAGCTATTTCTAAATCGCCACTCATTCCCATGGATAGTTCATGTGCCGGAATCCCGTTCTCTAGAAGTTCTTTTTGTATGTTTTTTAATAATTTAAAACACTTACGGACTTTGTCATCTTCTGCAGAGAACAAACCAATAGTCATGAGTCCTTTTATGTTTATTCTATCCAATTTTTGAACTGCGAGTGCAAATGTAAGAGCATTTTCTGGTTTCATGCCAAACTTACTGTCTTCATAGGACGTGTTAAACTGTAAATAGGCGTCAATCGTTTTATCTTCGTATTCGAGTCTGTTTTGCAGTTTTTCTGCTAATCGGAGACGATCTAAAGACTGAATGCAATCCACATCATATCGCAATAATTCTTTCACTTTATTTGTCTGAAGATGTCCTATAAAATGCTTTTCATGTTTAACACTTTTTAAACTATCGTACTTCTCTTTAATTTCCTGAATTTTATTCTCACCAATTAAGGTTTGATTGCTTTCAAAAGCTATTTTTATATTTTCAGCAGACACCGTTTTAGTCGCCATTAAAAGTTTAACAGCTTCTGGATCGCGGTTTGCATTTTTACAGGCAATTGCAATTCTGTTTAGAATGTCTTTTAGATTATTTGGAATGTTATTTTTCATATTAGTATGAATTGTGCGCAACATAAATCCAAACATCGGTGCCTGATTGCGTTGTTTCTAAAACCCTTTTGCAATTATAAGCTTCATATCTATCTGTTTGGATTAACTCTTCTCCGGTTATTTCAAAAACAACACCTTCAATTCTATCACTTTTCTCTTTGGATTTTACAGCAATTTGCTGAAGATTAATTTGATTACTTTCATCCTTAGACGAATTTTCTGGTACTAGTTCATTCAATTTATAACCTATAATAGTATCATGGGTACTTTTAAGTAATCGACCATAGTATTTAGTTTGAGTATCATTAGATTTTAAATTATTGTAAGCAAATACTAAATGTTTTTTATGTTTTTCATACTGAATAACTTGAGCTTTAATTTGCTGATGCATTACATCTTTGGCTTCAGCATAAGATATGCCATACTTCCGTTCTACGGTGTTAATGTTATCGGGAAAATTTGATAAAATATCATCGTAATAATTATCTAAATGTTCTTGAGTCGGTAATTCGTAATTTAATTTTATCTGAAATCTTCGCAATAAAGCGGTGTCAATTATTTCAATATGATTGGTGGCGCAAATTAATAATGAGTTGTCTGCTAAATTATCAATTTGCTGAATTAGTGAATTCACTAATCGTTTCATTTCACCAGAATCTTGAGTATCATAATCTCGGATTTTACCTATAAAATCGAATTCATCTATAAATAAAACGGCGTTGTCACTTGATGCTTTTTGGAAAAGTTCGGCGAGGTTTTTTCCAGTTTCTCCTAATCTGGATGATACAAAACCACTCAAATTTACGGTAATTACTTTTTTGTTTAAAGCCAAACCAATAGCGTGGGCGGTAGCTGTTTTTCCACAACCTGTATGGCCATGCAACAAAATTTTATTATCTACTGGGATTTGTAGGGTACTTAAGGCATCGATGTAGGTGAACTCTTCTAATAACTGATTTATTTTAGTGCGAACATCTTTATTTAAGTGAATTTCGTCTAGCGTTATAGCCTTATTTTTAGATCGTATTGTGGTCTTGTGAGTTGCCATATAAAGTTTGTATTCTTAAGATTATGTCTCTTATTATTACTGTTGTACGCTTCAATAAAAATAGTTTAAAGACAGAATTATGTGGTGCTATAATATAGTTACAAATTTAGTTAAATTGTTTGGTTTTCATCATGGTTATAACCTAACTATTGCTGTTCTATACTTTTAATTTAAAGTTCAAAATGCAGGTTAATTGATTGGTAATAATTCGTTATTTTATTCTTAACGTTTTAAATATGGCTGTTTATAGAGCGGGTAACAATTTCATAGGTTTTTTTATATGGATGTGAGAAAAATAATTTAAAACAATTTTTGGAATGAAAAACTTATCAAAAATTCTAATCATGCTATTTGTATTTACAAATACATTTTTCGCGCTCGCCCAAGATGAAGCGTTTGAAGCGCCGGAAGAAACGACCTTGGATCGGAATTATTTTCAATTAAGTTCAAGAGTCGGTTACGATTTTCCTAGTTACAAGAATAATACGCCCTATATAGATTATAAGGGTGGTTTAGATTTAGGGCTTTCGCTAGATTATTACTGGAATTGGTTTGGTTTAGGCGCCGATGTTGATTTTATAACAAACAGTCCAGAAAGTACGTATCCAACTTCAAACCTTTATGAAACTGATTTGACAACGGCAATAAACGAGTTCAGTTTAAGTGAAGAAAAAGTCACACGTTTATTTTATGGTATTGGGCCTAACGTACAATACAGAACGAGTTCTGGTAAATTTACGGCCGAGTTAAATACACGTGTCGGGTTTGCTACCATTAAAGGTGGTCGAACGTATTTGGAAGGCACTTCAACATCATCAGGTGGCTCTAATGTTCATCCTTTAAACTTTCATGCCGGATATAAAGATTCTGGCGTGCTAACTTTTAAAGGTCAAATGCGTTTTACTTATTTTTTAAATAAAAACTGGGGTGTAAATGCTGGTGCTTACTATATGAAGCATTTTGATGTTCAAGAACTAAATGAGGATGGTATTTCGGCTTTATATCATCCATTTGATTATGTGACAGAAAATGTAGAACAACCCATAAACGCATTAAGTGGTGAAGCCTTATCGAGAAGCGAGCCATGCGATTGCGATATTTCTTCTATTGGTGTATTTGCAGGTTTAACTTATAAATTCACTAAAAAAAATACTGTTAAGGAAATCGCTAATGTTTGTCCTGTTTGCCAAGAGGATCATTTACCACATTGTTGCGCTACCTGTGGTTGTGGTGTAACGATTACCGCTAAAGATAAATTTTCTGGTGAAATTCTACCAAATACAGATGTTGTATTACAAGATTTAAACGGAAATATTATTCAAAGTGGTATGACCAATTCTTACGGTGTTATTGTTTTTAACGATGTCATGGAGGACGATTATGTAATTAAAGGAAAACTATACAATGTTAACTTGGAAACAGCAAGCATTCAAAAAGATGAATTTAAATTATGTAAAAAAGAGGGAAATAGCATTCAAAAAGTAATTTTATATGGAGATGAAAACTTTATACTAGAAGGAAATGTGGCAGAATGTAATGAAGATGACGGATTGCAAACTGTGGATATTGGACTTAAAGACAAGGTTAATGCGGGTGAAAAGCACACATTATCTGATGCCGAAGGTGATTTTATGTTTCACTTAAAACAAGAATCTACCTATGCATTAAATGGCAAAAAAGATGGTTACTATTCTAATGAGGTTGAAGTTTCAACGAGTTCGTATAGTAGAAATAAAACATTATTTATCGATTTTGAAATGTGTATAGATCCGTGTGGTAAAGCTATTAAATTAGATAATATTAATTTCGATTTAGATAAATCGGATATATTACCAGCTTCCATTCCAGATTTAGAGCGTATAGTTAAACTTATGAAAGACAACCCGAATATTCAGGTCGAAATGTCTTCGCATACCGATAGTCAGGGATCTGATGCATATAATAAAAAACTATCACAACGACGCGCAGATGCTACGGTTAGCTATATCGCCAATCAAGGAATATCCAAAGATCGCTTAATTGCGAGAGGCGCAGGAGAAACGGAGTTGAAGAATACAAAATGTGCTAATAATGTACCATGTACAGATGATGAGCACCGTGTAAACCGCAGAACTGAATTTAAAGTAATTTGCTTCTAAAAATATTTGAATTAGTCTACTATTTATCATTAACTCAATCAAGGTAGTTGTTAACTGCTGCCTTGATTTAAATTAAAACAATATGTACAATTTATATATAAAACTGGAAAACATAATGTTTTCAACTATAGTCAGTAATGTTTTTAAATTTATTTGCTTTGTCATGCTAATATCAGTCTTATCATGTGGTGATGACACTGTTTGTGCTTATGATGAAGGGGCTATAGACCCTGTTTCTTTTGAATGTAAAGACCTGCAGCTTAATGTAGGCGATATCTGTGATTCCAATGGCGATGGCGTTAATAACGGAACTGTAAATGACGCATGCGAATGCCTTCCCAATACCCAAGGTTTTGATTGTGAAGACCTACAGCTTAATGTTGGTGACTCATGTGATTCCACGGGCACAGGAGCTATGGATGGAACTATTAGCGATGATTGCCAATGTATTCCTGATAGAGTTGCTTATGATTGTGTAGATTTACAACTTAATATTGGTGCTGCGTGTGATTCTACTGACGATGGTGCTTTAGATGGAACTGTTAATGATTCATGTGAATGTATTACTGGTTTCCCAATTATAGCTTCTTGTCCTGGTTTTATTCAGAATGGTGATTTTGAGATTATAACTGGCGATCCAAATGCTCAAACAGATGAAGATATCGATTTAGCTACGCATTGGAAAGCGTTATGGCAAAGCGGCAGTCTTGCAGATTTGTTTGATGATAATACTACTGATTTTGGAACTGGTTGTTTTACCAGTCCTACATCATTAACAGGCGTTTTTGCTGGAATGTGGATTGAAAACACCACAAATCCTAATGGTGGACCTCTTTATAGAGAAGGTATGTTTAATAAGCTAACAAACACTATAAACCAGGACACAGGGCTATACACATTATCTTTTGATTATGCTAACATGAGTGAAGCTTGTGCAAGCTCAAACGATGTTAAGGTTGGTGTTTATGGTGTATATCATCCATTAGCAAATCCATTGCCTGCTAATCCTACGGGTATTTCATCGCCTTCAAATCTAGATTTATTTGGTGCTGCAAATACGGTTTTTTTAGGTGAAGTTGTTATTACATCAACCACAACAAATGCTTGGCAAGCGACTATATTCACAATAGATACAAGTACTTTAACATTTCCTACAAACGGAATTAATCATATAATGATCACTAATTCCCACCTTCCTTTTAACGATTATGGGAAAATGTATTTAGGTTTTGATAACTTTTGTTTGACAAATTAATTATGCGAGAAAGGCAATTCCAAAAGTTGTAAACTTGCCTTAATAAAATTTAAGAATCTAGAATAACCTAAAACCAGCATCATTTTAAAAGTTGCTGGTTTTTTAATATATAACCTTTAAATGATTTAATTTTGAAAGTCTAGTAACGGCTTTTCAAAGTCAAACAAGAAGGAATAATCCAGCACGTCATTTACGGCATCTAATCTGCAAAGGAGCGAAACTACATAGCACAAGCCTTTAAAAAGAACTTCATGATTTATATGGTCAGGTTTATGCAAACGATTTTGAATAGTAAAAGAATAACCACAACCTTCCAAAAAAGCACTTTCAATTTGTAAGAGTTCAATAGGTGTATAACCAAAAAATCGTCTCCCTAAATTTTGGTGTAATAAACCGAGATAATTTAATTTTGTAGCACCATGGTTGTCAGTTAGGTGCATCCAAAAGTCTTTGTTGTTAACAATATTACCAACGGCACATTGTTTACAATTTTCAGGATTTAGGGTGTTATTATGAAACGCCATATATAATTTCTTTATAGCTTGATCAAATCTAAAAGTCGTTTTCATAATTTAGTTTTTTAGTTTGCGTCTGTAAAAGATACGATAAAAAAATATTTTATTTTTAAGTATTACTGACCTAATTGGCAAGGACACTAATAAATTAGTAATTTTGCACAATGAAAAAACCACTTACAGAACAGGAACGACATAACTTGGCCATGAACCATGTGGGTAAAGATTTAGAGGAACGCGGATTTGAGTTTATAGCCATAAATAGTAAACTTAAAAAGCACCCGCAGTTTGTTTGTATTGATAAAAACAGTCAATATTTCTTTGTGATTGTTCGGTCTGTTTTATTGCCTGACAACCCCAATAATTATGATATTGTTTGGATGGAAACCTTTAAAAAACATGCTCATGATAAAGAAGCAAAAGTTCTTTACGCTGGTGTGGGATTAGGAAATCCAGATGGCGAAGATTTGCCTATCTATTTAAACGAAGAATATTTGATTGAATACAATGGTATTCAGGTTATTGAAAACAATTTAAATTAAGCTATGATACAGAAATTCGCGGAGTTGTTTATAAAGAGTAATCCTGGTTCTATTACCTGCTTGAACGTTGCAAAGACATTGTGCGTTTTTTTAATATTCATTTCTTTTTCATGTAAACAAGAACCTACAAATACCAAATTATCAGGATCTGTTTTCGGAACTACTTATTCTGTTATTTATGATTCTGAAGTTAATTACGAGAAACAATTTGATAGTCTTTTTGCGGTTATTAATAAATCCATGTCAACCTATATTCCAGATTCAGATATTTCAAAATTAAATAGAAATGAGGCTGTTTCTGTCGATGCGCACTTTTTACACGTGTTCAACGCTTCAAACGAAATCTATCACGCCACAGATGGTGCTTTCGACCCCACAATTGGTGCTGTTGTCAACGCATGGGATTTTGGTCCTGAAGGTAAAATAATAGCTTTAGATAGCGTTAAAATTGATAGCCTGATGCAAGGCGTGGGTTTTAGCAAAATATCGGCTAAAAACAATACGATAACCAAGCCTAAAAGTACGTTTATCGATTTTAATGCCATCGCAAAAGGTTATGGTGTGGATGTAATTGGTGTTTTTTTAGAATCGAAAAATGTCAATAATTATTTAGTCGAAATAGGCGGCGAAATTCGGACCCGAGGAAAAAACGAGGAAAAACAAAGCGATTGGAAAGTCGGTGTAGAATTACCTAATTATGATGGTGAGCAATCTATATTAAATGCTATTAGTTTGCATGATGAGTCGATGGCTACTTCAGGAACCTACAGGAAATTTAAAGTCGATGAAAATGGTAATCGCTATTCTCATATTATCGATGCGAAAACAGGTTACCCAAGTAAAACCAATTTATTAAGTATTTCAGTTTTAGCTAAAGATTGCATGACAGCGGATGCTTATGCAACGGCTTTTAAGGCGATGGGATTAGATCATACCAAAGAGTTCTTAAAAAGTCATACTGAAATAAAAGTCTTTTTGATTTTCGAGAATGATGACAAGGAATTTGAAACGCTTGCTATAAATGGTTTCCCTGAAGAATAAAATTCCTGCTCAGGCAGGAAGCATTTAGGTTCAGCTTAGCTAATCTGTATTGAAATAGGAAACCTCCAACAACATAAATTAGTGGCTTAAGCGAAAACTGTTTTGGATTCTGTTAATAGCAGTTTCTCTTAAGAATAAAATGATTAGTAGAATATTTATTTTTTAGTTTGTTAATGCTATTTCTCTTTTAGATTCCTGTCTTCACAGGAATTTGTGACAACAGATGCTTATGCAACGGCTTTTAAGGCGATGGGATTAGATCATACCAAAGAGTTCTTAAAAAGTCACACTGGAATAAAAGCCTTTTTTGATTTATGAGAATGATGAAAAACAATTTGAAACGCTAGCTATAAACGGTTTCCCCGAAGAATAAAATTCAGTAAAAGCTGGTAACTCGTTTTATATTCCTGACTACTCTAACCTCAACTCAACTATAAAGATTAGACCTCACAGGTTTCCAAAACCTGTGAGGTCTTATTAAGACAGCATTTCGTCTTTCAGAATGTCACTACGTGAATACCTGCGGAATACTTTTTTAAATAACATTAACCAGTAACAGCAACCAGCCGATAACTAAAAGCAAGCCGCCAATAGGTGTAACAGGCCCTAAAAACCGCATCTTTTTTCCTTTAGCATCCGATAAAACCAAGCCATAAATACTAAAAGAAAATAAAATAATTCCGATAGTAAAACACCAATAGATTGCGGATGTTATGCTCTCAAAGTTGAAACCTAAAACAACTAATAGAATAGCATGATACATTTGGTATTTAACGCCGACTTCAAAACTCTGTAATTGATCGTTAGATAAAGTTTTCTTTAGAGCATGTGCTCCAAAAGCACCAAAAATAACGGATAGCATTCCGAAAATAGCGCCTGTAGCAATTATAATTTCTTGTGTCATTAAAATGAATTTTAGTAAATGTAAAAAGTATTAAAATCTTTATGTTATCGTCGTGAATCGCCGTCTGGTCTGAAGAATAATTTTAATCAGCACAAGGTATATATTGCATTATTAAGTTTGATATTAATTTAGATGGAACCAATAAAGTACAACGAACCGATAGTTATAAGTATAGAATTTAATCAGGGATTTTTTTTAGAAAAATTTCACACTAAAATTCCTCCTTGTATCTCTGTGTTATCTCAGTAAATCTCTGTAAAATAATTTACATTTTATAAACAACCGGAATAATTTCTCCTTTGGCCAAACAAAATCCCTCTACTTCAGCATCTGAAAGTTTTGATGTATAATCAGCTTCATCCACCGTAAATCCGATACTCCGAAGCTTATCAAAAAAGTCTCGACCATAAATCCGAACATGATCATACTGCCCAAAAATAGCGGCACGTTCTTTTCTATCGGTTATAGTATCATCTTCAAAAGTTTTTTCTCGAGATAAATCTTGAGGAATTTGAAAAATACCATAGCCACCAGGTTTCATAACACGAAATAATTCTTGCATTGCTTTTGTATCATCAGGAATATGCTCCAACACATGATTACATAAAATAATATCGTAGCTATTATCTTCAAATGGCAAATCACAAATATCAGCTTTAACATCCGCGATAGGTGATTCTAAATCGGTTGTTGTATAGTTGAGGTTTTTGAGTCTTCGAAAACGTTTCAAAAAACATTGTTCAGGTGCAAAGTGAAGTACTTTCTTTTCTTCCGTAAAAAAGTTCGTCTCATTTTTTAAATACAACCATAACAAACGATGGCGCTCTAACGATAGGGTAGAAGGCGATAACACATTATTCCTTTGGTTGCCGTAACCATAAGGTAAAAAAGATTTAAAATTCTTACCATCTATCGGGTCTGTAAAGGTGTCACCCTTCAGGAAAAAAGCTAAAATAGGACGCGCTATGTAGCTTAACCTAATTAGGATTGGTCTGGGAACGGTGTTGAGGATGGATTTGAAAAGTTTTTTCAATTTATTTTGACACGAATTTCACTAATTATCAAGAATCATTTAAAGAACGATTCGTTTATATTTTAAACTTTCTTCTTCAAAATTAATAAGGAGTCCTAACTTTAGTTTTGACACGGCCAGATAATTTAATGTTTGTTTTATATGAGCGGAATTTAAACATTCAATTGGTTTTAATTCTAGAACTATTTTATCCTCGATTATAAAATCTGCTTTGTATTTATGCGGGAGCAAATTCCCTTTATAAACAATATTATAAGTTTGCTCACGGGAATACGTAATATGATTGTCAATGAATTCAATTTCTAAAGCATCAGCATAAACTACTTCATTAAAACCTTTACCTAATTGATTATGCACTTCCATACATATACCGATAATTTTATAGGCTTCTTCCTTGTAAATTAGATTTGACATAAATGAGATTAAATTTAAAGCATTAGACTTAAACTACAGTTTTAAAATTAGTAATAATTGCTGAAATTCGCGACTCTAAATTCTGAAAGTATAAAATTAGTGCAAATCCGATAAATCCGTGTATCTAATTCAGTGCATTTAGATATTAGTGCCAATTCGTGTCTAAAAAAACAAAATAAACCTGTGTCATAATTTAAACGATTCCATCCGTGTTAATCCGTGAAATCTGTGTCTAATTTTATAGCACAATCGGTTTCTGTCTAAACTCATCCTCCTCATTACTCACAATCCCCAATGCCTCATATATATAAGCAAACGTAGAAAGCAATTCAGGCTTCCCATCTACAATAGCCACATCATGTTCAAAATGCGCTGATGGTTTATTATCTAAAGTTGTAATAGTCCAACCATCACGATGTTGCTCAATTCTATGTGTTCCTAAATTAATCATAGGTTCAATGGCAACCACTTGTCCTTCCAAAAACTTTTTACCACGCCCACGTTTTCCGTAGTTTGGCATTTCAGGATCTTCATGCATTTTTTTACCAATTCCATGACCTACTAATTCACGGACCACGCCATAACCGCGATCTTCGCAGTGTTTCTGAATAGCATAACCGACGTCACCAACACGATTGCCAATTTTGAACTCACGAATCCCTACATATAAAGATTCTTTAGTAACGTCTAAAAGTGTTTGTGTTTCTGGAGCAATTTCACCAACCGCAAATGTATAAGCATGATCACCATAATAATCGTTTTTTATGGCACCACAATCAATGGAAATAATATCACCTTCTTTTAAAGGTTCCTTAGTCGGAAATCCATGAACCACTTGGTCGTTTGGACTCATGCAAAGCGTATTTGGAAAATCATATAACCCTAAAAAACCAGGTATGGCGCCTTGCTCACGAATAAAATCTTCCGCTAATTTATCTAATTGTAATGTTGTAACACCAGGCTTAACTTCCTTGGCCAACATTCCTAAAGTTTTGGATACAATTAAGGCACTTTCACGCATTAACTCTATTTCTTCTCTTGTTTTAACTATTATCATAATTCAAAAAATATGTGCAAAGGTACTTAAATTAAATAAGCTATGTAATCTTTGGGAATATGACTTTTGACAGGTTTTGTCTGATAAATTTTTAAGAACTTCGCATATCAAAATTGTATTCTATGTATAAGTCAGTAACAGCTGAAGAAGCTGTAAAAATCGTAAAATCGAATAGTAAAGTATATATTCAAGCAGCAGCGGCCGCGCCACAATTACTTATTCGTGCATTGTCCGCACGTCATGAGGAGTTGCGTAATGTAGAAATATGCCACTTGCATACCGAAGGTGAAGCACCTTATGCTAACCCCGAACTTCGGGATAGCTTTCATGTGAACTCTTTTTTTATAGGGAAAAATGTACGCCATACTTTAAAGGCTGGGAACGGATCTTATACCCCAGTTTTTTTAAGTGAATTGCCTTTGCTTTTTAAACGCAATATCATCGATTTGCAATACGCTTTTATTCATGTTTCTGTGCCGGATCAACATGGTTATTGCTCATTGGGGGTTTCTGTTGAAGCGACTTTAGCCGCCATTGAAAATGCCGATTATGTTATTGCACAAGTCAACAAACAAATGCCGAGAACTCATGGTGCTGGTATTATTCATTCATCAAAAATTGATGTGTTTGTTGAATGTGATGAGCCATTGCCAGCACATGATATGGTAGAACCGTCCGAACTAGAGGGCAAGATTGGAAATCATGTGGCTGGTTTAATTGAAGATAGAAGTACTTTGCAAATGGGCATTGGAAATATTCCGAATGCCGTTTTAACACGCTTAACAAATCACAAGGATTTGGGATTACACACCGAAATGTTTTCCGATGGCGTTATAGATTTAATATTAAGTGGCGTTATAAACGGTAATTACAAAAAGATTAATCGCGGCCGAGCACTTTCAACATTTTTAATGGGCTCTAAACGATTATATGATTTTGTAGATGACAACCCGTTTATTGAAATGCGTGCTTCAAATTATACAAATAATGCGGCCTATATAAAACAAAACCCCAAAATGGTGGCTATAAATTCTGCTATAGAAGTAGATGTTACGGGGCAGGTTTGCGCCGACTCAATTGGTGCGCATATGTATTCTGGTGTTGGCGGACAAATGGACTTTATGCGTGGTGCTTCGCTAAGTAATGAGGGGAAAGCCATTATTGCATTACCATCCGTAACTAAATCAGGAATTAGTCGCATTGTTCCTAGTTTAAAACCAGGAGCAGGTGTGGTTACTACACGGGCACACGTGCATTATGTAGTTACGGAGTATGGAATAGCAAATTTATATGGCAAAACGATAGAGCAACGTGTAAAAGCCCTTGTTAATATCGCGCACCCAGATCATCAGGAATCTATAGATAAAAGTTACTTCGATTTAATAAGAGGTTAACCCACTTATTTTCGGAGAAACGAAAAAAGACCTTTCTTTTTTTTAGATTGATTAATAGGGTGGTTTTTTGGGTCGGCTAGCAGTTGAAACACTTCGCCCCAACCCAAAAGACCACCTATATTTCTGTCATCAATAAAAACATCGGCATTAATTTTTCTGCTTTTCGTGTTGTCTAATTCTTCTTCAGGAAAACTTTTATTTACTGCGTAAAATTCTAAGCCGTTCTCTTTGCAGAAATCAACCGCATCGTCCAAATGCGAACCAGATCTGTAAGTCCATAAAATGAGTCGATGACCTTCTTTTTGTAAACGGTCTAAAGTTTCAAAAGCAAATAATTTAGGCTTCCCTACTTTCGGATAAGCATCTTCTACAATAGTGCCATCAAAATCTACGGCAATAATAAGTTTGTCAGTAAAATTCATAAAAACAATAAATAAATCTTAAATAATAGAATGTTGTGTCATGACGTCTGGTTGTGGAATGCCAATAAGTTTTAGAATAGTTGGTGCTAAATCGGCTAAAACGCCATCTTGAATGTGTTTTAAATCCTTATCAATTAAAATAATAGGCACCGGGTTTGTTGTATGCGATGTATGTGGCGAACCATCCGGATACATCATCGTTTCACAATTACCATGATCGGCAATTAATAGTGTCGTGTAGCCATTCTCCAGTGCTGCCGTAACGACATCTTTAACGCAAGCATCAACAACTTCACATGCTTTTATAGCCGCTGCCATTACGCCTGTATGTCCAACCATATCGCCATTGGCAAAATTTAAACAGACAAAATCAACTTCACCTTTTTGTAATTCTGGGATTAGTGCGTCGCGTAATTCAAAAGCACTCATTTCTGGCTTTAAATCGTAAGTTGCTACTTTTGGCGAGTTACGTAAAATACGCGCTTCACCTTCAAATAACGCTTCGCGACCTCCGGAAAAGAAAAACGTGACGTGTGGATATTTTTCAGTTTCTGCAATACGGATTTGTTTTTTACCATGTTTCGCTAATACTTCGCCAAGCGTATTCGTTAAATTGTCTTTATGATAAACCACATGAACATTTTTATAGGTGTCATCATAACTCGTCATGGTTACATAATACAAATCGAGTTTATGCATATTCTGCTCATGGAAATCGGTTTGAGTTAACGCTTGAGTTAACTCACGACCTCTATCGGTTCTGTAATTAAAATAGATAATTACATCGCCATCTTTTATGGTCGCTTTTGGTTGATTCTCTTCATCCACCATAATGATGGGTTTTATAAATTCATCCGTAACATCAGTATCATAACTTTGCTGAATGGCTTGTGTGGCATTAGTGGAATGAATACCTGTTCCATGAACCACAGCGTCATATGCTATTTTTATTCGCCCCCAACGTTTATCACGATCCATGGAATAATATCGTCCAGTTATACTAGCCAATTTTGTTGGTGTATTTAAAATATAATTTTCTAATGAATTGATAAATCTATAACCCGATTTCGGATCCACATCACGGCCGTCCGTAAAGGCATGAATATAAGATTCTGTTACGCCAGCATTTTTTGCGGCATCTACTAAACCAAATAAATGATGGATATGCGAATGCACACCGCCATCACTAACTAATCCTAAAAAATGAACGGGTTTGTTATTGGTTTTGGCGTATTGAAAAGCATTAATAAGTGTTGGTTCGTTTTGAAGCGTATTATTCTCGACTGCCAAATTAATTTTCACCAAATCTTGATAAACAATACGTCCGGCGCCAAGATTCATATGGCCAACTTCGCTATTACCCATTTGACCTTTTGGAAGCCCCACATGTAAGCCATCGGTACGTAAACTGGCGTTCGGATACTTTGAATATAGAGAATCTATAAAAGGTGTATTGGCGTTATCTATGGCGGAGACTTTAGGATCGGGAGACTTTCCCCAACCATCTAAAATCATGAGTATAACTTTTTTGTTCATGGTAAAAAATGGTAAAATTTAAAGTACAAATATAGACGTTTATAATTTCTTTAGTTTAATAATAGTATTTGAAAATGGCAGTGAAACCAAAACATATCTTATAAAAGTAACTTTTATTTTAGTTGTTGTTTCTGTGAATTTTAGTCATCAAAAAGTGTATTCCTACGCCTTCAATATTAAAATTAGTTCCTTGCGTTTCATAACCGTGTTTTTTATAAAAATTAACAGCGTTTTCACGAGCATTAAACCACAATCGGTTCACGTTACTTTTGGCCAAATTTGTTTCACCTGCTTTCAATAAAAATTCACCTAATCCCTTTTTTTGATAATCCTTCAAAATAGCCATGCCGCGCAATTGGTATTGTGTTTCTTCGGCAAAAGAATCGTTTTTATTCTTCATATAAGAAGCTACGCCAATTAATATGTCCTGAAAAAATAGTCCCAAATGAAAGGTTGAACCCAATGTGTCATCAGTAAAAACACAATCTTCTAGTGCTCGGCCCGGTCTTAAAACTGGTTGTCTAATAGGGTAGGTTTCTTCCGAAGAAATAAAACGGATACTATAATCCTTATTTTTAGTTATATATAGATCTTTTAACATTATTTTAAATGTTGCAAAGTGGTTCCAGTTTTTACTTCATAAGGTTCCTTGCCATATTCAAAAACTCGCGCATCTAACGTTCCTTTTAATAATATGTTTTTTCCTTTAACTTCCAACCAACTTCCTTCACGCAAGCCAATAACGGGAAAGGTATTATAAGCATGAAATTCTTTAATACGTGTTTCGCGCGTTTCACCCATGTGTTTACTGTTAGTAATAGGATCTAAATAATGCGGATTAATATTAAATGGAACGAATGTCAATGCTTTAAAACTCGGTGGATACATAATAGGCATATCGTTCGTGGTATTAATTGTTAAGCCGCAAATATTACTTCCAGCGCTAGTACCTAAATAAGGAGTTCCGTTATTAATGGCATTTTGTAACGCTTCAATACATTTGTTTTTATAGAGTTGGTTAAGTAAAACAAAGGTGTTTCCACCACCTGTAAAAATACCTTCGGCTTGTTTTATGGCTTCCGCAGCCGATTCAAATTCATGGATACCTTTTACTTGTATATTTATTTTGCTGAAAGCTTCGCGTGCTTTTTCGGTGTATTCATCATGAGAAATTCCTCCAGGTCGTGCATACGGAATAAATAAAATGGTTTTACAGTTTTTGAAAAAGATTTCTAAATCACCTAAAAGATATTCTAGATAACCACTTCCATGAATAGTTGATGTGCTTGCAATAAGTAATTGTTTCATAAGTCAAATTTTTGTAAATTTAAGTAAACATTGGATTTAACAAAAGTTTATCAGCTATTTGCGTTTAAATTAAGATTCGAAAGAGTTTCTTTAGCCTAACTAAACCATTCATTATGAAACAACAATTACTCGGATTTCTTTTCGTACTTTCTTTCGGAACTATATTTTCTCAAAACACCACACGTATTGAAGTGGAAGGAAAAATTATTGCCAGTAGCGATGTAGAAGGTGTTACGATTTTTAATAAATCATCCAAAAAAGGTACGGTTGCAACAGCAGATGGTGATTTTACCATGGCTGTAGCATTATACGACGTTTTGGAAATTTCTGCTTTACAGTACGAACCAAGAACAGTTGTTATAAACCAAGACGTAATGGATTCTAAAAAATTGCGTTTGTTTTTGGTTGAATCGGTAACCACATTAACTGAAGTAATATTGCTACCCTCCAAATTAACAGGTGATTTATTAACAGATATTGAAAATGCTGAAGTCCAAAAAGAAATTTTTATGAGTTTTGGTAATCTAAGTAATCTCGAATTTCCTGAAGATGCTTTTACCAAGCCTATAAACTCTGTGACTAATCAAGGTGATTTTTATAATGGCATTAATTTCGCGTCTATTTTAGGTGTTAATAAATGGGTGAATTCGCCATTAAAGAAACGGTCCATTGAGATGGCACGCGAAAACAGACCTTTAGATCTAGGTGATATTTATTCGCCAAAATATATAAATGAAACTTATAATATTCCATTAAATAAGGTGGAAGCATTTTTTGCATTTATTACAGAAAATGGATTTAAGGCAAGTTTGCTTGGAGAAAAAAACGAGCTTAAACGTATGGAGTTTCTGAAAAAGCAAAGTGATTTGTTTTTAAAATTAGAAAATGGACAAAACTAAAATTTTTGTTTTAATTCTATTTATCACATGTCAACAAAGCTATTGTCAAACTGTTGAACTTCTCGGGAAAGTTAAAAGTACTTCAGATGTGGAGAATATTCACATTATAAATAAAACTGCGCAAAAATTTACTATAACTAATATTCATGGTACTTTTCGAATTGCTGCAACATTAAACGACACGATTATTTTTACTTCTGTCCAGCATAAAACAATGTCAGTAATTGTAGATGATGAGATTATTAAAAATAAAACATTAGTTATTACTTTAGAAGAACAGATAAACGAACTCGATCAAGTGGTCGTTGGTAAAATACTTACGGGTAATATGTTACTCGATGTTTCCAATGTAAAGGATGAGCCGATGACATCATTAAAAGCAGGGATTCCAAGTTATCAAGGACGTCCTAAAACGCAAAGTGAGCGGCGATTAAATGAAGCAACCACGGGTGGCGGATTTCTACCACTAAACCCTATATTAAATGCCATATCTGGTAGGACGAAAGAATTAAAAAACCGGATAAAATTAGAGGAGAAAGATGCTTTAATGCAGGATATTAAAGTTCGTCTTTCTGTTGATTTGTTTTCGGAAAATCCTTTAGCTGAAGAATCTGTTATGGAGTTTTTCTACTTCGTTTCCGAGCAACCTGATTTTTTAGAGCGCTGTAAACACAAGACATCCATTGAAGTTTTAGATTACTTAATTGCTAAACTTAAAATCTTCAAACAGATTTTAAATAGCGCTAAAATATATGAAGTTGATTAGATTTTCATGCTTATTAGTTTTGTTTCTTGTCGCTTCAAATGTGTTCTCGCAAACACAAGATTTGAAAGGAAAGATAATTACCAATCTAGATGCTGAAAATATTCATGTTATTAATAGAACATCTAAAAAATTCACAATTACCAATGCTACAGGAGATTTTGTAGTTCCAAGTAAAGTAAGTGATACCATCATTATTTCTTCTATTCAACATCAATTAGTTTCTATAATTGTTGATGCCGAAATGTTACAGGGAAATCAAATCCAAGTTGTTTTAGAACCTTTAGTAAATAAGTTAGATGAGGTGACAGTGGGTAAAGTGCTTTCTGGTAATTTAATGCATGATGTTAAAAATGTTGAAGGTGAGCCATTAACGGCTAAAATGGTAGGTATTCCCAGTTATCAAGGTAAAATGCCAACCCAAAGCGAAAGACGCTTGAGCAATGCTTATGGTAACGTGATCGTAACATTAGTAAATACAATTAATGGAAAAATTAAAAGGCTAAAACAGCAAGTGTTACTTGAAGAAAAGGATGAGCTTCTCCATAAAATTCGTGTGGCTTATGAAGGCGATTTATTTGCCAACTATGCTTTAGAACCGATGTTTCGGATGGATTATTTTTTCTTTTGCTCGGAAGATCCAAAATTTTTAGAGCGTTGTAAAAATAAAAATGGTATTACTGTTTTAAAGTTTTTAATCGAAAAATTAGAAATTTATAAGCAAAACAGAAATAACTATTAAAAGCATTATTATCAATTAAATTTAAGCGATAATATTATTCGGACTCTCAAATATGTACTTTAGCTTATACAAATGATAAGAAAATGAAAGGATTCAAATACTTGCTGATTCTAGCGGTTATTCCCATGTTCGCTTTTACTATGCATAAATATTATGTCAGTATTACCGAGGTGGAGTATATAGAGGAAAAGCAATCAGTGCAAATTATTACTAGAATATTTATTGATGATTTAGAGCGCTTAATTCGCATGCGCTATGATGAAAATATTACTCTAGCAACGGAAAATGAGGCAGACAAAACAGATTATTATATCGGTAAATATTTAACTGAAAAGGTTAATATTAAAATTAATGGTAAACAAGCAAAACTTTTGTTCTTGGGAAAAGAGTATGAAAACGACCTGATTTATTGTTATTTAGAAATACCTAACGTAGCGTTAATTAACTCTTTTGAAATTACAAATCACGTTTTGTTTGATGTTTTTAGTGATCAGAAAAATATTGTTCGCACAGATATTAATGGTCAAAAGAAGAGCTTTATACTCATAAAGCAAAATGATAAAGGAATGTTAAATTTTAAATAAAATATTTCTAAACCTTAAAAAAGCGTTAAATTTCAATCAACTATCCAGTAACTTCACATAATAATGAAAAAACTACAATATCTTTTCCTATCTATTTTATTTGTTTCGCTAGGTGCATTTGCCCAAGATGAGGCACAAAAGCCAGAGCGTAAACCCGGTCATACAAACACCAACAAATTCAAACAATTGTATGACGAGTTTTCAACACCGAATATGTTCAGAACTGCTTCTGGAGCCCCAGGCCCATCTTATTATCAGCAACAAGCAGATTATAAAATGGATATAACCCTGGATGATGATAAAGCCATAATTTCTGGTTATGAAACGATTACGTATACCAATAATTCCCCTGATCAATTAAAATATTTATGGGTACAATTGGATCAAAATATGCGTGCTAAAGATTCCGAATCTCCTTTAATTGAAGGTAGTGGGGTGCCACCTGCACAACAAGCAGGAAGCTTTGCTTCAACCTATATGACAGATGGTTTTGATGGTGGTTTTAAAATTGAATCCATAACAGATACAAGCGGAAAACCTTTAGCTCACATGATTAATAATACCATGATGCGTGTGGAATTGCCACAAGTATTAAAAACAGGTGAAAAATTCAGTTTCTCACTTAAGTGGTGGTATAATATTAACGATTATGTTAATATGGGTGGACGTTCTGGTTATGAATCATTTCCTGAAGAAGACAACAGAAACTATATTATAGCGCAATTCTATCCAAGAATGGCGGTTTATAATGATGTAGAGGGTTGGCAGAACTCTCAATTCTGGGGACGTGATGAGTATGCTTTACCTTTTGGAAACTTTGAAGTGAATATTACCGTGCCTTCAGATCATATTCTGGATGCTACAGGAAAATTAACAAACCGTAAAGACGTGTTTACGAAAGACATGATGAAGCGTTTTGAAAAAGCTAAAAAATCTTACGATAAACCAGTTTTCATTGTAACTCAAGAGGAAGCTGAAAAAGCTGAAAAGGGCCGTGCAAAAGGGACGAAAACGTGGAAATTCTCTGCAGAAAATGTACGTGATTTTGCCTTCGCATCGTCTAGAAAATATATTTGGGATATGATGGCTGTTAAAATTGGCGATCAAGATGTCATGGCGGTTTCAATGTATCCTAAAGAAGGAAATCCTTTATGGGAAGAATGGTCTACTTATGCTGTGGCAACCACGTTAAAATCATATTCTCGTATGACTTTTGATTATCCTTACCACAAAGCAATTTCGGTTCATGCCAAGCAACAAGGAATGGAATATCCAATGATTTGTTTTAACTATGGTAGACCAGATAAGGATGGAAAATATAGTGATCGTACTAAATACGGTATGATTAGCGTAATTATTCATGAGGTAGGACATAACTTTTTTCCTATGATTGTTAATAGTGATGAGCGTCAATGGACGTGGATGGACGAAGGTTTAAACACCTTTTTACAGTATGTTGCTGAACAAGATTTTGGGGTATCGCACCCAACAGCCTTATCAGAAAGTGATGATAAATATCCTTCAAGCCGCGGGCCTGCTGTTAATATTGTTCCTTACATGGGCGGAGATCAAGATTATATTGCGCCAATTATGACAAAAGGTCTAAACACCTACCAATTTGGAAATAATGCATACGGAAAACCGGCAACAGCACTTAATATTTTAAGAGAAACCGTAATGGGTCGTGAGTTGTTTGATTATGCTTTTAGAGAATACGCGCACCGTTGGATGTTTAAGCACCCAACACCAGAAGATTTCTTTAGAACCATGGAAGATGCTTCGGCATTCGATTTAGATTGGTTTTGGAGAGGTTGGTTTTATACAACAGACTATGTGGATATGGGTGTGAAAGAAGTGAAGAAGTATTACGTCTCCGCCGAACCAAATGCTCAAGTTAAAGAAATGGTGAAACAACGGGGTATGAAAATGAGCGATTTACCGCCATTAGTATATATGGTTGAAGAAGGAAGTGAAGATTTTAACGAGAACATGAAAAATGGGACTTTATTAGAAAACTCACCAACTCTAAATGAATATGTTATGGATAACTTTTCGCCAGAAGAACGTAAAAATATCAAGCAACCAAAATACTTCTATAGTGTTACCTTTGAGAAGCCAGGAGGATTGGTAATGCCTATAATCGTTGAGTATAAGTATGCTGATGGGACTTCTAAAACAGAGAGATATCCAGCGCAAATATGGCGTTTAAACGATAAAGAAGTAAGTAAAGCAATAGCTTCAGATAAGGAGATTGTGAAAATTACAGTCGATCCTAATTTAGAAACTGCCGATGTTGATACTTCTAACAATTCTTGGCCACGAGAAGTTACTCAAAGTCAGTTTGATCAGTTTAAAAACAAGTCGGAAGACTAAAAAAGACTAAATTTCAAAAATATTTATTAAAAGCCGACTTTTATCAGTCGGCTTTTTTTATTCGTATCATTCTACTTACTATATTTGCATCGTGATACAGCAAGTAATTTATTTATTCATCGGTACAACCGAAATCATGTTTATACTATTTATAGTAGTCATGGTCTTTGGAGCCGATAAAATCCCGGAAATTGCCCGCGGATTAGGAAAAGGTATGCGTATGATGAAAGACGCTTCCAACGATATCAAATCTGAAATCACTAAAAGTGCTGAAAAGAATGGTATTGATACGAGTGTCTCTAAAGATGTTCAAGACGAACTGAAGAAAGTAAAAGACGAATTAGAGGATTTTACGGGTTCTGTACGACGTAAGTTATAAATTCCTGCGAAGGCAGGAATCTCATTTTTTAATTGCTATTTTTATAAAGTTTTAGGACAAATAATTTCTTGAAAAGCTTGCTTTGTTGAGTTTTTTTGGATTCTATTCTGGTGGTTCTATTTCAGTGAATAATATCGGTAAGGAACCTTCAATTGACTCATATACAATTTACTGTGTTTTAATATATGAGTTTTGTTCAGGTTAAATTTCTTAATCTTTTAGTATTTTAAAAAACTAGTCTACAAATATTAATAAAGTGTTTTATTTCTAATTTCTTTTGATACCAATTCAATTAATTCGCTACAGTTTATGACGAATTTATCATCGACTTCTATTAAAGTGGAAATTTCTGAAACATCGCCTTCATCAAACAAATTCTCTTCTGGTAATTTTAGTTTATAGGGTAGTTGTTCGACTTTAGACAATAACTTATTATAACTTCTACCATGTCCATGTTTAAGGACATTTATTGCACATATAAAATCATTGAAACGATTATGTAATTCAACTTTTTCCATTTGAAGAAGTAATTTTTTCGCCGCATCAAACCCATTATTACATGATAATCGTTCTTGCAATACTGAATCGAACATGGAAAACATTCCAATAGATAAAATAGTTTTTTGTAATTGAATCATTTGAGTACTTCTAACTGCAATAGTTGAACCACTTCTTTGGAGTTCTTCTATTGATTTTAAATTCATTTCTTCTAATGCATCCAAAGTAAATAAAGTTCCGCTTGATACTAATTCCTCAAAATAGTGCATATGTTTAATTTAATTATTCATCGACGCATGATATAAAATAGTTTGATATTTTAATAACGAGATTCCTGCCTTCGCAGGAATTTAAACCTTCCTGCTAATAGTCAAACCATCCCTAATCGGCAAAAGCACAGTTTCCACGCGTGGATCTTCTTTTAATAATTTATTGTAAGCTATAAGTGCTGGTGTTGAGGTATCGTCCTTTTTAAAGGTTGTATCGAGCACTTTACCGCTCCAGAGTACATTATCAGATATAATTACGCCGCCGGGATTTAAACGCTCTATAATAAGCTCAAAGTACTTTACGTAATTTTCCTTATCCGCATCAATGAAAACTAAATCGAATGTTTTATTAAGTGTTGGAATAATATCCAAAGCATTTCCTAAATGCTGATGAATTTGTTTTCCGAAATCTGATTTATCAAAATACAATCTTTGAAAATCAACAAGCTCCTCATTAATATCTATGGTATGCATTTCGCCGCTTTTTTGCATGCCTTCTGCTAAACATAAAGCAGAATAACCCGTGTACGTCCCAATCTCCAAAATGTTTTTTGGGTTTACCAATTTGGAAATCATACTTAAAACACGACCTTGATAATGACCACTTAACATACGTGGTTGTAATATTTTTTGGTAAGTCTCGCGTGTTAATTGCTGTAGTAATTCTGGTTCGTTTTCCGAATGGTTTACAACATAAGTATCTAAATCTTCTGAAAGAAAATGCATTTTTTTGTGAGTTGTTTGTTGTCAGGTGGATCGTCGTGTATGCCGATAGGCAGGAAGTCGAAACCTATTTTCATTAAACCTAAAACTAGAAGGTTTTTCTAAATGTTTACTTATTAGTAGATATGTAATTCTACGATATACTTATCCTAAAATCCGATTCACTAATTTCTTTTTAGCGGCTTCATCATCACCACATAACCATTGAATCACATTATCTTCCCAAATGGCATCGCGTTCAGTTTCATTAATGATTTTTTGTTCCATAGCTAAATCCAAAATCTTCCCTGGGTAGGACGATTGTTGCGCACTTTCCATTTCTCCCAGTGGATAAGGGTCATCAAGTCCCATTAGTACTTGTTTGGATCCTTGGTTTTTTATCAATAACTGCAAACCGCCAGTATCATGAACTAACGTATCGAAAAATATGTTTTTATGGCCTACTGCTTTTCTTGGGTGACTTTTCCCTTCAAATAAATCCGGTCTACCATCAAAACCTTGAATACGTCTGCCCAGATTAATTTGTGCTAATTGTCCCCCATGAGCAAAACAGGTTCGCATATTGGGATATTTATCTTGATAACCGTTTAAAGTTAAAAAGTGATAGGCATCAGCACATTGTGCCAACATCCATATCAAGTGAAAACGCCAAGAGGTGTTTTCTAATTTTATAAACTTTTCACCATCATAAGGGTGAATTTCCACTGCTAAATTATATTTATTCGCCAACGCAAATAAAGGCTCATTTTCTTCATCAAATATACAACGCCATGTACCAATAGTATCCATATAATGGGTTGGTAAGCAAAGTAATTGCATACCTAGTTCGTTAACACAGCGTTCTATTTCCCAACAAGCGCCTTCCATAAAACCAGGATGTACAACAAAACCACAGGTAAATTTACTCGGGTTTTCTCGTTGTACTTTGGCATTAAAATCATTTTGAAAACGCAGCGCTTGTCGCATTTCTTCCACACGCAAACCATTTCCGTATAATTGAGATAAGTTTAAAACTACCGCATGATCAATTTTAAAACGCTCCATCCAAGCCAACTTTTCATCCAAAAAGAAACTTGAGTCTGTAATGGGTCTGTTCCAATCTTTTTGAAGCATATATTTCCGATCTTTATCCACCCAAAAGATCTCTTTATCCTTCATGAATTGTGGAATTTCTTCCGGATAAGGAAGTAAATGTGAATGACCGTTTATTCTTAATTTACGATGTTCTTTCATATGTGAGGATGAGTGCAGGCAAAGCATCTCAATAGTTTTAATTTATTTTTTTATGTTTCCCGAAAGGGATATGTCAGATGGATAATGGACTTTTTATTCAATCTGAACCTTTTTTGGCGGCTCCATTGTTTCACCACAATTTGGGCATTGACGTTTTTCTGAATCACTGTAATATTTATCGAAAATTACAGGCATATCAGTTTCAATATTTTCAACGGTAAAATCCTCTTCGTATAGTTTGGTTGTACAGTTTTCGCAAAACCACAATAGCGCATCACGCACACCTTCCGGTCGTTTGTACTCTATTACGAGTCCAACAGTATTCGCTTTTCTTTGTGGAGAATGTGGCACTTTTGATGGTAATAAATAAATATCACCTTCTTTTATATGTACGTCTTTTGGTACGCCGTCATCAATTATTTTCAGAATCATATCTCCCTCAACTTGATAGAAAAATTCGGGTGTTTCGTTGTAATGATAATCCTTTCGGTTATTTGGTCCTCCAACAACCATAACAATAAATTCCCCGTCTTTCCAGACCACTTTATTACCAACGGGTGGCTTTAATAAATGTCTGTTTTCCTCAATCCAGGCCTTGAAATTTAAAGGCGAAACTAACTGACTCATAGCATATTTTTTTTTTGGCGTCCCGTTACGTCGCTTTAGCTATGTAACGTCAGGCTTTCGCAAGTCGCTTCCCGATGAAAAATCGGGAGAGCTCCATCAATTGCTCAATCCTTAACGCGGAATATTGTTATAAATATACAAAGACCTCACAGGTTTTGAAAACCTGTGAGGTCTATTTTTATAAAGATTTTTAATTTTTTCGTTTTTCGATTTCTTTACCTTCATCAGACCCAATAGAATTGGTGAACTCTTTACTGATAATTTGTGAAAACGTAAGGTTTCAAATGAGAGTAATAATGGTTATTATTTTCATTTGAAATCAATTTTTGCTATAATCACCGGTATTTATTTTTTTCTTCTTGCCAATTTTAAGGTCAATTATCTTATAAGAATTATTAACGAATTCCACCGTAAAGTAAATTTGATAGCGTGGTTTTAATTTGGATTTCGATTTTTTATAAAAATCGCGTTCGTACCAAACAATATTTCGGTCATCATCAATATAATGGTGCGTTTTAGAATCCACTTTATTTCTGTCATACTTTAATGATAAAAATGCCGATTCGGTGTTCAGGTAAACGCGGTCTATCGTATTAGGGTTTTCCAACAATGGTATCACATTATTACTGCTGTTGAATTGAATCCAATTAGCAATCTCTTCAACAGCTGGTAACTGATCAATTTCTGCATTCGAATAATTTTCTATAACATATTGGGCATGCCCAATTGCAGACAACATTAGAAATAGACAAGTAATATAAGCGGTTTTCATACGTATCTTATAAGCTTTTAGTACGCCCACCGTCAACAGGAAGGTTAATGCCGTTAATATAACCAGCACGTTCACTGGCTAAAAAAGTTATAGCATCCGCTAATTCTTCTGGTTTGGCAAAACGTTTGGCAGGAACCGCTTGTTTCATAGCGTTTGCAGCTTCTTCTTCAGTACTTCCCGATTTAGCCGATTTGTTTTTAATTATTTCCGCTAACCGATCTGTTCCTGTCGCGCCAGGCAACACATTATTAACCGTGATTCCAAAAGACCCTAATTCGTTGGACAATGTTTTACTCCAATTGGCAACGGCACCGCGAATAGTATTACTCACGCCTAATCCGTCCAAAGGTTGCTTAACTGAGGTAGAAATAACATTAATGATTCTACCGTAACCAGTTTCCTTCATAAACGGAACAACCGTTTGTGCTAATACATGATTGCATTTTAAATGCTGGGTAAATGCTTTTTGAAATTCATCCAAATCCGCCATAAAAACAGGTCCACCAGCTGGTCCACCCGTGTTATTTACCAGAATATGAAAACCGTGATTTTTAGAAATAAAATCGGATACTTTTTGTTTTAATTCTAAAGGGTTCGAGAAGTCCGCAACAATATAACTATGCTTTCCTTCCGAGGGTAGCTTGGCTAAAACCATTTTGAGTTTATCTTCATTTCTAGCAACTAAAGTCACATTAACACCTTCTGATGCCAACGCCATAGCAGTTGCTTTTCCTATTCCTCCTGTACTTCCGCAAACTAATGCGTTTTTGTTGTTTAAGTTTAAATTCATGTTTTTTATTCCTGCGAACGCAGTAATCTTTTTACTGTAATTTTGAAACCTGTTTATTGCAGACAGGAGTGCAAAATGACGTTAAATTAATATTTTTTATTTCAATTTATAAGATTCCTGCCTGCGCAGGAATAAGTTAATATTTTATACACACATTCTTCGCTTCAGTAAAAAAGCGCAAGGCTTCAAAGCCGCCTTCCCGACCAACACCAGAGGCTTTTACACCACCAAAAGGTGTGCGTAAATCGCGCATCAACCAAGTGTTAACCCAGACAATACCGGCTTGTAATTGGTTACTCATCCGCATGGTGCGTTTTAAATCATTTGTCCACAAGGTAGCAGATAAACCATATTTGACTTTGTTAGCCATTTGCAGGACTTCATCTTCTTTATGAAATGGCATTATCGTTACAACAGGTCCAAAAATTTCTTCTTGGTTTACGCGGCAATCATCTGTTTGAACTTCAATAACGGTTGGTTCTAAATAATAACCATTTTCATAGCCTGAAACAGTCACTTTATTGCCGCCGCATAAAATAGTTCCATTTTCATCTTTGGCAATCTGGATATACTCCAGCACTTTTTCCAAATGAGGTTTTGAAACCAAAGCGCCAATATTCGTCGTGCTTTCTGACGGATGTCCGACTTTTAAAGCTTTTATTCTTTCAACGAAATCAGCTTTGAATTTCTCGTAAATAGATGCTTCTATAAAAATGCGACTCCCACACAAACAAATCTGACCTTGATTGGCGAAAGATGATTTGACTGTGGTATTTAGCATATCTTCATAATCGCAATCCGCGAAAATTATGTTGGGGTTTTTGCCACCTAATTCTAAAGATAATTTTTTAAACATTGGAGCTGCAATTCTCGCAATATGAGCGCCAGTTGCTGTTCCACCTGTAAAAGATATAGCTTTAATATCGGGATGTTCAATAATAGCTTGACCTGTTGATCCGCCTAAACCATGAACAATATTTAACACGCCTTTTGGTAATCCTGCTTCGTTACAAATTTCACCTAATAGATAAGCTGTCATTGGTGTCACTTCACTTGGTTTGGCAACCACGCAGTTTCCTGCGGCGATTGCGGGAGCAATTTTCCAAGTAAATAAATATAGTGGTAAATTCCAAGGTGAAATACAACCCACCACACCAATTGGTTGACGCAATGTGTAATTAATAGCATCCAAACCAACACTCTCATGACTTTCACTCGCAAATTGTGTAATGGCATTTCCGAAAAAACGAAAATTACTCGCAGCTCTCGGAATATCTATCGCTTTTGCTAAACTAATTGGTTTGCCATTGTCCTTGCTTTCTGCTTCGGCTAGTACATCGAGATTCTGCTCAATTAACTCCGAAACTTTGAGCATAATGCGACTACGTTCATCTAAAGTTGTTTTCGACCAAGTAGGAAAAGCTGATTTTGCTGCTATATAGGCATTCTCAACATCTTCTTTTGATGAATTCGGAATTTGTCCATAGACTTCGCCACAAGAAGGGTCGTAATTGTCCAACCACCCATTAGCAATGGGAGGCATGAATTTTCCGTTTATATAGTTTTTAATTCCTGCGAAGGCAGGAATCTCTTTGTTTTCTGCTATGGTTCCCACTTGCTAGTGATTTTATCTAAAGTTCTCTTCATTGAGAATATAGAATTTTTATAAATTCCGATTTAAAAGAATCTAGTAGCCTCGAATTCTTTTCGTCTTTTTATGAGACTCCTGCCTACTAAGGAGTTGGTTTATAAGCCGTCACCTTAATTTCTACGACCAAATCTGGATGTGGTAATTGGTGAACGGCAACAGTAGTTCTGGTTGGTCCGGTTTCTTTATCAAAAAACTCGGCATAGGCTTTATTATAACCTGCGAAATCGTTCATATTCACTAAAAATGACGACACATCAACCACATCTTTTATAGACGCCCCAACGGTTTGTAAATTCCGATCAATATTTCTTAATACTTCACGTGTTTGAACTTCTGCATTAAGGTGTTTTGTTCCCATTTCGTCAATAATATCGACGCCAGCAATCGTGTTGTCTGCTTTGCGCGAACTAGTTCCCGATACAAATATAAAATCGCCCACACATTTTACAGCTGGATAGGCTCCTCTTGGTGTTACTTTAGTTCCTGCGGAGGCAGGAACCTCATTTTTTTTATCGCTCATAATATAATCCCAGCCTAACCTTACTTACAGAAAGGAACTCTTACTCGGGTAAATAAGAGTATTAATTAATGTTTTCTTTTATGTTCTTATTCATTTTGTCTTGATACAAAACGAATCAAAAAATAATAATCAAAATTAGGAAATTGCTAAAGCAACATGCACTTTAGGAGTTACGTGCTTGAAGCTACGCCTCGCATCTTCATTCCTTCGCTTATTATTTCTGAATTTTGATCTTCAATACTTTGAATTGATTTAGGAGTTTCCCTTTAATTTATATTGAGTTCTAATTAATGTTATCTTCCTTATTTATGTAATCCAGCAATTTTATCATCCTCTAAAACTATGTCCGTTTCAACTTTTACTTTTTCTAAAGTTACTAGTAATTCTTCAGTCGACAAATCTTTTGTTTTGGTAATAACGCCATCTGCCAACATATTCAATATGGCTTTGTCTTGCGCACGACCGCGAAGCATGGCATCACGATAGCTGACTTCTTCATTAAATGTGACTAATGAATATTTTGATGAATAGTCATTTGGAAATGTTTTTTCAAAAGCCATTTCTAAATCGCGTTTTTCTCTGAAATTCGGGTGATTTACATGTCCCTTCATTTCATGGAAATTATCGATCGCTAAATCGGCAATCGCATCCGTATCTTGTTTGCGTGAATTTTCGTAAACCTTAAAAATGGTTTCCCAATTATCGTGACCTTCATCTAAAACCTTATCAAATTCTACCACATCTTCAAAAGAAGCGTTCATACCTTGTCCATAAAACGGTACAATAGCATGAGCCGCATCTCCCATTAAAAGCGTGTTGCCTTTATAATGCCAAGGGGAACATTTCACGGTTCCTAAAGGTGCGGTTGGGTTGGTGAAAAAATCGTCAATAAGATTCGGCATTAAATCTAAAGCATCTTTAAAATACTTTGTAAAGAATTCTAAAACACGTTCTTCGGTTGTTAAGTTATTGAAATTATATTCGCCTTCGTCATAACTTAAAAATAAAGTAACCGTAAAACTACCATCTAAATTGGGTAAAGCAATTAGCATAAAAGCTTCGCGACCCCAAATATGAAGCGCATTTTTATAGGTTTTATAACTGCCATTTTCACCTGGAAGAATACTTAATTCTTTATAACCATGACTTAAGTAATCTTGCGAAAAGCTAAATAAGAATTTATGACCTAAATAATAACTTTGACGCATGGCAGAACCAGCGCCATCTGTAGCAATAATTATATCGGCATCTTCTATGAATTCTTTTTTGGTATCGAATTCTGTAAAACGGGCTGTGGTATTTTCAAAGTCGACAGATTCACATTTTCTATTAAAATAAATATTGACGTTATCGTGCTTTTCAGCTTCATCTAGCAATAGTGCGTTCAACATGCCACGAGATATAGAATTAATGTATTCGTGCTCGCGACCACTATAAGGTGCTAAAGTAGTATTACCTTCAACATCATGTAATAAACGACCATTCATAGGAATACAAAGTGGTTCAATTTTATCTTGAATTCCCACTAAATTCATCGCTTTTATACCGCGATCTGAAAGTGCTAAATTGATAGAACGACCAGCGCTAATATCGGTTTTTCGTAAATCGGGGCGCATTTCAATTAAGTTCACTTTATAACCGCGTTGACCTAAACGCAGCGCTAATAAGGAACCGCAAAGACCAGCACCAATTATCAATATATTTTGTTGTGTGTTTTTCATGCTTTAATTTATCTGTTAAACAGAATTGGGAGTTGCTAGAACTCCTTTAACGTGCAAGGTGCTTATTATTCTAATATATTTTTTAAACGCTCCACCATATGATATACATCCTGGTAGGAATTATATAATGGAATGGGTGCACAACGAATAACGTCTGGTTCGCGCCAATCGCTAATTACACCGGCATCTGTTAATTTATCGTGTAAACTTCTATCGGCATTTTTCACCTGAATAGAAAGTTGACAACCGCGTTCATCTGGGTTTTCTGGGGTGATAATTCGGATAGAATCATCGCCCACTTGTTTTAATAGGAATTCGAAATACGCTGTTAAAGCTCTAGATTTTTCATTTAGCTTTTTCATTCCAATCTCCTCAAAAATATCTAATGATGCTTTAATGGCGGCCATAGATAATATTGGCGGATTACTTAATTGCCAACCTTCTGCTCCTGGAATTGCATCAAATTCATCACGCATTTTAAAACGTGTTTCCTTATTATGACTCCACCAACCTGTAAAGCGGTTTAATCTTTTGTTATGGGCGTGACGTTCATGAACAAAGCAACCACCCAGACTTCCTGGTCCTGAATTTAAATACTTATAAGTACACCAAACGGCAAAATCAGCTCCCGAATCATGTAAGTTTAATTCCACATTTCCAGCACCATGGGCACAATCGAAACCAACCATACATCCGTGTTTATGTCCCAGTTCTGTAATACGTTTTAAGTCGAAAAATTGTCCTGTATAATAATTAACACCACCAATCATAACCAGTGCCACATCATCTCCATGTTCTTTTAGAATGGCTTCCAAATCTTCATAACGCAATAATTCTTCACCTTCACGAGCTTTCCAAAGTAGTAAACCTTCTTTATCATCATAACCGTGATGACGAAGTTGGGACTCTACCGCATATTTATCCGATGGAAAAGCATCTGCCTCAATAATAATTTTATAACGCTCGATTGTTGGTTTGTAAAACGACACCATCATAAAGTGCAGGTTAGCTGTTAAGGTATTCATAACAACCACTTCTATCGGTTTGGCGCCAACCACTTTTGCCATGCTATCCGTAAGGAATTCATGATAGCCTAACCATGGGTTTTTAGCGTGGGTGTGACCTTCTACACCTAAATTTGCCCAGTCTTCTAATTCTTGATTAATATAGTCTTTGGTAGCTTTTGGCTGTAGGCCTAATGAATTTCCGCAGAGATAAATCATATCATTTCCTTGTTTGTCTTTCGGAATATGAAACTGATTTCTATAGCATGATAATGTGTCGTTTTCGTCTTGTTCTTTAGCGAAATCAATACCTGTTTTGAAGTTGGACAATGTGTTTTGTTTTACGGTTTACACAAAAATAGGAATTATAATTTTAGGAATGACCGCTAAAAAGAAAAAGCACTTCAACCAGTGATTGAAGTGCTTTTTGAATATATATAGACGCTTAAAGCGGGATATTTACATTATATATACGTTCCAATAGCTAGTTTTGGATGTTTTGAAACTACTTTATGGTAACATCTGTAAAATATAGCTCCCAGTCATCGTCCATTTTTTTATGATTTAAAGCTAAAAGTACACCTTTAAAATCAGTGTCGTTTTCCCAAGTTGTAATCATAGAAGGTTCAACAGAATTACCTTTTCTATAAATCCATTCTTCAACCAGAAAGTCGTCGTTATAATAGAAATCATAAGCATCACCTGGTGTATATCCACCTTCATTCGTATAAGTTAAAGTGATTTTATTAAGCATTTTTTCGCTAATTGGTGCTTTTTCTATCACAGGATCTGTAACTGTTGTTCCTGAATCCCAAAATAAATTAAAAGGCGCTAATAGCCAGAATTTATCGTTTATAAACGATTTGTCAGCGTTAATAGATGTGCTATCCACTTGATTTCGGTTGTAATTTAAAGTGTCGGTATCAGTCATTAATTTCACATCATTTGTTTTTGGAGACCATTCCCAAGAACGTTTAAAAACTGTACTATCTTTTTTTACATTAAATGAAAAAGTAATGGTGTTTACATCGTCCCAATTTTTAACGCCATAAGCTTGAGCTATTTTCTCTGAAACTGTTAAAGTATTTTCATCGGAAATAATTGTTGATGTATTGTTCTTGTCTGATTTACAGGATTGCATAAAAAGTACAATCGAGAATAAAAGTATATATGGTTTCATAATAAATGTTTTAGAAGTTACAAAGTTATAGTAATTTAGGCAGATATATTATGAGAAAATGGATTTAGAAAAAAACTATTTTGCTACTAATAAAGCAACATGGAATACAAAAGTGAAAGTGCACGCGGAAAGTAATATGTATAATATGCTTGCTTTTAAAAAAGGTGAATCATCGTTGATGCCTTATGAATTAGAGGCTTTGGGTATTGTTTCAGGAAAGTCTCTATTGCATTTGCAATGTCATTTTGGTCAAGATACTTTAAGTTGGAGTAGGCTAGGAGCCAAGTGCGTTGGAGTAGATTTAAGTGATGAAGGAATTAAGTTAGCACAAGAATTGAACAGGGAATTAGGATTAGATGCCGAATTTATTTGTTGTAATGTTTTGGACACTTCAGAACATATTAAGGGGCAGTTTGATATTGTTTTTACCAGTTATGGCGTAATTGGTTGGTTGCCAGATTTAAAACCTTGGGGGGAAATGATTGCCGAGCGACTTAAAAAAGGCGGCACGTTTTTTATGGCTGAATTTCATCCTATTGTTTGGATGTTTGATTATTTAAAAGGGAAACCCATTATGAAATATGGCTATATGCAAGATGAACCTATTTATGAGGAATATGAAGGTACTTACGCCAATCAAGAATCTACAATGGTGAGTAAAGAATACGGCTGGAATCACGGTTTAAGCGAAGTTATAAATGCTTTAACAGAAGCAGGTTTGCATATTGAATATTTACATGAACACAATGAAAGTCCTTATAATGTGCTGCCAGATTTGATTCCAACAGAAAACGGCATGTTTAAAACAGTGGATAATTTATATCCTTTGATATTTACACTAAAAGCGACAAAGCTATAATGAAAAAAGTCATTCTGAATAAGAAGTTATGTTCAGAATGACTATTTTTTTAATGATTGGCTTTTAGTATGCCTGGCATCTTTCGTTTGAACTTATTTAATCGCGGAATCGATACATTTTGAATGTAAGAATTGTCAGGATTTAATCGCTCGTAATTTTGATGATACCCTTCAGCTTTCCAGAATTTTTGAAATGGATACACTTCAGCGGCAACTTTTTTACCTAATTCAGCTTCCAAAGCTTTAATTTTTTTTGAAATTAAAGCTTTTTGTTCAGCGTTCTGATAAAATATAATAGATCGGTATTGCGATCCGTTATCGGGACCTTGCCCATTTACCTGAGTGGGGTTTTGAGACGAAAAATACACATCCAATAAGGTTTCAAAGTTAACAACTTCTGGGTCGTAAATTACTTCAACAGCTTCGGCATGACCGGTTCTTCCCGTGTTACTAGATTCATAGGTTGGGTTTTTAGTCTGACCTCCTGCATAACCAGAAATAGATTCATCTACACCTTTAACACTTTCGTAAACTGCTTCCACACACCAAAAACAACCACTAGCAAAATAAGCTTTGGCTTTTCCGTTTTGCATGGCAACCTCAATAGGTTCTGCATTAATTATATCTTGTTGTTTCGGGTTAACTTGTGCGTTGTTATTACAACTAAATAACATGGCAGTCAATACCATTAGGAGTAGTTTGTTCATAGTTTTTTTATTTTAGACGTATAAATTATTGCAACCTTATAAATAAACTATTAAAATAATGATAAAAAAAAAGCCTTCAAAGAATTGAAGGCTTAGTGTATTTAATAAGGTTGAAGCTTATAATTTAGAAAAAAGCTTTTCCATTTTTGTGCGTTCTTCATCAGCTAATGCAGCATCCACTAAAATACGACCACTGTGCTCATCTGTAATTATTTTCTTACGAGATGCAATTTCCATTTGAACTTGTGGCGGAATAGTAAAGAAAGATCCTCCAGATGCACCTCTTTCAATTGGTACAACCGCTAATCCGTTTTTAACATTCTTTCTAATTCTGGTATATGCAGCAACTAAACGCTCTTCGATAGATTTTTTGAAATCCTCTGATTTTTTAATTAGCGCTTGCTCTTCTTTTTCAGTTTCCGCCAAAATATCATCTAACTCACTTTTTTTGTGCTTCAGGTGTGTTTGACGTTCTTTTAAGCGTTCTTTAGTCTGTGAAATCACTTCCTTTTTCTGCTCAATCTGAACCTTATACTCGTTTATATTTTTTTCAGCTAATTCAATTTCTAATTCTTGAAATTCAATTTCTTTTGAAATAGAATTAAACTCTCTGTTATTACGAACATTTTTTTGTTGCTCGTTATACTTTTTGATAAGTGCTTTAGCCTCTTCAATCAAATTCTTTTTAGAACTGATATCGTTTTTTATAACCTCTAAGCTGTCATCAAGCTTTTCATATCTGGTGTTCATTCCAGCAACTTCATCTTCTAAATCGCGTACTTCTAAAGGAAGTTCTCCACGAACATTTCTAATTTCATCGATGCGAGAATCTACGAGTTGTAAGTTATACAAGGCTCTTAAACGCTCTTCTACCGTTGCTTCTTTCTTTTTTGCCATACTCTAATAATACTTAACAGGATTTGTATTGGTATTTGATAAAATGAGCCTACCTACCGGTAAGGCAGGTGCAAAATTAGTGATTTTTTTCATAAGAAATGCAACTAAAAGGTTTTTTGTGAACTGCTCACTTTCATAATGGCCAATATCCGCGAGAATTAGGCTGTTTTCAGCTTGAAAAAAATCGTGATATTTTAAATCTGCTGTTATAAATATATCAGCGCCAGCGCGTTTAGCAGCAGAAATAGCAAAGCTTCCCGAGCCACCTAAAACCGCTACTTTCTGAATCGGTTTGTCCAGAAGTGCCGAATGTCTTATGGTATTTGTTTGCATTTGAGTTTTAAGATACTCTAAAAATTCGGATTCTGGCATCGGTTTTTCTAATGAGCCAATCATGCCCATGCCAATATGTTGATTCGTGTTTTCTATGCTGACAACTTCATAAGCGACTTCTTCATAAGAATGCGTTGTAAAAAGTGCTTTTAAAATTTGAGTTTCCAAATGCTTTGGAAACGTCACGGATATTTGTGTTTCAGCTTCCGAATGGTTTTCAAGCTTTTTCCCTTTGGTAGGATCAGAATCTTTACCACCTCGAAATGTTCCAGTACCTTCTAAATTGAAACTACAATTATCATAATTGCCAATACTTCCAGCCCCAGCTTTAAAAAGTGCTTCGCGAATTGTTGAAGCTTCAGCAGATGGAGCATACGTAATGAGTTTTTTTATGGTTCCTGATTGTGGAATTAGAATTTGACGGTTTGTCAGACTTAACTTTTCACAAATCATATTATTAACTCCGTGATATGCATTATCCAATGCCGTGTGAATAGCGAAAATAGCAATGTTATTTTGAATAGCTTTTATAACCACGCGTTCCACATAATTTTTGCCTGTAATTTTCTTTAAACCTGAAAAAATAATTGGATGAAAGCTAACAATAAGTTTACAGTTGGTGGCTATAGCTTCATCAATTACAGCTTCCGTAGTGTCTAAAGTGACTAGAATTCCAGATATCGGTTCCTGAGTATTTCCAACTAATAGACCCACATTATCAAAATCTTCAGCATAAGTAGTAGGAGCAAAATCTTCTAATAAATTTATAACGTCTTGAACAATCATTTCTATTTATGTTTAAGTTCAAAGATAAAATAATTACTTTCGTTGTTATGAAGCTTCTGCGAAAAATTTTATTCCCCATCGTTCCTATTTACTACGCGATAACTTGGTTGCGAAATCAGTTTTATGATATGCGCATTTTCAAAAGTAAATCCTATAATTTGCCAATTATTTGCGTGGGCAACTTAAGTACTGGCGGAACAGGAAAAACGCCTATGATTGAACTTTTAATACAAATCTTAAAAGATTCATACCAAGTAGCAACCTTAAGTCGCGGTTATAAAAGAGATACAGAAGGCTTTATACTTGCTAATAATTCAGATAGTGCTAAAACATTAGGTGATGAGCCTTTTCAGTTTTACACAAAATTTTATAAAGAAGTTCAAATTGCTGTCGATTCTAACCGACAACGTGGTATTGAAAAGCTGATAAGTTTGCCTAAAAAACTAGATGTTATTTTATTGGATGATGCTTTTCAACATAGAAGAGTAGATGCTGGCTTTAATATTTTGCTGACCACATATCATGAATTATATTGTGATGATTGGGTGTTGCCAACTGGTAATTTACGAGAGCCAAGAAGTGGTGCTAAACGTGCTCAAATAATTGTGGTTACTAAATGTCCAGATACTATTTCACCGCGAGAAAAGGAACAGATAATTTTAAAACTTAAACCCGAAACCAATCAAAAGGTGTTTTTTAGTTCTATAGATTATTCAGAAAACGTTTTATCTAATAATACCTCACAAAAATTAATGGATTTAAAGCCATTTACATTGGTAACTGGAATTGCTAACGCAAGTCCGTTAGTGGCCTATTTAAAAAATAAGGGTTTTAAGTTTAAGCATTTAAACTTTCCGGATCATCATGTGTTTACGGATGCCGATATTGCGCAGCTTGAACAAAAAAACTTATTACTAACTACCGAGAAGGATTTCATGCGTTTAAGGTCGTATACAAGTTTAGAAAATAAATTATTCTATATACCTATCACTGCTGTCGTTGATGACCAAGCGCTGTTTCGAACTATGATAATGGAGTATGTGAATTACGCAGATTAAATCGACTTGGTTTCATTAGATCCTATTAAAGCGTCGTAGAGTTTTTTCTCAAAATCCTCTTGTTTGAAAGGTTTGGAAATAATATCAGTAAATCCAGCTTCATCAAATTCCTGCATTTTGTCTTCAATTGTTACCGCTGTTAAAGCAAATATAGTAAGCTCTTGGTCAAATTGACGAATAAGTGTAGTAGCTTCAAGTCCACTAATTCCTGGCATATGAATATCCATTAAGACCACATCGTAATTTTCCTTGCGTACTTTTTCTACTGCTTCTTCGCCGTTATCAACGACATCACAGTTCAGGTTCATTTTGTTTAGGATCTTTTTCGTTATCATTTGATTGATTTTGTTATCCTCGACAACCAAAATCTTGATGTTTTCTAAATCGAAATCGCTAATATTATTGAAATATTCTATTTTTTTCTGCCTAGCTACTGGCTTAGCATATTTCATTGGGATTTCAAAAGTAAAAGTTGAGCCTTTATCTAAATCACTCCTTAAATATATAGTTCCCTTTAAAATATCAATAAGTCCTTTAACGATGGATAGACCTAAACCTGTTCCACCGTATTTTCTATTAATTTGAATAGAGCCTTGTGAAAAACTCTCGAAAAGGCGTTCTTGTTTTTCCGGGCTAATTCCAATACCATTGTCTTCTACTTCAAAACGAATGGTGTAATTGTCGCCATCTTGATTCATTTTTTTAGCGCGGATCCAGATATCACCATCTTTTGTGAATTTGATAGCATTACCTATTAAATTAATTAGAATCTGCGATATTTTAAGTTGATCTGCATTAAAGGTCTCTGGAATACTTTGCTCATAATCTAGATGTAATTTGATGTTATTACTACTAGCAGAATTGTTTAAAGCAGCAATAACATTGGTCATTTTCTTTTTAAGATTGAAGTTTTCTGGTTCAATATCAACCTTATTGGCTTCAATTTTATTAATTTGAAGAATATCGTTTATAAATGTCAATAAGTATTCTCCTGAAAATTTTAAGGATTTTAAATGTGCAATTTGATTTGGTTTTGGATCCTCATCCAATAACATATTAGTTAAACCAGTAACGGCATAAAGTGGTGTTCGTAATTCGTGGGTAACTGTAGATAAAAAATTAGCTTTGGTTTTAGAAGCTAATTCAGCTTTTTCCATGGCAACAATTAGTTCACTATTTTTAATGTGAAGCATGTTGTTGGTTTTTAGCCGAATATTGTTGTTTTTGTAAAGCGATAAAGTTAATAAGGATAAAATAGTAATTAGAGCAATACTTAAAATGGTAGTTAGTTTGCTTAAATTATTCTCTTTAATTTTTTCTTCGAGATTAGCTGCTTGTTCTTTTTGAAACTCTGTTTGGTTGCTTAATAAAATTTTAATCCGTTTTTCAGGCGATAAGTTTTCGCGCTTTGCTTTCAGTAAGGAATCCGAAAGCTTCATATGTCTTCTTAAATAGTTAGTGGCCAATTGATAATTACCATTCAATTCATTTAATTCACTTAAAACAAGATAACCATTAGTTAGAATACTGTAGAATTTATACTTCTGCGCCATATTAACACCTTCAATAGTGTTTTCAAGTCCTTCTTCATGTTTCCCTAGATGTGCTAGAGCTAATCCGTTATTAATTAGTGCGCTACTTTGAATTTTATCTAAATCATATCGTTTAGCTAAACTAATAGCTCTTGCTAATTGCTTATTAGCTTTTGAGTAATTTTTAATTTTTATGAGTGTTTTGCCTTCATTTAAAAGTACTTCAGCAACAAAATCGTCCAAACCTTCCTGTGTGAAAAGCGTATTAGCTGATACGAAATAATCTAACGCTTGGTTGTAATTTTGTTTGCTATTATAGACATTTCCAATGGTTTTGTAAGTCTCCGCTCGGTTAACGTCGTCCTTTATAATGCGTTGAATTTCGTTGGCTTTAAATAAGCTTACAAGCGCATCATCAGGTTCTTCAATAATATATTGAAGCTTACCCAATTTAGAATAAATGATGGCAATACTTTTTTTAGTACTAATTTTTTCTGCAAGAACTAAAGCTTCTGCTAATTTTTTCTCGGCTTCAAAAAAATCAGTACTTTCAATATTTCGTTGTGCTTGATTTATTTTATAGTCAATATTAATCTGAATTGTTTCATTATCTTTATTGATGTCATTTTGCGCTGAAAGACAGAAGCTTAAAAGCATTGAAACAATGACTATATATTTGTGTGTATGTGTCATCCAGAATTGACTGTTAACGACAAATATAATTATTTAGACCATAAATGTTACGGTTTTCTAGACAGAAAGCAAATTAAATCTATGATTCTTTGGGAGTAGCCTGTTTCATTATCATACCAGCCAATTATTTTTACCATGTTCCCAATTACAGATGTCATTTGTGCATCAAATACGCAGGAATGCGTATTTCCAACAATATCAATAGAAACAATTGGGTCTTCCGTATATGCCAGTATATTTTTTAAGTAACCTTCAGATGCTGTTTTAAAAGCAGTGTTAATGGTTTCAATACTTACGGCTTTTTCTACATTAAAGGTTATGTCTGTTAAAGAGCCATTGGCCACAGGAACTCGAATACCACAACCCCCAATAACATCAGATAGTTCAGGGAAAACACGTGTTAAAGCTTTGGCGGCACCTGTTGTTGTTGGAACTATAGATTGTCCAGCTGCTCTGGCACGACGTAAATCGCGATGTGGTTGGTCATGCAAGCTTTGATCAGAAGTGTAGGAGTGAACCGTCGTTATATATGCTTGTTTAATACCACAGAGTTTATTAATGACATCCATCATAGGCGCGGCGTTATTGGTGGTGCAAGACGCGTTTGAAATAATGGTTTCGGTTCCATCGATACTGGATTCGTTAATGCCTAAAACAATAGTTTTAATAGAGTCATCTTCTGGTGGTGCACTTAAAATAACGCGTTTGGCACCATTGGTTATATGATTTTGTAAAACGTCAACTGTTTTAAACTTTCCAGATGCTTCGATAACAAAATCCACTTCCGAAGATTTCCAATTAATATCTTTAGGGTGATTATGATGGGATAAAACAACCTTTTTATCGTTAACAATAATATGATCGTCGTCGCAGGAAATAGCTTCATGGAATATACCGTGAATACTGTCGTATTTTAATAAATGACTTAAAGTCTTAGAATCCGCTAAATCATTTATCGCAACAACTTCTAGTTCTGGATGATTATGAAGTAATCTGAATACACGACGGCCAATTCTCCCAAAACCATTAATTCCTATTCGAATCATTAGTTAATATGTTTTTGAGCCTTATATGACGAACGAACTAAAGCGCTGCTTTCTACATGTCTGAATCCTAAATCCAAGCCAATTTCGCGGTATTCATCAAATTGATCTGGTGTAATGAAGGCTTTTACAGGTAAATGTTTTTTACTTGGTTGTAAGTATTGACCAATAGTAACAACATCCACATCATGAGCTCTTAAGTCGTGAAGTGTTTCAATAACTTCTTCGCGTTCTTCACCTAAACCAAGCATAATTCCTGATTTAGTTCTACGTTGTCCTTGAGATTTTAAATATTTTAAAACACCTAAACTACGGTCGTATTTTGCTTGAATTCTAACCTCACGTGTTAAACGACGTACGGTTTCAATGTTATGAGATACAACTTCTGGCGCAACGTCAATAATTCTATCAATATGTTGCTCTATACCTTGAAAATCTGGAATAAGCGTTTCCATGGTAATTTCCGGGTTCATACGTCTAACAGACTTTACAGTTTCTGCCCACATTATACTACCCATGTCTTTTAAATCATCACGATCCACACTTGTTAAAACAGCATGCTTAATTTGCATTAATTTAATAGAGCGTGCTACTTTTTCCGGTTCATCCCAATCTAGGGTTTCTGGTCTACCGGTTTTTACACCGCAAAAACCGCATGAGCGTGTACAAACATTTCCTAAAATCATAAATGTTGCAGTACCTTCTCCCCAACATTCACCCATATTTGGGCAGCTTCCAGAAGCACATATGGTATTTAAATTGTATTTATCTACCAAGGTGCGCAATTCTGTATACTTCTTACCAGTTGGTAATTTAACACGTAACCACTTTGGTTTAGCTTGTCTTTCAGGTAAAATACTTGTAGCTGTTTCTGTTTTCATACACTAAAATTTCCTTTGCAAAGATACAAAGTATTATTGGAAATAAATGGAGATTTCTTGAAAGTACTCGTGTCCAAAATGGGCTTAATTGCGCTTGGTTTTAATAATTTCGGCAAGTAGTTTCTTTGCACGAAGTAACTTTACTTTAACGTTATTTATGGGTTCGTTAATTTCTGAAGATATTTCTTTATAGCTCAATTCCTGAAAATATCTTAAATTAATGACTTCCTGATAATGAGGCTTTAGCTTCTTGATATCACGAAGTAATTTAGCTAAATTTTGTTCGGTAATTAAAATGTCTTCCGGAGAAGGCGAATCATCCAGAATATTATGATATTTATCTTCATCGTGATGTGAAATATTTTGAGAAATAGAGTTTTTTTCCTTCCTAATTAAATCAATATGAATGTTTTTTGAAATGGTAATTAACCAAGTTTTAAAATTGTATTCACTTTTGTACGTATCAATTCTATCGAACGCCTTGGAAAAGGTTTGAATAGTAATGTCCTCGGCATCATTTTCATTCTTTACACGCTTTAATTGAAATCCATATACGTAATCCCAGAAAGAATCTAATAAAAAATTAAAGGCTTTCTGATCGTTCGTTTTGGCGCGCTCAATGGCTTGTTTTATTTCCAATGTTTTGGTTTTGATACGAGGTTAGATATAAATATAGTCAATTGGAAAATAACTAAAAAGAATTCTAATAAAGGAATGAACAGCATCAAGTCCTGCTCATCCAGTTTTTTTGCCGTAAACCACACAATTATTAACTGACTTATTAGACGCAAAGCGAAGAATATCAAGATGACTTCCCAGTAGAATAAAAATGCTAAAAGCACGATCCCAGATAACCAAAATAGTAATTGTGATGCGTAAAATAAAGCTAGTAAAATTTTATGAACAGGTTTGTAATGATGCGCTGTGGTAATATGACGCTTTTTCTGTGTTACCCATTCTTTAAACGTGGTTTTTGGATTGGAAATAGTAAAGCTGTCTTTAGCTACACAGACGCTAGTGTTTTTTGCCGTAGCGATTTGATTAATAAATAGATCATCATCACCAGAACGGATGTGCATGTGTTTCATAAAACCACTTGCCTTAAAAAAATCATCTTTCGTGTAGGCTAAATTTCTCCCTACTCCCATATATGGCATACCCATTTTTGCAAATGATAAATACTGCATAGCCGTCAATAAGGTTTCAAAACGAATTAACTTATTAAGGAATGATTTTTTAATTTTAGTATAGCCGCCATAACCCAATACGATAGTTTTGTCGTTGTTAAAATGCGCACTCATTTGGGAAATCCAATTTTTAGAAATTGGTTTACAGTCAGCATCCGTAAATAAAAGATGGTTATTTTTTGCGGCTTTAATACCTAATGTAAGTGCATATTTCTTGTTCGCCCAAAAAGCCTCATTATTTCTAACGTTTACAATCTTAATATTGGGGTGTTTATTAGCAAAATCTTCCATGACGTCCAAAGTATAATCATAAGAAGCATCGTTGATTAAAACAATTTCAAAATTGGGGTAATTTTGCGCGATGATCGAAGGAAGGAAATCTTTCAGATTATCGGCTTCATTTTTCGCACATATTAATACGGAAATCGGAATGTTATTTGGCTCCGGTTTCGTTTCTTTTTGAAAAGCAAATTGACTAAAAAAAACGAGATAATAGCCAACCTGAAAACACGCTACTACAATAAATATGTAGTAGAGAATGTCTAATATGAGCATTAAATTTACGAGTGTTGAGGTTCGTTACAGTTGTCAAATTGTTCTGGCAATTTTCCGCAGAAACCACAAGATTCACCCGTTGTGTTAAGCATAGGGTTTTGGCTGGCACAAGTTCCAGCAAATTTACCATCCTTTTTCGCCCATATTTTAATAGCAATTCCTGCTACGGCAATTCCTAACAATACTAATGTTATTAAAAAGAGTTTCATAAAATTTGTTTTTGCAAAGATACGGAATTTTAGAAATAACAAGACCTCGTTTTTTTTAAAAACGAGGTCTTGTTATAGGCTTTAAAAGAGGGTTATTTGTTTAGCGTAATTTCTGCAACCGAATTTTCTTTAGTCGCACTTAATTTACTTCCTCTTTGTTCTATAGTAATACTTAAAGCCAATGCATCTTCAGTATACGGAATTGATTTTAATTGTCTATCGGCCTCACCTAATATGCCTAGATTCACCATTTTGTCTTCCAACTCTGCCCAGATTTGATAACATTGCTCTTCTGGCAATTGTGGAAGAGAAACTACATCAATCATAGAGGTTTTGTCTTTAGGATTTATGTAAGCAACCGTCTTAAGGTTTTTAGCACGATTATTACCATTTATTATATACTTCTCTGTTTCTGGATCGTTTAGTTGATTCATTTGACGCATTATTTCGTCTAAACGTCTGTTTTTATTATCCAAGTCGTCTAGTCTATCATATATTTCATCAGCAATTTTTTGGTTTTCAATTTTTAACATTTTGTTCTGCTGAAAGAAAATATAAGATGTTCCTGCAAACATGATAGCAACAACACTTGCGGCAACGCTTAATTGAAACCATTTTTTACGGATTCTTGTTTTGTTTAATGCAATTACTGGGACCTCCGTAGCTTTCTCTTCAAGTGCGTCCATTATAGAATTAAGAGCCGCTTTAGGTGCTTTAATAGCTTGCGCTTGAGCCACCAATTCTAATTGGCTTTGCATGTTGTTGTAAACGCGATCTACTTCTGGATATTTAGAAATATAGGATTCTACAGTTTCAGTTTCTTTAGACGTCGTTTGGCCTAAAAGATATTTATCTAGTAGGTCAGAATTTAAAAATGTCGTTATTTTATCATTCATGACTGAGTTGTTTCTGGGTCGTAAATTTTTTTCAATTCACGAAGTCCGATTTTTAATCTCGATTTTATTGTGCCAAGCGGGATGTCCAACTCGTCACTAGCTTCTTGCTGGGTCATGCCCTCAAAGAAGAGCGCATTAATAACAATCTGATATTTTTCTTCAATAGAACTTAAGTGCTTTTGTATGTCTAGCGCGTCCTGATTTAAACTATCACTTGTTAAGGTATATACGTTTGAAGCATCTATTTGGATTTCCTTACTCGCTTTATTATTATGCGAACGAACTTTATCAATGGCTGTGTTATAGGCAATTCTATATAGCCAAGTAAAAAGTTTGGCTTTTTTAGAATCATAAGATTTGCCTTTCTTCCAAACTTTTATAAATGTTTCCTGTAAAGCATCCTGTGCTAAATCGGGATCTGTTAGCACTTTAGATATCACACCAAAAAGCGCATCGCCATAATATTCATATAATAATGATATGGCTCTTTTGTTGCCTTCTCTTAGTAAGCCAACTATTTCTTCTTCTATCGGTGTGCTCAAAATTTTATTTGGTTGTAGTTAAAGTTGTTTTTAGCAACAAGGGCTAAGTTATATAATTCTAATCAATTATAGTAAGTTTACTTCAGCTTCAATTTTAATGTTAAACAAACGCCTAACGGTAAGCTGAATTAATTCAGCGAGTTTAAGAATGTCAGATCCATTTGCATGGCCATAATTAACTAGTACAAGCGCTTGTTCTTTATGCACACCATAATTACCAAAACGTTTGCCTTTAAATCCAGCTTTTTCAATAAGCCAACCTGCAGGAACTTTTACTTCTAATTCTGAAATAATATAGCCTGGTGCATTAGGAAATTGCATTTTAAGATCTTTGTATGCTTCTGTTGAAATAATAGGATTTTTAAAAAAACTACCGCTATTTCCTATTTCTTTAGGATCTGGTAATTTACTTTGGCGGATAGCAATTACTGCCTTTGAAACATCCTGAATGGTTGGATTATCAATAGACATTTTTTGTAATTGATTAGAAATAGCTCCATAATTAGTATGTAATTGATGATGATTTTTTGTGAGTTGAAACGTTACACTGCAAATAATATATTGTCCTTTAGCTTCTTGCTTAAAAATAGAGTTTCTATAATCGAAATTACAAGCCGCTTTATTAAATGTTTTAATAGATCCAGTAGCTATTTCTAACGCTTCACAAGAAACAAAACTATCCTTTAGTTCAATGCCATAAGCACCTATATTTTGTATGGGGGCAGTTCCTACATTTCCAGGAATTAATGATAGATTTTCAAGACCACCATAATTATGCGCTAAACACCATAAAACAAATTCATGCCAGTTTTCACCTGCACTCGCTTTAATATTTACCGTATTTTCTTCTTCTAAAATAACAGAAATCCCTTTTATATTAATATGAAGAACTAATGCCTCTATGTTTTGAGTTAACAACATATTACTGCCGCCACCCAAAATAAATTTTTTAGGATAATCTGGTAAAACCAACACCTTTTGTAAAGATGCGATACTGTTTACAGACACAAAGTGTTTGGCAGTCGCTTCAAGACCAAAGGTGTTGTATGGTTTTAATGATATGTTATTTAAGATTTGCACTAATCTTTATAAACCTTTAAAGCTTCTTTTAAAATATGAACAGCTTGAACCAAACTTTCTTTATTAAGCACATAAGCAATTCGGATTTGGTTTAAACCAACACCTGGAGTCGAATAGAATCCTGCAGCGGGTGCTACCATGATGGTTTCGCCATTAATATCGAAATCCTCTAATAACCATTGTGCAAAAGCATCGGAGTTTTTTATCGGTAATTCAACAATACAATAAAAAGCACCTTTTGGTTTGGCTACCTTCACACCATCAATTTTTTCTAATTCAGCAATTAGAACGTCGCGACGTGCAACATATTCTGTTTTCACTTCATCAAAATAGCTTTGAGGTGTTTCCAAAGCCGCTTCACTAGCAATTTGCGCTAATGTTGGTGGACTTAATCTTGCTTGAGCAAATTTTAAAACGGTAAAAAGAACTTCTTCGTTTCTAGAAACTAAACAACCAATTCTGGCACCACACATGCTGTAACGTTTGGAAACAGAATCAATCATAATAGCATGATCTTTTAAGTTTTCTTCTTGCATGATAGAGTAGTGTTCAACACCATCGTAAGCAAACTCACGATATACCTCATCTGAAATTAAAAACAAGTCATGTTTAATAACAATTTCCGCTAATTTTTTAATTTCTTCTTTGGTATATAAGTAACCGGTAGGGTTTCCTGGGTTACAAATTAAAATAGCTTTTGTTTTTGGCGTGATTAGTTTTTCAAACTCTTCAATAGCAGGCAAAGCAAAATTGTCTTCTATTTTTGAAATTACAGGAACAATATTTACACCCGAAGCTGTTGAGAATCCATTGTAATTTGCATAAAAAGGTTCAGGAATAATAACTTCGTCATCGACATCCATAATACTTCCAAAAGCAAATAATAATGCTTCACTACCTCCAGTAGTTACTATAATATTTTCTTTGGTTACGTTAATATCGTGTTTGCTATAATAATTCGCAATTTTGCTTCTATACTCATCAGATCCTTCAGATCTACTGTAAGCTAAAGTTTCGATGGAATTATTTCTAACAGCGTCTAGAGCTATTTCTGGTGTTTTTATATCCGGCTGACCGATATTTAAATGGTAAACGGTTTTTCCTTGTTTGTACGCTTTTTCTGCAAACGGAACAAGTTTTCTAATTGGTGACTGCGGCATGGCAGCGCCTTTTTGAGATATTTTTGGCATAAACTTATGGTATTAAAAACGCGAAGTTCTGAAATATATATTGATTTAGTTGTTAAAAACGTGTTGTAATTAAGTAAATATGAACAATATGTCGTACTTTAATAGCGTACTTCATACATAGCAGATGAAACGTTCTAAATTTATTGTCATTGTATTAGCACTTTTGGTTAGTTTTAGCCTACTATCCCAAGAGCAAACGTTTCAGTTCAATAACGGAAAAACTTCTGATAAAATCCGTTTTCAATTAATTAATAATCTTATTGTAATTCCCATTGCTATTAATGGTGTCACGCTTTCCTTTATTTTAGATAGTGGTGTAACCAAACCTATTTTATTTGAACATATAAGTAGTCTAGAAGTTTTAAATTCAGAAACTAAAGAAACATTCTTTTTAAAAGGTTTAGGAGATGGTTATGTTGTGGAAGCTATTAAATCGACTCAAAATAAAATTGAAATTGGGAAAGCTGTAAAGTATCAACAAACAATTTATGCTATTTTTGATGGAAGTATGGATTATACACCAAAATTAGGTATTCCTATTCACGGTATTATTGGTTATGATGTCTTTAAAGATTTTGTGGTAGAAATCAATTACCGATCAAAATATATAAAACTACTTAATCCGGATACCTATAAAGAAAAATCTTGTCGCAATTGTGAGAAAATAGCCTTGAGCTTTTATAATTTAAAACCATATATTACGGCTCAAATCCGTATTGAAGGTAAAGATATTCCCGTTAAAATGTTATTAGATACCGGAGCAAGTGACGCACTTTGGTTATTTGAAGACGCATCACAACAAATTGTTTCTACGGATAACTATTTTGATGATTTTTTAGGTTATGGATTAAGCGGAGCTCTTTACGGAAAACGATCCAAAGTAGAGAATTTAACTATTGGTAACTTTGTTTTGAATGAGTCTTTGGTTGCTTTTCCTATAGGAGAATCTATTGAAACGCTAAAAAAATATAAAGATAGGAATGGTACTATTGGTGCTGAAATTTTAAAACGATTTCACGTCACGTTTAATTACCAAGACTCCTACATGGTCATAAAGAAAAACGCTAATTTTAAAAAACCATTTAGCTATAATAAAAGTGGTATTGATATTGAGCATAATGGCATACGCTTGGTAAAAAATTATTATTATACTTTAGATAATGGTCGCCTACTTTATGGCAAAAACACAGATGTAACTAAACACATTTCAAATAAAAGCCCTTATGACGATTATCGATTGAAAACTGTTCCAGCTTTTGAAATTGTGAAAATTAGACCTAATAGTCCTGCGCAATTAGCCGGTTTGCAGTTAGGCGATTTTATTTTGGAAGTAAATGGAACGGATGTCAAAAGATACAGTCTTCAAGAACTAATTCATTTATTTAAAGGGCCAGATGGTAAAAGGATACGGATTCGAATTGAACGCGATGGTAAACTCTTTAAATATGAATTTAATTTAAATAACTTATTAAACTAAAAACAGCCTTGATTTCTCAAGGCTGTTTTTTAATTAAATGTCTAAATCTAGTATTACTGACTCATAACACTTTTATTTTTTTTCTCTAAAACGCTTGATCTTTTAGGATCAATAACGTCACCTTTAATTTTTAAAGCCGTTGTTGGTGTATCAGCATTAGATAAAACTGTAATAGTTTTACGAATAGGCATGACGCGATTGGTGTCATACTTTACTGAAATTTGACCTGTTTCTCCTGGAGCAATAGGGCCTTCTGGTTTTTTTGGAACCGTACAGCCACAACTTGATGTTACATTGGAAATAACTAGAGGTGCATCACCGGTGTTTGTAAATTCAAATACACGAACGCCATCAGCACCTTTTTCAATAATGCCATAGTCGATCGTTGTTTCTTTAAACTCGATTTTCGCAACTTTTTCTTGTGCATTAACTGCAAAGCTAATTAGCCCTACAAATAGTATCGTAATTAAATTTTTCATAATTTATATGTTTAATATGGTTGTAAACTTACTCACTTTTTCGTCCTTATACAAAAAAAATAGACGTACGACATCGGAATTATAATATTAAACTGCAATTGTTATATAATATGACGTCTTATAATTTTTTGAAAATAGAAATATAAGTACTTTTGTATATTATATTTCAAAAACTATTCCAAAGTATGCAAATTCCATCAAAATATGATGCAAGTCAAGTAGAGAGTAAGTGGTATGATTACTGGATGAAAAATAATTACTTTCATTCCACGCCCGATCATAGAGAACCATATACCATTGTAATTCCACCTCCAAACGTAACAGGTGTGCTACATATGGGGCATATGCTTAACAACACGATTCAAGATGTATTAATTCGTCGTGCGCGTTTGCAAGGTAAAAATGCTTGTTGGGTGCCTGGAACCGATCATGCATCTATTGCTACCGAAGCTAAAGTGGTTGCTAAATTAAAGGAGCAAGGAATTGATAAAAACGATTTGACACGTGATGAGTTTTTAGCACACGCCTGGGATTGGACTCATGAATACGGCGGCGTTATTTTGGAACAACTTAAAAAACTAGGCTGTTCATGTGATTGGGATAGAACCAAATTCACTATGGATGACGATATGTCGGAATCTGTAATTAAAGTTTTTGTAGATTTATATAACAAAGGTTTAATTTATCGTGGTTTTCGCATGGTCAACTGGGATCCTGAAGCAAAGACAACCTTGTCTGACGAGGAAGTTATTCATGTTGAACAACAAGGAAACTTATATTATCTAGAGTATAAAATAGAAGGAAGTAATGAAACGTTAACTATTGCAACTACACGTCCTGAAACTATTTTTGGTGATACAGCTATTTGTATCAACCCAAATGATGAGCGTTTTACCCATTTAAAAGGTAAAAAGGCTATTGTGCCGATTTGTAATCGTGTTATTCCTATTATTGAAGATGAGTATGTAGATGTAGAGTTTGGAACGGGTTGTTTAAAGGTAACGCCAGCTCATGATGAAAACGATAAAAATTTAGGAGATAAGCACAATCTGGAAGTTATTGATATTTTTAATGATGATGCGTCATTGAATAGCTACGGATTGCATTATGAAGGAAAAGATCGTTTTGTGGTTAGAAAAGAAATTGTAAAAGAACTAACAGACAGTAATACTTTAATAAAAACAGAACAACATTTAAATAAAGTTGGAACCTCTGAACGTACTAAAGCCGTTATTGAACCAAGATTATCTGATCAATGGTTTTTGAAAATGGAAGATCTGGCAAAACCTGCCATTGATGCTGTTTTAGGTGAAGATGCTGAAATTAAACTATTTCCTAAAAAGTTTGAAAACACCTACAGACATTGGATGGAAAATATTCGCGATTGGAATATTTCCAGACAATTGTTATGGGGACAACAAATTCCAGCTTATTTCTATGGCGACGGCAAAGAAGATTTTGTAGTAGCTGAAACTATTGAGCAAGCCGTGCAATTAGCCAATGAAAAGCGAGATGTCACGCTGAGCGCAGTCGAACCGCCTTTTACCGCTGAAGATTTACGTCAAGATAAAGACGCATTAGACACGTGGTTCTCATCATGGTTATGGCCAATGAGTGTTTTTGATGGTATTAGAAATCCAGAAAACGAAGAAATAAAATATTATTATCCAACCAACGATTTAGTAACAGGTCCGGATATCTTGTTTTTCTGGGTAGCACGTATGATTGTTGCTGGTTACGAATACAAAGATCAAAAGCCTTTTAATAATGTTTATCTAACGGGGTTAGTGCGAGATAAGGAACGTCGAAAAATGAGTAAATCATTAGGGAATTCCCCTGATGCTTTAAAATTGATTGAAGATTATGGTGCCGACGGCGTGCGTGTTGGATTATTATTGAGTTCAGCCGCTGGAAATGATTTAATGTTCGATGAAGCGCTTTGTCAACAAGGAAAAGGTTTTGCTAATAAAATATGGAACGCTTTCCGTTTAATAAAGGGTTGGGAGGTAAGTGAAACTATAGAACAACCAGAATCAAGTAAAATAGCTTTAGAATGGTTTGATGCGAAGTTTCAAGAAACATTAGTTGAAATAGAAGACCATTTTAGTAAATACCGTTTGTCTGATGCTTTAATGGCGACTTACAAACTTATCTGGGACGATTTTGCGTCTTGGTTGTTAGAAATTATAAAACCAGCATACCAACAGCCTATTGATGCAAAAACACTTCAAGAGGTTATTGCGCAGTTTGAAAACTTAATGAAAATATTACATCCATTTATGCCTTTCCTTACGGAGGAAATCTGGCAATTTATGGAAGAGCGTAAACCTGAAGATGCTTTAATAGTAACACCTTGGCCAGAGCAAAAAACGGTTAATGCAGCATTCATTTCGGATTTTGATTTTATGCAAGATGTGATTTCAGGTGTTCGACATATTCGTAAGGATAAAAACATTCCATTTAAAGATGCCATTGGTTTTTCAGTCATTAATAATGATTCGGTTTCCAAGGCATTGGATTCGATTATTATCAAATTAGGTAATTTGGAAGCCATAGACTATGTGGACAGTGCGGTTGAAGGCGCTTTAACCTTCCGTGTCAAATCCAATGAGTACTTTATTCCTATAGCTGGGACTATTGATGTGGAAGAGGAAATTAAAAAGCTAGAAGAAGAATTAAAATATACTGAAGGCTTTTTAAAATCAGTTCAAAAGAAATTGGCCAATGAACGTTTTGTGGCTGGCGCTCCAGAGCAAGTTATTATAAACGAGCGAAATAAAGAAGCCGATGCTTTAGCTAAAATTGAGACTTTAAAAAGTAGTTTAGAAAGTTTAAATTAAAAAAGAGCAGTTGCCTTCTAGTAGGCAACTGCTTAAATTATTTAGCACATACTAATCATACATGCATTTTGATAGCATTTTACTATGTACGAATTTGGATGTGCACCAGTTTTACACTGCTTTGGACCTTGGCAATCGTCGTCACCACTACATTCAAATAATCTCTTCCCTCCTTTAATAACTTGTTGTTCTGCTTTATTTAAAGCGACTCCTAGATTTTGTAAATTTTTCATAATAAATTATTTATAAATTTAAATTGCCTTGATCATTTAAAGACACTCAAGGTTTTGTCTGTTCCTCTCGAGAGAATATTTTAATAAGTTTGGACGAAATTGCGATTAAATATTTTATAGCTTAGTTTAAGCTGAAAAGGTTAAACCAGTAATAGAATATTGGTATTACGCGTCACAGAACGTGATCCATAAAATGAAAGATCTTTATCGCTTAATAAGTCTATTTTTCTTAACTTTTTTTATTTAGTTTTTTTGAACAATTAAATTAGGCGTGTTATGAGTGATTAATTATTTTTATAAAAGTTTTAAAATTGGTGCTCACTAGAAGTAAGCACCGCTTTAAATAGTTTTTCTAATCACAACACTGAAGAAGTGTTCCATAGTTACCACAATAAGGTTCTGATCCATCATCCGAATTACAAGAACATGGACAAAACTTCAATTGGCCTCCATTAATAGCTTTTTGTTCAACTCTAGACAAAACGATTCCTAAATTTTTTAAATTTTTCATAATAAAAATATTTATAAATTAAATTAGCTGTGATCGTTTAATGACAGTCACAATTTCTGTCTATTCCTCGCGAGAGAATGTTTTCTATTCCAGCGGGAGCAGGAATCTACTTTTGTTTTTAATATTTTGTTTTTCACGCCAATTAGTTTATTTAAATATGTCTTTTATTTGATAGGAAAAACGTTCAGCTAGGCGCAGGTCTTCCGTTATAATTTCAGCACTACCTTGCATTTCTTGCTTAAAAGCTATTTCTTTTTTTTATGATGTTATTAGCTTATCAGGAAGTTTTACATCTAATAAATAAAAGCCTTCGATATCAGGAATTATTGGAATTTGAAAAATTCGGCTTCAGGATAGTTATGATTACTTAAATGTATTTATTTTCCAGATTCAGCTTTTTGCAATTCTGTATTGCTATTTTATTTAGTTCCTATTAATTTAAAATGAGGCAGCTAAAAGCTGCCTCATTTGGAATACTTTACACACAGTATCCATAACAGCATGTAAGATTATTTGAGCAATATAAACCTGTGTCACCACCACATTCAAATACTTCATTTGGGTCATACACTTTTATTTTAGCTGGTGGACAACCTTTTTGGCCGCCATTAATAGTTTTTTGTTCTACTTTAGTTAAAGCGACTCCTAAATTTTGTAAATTTTTCATAATAAATTATTTATAAATTTAAATTGCCTTGATCATTTAAAGACACTCAAGGTTTTTGTCTGTTCCTCGCGAGAGAATATTGTTATTTGAATATATCCTTTATTTCATAGAAAAACCTTTCTAATAAACGGAGGTCTTCAGTTATAATTTCAGCACGACCAAGCATTTCTTGTTTAAAGTCTATTTCTTTATTATAAGATGTTATTAATTTTTCAGGAAGTTTTACATCTAATAAATAAAAGCCTTTGCTATCAGGAATTATAGAAATGTGGTTAATTGTACCCGGCAAAAAACCAAACTCGGCTTCAGGGTAATTCTGAACACTAATGTTAACTTGTTGACCCACTTTTAGCTTACCGGAATTTTGTATTGGTGTTTTTAATTTTGCAATATAATCAAGGTTTTCTGTAGGAATAATAGTGAACACCAAATCTCCAACAGTCACATTTTGATTAGCGCTCCAGAAATGCAGAAAAGAGACTTTTCCTTTTATATTTGATTTGAGCACATACTTTTGCTCCCAACTATGAATCGCATTTTTTAATTGGTTAAAAGCTTGCAATACATTTTTCAATAACTTAATTTCTTCTCTAGTTTTAGTTATTTCTGTTCCTTTTGTGGTTTTGTTTGCATTACTTATAGATTCTCGTATTTGCGAAATAGAGGATTCGAAGTTTTTAAAGTTACGTTGAGATTGCGCGTATTGTATTTGTTTGTTTTCATATTCTAATTTAGAAATAACACCTTTATTAAATAAAGTTTCATGCCGTTTTAAATTACTTTTTGCAAAATCTAATTCTGTTTGATTAATTATTAATTGTGCTTTTGCATTTTGTAATCTGTTCTTTAATTCAGACATAGAGTTTTTATTAGCTAGAGCGTCATTAGAAAAGGGTTGTAAATCTCTATTTAATGTATATTGAGAGTAATAATTTTCAAAAAGTGCAAAGTCTGAATCTACTTCTCCTAAAAATAGTATAGGCAAATTATCTATCGGAAAGTAAAAAGATTCATTATTGGGCTTTATAGTATCAATAATATGTTTTAGTGCTTGAATGTCTTTAAAATTGGCAGTGTTTTCCAAAGTCGCCAAAATGGTGTTTTTATTTATTACTTGATTGTTCTCAACAAAAACACTATCAATTCTGCTACTTATTTTAGCATATTCTTTTTGAGGGGGTATTAGTGTCGTTACTAAAGCTTCTGCTGTTATTACATCTGGATATTTTATAAGCCAGCTTAAACTAAAAAATAAAATAATTATTCCTAAAAAAAGTATATTACCATATCGTATCATCCAATGTGGCACATAAGATAAAATATCTTGTACCTGTTCGCTTCGCAACTCTATTTCTTCTAATTTTTTGGACATGGTTTTTTGAAAAATGGAATAATTTCTGAATATTAAATTTTTTAATTAATTTAGAAATAGGGAGGTTGTCTAATCTCCCTATTTATAATATTAAAAACCTTCACAAGGTTGAGCAGGACAATACCCAGCATGTGTTCTAAGCTTGCAAATCCCCTGACAACACCATTGGTCACTACCGCAGTTAAGATCGCATACGCATTGTTTAAACGAACCTCCATTAATAGCTTTTTGTTCAACTCTAGACAAAACGGTCCCTAAATTTTTTAAATCTTTCATAATATATAATATTTATAAATTAAATAAGTTGTGATCGTTTAAAGACAGTCACAGTTTCTGTCTATTCATCGCGAGAGAATGTTTTTAAGTATTCAGGTTTCAACTGCACTTAACCTGACATTAATTACCTAGTTCTAATTGGTTTTTAACCAGATTATAATAGTTTCCTTTTTTTGCTACTAACTCTTGGTGATTGCCGATTTCAACAATGTTTCCGTGCTCCAAAACCACTATTTGATGGGCGTTTTTAACCGTACTTAATCTATGTGCTATTACTACCACTGTTTTATCTTCAAAAAAAGTGTTTAGGTTTTCCATAATAATTTTTTCGTTATTGGCATCTAAAGCGGAAGTTGCTTCATCAAAAAATAAATAATCAGGATTTTTATATACTGCTCTTGCTATAAATAAGCGCTGCTTTTGTCCAGTACTTAACCCTGTTCCTTCGGCTCCTATTTTTGTATTATAGGAAAGGGGCAAAGATTCTATATAATCTCTAATATTTGCGACATTAATAGCGTGAGCCAATCTTGTTTTGTCCACAGTTTCTTCGCCAATGGCAATGTTGTTAGCAATGGTATCATTGAAAATATAACCTTCTTGCATAACAACGCCATAATGGTCTCGCCAAGATTTTTGAGACATATTGTGTAAAGAAAATTGGTTCAATAAAATGTCGCCTTCGTTTGGTTTATAATAACCCAGAAGTAGCTTCATTAAAGTCGTTTTACCACTTCCGCTTGTTCCAACAATAGCCGTTGTTTTCTTTTGGGGAATATGTAAGTTTAAATCTTTTAACACTTCAATATCTGATCCTGTGTATTTAAAAGTGACATCTTTGATTGAAATAGCTCCACTTTTGGGTATTTCTTTTATTTTACTTTGAGGATCAACTTCTTCATTGTTCATATTGTGGATCTCACTTAAACGGTCCAATGATATTTTGGCATCTTGCAATTCTCTTACAAAATTGATTAACTGTTGCACTGGTGAGTTCAATTGTCCAACTATGTAAGAAATAGCTAACATCATACCCAAGGTTATTTCTCCGTCTATTACTAGTTTAGCTGATAGAATGGTTATAAGTATATTTTTAAGTTCATTGATGAAAGAGGATCCAACACTTTGTGTTTGCTCTAAAGACAAGCTTTTTATAGATACTTTAAATAATCTTGCTTGTGTATGTTCCCAAGCCCAGCGTTTTTGCTTTTCGGCATTATGTAGTTTAATGTCTTGCATGCCATTTATAAGTTCAATTACTGTGCTTTGTTCTTGGCTTAAGGCAGAAAAACGTTTATAGTCTAATATTGCGCGTTTTTTTAAGAAAATTTTAATCCATAAAAAGTACAGAAAGCTACCAATAAGAAATATGCTGAAAATTTGTAAGCTATAGTAAGCCAGAACAAAACTGAATACTATAAAATTAACCATAGAGAATAATACATTCAAAGAAGATGTAGTTAATATTTGCTCAATACGTTTATGGTCATTTATGCGCTGAAGTAAATCCCCTGTCATTTTAACATCGAAATAGGAGATTGGTAGTAACATTAATTTGATAAAGAAATCTGAAATTAATGAGATGTTTATTCTTGTACTAACGTGTAGTAAAATCCAGCTTCTTATAATTTCAATAGCTGTTCGGCCTATAAATAAAGCAATTTGTGCAAAAAGGATAAGGTATATAAAGTTGAGGTCACTATTTTTTATACCAACATCTACGACACTTTGCGTTAAAAAAGGAACAACTAATTGCAGTAAGCTGGCAGCCAATAGGCCAACACAAAGTTGGATAATAAAGCTTTTGTACTTGATGAGGTATTTTGATAGATAAGTGAAATTAAACTTCTGTTCTTCGTCTTCATCAAAATCAGTACTGTAAAATTGTGGTGTAGGGTCTAAAAGTAGCGCAATACCTTCGGGTGTATTTGCAGTAGAATTATTACCAATCCAGAATTTTAAAAACTCAACTTCAGTATATGTAATTAAACCATGTCCTGGATCTGAAATATAAAATGTATCATTCTTTATTTTATAAAGCACGACATAATGATCTTTATTCCAATGTAAAATACAAGGTAATGGTGCTTTTATCAAATCTTCTAAAGTTAATTTAACGCCTAAGCTTCTAAAACCAATAGTTTCACTAGCATCACTTAAATTAAGCAAACTACTACCTTCTCTTGTAGTTTCGCTGATTTGTCTAATTTGAGTAATTGATAGATTTTTACCATAATGCTTGGCTATGATTTTTAGACATGTTGGGCCACAATCTTTAGACTCTGCTTGATTATATGTAGGGAATTTTTTCAGTTTTTCGTACTTAATAAAATTAATCTTTAAATAACATAGAAAGGAGGTGATTAACTTCCTCTCTATGTTTTTACATGAAAATTAAAAAGGATAAAGCCCTAATTACATGGGGCTTGACCTAATATAGAACACATTCCCGTTTGGGGAATCCACTGTGGACGGTATTTGTATGGCATATTTAAACAAATTTGCTCTGTAGAGTTAATTTGATAATAGCCGCAACCTTGTCCATTGGCTGGTTCTTTTCCGGCGCTAACCTCTTTTTGCTCCGCTCTTGTTAAAGCTTTTCCTAAATTCTTTAAATTTTTCATTAATAAATTCTTTGATAAATTATATTCGCCGTGAACATTTAAAAGACACTCACAGTTTGTGTCTATTCCCTTAATAATAAGGTTAAATCCCTTTTTTATTTAAAAATAACTCACAGCCAAAATAATTTATTTTAGCCGTGAATTACAGAATTAAAATATCGGATCTATAGGGACGAACTGACAATAAAGTTCGGCACATTGACGTCCCACTTGTTCACATATACGGTCTCGATTTCTATCACACTGGAGTTTACCTCCATTAATAGTTTTCTGTTCAGCTCTAGTTAAAGCTTGTCCTAAATTTTGTAAATTTTTCATAATTATAAATTTTAATAAAATTATATTTGCCATGAACATTTAAAGACACTCACAGTTTGTGTCTATTCTTCGCGAGAGAATATTGTTCAAAATGCAAAGCCTTTTAAAGGGCTTTGCTATTTTATATTGTTTCTTGAAAATTATTTATTATTAGATTTGTATGACAAGCTTCTTGTAGTTCTTCAATAAAAAATTCTAAATCAGTTCTATTATATGCTTTAGGGTAGGCTTTACCATTAATTAAAATTTCTGGAGTAAAGTTTATATTGTTTTTAATACACCAGTTAGATTCTGTTTCTAAAGTATTCAAAGTGCTCTTTGATGCGGAGCCAGCTCCCCACTTTATAAACCATTTTTTGCTGTCTGAATCATTGTAAATATCGTGCATGGCTTTTAAACAGGAAACTTCACCTTCCATATGAAACAGTTCCAACAATCTGCTAGATACTAATACGCCATCACTCTCTAAATTTTCGGTGTTTATATTAAACCGTACCGTAATATTAAGTTTTGCATGATGCTTATTAATTAGTAACTCTACTAAATCATGAACGTCTTTACAGTGGCCACAAAATGGGTTTGTAATAATTGTGATATTTAAAAGCGCATTTTTGTTTCCGAAAACTATTTCACGCGTATTAGGTAATAAAGTGTCTATAGTTTCCGATTGTTGCAAAAGCGTATTAAACAAGTCAAAGTTTCTCTTAAACTTAATTGATTCAATTTTCAATTTTTTAAAAGCTTGCTGTTGTTTTAACAGTGTATTGATAAACAACCACACTGAAGAGATTATAGCAAATGAGAATCCTATTAGTAAGGTTGATTTTATATTTAATAATGAAAAATTAAAATTTGTAAAAAAGAATATTAATGACTGTAATACTAAAACTGATGCAACACCTAAACATAAAACGCACCAGTTTTTTGAAACTTTTATTTGGTAATAAATTGAATATACAACGATGGGTAGTGCAGCTACGCTTATTATGTACAAAGCTGTTAGTGAAGTCTCAACTAGGCTTAATAAAAGTGAAGCTAGACTAACAGACACGAAATAAATTAAGCTTACATCACTCATTTTTATGCTTTTATATAGTGTGGCTCCTTTAGAATTTAAAACGGCATTACAATTGGTTGTTTTGCTATCTTGTGAGCATATAGTGCTTATTATTTTTGAGTCTAATCCTAAACCGTGTTGAATTATTAAATAGCTTATAGAAACGCCTGCTAATGATAAAATAAAATATATAGAGGCGCTCAAGTCTTGGTTTGATATAAAAAACAATAAGCAAAACAACATAAAAGCAAAAGCAATAAGTGGTTTTTGATAACTGAATGTTTTCGCTTGATTTGAACTGTCTGATTCACTTTTTTCAACAGCAACCAAAACGCCTGTAAACTGTTGTGAAAAATTTAATTCAGAAATAGTCTCATTTACCTTATTATCGAAAATAAGTTTGTATTCTGTTCCCTTTTTTAAAACTAACACTAAATCATTTCCGTTGTTTCGTTTTATTTGGGCTATAAAAATACTAGGCATCTGTTCTAAAGTCTCCTTGTTTACAGGGACTTTTACGGCAGTGTTTTCAATGTTGAAATGATTTAATACTCCTGTTATGGCATGTAAACTAGGGTAAGAGGGGTGGCTCTCTATTTGTAATTCTAATTCATTATCATCAATGCTGATTTTATTTTTTCTAAGTAAACTTTGAACGAGAAATGTTATAGATTCTGGCATTATTAACTTTATATTTTTAGAACTGGATTTTTAAAACTACATTTTTTAAAATTGTTTTTTTACGGTTAAACCGCAGTTGAATTGTGGTTTAACCGTAGTTGTTATATTTTATACCAGTTGTAAGCTTATGTTTTTATTTTATTTATATTGACTCTAAATAGCTTTTATGATTACCTAGATGTTAGTGTTATGAAATTAGCTTGTGTTTATTTGATTAAATAACTAGAAGTTGATGAGCTCACATAAAAAATTGATGATACTTCTAAAAGAATTTTGTAATAAAGACATTTTGATAATAAAGAAGCTCCAAAAGTACGCGACCAGTGTTTAAGTAAAAGCATAAAACATTCCATTTAAAGTTGCCATTGGTTTTGCGGTCATTGAAATTGATCCGGTTTCCAAGGCATTGGATTCGAATAATATAAAACGAGGTAACTTAGAAGCTATAGATTATTTGGATAGTGCTGTGGATGGTGTTTTAATCTTCCGTGTCAAATCCAATGAGTATTTTATCCCTATACCAAGGACTATTGATGTGGAAGAGGAAATTAAAAAGCTAGAATAAGAATTAAAATATACTGAAGGCTTTTTTAAATCAGTTCTAAAGAAATTAGCTAACGAACGTTTTGTGGCTGTCGCTCCAGAGCTAGTTATTTATTAACAAACGGAATAAAGATGCCCACGCTTTAGCAAAAACTAATATTTTGAAAAGTAGTTTGGCGAGTTTAAAATATAGAATCGAACTTTTAACTTTGAGTAACGTACTGTCTATTGTAATAGTTTGGAAAAAACTAGAGATTTAGCAATGGTATGTTCCATTCGAAAAAATCGGGAAACTTACGGGTGCTTTTTATATTTAAAATTATAAAGGCATACTTTAAGTTAACAAGCCATACTGTTTTCCTAGCAAGCTGTAGAAAATATAAATGAGGCTCGTTCATTATTCTATACTTTTCTAAACTATTCAAGGCTGATAATAACTACATTTTCCTTCAGATCTCATTACTTTTTTAGGGATGGACGCTTCACAGCGATAAAATATGCCCTTTAGCTAAAATCCTACAAAAATCATTTTTATGACAGTCTTTATAATTACTTTGCGGGCCTTAAAAAGATGACCAAACCTATCATGAAACAACACTTACACTTCCTACTTTTTATTGCTATTTTCTTTTTTACAAATCCATTATTATCACAAACAGGACCGGGAGGTGTTGGGAACAATACAACCAACGGTTTATGGTTAAAAGCAGATGATGTCAATTTAGCTAACGGAGAGGGAGTTACTACTTGGCAAGATGCTTCTGGTAATGCCAACCATGCTAATCAAACAGTATCAACTGGAAGACCTACTTTTAAAAGTGTATCGACATTTAATAATTATCCGTCTATTGATTTTGATGGTAATAATGATTGGCTGCGCGTTGAAGATGCTGATATTTTGGATGGAACTACTTCTATTAATTATTTTACCGTAGTTAAACCAAAAGGACTGGGTAGTTCACAAAGTGTGCAAGCTATAGTATCTAAAAGGAATGGATATAATACTTCAAATAATCAATATGCTTACACTTTTTTCTTTTATAATAACAGACTAACAAATGATATAACTAACTCCGATAACCGTTACGATTCATCTCATGCTTTTTCTAACAATACCAATTATGTATTAAGTTTTGATTTTGATGGAGGTTTAGTCGAAAATGCTCGAAGCTCTATGTCAAAAAATGGAAACATTTTAATAACAGCTAGGGAGCAGTCTAATAAGGTTCTTGCTTCATCTGCGCCTTTGATTATTGGTCAGTTAAATGTGGGTGATGGGCGCTATGCCACTGAAGAACTTGCTGAAATTATTCATTTTAATTATAAATTGAATATCGCAGAAAGAACCATTGTACACAACTATTTATCGGCTAAATATAATACACCGTTAGTAGTAAATAATTTTTATACTCAAGATAATGCGGTTAATGGGGAGTTTGATCATCATGTTGCAGGTATCGCTAGAATTAGTGGTACAGCACATCTAGACTCTCAAGGTAGTGGAATAGTTCGCGTTAATAATCCAAGTGACTTAAGTGCAACAAATGACAAATATTTATTCTGGGGACAGAATATTATGGGTTCTACTTATAATTTTAATGCTGAAATTCCTGCTGAAGATAACGCTGGAATTATCCATAATCATCAACACTTAAACACGATTTGGCGCGTTAGTAAAAGTGAAGGCGCTCAAAATTTAGGAACCGTAGATATGACATTCGATATCTCTAGCTTTCCGGAAATTTCTGGTTGTCATTCTTTAGAACTCGTCGTAGGTTCTGATAGTTATGACTATTCTTTAGGGACAGCCAATCAATATAATGCCATTTTTTCAAGTCCACAATCCATATATCCATTAACAGTTTCTGGAGGAACAGCTACCGCAAGTGGTTTAGACATCAGTGATGGTAGTCATTTTACATTACGTTATCGAAAAAACGAGCTAATCATATGGAATGGCTCAAGCTTTAGTGGAGGTTCAGGACCGGGAGGTGCACCATCAGCTTTAGATGCTAATAAAACATTATTGATTTCTTCGGGTACAGCCACTTTAAATGCAAATGCTTATGTGTGTGAAATAGAAGTTTCAGCTGGTGCAAAATTGAACCTTGCTAATGATTTAAAGCTTACCGTTCAAAATAGAATAGTAAATAATGGTGAAATTGATTTATTTGGAGAAGCCCAGCTTGTTCAAAAACACATTGGTGAAACCTCTAATTCGGGAAGTGGAAGTTTAAAAATTAGACAACAAGGTACTAGTAATTTATATAATTATAATTATTGGAGTGCACCTGTAAACAGAAACGGTCTATGGAAAGTAAAGTATTTAGAAGATAATAACGGCGTTTTAACTTTCTCACATCAAAATAATGCTAATTTTAATACACGAACGTTAAGCAGTAAATGGCTTTATACGTTTTATGGTACGCAAAATAATTATGCTGACTGGCGCCATATAGGTGATAACCGACTTATAGTTCCGGGAATTGGCTATACCATGAAAGGGTCGGGGAATTCTGATTCAGACCAAGAATATGTATTTAGAGGAACACCTAATAATGGTAATTATAACGTTGGAGTATTTTCTGGTATTGAAGTTTTAACTGGTAACCCGTATCCTTCCGCTTTAGACGCAACGCAGTTTATTATAGATAATTTAGACGTAATAGATGGTACCCTATATTTTTATGAACAATTTGAAACAAATAACACCCATGTTTTAAGGGATTATCAAGGTGGTTATGCTACCTTAAATTTAATGGCAGGTGTTGCAGCTGGTGAGGCGGCAGGAGATACTAATGGCGGCATAAGTACAAAAGGTAAACCGACAAATAATATAGCAGTAGCTCAAGGTTTTTTTGTGAATATAAATGCGGCAGGTAATTTAAAATTTAATAATGCACAACGTGTATTTGCTAAAGAATCTTTGGATGAGTCTGTATTTTATAGAGAAAGTGCTTCAAGAGCAAATACTGATACAAGAACCAAGTTTTGGTTAAACTTAACTGATCCTTTAAATAGAACAAGACAAATTGCTTTAGGTTACGATAAAAATGCTTCAGCAGGTTTTGACAAGGGTTATGATGCAGCTGATAATAGCAATTATCCCGACACCATGTTATGGGATGGGGCTGATAATTTATTAGTCATTCAAGGTTTAAACGAGTTCAATATCGAAGACGATATACCGTTATTCATAAAAATTAAAACACCTGGGAATTACACTATTAGCTTAAGCGAAACAATTAATTTTCCAAAAAATACACCAGTTTATTTAAAAGATAATTTAGAAAATCGATTTTATAACTTAAAAGAGAAAGCGGCATCTATTAGCTTTAAAGGGGGTGAATATACTAATCGTTACTCTATCGTTTATCAAAGAGCTACTTTAAGTACGGGTACATTAGAGACGAGTTTGAATGTATTCGTCACATTTGATAAAAAGACTGATAACCTTCAAATATTTGGTGTCAACGATTTAAACGTTATTGATTCGGCTCATATTTATTCAATTGAAGGAAAACAAGTTGTTCATATTAAGAGTTTAGATTCCAATAGAATTGATATCGCTCACATAAACGATGGTATTTATATCTTAAAACTAGAAAAGACATCGGGTGAAATTCGGAATATCAAGTTTGTGAAGTATTAAGAATTATAAATTTAGTATTAAAAAAGTCTGCTTTGTGGCAGACTTTTTTGTTTTAATTTTTCAAATTTATTTCCCAATCATGCCATTCCAACGCAACTTCCGGATAAAAACACCTTGTTCTTTTGTTACTAATTGCTCTATATTGTTCTTTTTTGCTTTAAAATAACCCGCTATATAATCTTTGAATAGTCCGAAGTCACCTTTTTTATAAGCTAGTTTTAATGCCGATATTAAAGTAATTAAAAAGCCATAACGCATTTTATACATCGCTTCACCTTGCAAGTATTTAGCTGCTTTATTATAGCTTTGTCCTGTCGGTTTTAAATGCTTCACATGAAGAGTCTCGTCCGTTAAAAGCTCCCATTTATAGAATTTAGCGAGTAATTCATCAACTGTGTCCCAACCCATAGAGGGTTTTAACTTCCCAATTTCTAAAAAACACTCTTTTCTATAGGCTTTTAAGGCGCCGCGAATATGATCTTTTCGGGTTAGGTTTTCGAGGATCCATTCGTCATTATTTTCAATATAGCAAAAACCGGAAGCCATACCGAGTTTGTTATTTGCTTTAAAGTGTTCAGCTATTTGTGCTAAATAATGCTTCGGAAATATCAAATCGGCATCAAACTTACAAATAACATCATAGTTTTCGTCTAATGCATCGTAACCCTTGTAAAACGCATTGATAATCTTTCCGCCGGGTAAATGTTCATCTGAAGATTTAGAGTTAATTAAGCGTATCCAATGATGTTTAAGGGCGAATGATTCTACAATAGATCTCGTGTTATCTGTTGAGTTGTCATTTACTACAATAACCTGTTTAGGCAAGAGCGATTGAGAAACTAAAGACTCTAATGTTTTGGCTATTAAATCTGCTTCGTTATGAGCAGGAATGATAATGTAGAAGTTCAAGATTTAAAATTTATAGTTTGATTCTCTCCGCATAAACAATATAATATCTGGGGGTAAACCATCTTAAAATAGGTCTAATTCCTAATTTTTTTATGGGGTTAGTCCATTTCTCACGGGCAATTATTTTCCATCCTGCTTTTTCTAAAAGCCAATCGAATTGCCAATCTTCAAACTCGTGATAATGTCTATCCCACATATCTGTTTTGCTTCTATAGGCGGGCGAAAACCATAACCTTAAAGGAATGCTCGCAACTATTTTATCTGCTTTTATACTTTGCAAAACAGTGAAAGGTGATAATAGATGTTCGAAAATTTCAAAAGCCGTTATCACTTTAGCAGATGAATTTTCAATAGCTTTTGTATCAATATCTAAATCTTCACCAGAAGTATTTTCAACTTGATAACCTAAATTCTTCATAATCGGTGTAAACGGATTTTCTACACCTAGATCTAAAATTTCAGAGTCAGTTGAAATATGCTTTTGAAGAAATTCGGCAGTATGTTTAAAACGTTTATTTGGATAGGTTTTTTCGTACATATTATTTCCTGTAAAATCAGGAATCTTAATGAAGTCTTCACTTCGGAAGATTCATTAGTATTTATAAACAATAGCATTTATATTCATTCCAGCACCTACACTAGCAAACATAATAACATCACCTTTATTTATAGAATGACCTTCAAGTTTACCTTTTAAAATTAAATCTAATAAGGTAGGAATAGTTGCGACACTGGAATTTCCAAGATTGCTAATGGTCATTGGCATAATGTTTTCAGGCACCTCCATATCATATAGCTTATAAAAACGTTGTACAATGGCTTCGTCCATTTTTTCATTAGCTTGATGAATAAGTATTTTCTTTAAATCCTTAATATCATAGCCACTATTATCCAAACATGACTTCATGGCTAATGGTACTTTACTTAAAGCAAATTCATAAACTTTTCTGCCGTACATTTTTATATACCTATTTTGATCAGCAGTTTCAGGACTGTATGTTTCACCAAAATAAATAAATTCTGCTTCATCTAAAGCGTGCGTGGCAGTTTCGTGCGCTATAATTCCACCGTCTTCATCCGTTTTTTCTTCAAGGACTATAGCGCCGGCACCATCGCTATAAATCATGGAATCTCTATCGTGTTTATCCACGACTCGAGATAATGCTTCGGCCCCAATAATCATGCATTTTTTTGCAATTCCGGACTTTATAAAAGAGGTGGCATGTATAACACCTTCGTTCCAACCGGGACAGCCAAATAAAAGATCGTATGCCACGCATTTAGGGTTTTTAATTCCCAAACGTTGTTTAACGCGAGATCCAATACTTGGTACAGTATCACTTTGCTTTGAATTGTGTTTTATATCGCCATAATTATGTCCAACTATAATATAATCGAGAGTTTCAGGATCAATATTGGCATCTGCAATTGCTTTTTCTGCAGCAAAAAACGCGAGATCTGAAGTCGTGTGATGCTCTTCTGCATATCGCCGTTCCTCAATTCCGGTAATAGCTTTAAATTTTTCAATAATAACGTCGTTATTCTGTTTTATGGATGATCCGTCGTTATTTAGGAATTCATGCTCGTTGAAGTCCGAATTTTTTTGAATATTGCTTGGTACATAACTACCAACTCCTGTAATTTTTATTGCCATAGATTTGCATTAATGTTAGTGGGCAAGTACTAAATTAGTTAATATATTATTGTTAATAGCTACTAGTTATTGTAATTATACCTTTTTTTATTGAAACGTTAAAGAAAAGCATCTAAAATTAATTTATTAATAAAAATAAAGCCTTCTGGTAGGAAGGCTTTATTGAAATTTATTAATACTTATGCATCCATGTACACTTCAATAGGTGCACAGGTACAAAAAAGATTACGGTCACCATAAGCATCGTCAACACGTCTAACGGTTGGCCAAAACTTATTGTCACGCACATATTCTAATGGGAAGGCTGCTTGCTCTCTTGTGTAAGGCATTAACCATTCATCTGCTGTAATCATATCTAAAGTATGCGGTGCGTTTTTAAGCACGTTGTTAGTGTCGTCTTTTGAAGTGGCTTCGATTTCTTTTCTAATGGAAATCATAGCATCACAAAAACGATCCATTTCAGCTTTGCTTTCGCTTTCCGTTGGTTCAATCATTAGGGTTCCAGCGACAGGGAACGATACCGTTGGTGCGTGGAAGCCGTAATCCATTAAACGTTTGGCTATGTCTGTAACTTCAATACCATTTTCTTTAAAAGCGCGACAATCAACAATCATTTCGTGAGCTGCTCGTCCGCGTTCGCCAGAATACAACGTATCAAATTGACCTTGTAAACGCTCCTTGATATAATTGGCGTTTAAAATGGCAATTTTAGTTGAATCTGTCATGCCTTTTGCGCCTAACATTTTTATGTAACCATAAGAAATTAAACAAACTAATGACGAACCAAACGGAGCACCTGAAATTGCTGAAATAGCATTAGTTCCTCCAGTTTTAATAATTGGATTGCTTGGTAAAAATGGTGCTAGTTGTTTGGCTACACAAATTGGTCCCACACCTGGTCCACCACCACCATGAGGTATGGAGAACGTCTTATGAAGGTTTAAATGACAAACATCTGCGCCAATATTACCTGGGTTGGTTAGTCCTACTTGCGCATTCATGTTGGCGCCATCCATATAAACTTGGCCACCATTATCATGAATAATTTGGGTTATTTCTTTTATAGCAGACTCATAAACACCGTGTGTTGATGGATACGTTACCATGATACATGATAAATTATCTTTATGTAATTTCGCTTTTTGGCGTAAATCGTCAACATCAATATTACCTGTGTCGGTAGATTTTGTTACAACTACCTTCATTCCAGCCATAACCGCACTTGCCGGATTTGTACCGTGTGCCGACGATGGAATTAAACAAATGTTTCTATGGTGATCGCCACGAGATTCGTGATACGCCTTAATAACCATTAATCCAGCAAACTCACCTTGAGCGCCGGAATTTGGCTGTAAAGATGTTGCGGCAAATCCTGTAATTTCTGTTAGTTGATCTTCTAATGCTTTTAAAACATTAAGATAACCTTGAGCTTGATCCGCAGGAACAAATGGGTGAATAGTTCCCCAGTTTGGCGAACTTAATGGTAACATTTCAGCTGCTGCATTTAGCTTCATTGTACAAGAACCTAAAGCAATCATCGAGTGATTTAATGATAAATCTTTACGTTCTAATTTTTTAATATAACGCATTAATTCCGTTTCCGAATGGTGGGAATTAAATACATCGAGGGTTAAGAACTCTGATTCTCTTTTTAAAGATTCCATAACCATATCGGTTTCTGAAATACTATCAATCACAACCGTTTCCTTTTTAGCAACTTCAGCAAAAATAGATACGATTTGATTCGCATCCTTTAATGTTGTTACCTCATTTATAGAAATAGTAACGGTTTCCGCATCAGGATAGAAAAAATTAACACCTGCTTTTTCGGCAGCTGTTTTAATAGTATCAGCGTTTGCTTTTACTTGAATCGTATCAAAATACGATGTGTTAGTTTGAGTGAAACCTAATTTTTCTAAAGCATTAGCTACAGAACCTGCAGTATTGTGCACGCGATTAGCAATAAACTCTAACCCTTTTGGGCCGTGATATACAGCATACATACCTGCCATTACTGCTAAAAGTACTTGAGCTGTACATATATTAGATGTTGCTTTATCACGCTTAATGTGTTGTTCACGTGTTTGTAGCGCCATACGTAAGGCACGATTACCATTCATATCTTTGGTAACGCCAATAATACGTCCTGGAATATCACGTTTATAGGTTTCTTTAGTCGCAAAATAAGCCGCGTGCGGACCGCCATAACCCATTGGTATACCAAAACGTTGTGTTGTTCCAACTACTACATCCGCACCAAATTTCCCTGGAGCTTCTAATTTTACTAAACTTAAAATATCAGCAGCAACGGCAACTTTAATGTCGTTATCGTTTGCTTTAGAAATAAAAGTTTTAATATCTGTTATTTGGCCATCCTTACCTGGATACTGCAATAAAGCAGCGAAAAATTCCGCTGAAAAATCGAAAGACTCTTCATTACCAACTACTAATTCAATTCCAATAGGATTAGCACGCGTTTCAAGTAATGATAAGGTTTGTGGTAGGATGTTTTCTGAAACAAAAAACTTATTAACCTTGGCTTTCTTTTGATCACGTGATCTTACCGCAAATAATAAAGACATAGCTTCTGCGGCAGCCGTACTTTCATCTAAAAGAGATGCATTGGCCAATTCCATACCCGTTAAGTCCACAACCATGGTTTGGAAGTTTAAAAGAGCTTCCAATCTTCCTTGTGCTATTTCTGCTTGGTACGGCGTATAAGCTGTGTACCAACCTGGGTTTTCTAAAACATTTCGTTGAATTACCGCCGGTAAAATAGTAGGGTGGTAACCTAAACCGATATACGTTTTGTAGGTTTTGTTAAGATTTGATAATTCATGAATGTGTGTCAAGTATTCTTGCTCACTCATGGCTTCATCCAAATTTAATTCTTTTTTTAATCGGATATCATCTGGAACAGTCTCAAAAATAAGTTGGTCTAATGAGTCCACACCAATGGTTTGTAACATGCGATTTCGATCCTCTTCTCTTGGACCAATGTGACGTTGTGCGAAAGCAGTTGTATTCATTAAAAAGTTGTGTTGAATTTAGGCTGCGAATTTACGGAATTATTAACGCTTTAATGTTAATGCTAATGAAAGTTTTTAACCAATTGAATTTATTATTAACACTTTATGTATTTTTGTTGTATGCAATTCGTGAAAAAGGTATTCGATTTTTATTTAAACAGCAGCATCCACGTAGCCCTAGCTGCTGTTTGTTTAAGTTGGTTAACGCTCATCGAGTATCAAATTCCCTGTGATATGTACGTGCTTAATTTCATCTTTTTTGCAACAATCATGGGTTATAATTTTGTTAAGTTTTTCGGATTAGCCCAGTTTCACCACCGAAGCCTGTCAAGTTGGTTGAAGTTTATCCAAATTTTCTCCATGATTAGTTTTTTGATAATGGGTTATTTTGCCACTCAATTACAGTTAAAAACAGTATTTTATTTAATGGTATTTGCCGTTGTTACCTTTTTATATGCCATTCCTTTTTTACCGAAAAAATTCTATTTAGATAAACAACAAAACTTAAGAAACATTAGTGGACTTAAAGTTCATGTTATTGCATTAGTTTGGTCTGGTGTTACAGTGCTTGTCCCCTTAATAAATAATGATCGATTTGTGGATACTACCGTTATTTGGGCCTTTATACAACGCTTTGTGCTCGTTTTAGCATTGATGCTTCCTTTTGAAATTCGCGATATGCAATTTGATAGTATTAAATTAGCAACGATCCCGCAGAGAATTGGTATTAAAAACACGAAAATTATGGGCGTTGTTCTGGTACTATTATTTTTTGGACTAGAATTTTTTATGCCTGAAAAGCCAATGAATAAATTGTTAATTCAATTGGCTATTACGCTTATATTGATAATGAGCATCCTGTTGGCGAGAAAAAATCAGGGAAAATACTATAGTGGATTTTGGGTAGAAAGCATACCTATTTTATGGTTACTTTTAACGCTCTTGTTTGGATAGTTCTTTGTTGAATTTTGTTTTTATTTGAGCGCGTTCCATAGCGTTTAAACAATCTATTTTTGAGCTTTTTACTGAATCTGAAAGCTTGATGTTTTTTTGAACATAAGTCCGTGTTACACGACAAAATCCATAACGCAGCATCAACTTTAGTTTTTCCCAACCTGTTGCTTCATTATATTGCGCTTTGTCACAAATATGTTGTGCTTCTTTACAAGAAATAAATAAATATCTTTTTTTCATGCTCTAATTAAACCATGTTTTCTCCATACATTCTGCCATAGCGGTACGGGCTCTATGGACAATTACCCATAGGTTAGACGCTGTTATATTTAATTCATTACAAATGGTTTCTGTATCTAGACCTTCAATAGTTTTCATTTTGAAAACAGTAGCCTGTTTTTCCGGTAACTTCTCTAAACAACCGTAAATAGCATCGCCCAATTCGTCATTTTCCAGACTATCTTCAGCTGTTTTGTCAAAGGGATCAGCAACACGTTCTTCTAGCCAATCACCTTCTTCTTCACCGCTATTATAGGACATACGAACTTCTGCCTGACCTTTTATGGAATTAGTCTTACGGTAGTGATCAATAATTTTTCGCTTTAATATGGCTGTTAACCACGTGCGCTCGCTGGCTTCACCCTTAAAGTTTTTCATGGATTTTAAAGCTGCAAAAAACGTATCCTGTACCAAGTCCTTGGCAATTTCCCGATCACTAACACGCGAAACGGTGAAGTTAAACAAGTAATCCGAATACCGATCAATCCAATGGTCTGGATTTATAAGATGTTTTGGCATAGAGTTCTTTCAGCGATTTTCATCAAAAATAAGCTATTTTTTAATTAAACCTGCGCGTTTTAACAAGGCATCTGGTTGTGGTTCTTTACCTCTAAAGCGTTTGTATAAAACCATTGGGTCGTCTGTTCCGCCTTGGGACAGAACATTGTCTTTAAATTTCTTGGCCACTTCTTCATTAAATATTCCTTGTTCTTGGAAGTATTCAAAAGCATCAGCATCTAAAACTTCAGCCCATTTATAACTGTAGTATCCTGAACTGTATCCGCCTTGAAAAATATGAGAGAATGCAGTACTCATACAGTTTTCGAGAACATCTGGATAAAGTTTGGTGTTTTCAAAAGCTTTTAATTCTTGCGTTTTTACATCTGTTATTGCAGTAGGGTCTTGTCCGTGCCAGCTCATATCCAATAAGCCAAAACTTATTTGACGCATAGTTTGCATGCCTTCATGAAATGTAGCCGATGCTTTAATTTTTTTGATTAAATCCATAGGAATCACTTCGCCAGTTTCATAATGTGTAGCAAAAATCTCTAGAGCTTCTTGCTCGTAACACCAGTTTTCTAAAACCTGACTTGGCAATTCAACAAAATCCCAATAAACGCTAGTCCCAGATAAACTCGGGTAGGTTGTGTTGGCTAGCATACCGTGAAGCGCATGACCAAATTCGTGGAATAGGGTAGTGACCTCATTAAATGTTAACAAGGATGGTTTTGTTTTTGTTGGTTTGGTGAAATTGCAAACAATAGAAATGTGCGGTCTACTATTTTTGCCGTTTTTAACATATTGCGGTTTGTAAACCGTCATCCAAGCGCCATTTCGTTTGCCTGATCTCGGGAAAAAATCGGCGTAAAAAATAGAAATTAAATCGCCAGTCTTATTAGTTACCTTATAAGTAAGAACTTCTGGATGATATTTGTCAATAGTGTCAATTTCTTCAAATTGTAATCCGTATAATTTTTCGGCAATCGTGAAAACGCCGTTAATAACGTTTTCTAATTTGAAATATGGTTTTAATTTTTCATCATCTAAATCGAAAAGTTTCTGCTTTAATTTTTCAGAATAATAACCTGAATCCCATTTCTGAAGTTGCTCAATACCATCTAATTCTTTAGCAAAAGTTTCTAGATCCTTAAATTCATTTTCAGCAGCTGGTTTTGCTTTTTCTAATAATTCATTTAAAAACGTTTCAACCGTTTCTGGGTTTTTAGCCATACGTTCTTCTAAAACAAAATGCGCATGCGTTTTATATCCCAATAAATTGGCGCGTTTAAAACGCAGTTTCGCAATTTCTAAAACGTTTTCCTGATTGTCGTATTTATTATTTTGAAATGCTCTGGCGCCGGAAGCAATAGCGAGTTCTTTTCGCAATTCACGATTATCAGCATAGGTCATAAACGGAATATAACTCGGGTAATCCAAAGTTATTAACCAACCTTCTTTGTCTTTGCTTTCTGCTAAATTACTAGCAGCTTCTTTAGCACCATCTGGTAATCCGGCTAAATCCGCTTCGTCTGTAATATGTAGCTCATAATTATTAGTTTCGGCTAATACGTTTTCACCAAAAGTCAAAGATAGCTTGCTCAAGGATTTATCTATATCGCGAAGTTCTTGTTTCTTGTCTTCTGGGAGATTTGCACCATTTCTAGAGAAGCCTTTATATTTTTTGTCGAATAACGTTTGCTGTTCTTTAGTTAGTTTTAGGGATTCCTTATTATTGTAAACAGCTTTAACACGTTCAAACAATTCTTGGTTTAAAGTAATATCATTACTGAAGTCAGATAATAAAGGTGAAACGTCTTGAGCTATTTTTTGAATCGTATCATTGGTTTCAGCCGAATTCATATTAAAAAATATACTGGCCAAAAGATCTAATTCTTCACCTGAAAAATCTAAAGTCTCTATGGTGTTTTCAAACGTTGGTGCTTCCGTGTTTTTGGTAATTGTGTCAATTTCTGCTCTTGCTTTATCAATAGCGATTTTGAAAGCCGGAAGGTAATCGGCATCTTTAATTTTGGAAAAAGGTGCTGTTTGAAAAAGTGTTTGGAATTTGGTGTTCAATATATTCATGATGATTATTTTAAAACGTAATTTGTTGATGTAATTTTGTGAATCATTTCTTACAACAGAAATCTTGCCATAGTATTAACTAAAATTTAAGAATAAAACTTAAAACGATATTGCTAATAAGTCTTACTTTTGCATTAGATTTTTCATGAGAGTTTCATGCTCATTTTAAATTATTGATTAATAGCGTTAAACCTCGGCCTCACAGCCGGGGTTTATTTTTTTAATTGGTGCTTAAATCTTTAGCGGACTCAACGACTTTAGCTTTTAACTCTTCTTTATAAGCTATAATTTTGTTTTGAATTTCTGAATTCGTGCTCCCCAGAATTTGAGCTGCCAAAATACCAGCATTTTTAGCGCCATTTAAAGCAACGGTTGCTACGGGAACACCGCCTGGCATTTGCAAGATTGATAAAACGGAATCCCAGCCATCTATAGAATTACTGCTTTTTACAGGAACCCCAATAATTGGCAAAGGAGATAAGGATGCCACCATTCCTGGTAAGTGCGCTGCGCCTCCCGCTCCGGCAATAATGACGTTTATACCACGAGTATGTGCGTTTTTACCGTAATCGAAAAGCTTTTCAGGTGTGCGATGAGCCGATACAATATCTACTTCTACATCAATTCCCAGCTCCTTTAAAATATCAATGGCGTCCTGCATAACTGGCAAATCGCTTTTGCTACCCATAATAATTCCTACTTTGCTCATAATGTTTTTGTTTTTTGTGGGATAATCTCTTTGTTTAGGTCGAAGCGATATTATTCACTAATAACTTGAATTGCGTTTTTTACATCTTCGGCTATTTTTCTAGCGTCTTCAATAGATTCGCTTATTATAGTAACGTGACCCATTTTTCTGAAAGGTCGTGTTTCTCGCTTGCCATAAATATGAGGTGTAACGCCAGGCATAGCCATTATTTTTTCAATGTTTTTGTAAATAACATTTCCTGTGTAACCTTCGGCTCCGACTAGATTTACCATAACACCGGCAGTTTTGTTGTCTGTTCTGCCTAAAGGAAGATTCAGAATAGCGCGTAAATGTTGTTCAAATTGCGAAGTGTAACTAGCTTCAATAGTCTGGTGACCTGAATTATGTGGTCTTGGTGCGACTTCATTAACTAAAATATCATCGTTATTGGTCTGAAACATTTCAACAGCCAACAATCCTACGTGATTATATGCTTTGGACACCTTTAAAGCAATATCTGTAGCTTTTTTTGCCACTTCAGGACTTATTCTAGCAGGACAAATTACATATTCCACTTGATTAGCTTCGGGATGAAATTCCATTTCAACAACTGGATAAGTGGCTACATTACCATTTGGATTGCGAACTACAATTACAGCCAATTCATTTTTAAACGGAATCATGGTTTCCGTTATACACTCCACATTGGGAAGTCCTTCTAAATCTTCGATTTTACGGACGACTTTTACGCCATTTCCATCATAACCAAATTGGGTGCTTTTCCAAACGAATGGTAATTTTAAGCCGCCATTGTCTACCGCATCTTCAATTTGGTTTGTATAAGCAAAGCGTGAAAAATCTGCTGTTGGAATACCATTATCCACATAAAATAATTTTTGAGTGGCTTTGTTTTGTATGGTTCGTAATGTTTTAGAAGAAGGATAAACTTTTACACCTTCCTTTTCCAAAGCTTCAAGAGCATTGGTGTTTACGTTCTCAATTTCAAAAGTTAGCACATCTACAGTTTTCCCGAAGTTGTAAACCGCATCAAAATCCATTAAATCGCCCAAATGAAATTCGTTACATGCAATTTTGCAGGGTGCTTCGGGGCTAGCGTCTAAAACACTAGTATGAATATCGAATTTTCGTGTGTCATTCAATAGCATTTTTCCTAATTGGCCGCCACCTAGAATGCCTAATTTAAAATTTGAAGAAAAGTAATTCATAGCATTTTTATGTTAAAGCCAAACTGCGACTTGTAAAATAGTTTACAACAAAAATACAAATACTAGGTCTTCCAAAAAACTTATTTCCCAACAATATATATTAGAATTCGTATAACGTTAATCAAATGATTATCTTTGCATTTCAAAAATTAAAAACAGGTGATAAAGCTTCACGATTTATATTTTAAGCCGTTTATATCAGAAAAAGAGATAGCGGCGGCAGTAGAACGGATGGTTCATGAAATAGCAGATGAGCTAGGCGATGAGATCCCCGTGTTTATTGGGATTCTTAACGGATCATTTATGTTTGTAAGTGATTTTGTTAAAAAGTATCCAAAGCCTTGCGAGGTTACTTTTATCAAGTTAGCTTCATATGAAGGCGTAAAATCTACTGAAGATATTCAAAGACTTATTGGGTTAACACAAGATTTAACAGGCCGAACGGTTGTTATTCTTGAAGATATTATTGATTCTGGAAATACGCTTACTGAAGTTCACCGAATTTTTGAAAATGAAAAGGTAAAACAACTAATTATTGCTACCCTATTTTACAAGCCTGAAGCGTATAAAAAAGATTACAAACTACATTATGTAGGTATTGAGATTCCTAGTAAATTTATTGTAGGCTACGGTTTAGATTATGATGGATTAGGTCGTGATTTACCTGAAATATACCAACTTAAAACTACACAACACATGACCAATTTAGTCCTATTTGGACCTCCGGGAGCGGGAAAAGGAACACAAGCAGAGTATTTAAAAGAAAAATATAATTTAGTACATATTTCAACAGGCGATGTGTTTCGATTTAATATAAAAAACGAAACAGCTCTAGGTATGTTAGCCAAATCCTATATGGAAAAAGGCGAATTGGTTCCAGATAATGTGACTATTGATATGTTGAACTCGGAAGTTGAAAAGAATGCCGATGCTAAAGGATTTATTTTTGATGGTTTTCCTAGAACTAACGCTCAAGCGGATGCTTTAGATAAATTTATGGAGCAGAAAGATTCGCAAATAGATGCTATGATTGCTCTAGAAGTGGATGATGAAATTTTAGTTAAACGATTATTGGGTCGTGGAAAAACTAGTGGAAGAGCGGATGATGCCGATGAAGCTATTATTCGAAATCGGATTAAAGAATACTACAAAAAAACAGCTGTATTAAAAGGCTACTATTCGACACAAGATAAGTATTTTGGCGTTGATGGAGTTGGAAGCATTGAAGATATTACGGCCCGTTTAAGCCAAGTAATTGACAAGCTGTAAGGACTCCTTTCGAATATTCGTTAACTTTATATAAAGATAACACGAACTTCGAGATAAGGAATTATAAAAATTATATCCCGTTTTGGGAAATTAGATTTAACTGAAGATTTGTATTAAATCATAGCCAAACACTGGCTTTAAACAATATATAAATTAAGGTTTATTAACCATTGATAATTATGACTGAAGGAAATTTCGTGGATTACGTAAAATTGTATGTGTCTTCTGGAAATGGAGGTAAAGGCTCTGCACATTTACATCGTGAAAAATATATAGATAAAGGAGGTCCAGATGGTGGCGATGGAGGCCGTGGTGGACACGTAATTATGCGTGGAAATCAAAATCTTTGGACTTTATATAATTATAAATTCAAAAGACACTTTAAAGCCGATCATGGTCAACATGGTAGTAGAGGTAGAAGTACGGGATCGGATGGTGGCGACGTTTATATGGATGTCCCACTAGGAACCGTTGTGCGCGATAAAGAAACAAACGAAATCCTTTTTGAAATTACCGAGCAAGGCGAGGAGAGAATTATTGCCAAAGGTGGTTTGGGCGGTCGTGGAAACTGGCATTTTAAAACGTCTACAAACCAAACACCACGTTATGCACAGCCAGGTATAGCGGGTGAAGAGATTGAAGTTATATTAGAATTAAAGGTACTGGCTGATGTAGGATTAGTTGGTTTTCCAAATGCAGGAAAATCTACTTTATTATCAGTTGTTACAGCCGCGAAACCTAAAATTGCTGATTATGAGTTTACTACTCTAAAACCTAATTTAGGAATTGTAGATTACCGTGATCATCAATCGTTCGTTATTGCAGATATTCCAGGAATTATTGAAGGTGCTGCCGAAGGTCGTGGCCTTGGACATTACTTTTTACGCCATATAGAGCGAAATTCTGTTTTATTGTTTTTAATTCCTGCTGATGCGGACGATATTAAAGAGCAATATGATATTCTTTTAGATGAATTGAAACGTTATAATCCGGAAATTTTAGATAAGGAACGCATTGTTGCTATTTCTAAAAGTGACATGTTAGATGACGAATTGAAAGCCGAATTAAAGGAAATATTAGATGTTGAACTTCCCGTAGATTACTTATTTATTTCGTCGGTTGCTCAACAAGGTCTGCAAGAACTTAAAGATAAACTTTGGAAGTTATTGAATGATTAAGATTGTATGAAGAGACGTTTAAAAGATATAATTGAAATTAATGACAGTTTAGGAAGCAAAATTTTTGCTATCAGTATTCAAGTGTTAATTTTAATTTCCATTGTAACTTTTACTTTAGAAACCGAACCGTCTTTAGAACCAAGAACGCGAACGGTTTTAAGAATTATTGAAACGTTTAGCGTTATTATCTTTACGTTTGAATATATTTTGAGAATTTATGTGGCTGATAACAAGCCCAAATTCGTTTTTAGTTTTTTTGGTATTATTGATTTGTTTGCCATATTACCATTTTATTTATCTTTCGGAATCGATTTACGCTCCTTGCGAGCTTTGCGACTTTTAAGGCTTTTTCGAGTATTGAAATTAGTGCGTTATAATAGGGCGCTAAACCATTTTATACTGGCAATTAAATCTGCAAAAGAGCAAATTTTATTATTTCTATTTATCACTTTAATCTTAATTTATTTTTCGGCAGTAGGTATCTACTTTTTTGAAAATGAAGTTCAACCCGAACATTTTTCATCAATTTTTAATAGTCTTTGGTGGGCTATCGTTACATTAACAACCGTTGGTTATGGAGATGTATATCCTATAACTGTGGGTGGGAAAATTTTTACATTCATAATATTACTTATCGGTTTGGGTATTGTAGCTATCCCTACGGGTATTATTTCGTCCGCTTTAACGAAATCTGTGGATCAACCGCCTGAAGAATAATTTTCGTATATTTAAAATAAAAAATGAAAAATATTCAAGCCCTAATACTAATATTATTAGTCTCTTCATGTGGTGTAACCGTAAATTACGATTACGAAAAAGGAACAGATTTTACGCAATACAAAACCTATAATTATTTTAGTGATATGCAAACCGGTTTTAGTGAGCTGGATGCAAAGCGCTTCTTTAACGCTTTAGAGACTGAACTTCAAATCAAAGGTCTTGCGCTTTCGGAAACGCCTGATTTTATCATAGACGTAAAAAGTACAACTTTTCAAAATCAACAATCTAATTCTGTAGGTATGGGTGTTGGAACTGGAGGAGGAGGAGTTTCCGTAGGAATTCCAATTGGTCAAGGTTCAGTATCTAGAAAAATTATTTTAGACTTTGTAGATGGTGGAAATCAGCAACTTTTTTGGCAAGGAGTAAGTCGTGAACCATCTTCTCCAGCAAACACACCAGAAGCACGTTCAGAACAATTTCACAACGTTGTAAAAAAAATATTGGATAAATATCCGCCGAAAAAATAATCCTATTTTTTGATAACTTTCTTGCTAGCCAACAACACAGAATCACTATAAATGTTTGCTATATAAAGGCCGGTTGCGTGATCATTTAAATTGATAACGTTTATCGTTCCGGAATTCAATGAAGTAGATAACACTTGTTTTCCTTCCAGGCTAGTCAATTCTAAACGTAAATTAGCTGCGCTAAAATCATCAAATTTTATAAAAAACCGATCGTTTGATGGGTTTGGATATAACCTTATAGAAAATTTATTTTCTTCGGATTGGATTTCTGTTATGCCTAAAGTACTAGTATCAATACTCCAAGTAATTACGTTTGCGTGAATTGTTGCATGATCGTCAATTCGCTGCATGCTACTATTATCGGTAATTACAACGGATAGACTGTTTAATCCTTTATTTAAATCAGTTTCAAGTATCGAAACCATATCTACATCAGTCCCAATATCAGAGCCGTTTAAAGTCCAAACAGAATTTAATGAGTGGCTTGCAGGGGTAATAAGTGATACGTTAAAATCAATGGGGAATAAAGGGGTTTCAATAGTTAAGTTATTCGGATTAAAACTATCAATAGGCGACACCAAATCGTGTATTTTTTCAATAATTCCTTCTTTACATACAGCGCAAAATGGCTTACCTAAAGTCCGCATTTTGCATTTTTGATGTGGTCTGTACCATGTAGAACAGGAGCCCGTGTTGCAATATTTATAAACACCAATATTGTTAGTTCCAACCCAATTGACCCATTTTACTAAAGTGGGATCACTTTCTTGAGTCATATTGATACCTTCTTCCGCCAATGCATCCTCAGGGTAGTATTCATCTTTTAAATTTACTAATGAATGACCAATTTCATGAATGGTAATCTCATTAGTACTAACACCTGTTGATGCTATTGGGAACTCTGCACCGCTTCCACCGTAATAAGGCGCATTTACTAAAATTAATGCTTGATCATATTCAGGAAAATTATTAGCTAGCACTGTTGAAATTAATGCACTGTTTGGCGTGTACAATAAATGATGCGAGCCATAGCTATCATATGCAGTACCAAAATAGTTGTCTACAGACAGTATTGGCACATTAAAACAGCCCGTATCTGTACTCGTTCTTGGATGTGATGCACCGCTTTCATTAGAGATTACATTTATAATATGTACATTAAAATATTCAGCGTACTCGGAAAAAGGTGATTGACTGAAAATAGAGTTTGAAAAATTTAAGGCATGGTTACGAAACAATGTTAATTCGCTTGTTGTATAACCGTCGCCAAGGACGACTATATTTATACGTTTGTCATTATCCCCAGAGTTTTTTATGGTTTCTACATCAAACGATTGCGAAAATGATAAGGTCACAAAAAGAACGAAGAGTACAGTTAGTAATAGTTTTTTCATAATAACTAAAGCTTGGTGATTGAGAAATAGGATGTATTACTATTGGAAATAACACCTATTTTGGCATAAATAACCTTATGGTTATAAGGCATTCTGAATGTAAATTCCGAGCTATCTAAAGGAATTAAACGCTTTTCTAGAATTCCTGAATCGTTAATAAATTCAATACTTTTTTCTAATGGGTTTTCTATATATAATGTTTCAATAACGTTCATGTCCTTATCTAATAAATCGCAAGCCAGGTTGTCGGCTTTATTAAGCGTTTTAGTTTCATGAAAGCCTTTTATGCGTCCTTTGGCTAAAATGGCATTCTTATATTCAATTTGTAAAATTGCCTCAGGGATTTTATAAATATGATAGGTTAAGAATATCATATTATCTGTTACTTTTTTAGTTTTTGTATTCATTAAAGTACTGCTTTGCGCACAAAGTGATGTGCAAACGGTACAAACGAAAAGCAATGAAAGAAGCAATTGTTTCATAAATAATTTCTTAAAATATGGATGCTAAAGTTAGTGTTTTAATGATTAGATTGTTGCAGATGTTTTAATTTTTGCTCCCAAAAGTTAATCCACAGAAATACGAACGCCTTCGCCGTGACTCGTAAATTCTGGTGCATACATACTTTGAATAGTCGTGATGCCATTACTCATGTTTCCAGCGTTATTAACGCGTAAATCATATTCAAATACATAAACACCTTTTGGCAGATAGTCGAAAAAGAAGTTTGTACTCGCATCTTTCGTGCTTTCATAGTAACCCAATACATCTTGCCATTTGTAGGTGGATAATACGTTTATAGGTTCCAATCCAGATGCGCGCATATCTTTCATATGAATGAATTCCATATCGCGATCACTTTGCAATTCAATACGTACACGAACCAAATCACCAACTTGCAAAGCTGTTTCTGAAGTGATTTCTGTAAGGACTTCGCCAGAATTTGTATTCGTTTTTTTGAATAGTTTTTTCTGTAATTGAAGTGGCGTTTTTGCTTTTGAAATTTTATCTAAATCTTCAAAATATTGCCAGTATAAACTTCCCCAAGCAATACCATCGCCTGTTTTGGTAAGTGTAACATCGGCCATTTCTGAATTTATTTCGGATCCATTCCAAGAGGTTTTATAATAACCCGTTCCAGCTTCCACTTTTACGGCTTCTAGTTTTGAAGGCTCTATCTTTTTATTACCTACTAAAACCGTCACGGCATCGGTTACCGACAACCAATCGCTGCCTTGCAATAAGAGGGCGTAAACGACATCACTTGTAGCTTTAGTAGATTCCCATTTATTGGTTTGCTTATTTTTTAATAACCACATTTTAAGATTATCAATATCATTTAGATTCTTGGTTTCATTTTGAATGCTAGATCCAACTTCTGAAAATACTTCTACCATCAAGGCTTGAGTTTCTATAGGTGCTTGGTACCAATGCCAAGATGCTTTATTCTCTTTCCAGTACATGCCCAACTCTTCATTGGTAATGCTTGTTTCATTTAAGGATCTTAATATTTTACTAGCCGTTTTATCAGCTTTCATTCTGTGTGAAATAAGTGTCATTAAACCTTTTCCATATAAAGATCGTGACAGCCAATATTTGTCAATTTGCGTTAAATAATAAGCCGAAATTTCTTTGACTTTTTTACTTTGTTTTACTTTAGGGAAAAAGCTTCGCATGTATAAATAATGTAATTGCGTATAGCTTAAATGGTCTTTACTTAAATCGACATCTTTTTGATATTTCGTTAATTGGTTGTATTCTTTTACAAATTGTGCATCTAGATAAGCAACGGCATTTTCAATCATGACAGATACCTCCTCATTATGTTGGGTGATGTTTAATTTGTCTAAATGACCGAATCCAGTAATAATATGTTGGGTAATAAAACGGTTTTCACTTCCGCCTTTAAACCATGGCCACGCGCCAGAATCCATTTGATTATATTCTAGTTTACCAATTGCATCTTGCAATTCATTAGTCATTTTATTCAAATCGAATAACAACGCAATACGTTTTTTCTGTTCGTTTTCACTTTGTGCATCACGTAACCAAGGAGTTTCTTGGATTAAAATACTTTTTAATTCCTGGTTTTTCTCAAGATTAGAAAGTAACGCATCCGAATTTCGCCATTGGTTAAATACTTCTTGAATACGCGGATTGCTTTTGGCTATATGACTTGCTAATGCGTTTGCGTAATAGCGACTGAATGTTTGCTCATTACAGTCGTAAGGATATTCCATTAAATAAGGTAATGCTTGAACTGCATACCAAGCTGGATTGGAAGTTATTTCCAATGTCAGGTTGTGGTTTTTTAAACTGGACGAGTTGTTATTCTTCAGTTTATCAAATCTAAACGTTTTCGTTTCGTTGCTTTTAACCCACATCGGTAAGGTTTCTGTTACCAACATACGATTGGATAAAACTGGCATGGCATTTTGTTCTCCATCACTAAAGTTTCCAGACTTCGCGACTATTTTATATTGAACCGCATCAACTGTATCTGGAATCGTTAAATTCCATGACACTTGTGTGTTGCCATGGGCGCCTACAGTAAAAGTATTCGAATTATCTGTATTGCTTAAAGCCTCATTAATAACGTTTCCTGTAATAGCATCCGTTAATTGCAATTGCGCTTGTCCTGATAATTTATTATCGGTTAAATTAGCAATTTTAGTGCTGATAGTAATTTCATCACCATGACGTAAAAAACGCGGTGCATTTGGAATCACCATCAATTCTTTTTGAGTAACGGTTTCTAAACTAGTGACTTTGCTTTCCAAGGTTTTGGTATGCGCCAATAATTGCAATTTCCATCGGGTTAGTGCTTCTGGTGTGGTGAAGCTAAAACTTACATTACCTTCACCATCTGTTTGCAACTGCGGAAAGAAAAAAGCTGTTTCTTGGAGATTTTTACGAATTGTAACACCTGTAAAGTCAGGCTTTTCAGATGTGGTTGACGAATCCTTGTCTTTTTTCGAATTATCATCCTCCATTTCGTATCCTAAAGGTGGTGGCCCCATAACAACATTATTGGCTGATTTATCTTCACGATTTAAGCCTGAATCTGTTACTACGCTTTCCTCCATGACTATATCATTTCTTTGAGTAAAATGATACATGTTTGTAGTATTAAAATAAAAACCAAACCAATTAAATTGATCATAAGCTTGATGCGGGAAATTAGCCTGGAAACGGGGTGCATTTTGAATTCTGAAACCACTTGTTCCAAAACTATAACGGGCGTTTCTATTCCAGTACGCTTGATACGTTGGCTTGTATAACGGATTAAACGACCAATCGTGTGGTTTAATTTGATCCAAAGACGCATCATACATACTCGCTAAAATTTCAGCAGAAACTTGATCGCCTCTTTGGCCTTTAATTTTAAATGCCCACGTTTCGTTGGTTCCTGGCTGTAACTTATCTCTAAAAGTTGTGGTTTCAATCTCCAAATCCGTTTTAGGGTACGGTACCGAAATTATTTCTGCTCCGGATACATAACTATTGGCAAAAGCAAAACTATAATGAACGGCAAAACCACCTAAATCGGTTTCATTAACAGGGATTGTAAGTGTTTTTTTATTGTTATTTAGGGTAATCAAATAGGTGTTAATGGTTTTTTTGTTTTTTTCAATGTCAACAGTAACAACAAGATTTTCTGCGGCAGAACCAAAGGTTATAGATACATTTTCGCTTGGCTGATATTCGCTTTTATTAGAGGTTACAGAAAACAACTTTTTATCGGCGACAGTTTTATCACTTTCGCTATATAAATTTGTTTTTGCTTCAGCTTTTACAACTTGGCCAAATTTATCAGTACTCTCAAATACGATAATATACTGACCTGAATCCCATTTTTTAATACTTCCTAAATCAATTGTTTTAGATTTTCCAGTATTAAAATTGGTTTCAAAAACGCGTTCGCCTTTTTTCCAATTAGCGGAATTATGCTCGTTTGCATAGGCATCATTTGGGAATTTTACTTTAAAATCGGCTTCTGAAAGCATCGGATAATCTGGAGCTTCCCATGGTCTGTTTCGTAAAACATATTCGGGTGCTTGAAGTTTATAAATTTTTAAACTACCAGAAGCTGTAACAAACTCACCATTTAGGTTTTTCGTATCGATAGCAATTGTTTGCTTTTTGGTTTTTTTGTCAAGCTGACTATCTACTGTAATAGAAGCCGTAATGGCATGATAACCAACATTAACAATGGTTTTACTACTGCGCGTTTCGCCATTAATATCTATAACATCGGCAATGACTTCGTAATTAAATATCGGTAAACTGCTTTTGTCAATACTGCTATCCGGAAGTGCTTTAAAGGTAATTTCAAATTCACCTTTATCATTAGTTGTACTTTCTCCATGCGTTATTTCTTGTGGTTCACTGTTAAACCAAGGACGATACCAATAATACCAATCCGGATATTGCACTTTTCTATGAACTTTGTAAACCACTTTTGCATTGGTAATATTACTGCCAGCGTAAGCCAAAGCACTTCCTTTTACAGTAATAGAATCGTTAACTTTAAACGTATCTGTTATTGGGTTGAATTTGGCTTCAAACTTCGGGCGTTTGTATTCTTCTACTGAAAATGATGTGGTTGCATCGTCTAAAGCATATTTTTTGGCTTCCAAATTAATTCGAAACTCTCCAGTTAATCCGGAATTTGGTAGAATGAATTCACCTGTAACAGAACCATAGTCATTAGTTTTAAGGGTTAAACGATAGACCTCTTCATCATTCACATTGTATAAAATAACCTCGGTTTCTTCATGTGCTAAAACGTCTGACTTTCCATCTATTGTTTTTATTAAAATACCTTTAAAATAAACCGTTTGCCCAGGTCTGTAAATGCTTCTGTCCGTAAAAACAAAACCATTATAACGTGTGGTTTCTGCGTTTAGAGTTTGCTTTTGATTAACATAATAATCACCAAAATAAGCCTTTTGCGTTTTAGAACTTGCTACAATCTTGACCTGCGACCAGCGACTTTGATCTTTATGAATTTTAATAGTTCCTTGTGCATCTGTAGTAAACGCTTTATGCAGCGTACCTCCATCATAATTCTTCTTATAAGATACTTTTATATCTAAATTTTGGAGTGGATGCCCATTATTCCTATTCACGAATTGATAGATTTGCTTGTCTGTATCCGATTTATCAACCAAAGCGATATTTGTTACTTGAATTGTTTGTATAGCGAACGTGTTTTCTTCATTATTCGTCTGGGCTATTATAACATAACGTCCATTTTCCAGGGGAGGTAAAAGGACTTCCGTTTGGTGTTGTTGGTAATCGCCTTCGTTTTTTAAAGAAGCTTCCCAAGTTTTGGAAACCTTAAGTTTTTCAATATAGGCTAATTGATTATCGTCTCGATATATACTATTTAACGTTTCAAATTCACTTTCGCTTAATTTATAGGCCTTAAAATGCAAAGTTTTTAAATTTCTATAGTTCACCAGTAAGCGCGCATCTTGTTGAATTGGCAGGTTACTTTCAGTATATATGCTTAAACTTTGAAGTTTAATTTTCTGTTGTAAAACCGCACATTTTTCAGCAGCTATACTTTTAGGAAATTTCTTAATTACGGTTTCGCAAAGCTGATAGGCTTCTTTAATTTGCCACTGTAAATCTGTGCCTGTTTTTGGGTTGAAATTACTGCCTTGAGTATACCATAATTGCCCAATTTCAAAATTGTATAAAGCAGATTGTTCCGAAGTATAAGCAGTACTTGATGTTTGTAAGGTTTGTAAAAACAAATCTTCTTTGTTATTGAAAGTAGCGTTTTCGGTCACAAATTTTAGGCGCGCTATATCAACATCTATCAACGCTTTGATGTTTGCTTCTTTTAAATGAAACCGAATCAGATTCTGATAAACTTTTAAAGCTTTTAGTTGTAAAGATGTACTGTCTTTCGATACGATTTGCAAACTTGAAAACTCTTTTGCATCACCTAAATATTCCGGAGTGTCAATTTTAAAATTATAAACTGGTTTGGTGATGCTGTTTTCATCCGTTTTGTAAAAATCGAGTGCATTGTTGGCTAATAAATCGTAAAGGCTTGGTCGGAATTGTTTGGAATTCGCTTGTTCAGAAATAATTACTTCATAATCAGAAATTGGTGTTTGTTGAAGAATTAACTTATTATTCAATGATTGATTAAAATGCATTTGAATTTCCGAAAAAAGGGTTTCCAAATCCCAAGTTCTGAAATCGCTATCATCTACTTTTTCTGATGTTTTCGTACGGTTATAAAATTTGCGTCTATTTTGTTGAAAATATTGCCAGTACATGGTAGCCAACATATTCTCCATAATATTTTTGGAAGGCGCTTTAACCTGGGCTATTTCGTTTTTAAACTCTGAAATAATTTGTAGTTGCGCTTCCTCCTCTAAGGTAAGTGCAAACTTACTTCTGTACAATAAGGATTTGATAATCTGTTGTTTGTTATTTTCTTTTTTCGCTTTGTCTGAAATTTTGGTTACGTGTTCTAAAGCCGATTTAGACAAACCATCGCTTTCCATTTTTTCAACTTGATCCCATAAACTGCTGTAATCAGAATTTTGTGCTTCAGTGAAATTGGCGAAAAGTACTATCATTATTAGTGCTGTGAGGTGTTTCATGTATTTATTCTTATAGCTGTTCCTAAATAAAACGGATTCGCTTCGGTTAAAATTAAGCATTTCAGGCGCGATTTCCATAATTAGAACTGTTTCAGGGTGTTTTTATTATCTAAAGTTAACATTCAAAAGCCGTTCCAAAAAAGTGATAATGTGCAAACACTCCTTTTGATTTCGTAAGACGTCATTTGTAGTAAGGGAAATATCTTCAGCAATTTGTTCAAATTGATAGTAACTTATATACTGAATACTAAAGTTTCAGTTTGAAAAGTTATCTTTGAAAATTCGACATCAACCTATGAGAAAGCTGCTATTGTGTTTATTGTTTCCGTTTTTGGGTGTGGCACAACAGACTTTAGATTCTGTTGAACAGTTGTTAGAACGAAAGCAATACAAAGAAGCAGAAGCCCTAATAAAACCTTATGTTATTAGTAATCCGAGGCATATAAAAAGTATCGAGATGTTAGGAGATACTTATGCCCATCAAGCCAAATGGGATGATGCAATAATTCAATATAAACATTTGATTACATTAGAACCAAATCAAGCAAATAATCAATATAAATATGGTGGTGCTTTGGGCATGAAAGCTCTTGAAGTTAATAAAATAAGCGCTTTAATGTTAGTTAGTGATATAGAAAATGCTTTTTTAAAAGCTTCACAATTAGATGCCAAACATATTGATGCACGTTGGGCTTTAGTAGAGTTTTATATGCAATTACCGGGTATTTTTGGAGGCAGTATTAAGAAATCATTAGAGTATGCGAATCAATTAGAAGCTCTTTCTAAAGTAGATGGTTATTTGGCTAAAGGAGCTATTTACGAATATGATAAAAAATCGGAATTAGCCGAGAAGTACTATAAAAAGGCGATTCAAGTTGGTGGATCCATTACCTGTTATGAAAAGCTTATCAATTTCTACGAAAAGCAACAGCAACCTAAAAAAGCGATTGCTGTTCTTGAAACGTCTCAAAAGGAGCATCAACGTAATGCAGCTTATTATCAAATAGGAAAATTAGCAGCAGAGAATAATATCCAACTTAAAAAAGGTAAAAGTTCTTTGTTCATTTATCTGTCCAGACATACTCCAGAGGAGAAGGAGCCTAAAGCTTGGGCGAATTATCGATTAGCACAAATTTACAAACACGAAAATCGCAAAACGGAAGCTTTGAAATATATTCAGTTAGCGATTGCGGAGTTGCCGATGATTGAAATTTTTAAGAAGGAGAAAAGGTTAATTGAAAGTGATTAGTGTTTCTCTGGAACCAGTTTTAGTTGTTTCTTGTTAGATTGCGAAGGTTTATTTAAATATTTAATAAATTTTCACGTGAATTTTAGCGTGTTTATGAGTTATAATTAATGCAATTCGTGTCAAAAATATTTTCTTGCAAAGGCGCAAAGTTATTAGTTGTTATGTTTTGTAGGATTAAAAACTCTCCACTTATCTCTGTCATATCTCTTTGAATCTGCGCGTAATAATTAGTCATAATTCGTGCAATTGGTGTAAAAAACATCTGTTTAAAACTAATAGTTCTTATTTCTTCGAGTATCTGCGCTTATCTTGGTATAAAAACCTGTATAATTCGTTTGATAAAAATATTTCTATCAAAATTATTAATTCAAATTAATTCCAATCCCTATCTTTACTTTTTATACAGAATAACTCTATGAACGTACATTTTATAGCCATAGGCGGTGCAGCGATGCATAATTTAGCCATTGCTTTACACAATAAAGGATATCTAGTAACAGGAAGTGATGATACTATTTTTAATCCTTCAAAATCTAGGTTAGAAGCTAAAGGATTATTGCCGGAATCATTTGGATGGTTTCCAGAAAAAATTTCTTCGACTTTAGATGCTGTTGTTTTAGGTATGCATGCCAAAGCTGATAATTCAGAGTTGTTAAAAGCTCAAGAACTAGGTTTGAAAATCTATAGTTACCCAGAGTTTCTCTACGAACAATCTAAAACTAAAACGCGTGTGGTTATTGGTGGTAGTCATGGAAAAACGACTATTACTTCTATGATCTTGCATGTCATGCATTTTCACGATCGTGATGTAGACTATATGGTTGGCGCACAATTGGAAGGTTTTGATGTGATGGTGAAACTGACGGACGACAATGATTTTATTGTTTTAGAAGGCGATGAATATTTAAGCTCACCAATAGATATGCGACCAAAATTCCATTTATATAAACCAAATATAGCCTTGTTAAGTGGTATTGCTTGGGACCATATTAATGTGTTTCCAACTTATGAAAATTATGTGGAGCAGTTTGAAATATTTGTGGATAGCATTGTAAACGGTGGAAGTATAAGCTATAATGCGGAAGATGCTGAAGTAGTAAGAGTTGTAGAAGCTTCTGAAAATCCAATTCGTAAATTACCATATTATACACCAGAATATATAGTTGAAAATGGCGAAACGCTTTTGGAAACACCAGAAGGACCACTTCCGATTGAGATTTTCGGAAAACACAATCTAAATAATTTAGCAGGAGCCAAATGGATTTGCCAACATATGGGAATTGACGAAGATGATTTCTACGAAGCCATTGCCACATTTTCAGGTGCCAGCAAACGATTAGAGAAAATTGCTGAAAGTAAAACGAGTGTGGCTTATAAAGATTTTGCCCATTCGCCAAGTAAAGTTTTAGCAACCACACAAGCTGTAAAAGCACAGTATGAAAGTAAGAAATTAATAGCCTGCTTGGAACTTCACACCTATAGTAGTTTGAGTGCAGAATTTCTAAAAGAATATAAAGGAGCTTTAGATGCTGCAGATGTAGCTGTTGTTTTCTATTCGCCAGATGCCGTTGAAATTAAGAAGTTAAAATCTGTTTCAAAAGAACAAATTGCTAATGCTTTTGAATTTGAAAACTTACTTATTTATACGGATCCTGAAGAATTTAAGTCGTTCTTATTCTCAGAAAAATTTAAGGATACAGCCTTGTTATTAATGAGTTCAGGGAATTATGGTGGATTGGATTTTGATGAGGTAAAGAAATTGATGAACTAATCGATTTTTTTAAGGGTTAGGTTTTATTTCAATATACCAAATGAAGAAGGTCTAATTATTTAAGACCCATTTAATTGCAGTTGACTTCTACAATTTCTATATTTAATCCATGCAGGATAAACCACAATCATTTTCCATTAAAAATTGGAGCCAAGACGATCAACCACGCGAAAAATTACGAGACAAAGGCAAAGCAGCTTTAAGCGATGCCGAATTGGTGGCCATTATAATTGGTTCTGGAAATCGTACTGAAAGTGCACTGGATTTATGCAAGCGTATTTTGGCAAGTGTCGATAATAATTTAAGCCAACTCGGAAAATTAAGTCTCACACAACTCATGGCTTTTAAAGGAATTGGTGAAGCAAAGGCTATTTCTATTGCTGCTGCTATGGAACTGGGAAGAAGACGTAGAGGTGAAGAAGCTTTGGAACGAAAAAAGATAACCTCCAGCGTTTCTGTTTTCGAGCTTATGCAACCCATAATTGGCGAATTGCCACATGAAGAGTTTTGGATTATCTATTTAAACAATTCTAATAAAGTTTTACAAAAACAACAATTGAGCAAAGGTGGAATTACAGGTACGCTGGTAGATGTTCGTTTGGTTCTTAAAACTGCTTTGGAGTTTGGTGCCGTAGGCATAATTTTAGCCCACAATCATCCTTCAGGAACATTAAAACCGAGTGAAGCAGATAAGCAAATTACTCAAAAATTAAAAAAAGCAGGCGAAAGTTTAGATATTAAAGTTCTCGATCATCTGATAATTACTGAAAAGGCTTATTTTAGCTTCGCTGACGATAACTTACTCTAATGATACTCATATATACGCATCAAATAACACCACGAATTAAGTATGCATTTAAGCACATATTTACCAGAGTATTACAAATACCCGTATCATTTACAACAACGGTTGAGGATTTTATTTCACATAATTCCTTAAAAATGTCTTATACTAAACAGCCATTAGGAAATGAGTTGTTTGTTAAAAGTAACGATTTAATGTTTGAGCAGGGCTTGTCCGATGTTGAGATTCAAGTTCATGACTGGGAGGAAACTAAATGTTTTTTTGCCACTAATGAAAAGAGTTGTATTCCATATGATCTTTTTGCAGCTACTTTCTATATGCTAAGTCGCTATGAAGAGTATTTGCCACATGTAAAAGATGAATATGGTCGTTTTACTGCCGTTGAGAGCTTAGCGTTTAATCACAGTTTTTTACACCAACCAGTAGTCGATATTTGGGCTTACAAATTCAAGAAAATATTAGAAACTAAATATCCTGATTTTATATTTCCAAAGAGAAGTTATGCTATAAAGAATATTATAGATGTGCCTTCAGCTTATGAATTTAAATTAAAAGGCTTAATGCGCACGTTTGGCGGTGCGCTTAAGGATTTATCAGGCTTTAAGTTTCATAAATTGTATATACGTTCGATGGTCTTATTAGGCTTGAAACACGATCCAGACGATACGTTTAAATATATAATTAACAGGCAGAAACAATATAAAACTAAATTTCAGTTTTTCTTTTTGTTAGGCGATTATTCTACTTATGATAAAGGTATCAATGCTCAAAGAAAGGAACTGATTTCTTTGATAAAGCAAGTAGCAGATTACTGCAGTGTCGGTTTAAAAGCCTCCTATTTTGCTTTAGATAATATCAAAATTTTAAAAAAAGAAAAAAAGCGCATGGAGTCTATTTTAAACACCTCTTTGTTGGCATCTAGACATTCGTTTTCGAAATTGAATATTCCTAAATCTTATCGGAATCTAGTTGAAATAGAGATTTTGGAAGATTATACCATGGGTTATGTCAATCAAGTTGGTTTTCGAGCAGGAACCTGCACACCTTTTTTCTTTTACGATTTGGATTTTGAGATACAAACCCCATTAAAAATAACGGCGTATCATGTTTTAGATTATACGCTTTTAAGACATCAATCATTATTAGATAAAAAAGAAGCTTTACAGCGAGTTATCAATCAAGTCAAAATGGTAGATGGCGAATTTGTATCTGTTTTTCATAACTATACATTCAGTGATAAAGAACGATGGAGTGGCTATAAAGAATTGTTTAATATGATATTAGAATCTACAAATGAAGCTTAACGGAATTACAGATGTTTTTTTTGATTTAGACCATACATTATGGGATTTTGATAAAAATTCGGCATTAACTTTTGAAAAAATATTTAAGACGCATAATATTGAAGTTGATATTATTGGTTTCTTAAAAATATATGAACCAATAAACTTAAGGTATTGGAAACTATATCGTGATGATCAAATAGATAAGGATTCACTGCGTTACCGAAGGTTAAAAGATAGTTTTGAAGCGATGGATGCGGCCATTACGGATGATTTAATATATAAATTGGCGGATGACTATGTATTGAGCTTATCGACTTTTAATTTTTTGTTCGATGGAACTTTAGAACTATTGGATTATTTAAAGCCAAATTACCGTTTGCATATTATTACGAACGGCTTTCAGGAATCGCAGCATAAAAAGTTAGAACAGTCTAAAATTTTAGATTACTTCCATACCGTTACCAATTCCGAATTAGCAGGTGTTAAAAAGCCTAACCCTATTATTTTCGACTATGCCTTAAATATGGCAACGACAAAAAAAGCTAAAAGTATTATGATTGGTGATAACATGGAAGCGGATATTTTAGGCGCCTTAAGTTACGGTATAGATGCCATTTGTTTTAATTATCACGGCGTTAAAATTGAAGATAATATAAAGCAGGTTACAAGTTTGATAGATTTAAAATCTTACCTCTAGGCAAAAATCAAATTTTAATTTTATCAGATTAAACTATTAATATCCGTATTTATCTTGCCAACGATTCTTTAAAAATTCGCGATGTGCATTTTCGCGCGCATTATTACCAGGCTCATAAAATTTGGTATTGCTTATTTCCTGTGGTAAAAACTCTTGTTTAGCAAAATTGTTCTCATAGCTATGTGCATATTGGTAGTTTTCGCCATATCCAATTTCCTTCATGAGTTTTGTAGGTGCGTTTCTTATGGATAGGGGCACGCTTAAATCGCCTGTTTGCTTAACTATTTGTTGGGCATGATTTATTGCCATATATGCCGCGTTACTTTTAGGAGAACAAGCTAAATAGGTAATACATTGGCTTAAAATAATTCGTGATTCAGGATGGCCAATAGTGGATACAGCCTGAAACGTATTATTGGCAATTACTAAAGCTGTGGGGTTGGCATTTCCAATATCTTCACTAGCTAAAATTAATAAACGCCTAGCAATAAACTTAACATCTTCGCCGCCTTCTATCATACGTGCCAGATAGTAAACAGCCGCATTTGGGTCGCTACCACGAATGGATTTTATAAGCGCCGAAATAATATCGTAATGTTGTTCACCAGTTTTGTCATAGCGAGCTGTATTACTTTGGATGCGTTGTGTAACCAATTCGTTGGTAATTACTATATCTTCGGTTTCATGCGAATTGACAATCAATTCAAAAATATTCAATAGTTTCCTTGCATCACCGCCCGAAACACGCAATAGGGCTTCGGTTTCCTTAAGTGTGATTTTTTTTTGCGACAAGTAGCTATCTTCTTCCATGGCACGCTTTAAAAGTGCTTCTAAATCAGCTTTATTAAAAGCATTTAGTATATAAACTTGACAACGCGATAATAAGGCTGGAATAACTTCAAAACTTGGGTTTTCAGTGGTAGCGCCAATTAGCGTTACCCAACCTTTTTCAACGGCTTGTAATAATGAGTCTTGTTGCGATTTACTAAAGCGATGAATTTCATCAATAAATAGTATGGGGTTTTTGGTGGTAAATAATCCACCAGATTGTTTTGCTTTATCTATAACCTCGCGAATATCTTTAACTCCAGAATTTATAGCACTTAACGTATAAAATGGTCTCTTGGATTCTGTAGCAATAATATTTGCTAAAGTGGTTTTACCTATTCCTGGTGGTCCCCAAAGAATTAGAGACGGGATTAAGCCCTGTTTTATTTGATTGGTTAACGTACCATTTGGCCCCACTAAATGCGCTTGACTTATATACTCATCAAGTGATTTAGGTCTTAAACGTTCTGCTAAAGGTTCATTCATGTGGTAAATTTATAATATAATAGGAACAATAAGATTGGTTTCGTACATTTTGATTAACAATTTGTAATAAAGCTATTATTTTTATGACTGACAATTTTTCAGACGCGTAATAATGGTTAACTATTTGTTAAAGATTAGTTATGAAAAGTCAAGAAGAATTTAAGTTTTCTAATAGCGTGGTTTTAGTACCTGTGGCATTTACTTTGTTAATATGGTTGGTGTTCTGGGTTGAAATTCGCTTTCGAGTAAACTTTACTGTTTTCGGTATTTTTCCTCAAAAATTATCGGGGTTGCGCGGAGTTATATTTAGTCCATTTATTCATTCGGGAATTACGCACCTCTATCATAACACCATTCCGCTATTTGTTTTAACCGCTGGTTTGTTTTACTTCTATAGGCAAATGGCATGGAAAATACTGATTTTAGGTATTATACTTTCAGGCCTCTTAACGTGGGGTATTGGAAGACCTGCATATCATATTGGTATTAGTGGATTAATTTATGTTTTGGTAAGTTTTTTGTTTTTTAAAGGAATTATCACCAAACACTTCCGATTAATAGCGTTGAGTTTACTGGTTATTTTTCTATATGGAAGTATGATTTGGTATGTGCTACCAATAAAAGATGGTGTTTCTTGGGAAGGCCATTTATCAGGTTTAATTGTGGGCTTTGTATTTGCCTTTATTTTTAAAAAGGATATTCCAAAGCCCAGTAAATACCATTGGGAACAACCAAGTTATAATGAAGCCGATGATCCTTTTTTAAAGCATTTTGATGCCGATGGAAATTTTGTTGAAAGCCAACCCGAACCAGAAACAGTATTACCTGAAAAAAGTGAAAATAATTCACAAGGACTAACTATTAATTATATTTTTAAAAAGTCAGACGATTGATTAAACTAAACGCTGTCTAACTACTTCGTAAAGAAATGCGCCACAGGCAACAGAAACATTTAAAGATTCTATAGTGCCAAGAAGTGGAAGTTTAGCTTTATGATCGGCTAGTTTTAAAACAGAGGGATTAATTCCGCGTCCTTCAGAGCCCATAATAATAGCGCACGGTCCAGTGAAATCTATATCATAAATCGTGTCATTTGTTTTTTCTGTAGCAGCTATAAGCTTTATGCCTGAAGCTTGCATGTGAAACATGGCATCTTTTATATGGTCCACGCGGCAAATAGGCATTTTAAAAACAGCGCCAGCACTTGTTTTAATGGTATCACCATTTATAGGAGCGCTTCCTTTTTTCTGAATAATAATCCCATTAACACCAGTACATTCTGCTGTTCGAATAATAGCTCCAAAATTACGAACATCACTCAATTGATCCAATAGTAAAAACAGGGGTGTTTTACCTGATTCAATAACATCCAAAACTAAATCCTCAATGTCATAGTAAGCAATAGGCGATATTTGCGCCACAACACCTTGATGGTTACTGGAGGTTAGACGGTTTAACTTTTCTACAGGAACATAAGATGCATTTATACCTTCTTTTCTGATCAATGACTCCAACTCGTGCGAAAGCCCACCTTGTAAACCTTTTTGAATAAAAATTTTTTCAATTGTTTTTCCAGCTTGAATTGCTTCAATTACCGAATGTAAGCCAAAAATTTGTGTCTCATTTTCCATAAAACAAAGGTATAAAAAAACCACCTGTGTTGAGGTGGTTTTTAAAGTAATAATGTTTCCTGGTTTTTAAATAGCATTTTATTGAAATATTATTTTCTGAAACCAAGTTATAATTCTTACTTGAATATCTGACGTCTGATCTTTTATCAAGCTGTATTGTAATAATTACATTTAGTCATAAAAAAACCAGAGAAGTTAACTTCTCTGGTTTAGTTTTTTTAAAATATTCCCAGCTTATTTTATACTGGTTTTATTTTTTAATTTATATCCCAAAATAATTTCGTGGATTGCGCGTCTCCGCCGGCACCTAAACCGCTAGAGCCATCTGCCCAGTTAGTACTATTAAGGTTTTGTTCATCAATTGGATACGTGTATCTGTTTGGAACAGGTAAACCAGATTCAACAGCAATATTCAATGTTGGTGCATCAAATTTTCTCCAAACGGTCCAACCTTCAAAACCTCTATTGTACATAGCTAACCAAAATTGAGTACCTATTTTTTCTCTCCATGTTCCTGGAGCTGAAGCATAGGCAACATCGGTTCTTGCTAAATACCCAATAACATCTCCAGGTGAACCTCCCCAATATTCAATTGAAGCAGTTATACCATTTGTGTAAAAGAAACTAGCAGATCCACCAACATTAAATGTTTGTTCGGCAGCTTCGGCTAAATAAAAGGAAACTTCAGCGTAATCCATTAATACACCTGCAAATGTTGCCTCGTGCAATAGAGCACCTAAATGAGTGTTTGTAGAAAAATCGTTAAAATCACCATAAGGTCCACCAACGAAAGTACCTGCTCCTAAATTTTCTTTAAAATACAAAGGTCTTCTAGGATCATTTTTGGTGTTCATAATGTCTACCATAGTATTAGTCGCTACAAAGTCTGAACGTCCAGATTGCACTAAATCTAACCATAGTGGATTTGTGTTTGGTGTTGCACTTTGGTAATTTAATAAAGCATTGTCTGCATTAGAAGTAAATACGCCTGATAGTGCGGCAGTTTCCACAGTGCTTCTTGATAAAGTTGGGTTAACATCAGATAAACGAATACCAACTCGTAGTTTTAAAGAGTTAGCAAACTTTTTCCAAGCAGCCATATTACCTCCATAAATTCTATCCGCAGTATTATCAAATCCATCAGCAGTATCAAAGTCAGCAATCACGGCGTCTAATCTGTTTATTAGATCTGGATAAATTACCGTTGCTGGATCATCGTATGCAGGTAGCGGAAATTGCTCTATGTCTAGTGCTTCCGTATATGGAATGTTTCCAAAGCTATCAGTCAGTAATTGCCAAGCATATACTGAAAGCACCTCTATTTGTGCAACTCTACCAGCTTTTTCTGAAGCTGTTAACTCTGTGTTTGCTAAAACTTTGCTTTTAGAGTCTTTTAGGTCAAATAATACATTTGTATTAATTATTGTCCAGTGGGTATCTGTTATACCTCTACCGTTTAAATCATAGTTAGATTCGTCAACATAAGTTACTTGTGTAAAGTATTGCGCAAATAGCTTAAATACATTTCGATTCTGATTTGTACTGGACATTTGATCTACCAAACTTTTAGTTGCAGAAGTGAACAATACATCTGCCGTAACCTCAGTAGGGTTTTTAGGATCCTGATTTAAGCGATCATATTTTTCATCGCTCATACATGAAAATACAAGCGTGAGCGTAAGGATTGAAATAAAGATTTTTTTCATAATATTTTTATTAAAATTGTAGTTTTAAACTAGCTCCTACTTCTCTAATTGAAGGATAAGAGCCTGATTGATACCCTTGAATATTTCCAGAGCTTAATCCAGCTTCAGGATCTGCAAAAGGCACATTTTTGTGAATTATCCATAAGTTTTTACCTATTACTGAAAGTGAAATATTAGTGAAAGGTAATTTATCGATTAATTTATCACCTAATTTATACGTTAGGCTCATTTCTCTTAGCTTAACAAAAGATGCATCATAAATATGTGCTGCATTTGGGTTTCTAGAGTATCCCCAAGGGTTTGCTGAATTTGTTGCGCTAGCACGAACCGTATTAGGTGTTCCATCTGCTTGTACACCATCAAGTATAACTCCACCACTGTTAGATCCGCTTGTTACTGGGTTTCTTACTGGGTTTCCTAAATCGTTATTTGCTGCAGTAAAATCGTATAAACCAGTTGAGTAACCATACCAAGTATCTAATGAGAATACATCACCACCTTCTTGGATATCAATTAAAAAACTTAAGCTCAAGTTTTTATAAGATACTGAATTGATTATACCAGCTTTCCAGTCTGGAGTAACATTTCCAATAACTTCATTAGAAGTAGCTGATTGTAAATAGTAACCAGTTGCTCCTATGATTTTCCCTCCATTTGCGTGATACTGATAATCTGAACCTCTAATTGTTCCATAAGGTTCACCAGGTGTTGCATTTATAGAAATACCTCCTTGTAAGCCTGCTAACTGAAGATTTTCGATACCTTCAAGCAATTCAACAACTTGACTTTCATTTTTAGCCCAGTTTACAGAAATATCCCATTTGAAATTTTCACTTTTTATAGGCGTACCAAAAACTTGTAGTTCAAGACCTTTATTTTCAATAGTACCAGCATTTAACCATCTTGATCCGTAACCTGTAGAACTAGAATATGGAACGTTTACAATTTGATCTTCGGTTAGTGTGTTGTAATATGCGACATCAAAACCTGCTCTTCTGTTAAAGAAAGACATGTCTACACCAAACTCATAAGACTTTTGTCTTTGTGGTTTAAGGCCTAAGTTATTTAAAGAAGGCCCGTTAGAAGCGACACCAGACCCATCAAAAGGAGCGGCAATATTATATGTATTATATACTCTGTATGGGCCAGTATCATCACCAACTTCAGCATAATTTGCTCTTAACTTCCCAAAAGATAACCATTTTGCATCAATAAATTGACTAAAAACGAAACTACCAGAAACTGAGTAATAACCATATGTATTATTCTCTTGTGGTAAGGCAGAAGAACGATCTCTTCTGTATGTACCTTCTATAAAAGCAAAACCATCATAGCCTAAACTTGCTCTTGCAAAAAGACCGTCTACCATTTTGGTAGCCTCGTATTCGTTAGGCGCAATAATAGGGCTCACAGAGTTAGATAATGAATACAATCCAGGAATACCTAAACCACCATTTGTTTGTGCTCTTATAGAGTTCCATGTTTGTCTTCTTAGGTTAAATCCAATGTTACCATCTAAATTTAACTTATCACTTAAATCTCTATTAAAGTTTAAAAATAAGTCCGTATTATATTCAGCAACTTGATTGTTAAATCTACTATAGCTAGATACGTTTGCACTCGATACATTTGTGCGCTCTTCTTGTAGCTCTGTAAAAGTATCATACGTAAACCTACCCATTAGGCTAATCCAATCGTTTAACTCGTAATTTAGAGCGACGTTTCCAAAATACCTATTTCTAGAATCTGTTTCATAGTTTTCATAGAAAGTCCAATAAGGGTTATCAGAATATTTTGCAGTCAGGTCTGTAGAAGAGGCTGTGTTCCATGTAATGTTTTCACGCGTAGCGAAATAAGCGTCTTTTTGACCTTTTAAATCAACGTTTGTTTGCCACCATTGTCTAAACTGTTGCATTACGTTGTTAGAATCGTAACCAGTTCCATATCGACCTTTACCACTTGTTTTCGTATAGGTAAATGACGTGGACGCAGTTAATTTGTCGGTAAATTTATGAGAGCCATTGAAATTTATAGAGTTTCTTTTAATTTCACTATTAGGTAAATTTCCCTCTTGTATCATATTGGTATAACCAAGTCTGAAGCTACTAGTGTCGTTTGAGCCGTCTAAAGCTACAGAATTCACATAAGTACTAGACGTTCCCCAAACATAGTTTGGATCATTTTCACCAGCTAACCATGGCTTTGCTTGTTTGTATGTATCCAATTGTGGAAACCAAGAATCCCATTGATAAACATATAGGTTAGGATCGAATGGAGCACCATAAGATGCATCTTCTGTTGTAGGTGTTACAAGATCCATATTACCATCGCCATTAAAATCCTCATAATTAAAATAACCATCAGGAGAAGCGTAATAAGTTCCGTAACCAGCACCGTATTTGTCTTGGTAAGTAGGAAGCGTTTCTTTATCAGCGCGTCCCACCATTGTACTTGAACTAACAGTAACACCTATACCTTTTTTAGTCGTTCCTTTTTTAGTCGTAATAATTATAGCACCATGCATTCCTCTAGAACCGTAAAGAGCAGTAGCGGCCGCACCTTTTAGTACGTTTATTGAGGCAATATCATCTGGGTTAACATCCGATGCTGCGTTACCGTAGTCATAACCACCCGCACCGCTTTGTTGGCTAGATGTGTTTGTATTTTGATTGCTAATTGGCACTCCATCAATTACAAAAAGAGCTTGGTTGTTTCCAGAAAGGGAGTTATTACCTCTAATTACAACATTGGTGGACCCACCTAAAGTACCAGAGCTTTTAATATCTAAACCAGCTACTTTACCAGATAAAGAATTTACAAAGTTTTGGCTTTGAACTGTAGAAACAGCATCCCCATCTAGTTCTTGAGTAGCGTACCCAAGACTTTTCTTTTCTCTTTTAATACCAAGTGCTGTTACAACAATTTCATCTAAAGTGTTGTCTGGCACTAAGGAAATGTTTATTTGGTTAGATGCTCCAACTGTTTTAGACTGGCTGGCATGCCCCACATAACTATAAATTAATACATCTCCTACTTGGGCAGTAATTGAATAGCTACCATCAAAATCGGTTGATGTACCAGTATTAGTTCCTTGAATAATTATTGTTGCCGTTGGTAGCGGCAATCCGTTTTCTTCAGAAACCGTTCCTGAAATTGTTTTTTCCTGCGCAAACGTTAGTTGCACAACAAACGCCATTAAGAGCGTTAAAATTCCACTAAACTTTGTTTTCATTATTCTATATTTTTTGAATTAATCTCTTCAAAAATCATAATAAAAAGTTAAAGTACCAATAAATTATGGTTAAAGTTTTTGTTTTTTTTTGGAATTAGATGAGTTTATGCCACTATAACTGTTAAAAAGCTGCCGTTAGGCTAATGTGGATCTTTGAATTTGAGAATTTGAAAATTCGCTCTTCACTTTTGCCATTAGCGTAATTAAAGCGTAATAGACCTGCTTTAGTATTGAGGCCAAAACCAAATCCAAAGCTGTAAAGTTTTGTTTTTTGATTTATTATTTTGTTCTCAAAATAGGCAACATCAATAATGGAATGTACGTATAAATTAGGACTTAATGAGTAACGGTATTCAGAAGCTAAAAGTGCGTAAAATGATGCATTTAAACTATTTTCTTCAAAACCTCTTATAGAATTGATTCCGCCAAAGCGCGATAATTCATTTTCTAAATAAGTATTCGAAAATAATCCATAGCTGGAGGCTTTTAAATACACGTTATTTTTTAAATTCAAATTAAAGATTTTAAAAGCGTCTAGCTCAAAATGAAGTTGCCTCTGGCGTTCTTCCTTTGTTGCTCTATTTCCAAAGCCGGTTTCAAGGCGAACTTGTGCATTTCTTTTAAATAGTGGTCTGTTTTTAAGATGGTGGGTATAAAGGTAACGCGCATTGTAAAATGTGGTCGTATAGTCTCTGATAAAAGGGTTTAAATTATCGTTACTTAATAGGTTGTTGGATTTAGTAGATTTCAAACCAATAGAAAACTGGTTTTTAGAATTTAACAGGTAATTTATTCTGGCGCTTTGTTGCGCTGTTGTAAAAGAAGAATCCTTTTTAAATATGCTTAACTCGAATTCGGCTCCAATAGGCGTACTAAATAAATACGGTAATTTTAGATTAGCAGCAAACGATTTTTGTTCGCTTTCATCACTACGATATGCGATTGATAATGTTTCGCCATAATTTAAATTGTTGGTAAGTTCTAGATTTAAATAGCCAGTAAGTGCTAATTTGCTGGTTGCTTCATCCGTACCAAACCCAAGAAATCCATCAAAGCTATTGCTTTTTGTTTTTTCAATGTATACATATAATATAGTGGATTCTCTACTAAATAATATTTCAGGTTCCTTTATTTGATTTGCAAAGGGGAGTTCTTGTAGCAAGTTGGTTTGTTGTTTTACCTTTGCTAAATTTATTGGGGCGCCATTTTTGAGTTTCAAGTACTGTTTTAAATAGGACTTCGGAAATTTCTCATAGCCTTTAACTAAGATCTTATCTATGTAGCGTTTATGGTTTTGTTCCGAAATAACCAAATTCGCTTTCAAGGTGCTGCCTTCTTTTTTCTGAATGTTTTCTAGTTTTGCTTTATTGAAAGGGAAGCCTTTTTCAGAAATCTGCTGGTTTATAAATTGAAGTGTTTTTTCAATTTGTTGAAAATTGACGATGAAAAAGGCTTTACTTTTATCTTTGCGAAGTTGTCTTATTGTAGAAGTGGGTAATTGTGAAACGTTGTAATATATATGTATGTATTTATAGGGCTTCTTTAGAGTAACATTGGATTCAAAAACCGAGTCGTTTAACTTTTTTAATACGTTCCATTCTGCATCTATATAACCCAAACGATTCAGTTTAGCCTTAAGTGTGTTTAGCTCCTGCTCAAGAGTATAGTAGTCTTTATGTGTTTTTGTGAAATAAATGGAATCCAATAATTTTGTTTCCTTTTCGTCATTACTTTGAATTCGTAAGTATAAATTCTGTCCCATTAAGCTTGTGGAAAAACAAACGTATATAATAAGGAGTAAAAATATAATTCTCTTTTGCACGTTTTTTTGTAAGTGATTGAACTGTAAAACTAACGCAAAAACAAGTGCTTTTATATAATGTTTGCGATATTTTTTAATTTCTATTGAAAATTAATGAATTATGATTTGAAAAATAAAAATATTTTTCTACCTTTGCAGCCCTCAAATAGAGGTTAAACAAAATTTATATAGAAATATATGCCAACAATTTCACAATTAGTACGAAAAGGAAGAACCAAAATAACCAAGAAGAGTAAATCGGTTGCTTTAGAGTCTTGTCCACAAAGACGTGGAGTATGTACGCGTGTTTATACTACTACACCAAAAAAACCTAATTCAGCAATGCGTAAAGTTGCAAGAGTAAGGTTAACCAATGGTAAGGAAGTAAACGCATACATCCCAGGAGAAGGACATAACTTACAAGAACACTCGATAGTATTGGTTAGAGGTGGAAGGGTAAAAGATTTACCAGGAGTTAGATATCACATTGTACGTGGTGCCTTAGACACAGCAGGTGTTGCAGGTAGAACGCAACGTAGATCTAAGTATGGTGCAAAACGCCCTAAGAAGTAAAACAAGTTAAAAGTTATGAGTTATGATTGCGAAAGCATTTATAATCAAAGCTAAAAACTAAAAACTCAAAAAGAAGACATGAGAAAAAAAGCAGCAAAAAAGAGACCGCTTTTGCCAGATCCTCGTTTTAACGATCAGTTAGTAACTAGATTCGTAAACATGATGATGTGGGATGGTAAGAAGTCAGTAGCTTTTAAAGTATTTTACGATGCAATTGATATCGTAGAAGAAAAGAAAACAGATGAAGAGAAAACGGCATTAGAAATGTGGAAAGACGCTTTATCAAATGTGATGCCTCACGTAGAAGTACGTAGTCGTCGTGTTGGTGGTGCAACATTCCAAATTCCAATGCAAATACGTCCAGATCGTAAAGTTTCTACAGCAATGAAGTGGTTAATTACCTATTCACGTAAGAGAAATGAGAAGTCTATGGCACAGCGTTTAGCATCAGAAATTTTAGCAGCAGCTAAAGAAGAAGGAGCGGCGGTTAAAAAACGTGTTGATACACACAAGATGGCAGAAGCGAACAAAGCATTCTCACACTTTAGATTTTAACAAATGGCAAGAGATTTAAAATTAACAAGGAATATTGGAATTGCGGCTCATATTGATGCTGGTAAAACAACAACAACAGAGCGTATTCTTTTTTATACAGGCGTAAATCATAAAATGGGTGAAACTCACCAAGGTTCATCTACAATGGACTGGATGGAGCAAGAAGCAGAAAGAGGTATTACAATTACGTCTGCTGCAACAACTTGTGACTGGGTTTTTCCTATGGAAAATGCTGAGCCTACTGCAGATGCGCAGAGTTACCATTTTAATATAATTGACACTCCAGGTCACGTAGATTTTACCGTAGAGGTAAACCGTTCATTACGTGTGCTTGATGGTTTAGTTTTCTTATTTAGCGCAGTAGATGGTGTTGAGCCACAATCTGAAACTAACTGGAGATTAGCTGATAATTATAAAGTCCCAAGAATTGGTTTCGTTAACAAAATGGACCGTCAAGGATCTGACTTTTTAGGTGTTTGTCAACAAGTAAAGGATATGCTTAAGTCTAACGCAGTACCAATTGTTTTAAACATTGGTGATGAGGACGATTTTAAAGGTATCGTTGATTTAGTAAAAAACCGTGCTATTGTATGGCACGATGAGAACTATGGCTCTACATTTGATGTTGTAGATATTCCAGAAGATATGAAAGATGAAGTACGTAAATACCGTGCTTTACTAATCGAGGAAGTTGCTGGTTACGATGAAAACTTATTAGAGAAATTCATGGAAGATGAAAATTCTATTACAGAAGACGAAGTGCACACTGCACTTAGAGCTGCTGTTATGGATATGGCTATCATTCCAATGGTATGTGGATCATCGTTCAAAAATAAAGGTGTACAGTTCTTATTAGATGCTGTATGTCGTTACCTACCTTCTCCAATGGATAGAGAAAGTGTTATAGGAACAAATCCTGATACTGGAGCTGAAGAAAGACGTAGACCAGATGTTAAGGAGCCTTTTTCCGCATTAGCATTTAAAATTGCTACCGATCCTTTTGTTGGTCGTTTAGCTTTCTTCCGTGCTTATTCAGGTCGTTTAGATGCAGGTTCATACATCTTGAATAACCGTTCAGGTAAAAAGGAACGTATTTCTCGTATCTACCAAATGCACTCTAATAAGCAAATTGCTTTAGATTATCTAGAAGCGGGAGATATTGGAGCAGCAGTTGGATTTAAAGATATTAAGACTGGTGACACCATGTCTGATGAAAAGCATCCAATAGTTTTAGAGTCTATGGACTTCCCTGATCCTGTAATTGGTATTGCGGTTGAGCCTAAAACTAAAGCTGATGTTGATAAATTAGGTATGGCTTTAGCTAAACTGGCTGAAGAAGATCCAACGTTTACAGCAAGAACTGATGAAAATTCAGGTCAGACAATTATATCAGGAATGGGTGAACTACACTTAGATATTATTGTGGATCGTTTACGTCGTGAGTTTAAGGTGGAAGTAGACCAAGGTAAACCACAAGTTGAGTATAAAGAAGCTATTACACAAGAAGCAGATCATAGAGAAGTTTACAAAAAACAATCTGGTGGTCGTGGTAAGTTTGCCGATATCGTATTTACGATTGGGCCAGCAGACGAAGGTGTGGTAGGATTACAGTTTGAGTCTACAATTAAAGGCGGTAACGTTCCTAAAGAGTTTATCCCTTCTATTGAAAAAGGATTTAAAATGGCTATGCAAAATGGTCCATTAGCAGGTTACGAAGTAGATGCTATGAAAGTAACGTTAAAAGATGGATCTTATCACGATGTGGATTCGGATCAATTATCATTCGAATTAGCAGCAAAATTAGGATTTAGAAATTCAGCAAAAGCAGCAAAAGCTGTTATAATGGAACCTATTATGAAACTTGAGGTAATTACTCCTGAAGAAAACATGGGTGATATTGTTGGAGATTTAAACCGTCGTCGTGGACAAATGAGTGATATGGGTGATAGAGCTGGAGCAAAAACTGTGAAAGCAACTGTACCTTTATCAGAAATGTTTGGATATGTTACAACATTAAGAACATTGTCTTCAGGACGTGCAACATCAACAATGGAATTTTCACATTATGCTGAAACACCTTCAAATATTTCAGAAGAAGTTATTAAAGCAGCTAAAGGTATTGAATCGTAAATCTTAAGAAAATGAGTCAGAAAATTAGAATAAAGTTAAAGTCTTACGATCACAATTTAGTAGATAAGTCTGCTGAAAAGATTGTAAAAACAGTAAAAAGTACAGGTGCAGTAGTAACGGGACCAATTCCATTGCCAACGCACAAGAAAATTTTCACTGTATTACGTTCACCTCACGTTAACAAGAAGGCAAGAGAACAATTTCAATTAAGCTCTTATAAGCGTTTATTAGATATTTACTCTTCATCTTCTAAAACGATTGACGCTCTAATGAAATTGGAGTTGCCAAGTGGCGTAGAAGTAGAGATCAAAGTTTAAGTATATACCTGCAAAGGCAGGTATCTCAAAGTCGGAATATTTCGATTGAGAGGTTCCCGCATTAGCGTGGATAAACATGTCCTTAACGACTGGTTAAGGAAAAATGGAAAAGTACAATTCAAGGCTGAAATGTATTTTTCAGCCTTGATACATTAGTAAAGGTAAGTCGCGACTTACCCATATACAAACAAAAGCTGACAAGTCGCGACTTGTCAATACAATAACGTAAGAACGAGTTAAGGCTTGTTCATAAACAAAGAAAATTATGTCTGGGTTAATTGGAAAAAAAAATCGGTATGACCAGCATCTTCGATGAAAATGGAAAAAACATTCCATGTACAGTAATCGAAGCTGGACCATGTATCGTTACCCAAGTCAGAACTGAAGAAGTTGACGGTTATAAAGCTGTTCAACTTGGTTTCGATGACGCGACAGAAAAAAGCGCTACTAAAGCTGACTTAGGTCATGCTAAAAAAGCAGGAACTTCTGTAAAACGCAAAATCGCTGAATTTAAAGGTTTTGATGAGGAGTACAAATTAGGTGATTCTATCGGTGTAGATTACTTTACAGAAGGAGAGTTTGTTGATGTAACTGGAATTTCTAAAGGTAAAGGATTTCAAGGTGTTGTAAAACGTCACGGATTCGCAGGTTCTCAAAGAACCCACGGTCAACAAAGTATGGGAAGAGCTCCAGGTTCTGTTGGTGCAGCTTCTTATCCTGCAAGAATTTTCAAAGGAATGAAAATGGGCGGAAGAATGGGAACTGATCAAGTAAAAGTTGAAAATTTAAGAGTTTTAAAAGTAGTTGCTGAAAAGAATCTACTTGTTGTTAAGGGATGTGTTCCTGGACATAAAAACGCTTATGTAATTATTAGAAAATAATGAAAGTAGCAGTTTTAGATATAAACGGAAAAGACACAGGAAGACAAGTTAACTTGTCTAAAGATGTGTTTGCTATTGAGCCTAATAATCATGCAGTTTATTTGGATGTTAAACAATATTTAGCAAACCAAAGACAAGGGACTCATAAAGCAAAAGAGCGTGCAGAAATTTCTGGTAGTACACGTAAGATAAAAAAACAAAAGGGTACTGGTACAGCTCGTGCGGGTAGTATTAAGTCTGGTGTTTTTAAAGGTGGTGGACGTATGTTCGGACCTAGACCAAGAAGCTATAGCTTTAAATTAAATAAAAACGTGAAACGATTAGCTCGTAAATCTGCTTTAACAATTAAGGCAAATGAGAAATCGATTGTTATTTTGGAAGACTTTAATTTTGAGTCGCCAAAGACAAAAAATTTCACGGCAATATTAAAAGCTTTAGATCTAGTAAACAAAAAATCTCTCTTTGTGTTGGGTGGTTCAAATAATAATGTATATTTGTCCTCACGTAATCTAAAAGGTTCTGAAGTTATAACTAGCTCAGAGATAAGTACTTACAAGATTTTAAATGCAAATCAGGTGATACTATTAGAGAGCGCTATTGAAGGAATTGAATCGAATTTAAGTAAATAAGAAACAGATGAACATCTTAATTAAACCTATAATCACAGAAAAAGCGACTGCAGATAGCGAGTTAAGAAACTGCTATACTTTCGCGGTGAATACCAAGGCGAACAAGGTAGAAATCAAAAAAGCGGTGGAAGCTGCTTATGGCGTTTCTGTTGAAAAAGTTCGTACTATAAATGTCCGTCCAGATAGAAGTACTAAGTTTACAAAAACTGGTATTCAACATGGTAAAACAAATGCTGTTAAAAAGGCAATTGTACAACTGGCGGAAGGTGAAATGATTGATTTATACAGTAACATGTAATTAAAGACAACAAAAAATGTCAGTAAGAAAATTAAAACCAACCACACCAGGACAGCGATTTAGAGTAGTAAATGGGTATGACGCCATTACTACTGATAAGCCGGAGAAAAGTTTATTAGCTCCGATTAAAAGATCTGGTGGTAGAAACAGTCGTGGAGTAATGACTATGCGCTACATAGGTGGTGGTCATAAAAGAAGGTATCGTATTATCGATTATAAGCGTAACAAAACTGGAATTCCAGCTGAAGTTAAGTCTATCGAATATGATCCAAACAGAACAGCGTTTATTGCGTTGTTAAACTATCAAGACGGTGAGAAAGCATATATAATTGCTCAGAACGGCTTACAAGTAGGTCAGTCTATTGTTTCTGGTGCAAGTAATGTTGCAACAGAAGTAGGTAATGCAATGCCACTTTCTCAAATTCCATTAGGAACTATTATTTCTTGTGTTGAATTACGTCCAGGTCAAGGAGCTGTTATGGCTAGAAGTGCTGGAACGTTCGCACAATTAATGGCTAGAGGCGATAAATTTGCATCTATTAAATTACCATCAGGTGAAACACGTTTAGTGTTAATTACATGTATGGCTACAATAGGAGCGGTTTCTAACTCCGATCATCAATTGTTAGTATCAGGTAAAGCTGGTAGAACAAGATGGTTAGGAAGAAGACCTCGTACAAGACCAGTAGTGATGAACCCAGTCGATCACCCAATGGGTGGTGGTGAAGGGAAATCTTCAGGTGGTCATCCTCGTTCTAGAAATGGTATACCTGCTAAAGGTTATAGAACCCGTTCTAAAACAAAAGCGAGTAATAAATATATTGTAGAACGTAGAAAGAAATAATAAGTCATGTCAAGATCATTAAAAAAAGGACCTTACGTTCATTATAAGTTAGAGAGAAAAGTGACTGCCAATGTTGATGGCAACAAAAAGACGGTAATCAAAACGTGGTCTAGAGCCTCTATGATTACACCGGACTTTGTTGGACAAACAATAGCAGTACATAACGGACGTCAATTTGTTCCGGTATATGTAACTGAAAACATGGTAGGACACAAGTTAGGAGAATTTTCACCTACACGATCTTTTAGAGGTCACGCAGGTGCTAAAAATAAAGGTAAAAAGTAGTAAGCTATGGGAAGTCGTAAAAAACAAATGGCAGACGCTATTAAGGAAGCAAAAAAGGAAATCGCTTTTGCAAAACTTAATAACTGTCCTACATCACCGAGAAAAATGCGTTTAGTAGCCGATTTAGTAAGAGGTGAACGCGTAGAGAAGGCGCTTAATATTTTAAAATTCAGCCAGAAAGAAGCATCAAACCGTTTAGAAACTTTGTTATTGTCTGCAATTGCAAACTGGCAAGCTAAAAACGAAGATGCAAGTATTGAAGAAGCTGAATTATTTATTAAGGAGATCCGTGTGGATGGTGGCTCAATGTTAAAGAGATTGCGTCCAGCACCACAAGGTCGTGCACACAGAATTAGAAAACGTTCAAACCACGTAACAATCGTAGTTGGAGCTAAAAATAACACACAAAGTTAAGATAGAGATATGGGACAAAAAACAAATCCAATCGGAAATCGCTTAGGAATTATCAGAGGATGGGAGTCTAACTGGTATGGAGGAAACGATTATGGTGATAAACTTGCCGAAGACGATAAGATCAGAAAGTACGTTCATGCACGTCTATCTAAAGCTAGTGTATCACGAGTAATTATTGAGCGTACGCTTAAACTTGTAACCGTTACTATCACAACGGCTCGTCCTGGTATCATTATAGGTAAAGGCGGTCAAGAGGTAGACAAGTTAAAAGAAGAACTTAAGAATATTACAGGAAAGGAAGTTCAAATAAATATATTTGAAATTAAAAGACCGGAACTTGATGCGTTTTTAGTTGCTTCTAGTGTGGCTCGTCAAATTGAAAACCGTATTTCTTATAGACGTGCGATTAAGATGGCCATTGCAGCAACTATGAGAATGAATGCTGAAGGAATAAAAATTCAGATTAGTGGTCGTTTAAATGGTGCTGAAATGGCACGTAGCGAACATTATAAAGAAGGACGTATTCCTTTATCAACCTTTAGAGCCGATATTGACTATGCTTTAGTTGAAGCACATACTACTTATGGTAGATTAGGTGTGAAAGTATGGATCATGAAAGGTGAAGTATATGGTAAAAGAGAGCTTTCTCCGCTTGTTGGATTATCTAAAAAGCAAGGAAAAGGTGGACGTGGTGGAAATAGAGATAATAAACCTCGTCGTAGAAAGTAATTTTTTAAAGAAAAGAAAGAATGTTACAGCCTAAAAGAACAAAATTTCGTAAGCAACAAAAAGGACGTATGAAAGGAAATGCCGGAAGAGGGCATGAACTATCTAGCGGAACCTTTGGTATAAAGTCAATGGACACTAGCTTTGTTACAGCACGTCAAATTGAAGCAGCACGTATTGCCGCTACACGTTTCATGAAGAGAGAAGGATCTATCTGGATCAAAATTTTTCCAGATAAGCCTATTACAAAGAAACCTCTTGAAGTACGTATGGGTAAAGGTAAAGGTGCCGTAGAATATTGGGTAGCTATAGTTAAGCCTGGTCGTATACTTTTTGAACTCGGTGGAGTACCACTAGACGTTGCTAAAGAAGCATTAAGATTGGCAGCACAGAAACTGCCAGTCAAAACTAAATTTATAATCGCTAGAGATTACGAAGCATAATTTATTAATACTATGAAACAATCAGAAATTAAAGAATTATCTGTAGCCGAGTTACAAGAGAAGCTTGGTGAGACAAAAAAGAGTTATTCAGATATGAAATTAACTCATGCAATTTCGCCTCTAGAAAATCCAATTCAGTTGCGTTCTGCAAGAAGAATAGTAGCAAGAATTGCAACAGAATTAACAAAACGAGAATTACAATAATTCTGCAGAATGATGGAAACAAGAAATTTAAGAAAAGAACGTATAGGAATTGTTACTAGTAATAAGATGCAGAAGTCTATTGTAGTAGCTGAAGTTAAGAAAGTTAAGCATCCTATGTACGGAAAGTTCGTGTTGAAAACTAAGAAATATGTTGCACACGATGAAACGAACGATTGTAACATTGGAGATACTGTAAAGATCATGGAAACACGACCTATGAGTAAATCCAAATGTTGGAGATTAGTTGAAATAATTGAAAGAGCGAAGTAATTATGTTACAAACTGAATCAAGATTAAAAGTAGCTGATAACACCGGAGCGAAAGAGGTTTTAACCATTCGTGTCTTAGGTGGTACTAAAAGACGTTACGCTTCTGTAGGAGACAAAATAGTTGTTTCCGTAAAAGATGCAACACCTAATGGAAACATTAAAAAAGGTGCTGTTTCTACTGCAGTAATCGTACGTACTAAAAAAGAAGTAAGAAGACCAGACGGATCTTATATTAGATTTGATGATAACGCATGTGTTTTATTAAACCCAACGGGTGAAATGAGAGGAACACGTGTATTTGGTCCTGTTGCGAGAGAACTTCGTGATAAACAATTCATGAAAATTGTATCATTAGCACCTGAAGTGCTTTAATGAAAAATAAAATGACAAAGCTTAAAATAAAATCAGGAGATACTGTTAAAGTTATTGCTGGAGACCATAAAGGATCTGAAGGTAAAGTAATGAAGGTATTAATAGATAAGAACAAGGCGATTGTTGAGGGTGTGAACATGGTGAAAAAGCATATGAAACCAAGTGCACAAAGTCCTCAAGGTGGAATCGTTGAAAAAGAAGCAGCTATTCATATATCTAACCTGTCTTTATTAACCGCTAAAGGTGAAGAGACTCGTGTTGGATACAGAATGGAAGGCGACAAAAAAGTGAGATTTTCTAAAAAAATCAAATGAAGTAATATAGTTATGGGATATACACCGAGACTTAAAGAAGAGTACAAAGGCAGAATAATTGCCGCTCTTAAGGATGAATTTGGTTATAATAATGTTATGCAAGTACCTAAACTACAAAAGATAGTAGTATCTAAAGGTGTAGGTGCAGCAGTTGCAGACAAAAAGTTAATTGACCACGCAGTGGAAGAGTTAACAACTATAACAGGACAACGCGCAATAGCAACAATCTCTAAAAAGGATGTTGCTTCATTTAAATTACGTAAAGGGATGCCAATTGGCGCTAAAGTAACTTTACGTGGTGAAAAAATGTATGAATTTTTAGACCGTTTAATTACTTCAGCTTTACCGCGAGTAAGAGATTTTAGTGGTATTAAAGCTACAGGATTTGATGGTAGAGGTAATTACAATTTAGGAATTACTGAACAAATTATCTTTCCAGAAATTGACATTGATAAAGTGAACAAAATTTCAGGAATGGATATTTCATTTGTTACCAATGCAGCAACTGATAAAGAAGCAAAATCACTATTAACCGAATTGGGATTACCTTTTCAAAAGAATTAAGATATGGCTAAAGAATCAATGAAAGCCCGTGAGGTAAAAAGAGAAAAAACAGTAGCTAAATATGCAGAAAAACGTAAAGCTTTAAAAGAAGCTGGCGATTATGAAGCATTACAAAGGTTACCTAAAGATGCTTCGCCTGTGCGTTTACACAACCGTTGTAAATTAACAGGAAGACCTAGAGGTTATATGAGAACATTTGGATTGTCTCGTGTAATGTTTAGACAAATGGCAAACCAAGGATTAATACCTGGCGTAAGAAAAGCAAGCTGGTAAATAGAAATATTAATTGGTTATAGGTTTAATCCAGAATAGTCGAGATTAAAAACCGTTACCGCAAATTTATAATTATGAATACAGATCCAATCGCGGATTATTTAACACGAATTAGAAATGCAGTTCTAGCTAACCACAGAGTGGTAGAGATTCCAGCATCTAATTTAAAGAAAGAAATCACTAAAATATTATTCGATCAAGGATATATTTTAAGTTACAAATTTGAAGATTCAGCTGTACAAGGAACTATTAAAATAGCTCTTAAATACAACAAAGAAACTAAAGAGTCTGTAATTAAGAAGATTCAGAGAATAAGTAAACCAGGTTTACGTAAGTACTCTAACTCTAAAGAACTTCCAAGAATTCTTAACGGTCTTGGTATTGCAATTGTTTCAACGTCACATGGCGTTATGACAGGTAAGCAAGCAGAGAGAGACAATGTTGGAGGAGAAGTACTTTGTTACGTTTACTAATTAAAAAAGACTATAAAACATGTCAAGAATAGGTAATAGCCCAGTAGTAATTCCAGAAGGAGTTACAGTTGAAATCAACGATAATGTGGTTACGGTAAAAGGGAAATTAGGTGAATTATCACAAGAGTTTTCTAGCGTAGCAATTAAAGTTGAAGAAGGAAATGTTATAGTTGAGCGTTTTTCTGAGAAGAAAGACGAAAAAGCAAAACATGGTCTTTATAGATCACTTATCGATAATATGATCGAAGGTGTATCTAAAGGATGGACTAAACAATTAGAGTTAGTAGGTGTTGGATATAGAGCAAATAGTCAAGGACAAAAACTTGAATTGGCTTTAGGTTTTTCGCATAATATTGTAATCGATGTTGCTCCAGAAGTAAAAATTGAAACAGTATCAGATAAAGGAAAAAATCCAATAATTAAATTAACATCTCATGACAAACAACTTGTAGGTCAAGTAGCTGCTAAAATTCGCGGCTTTAGAAGACCAGAACCTTACAAAGGAAAAGGTGTGAAGTTTGTTGGCGAAGAATTAAGAAGAAAAGCAGGTAAATCAGCTTAATAAGTAAGTTATGGCATTAACAAAGAACGAAAGACGAGTTAGAATAAAAAACAGAGTTCGAAAAATAGTTTCTGGAACAGAAACTAGACCAAGATTATCTGTTTTTAGAAGCAATAAAGAAATTTATGCACAAGTTGTAGATGACGTGACTGGTAGAACTATCAGCGCAGCATCTTCAAGAGATAAGGACATTAGTTCTGCAAAAGGTACAAAATCAGAAATTGCTACATTGGTAGGGAAATCTGTTGCTGAAAGAGCCCTTAAGGCAGGTATAAACACTATCTCTTTTGATAGAGGTGGTTCTTTATATCACGGAAGAGTAAAATCATTAGCAGAAGGTGCTAGAGAAGCAGGACTTAAATTTTAAGAAATTATGTATCAAAAATACAAAAGCGCAGAGCTAGTAAAACCAAGTGGATTAGATCTTAAAGATCGTTTAATTGGAGTACAAAGAGTTACAAAAGTAACTAAAGGTGGTAGAGCATTCGGATTTTCAGCAATTGTTGTTGTTGGAGATGAAGCAGGTGTTGTAGGTCAAGGTTTAGGGAAATCTAAAGATGTGGCTAGTGCAATTGCTAAAGCTTTAGAAGACGCTAAGAAAAGTTTAGTACGTATTCCTATTTTAAAAGGAACAATACCACACGAACAAAAAGGTAAGTATGGTGGAGCAAGAGTAAACATTATTCCTGCAGCTCCTGGTACAGGGGTTATTGCTGGTGGAGCAGTTAGAGTTGTTCTAGAGTCAGTAGGAATTGTTGATGTATTATCAAAATCTCAAGGTTCATCTAACCCACATAACGTTGTAAAAGCAACTTTTGATGCATTATTGCAATTAAGAGACGCTAAAACAATTGCTCGTGACAGAGGAATTTCTCTTGAAAAAGTATTTAAAGGATAATAACGATGGCAAAGATAAAAGTAACAAAAGTTAGAAGCGCAATCAATCGTACATTAAGACAAAAAAGAACTTTAGAAGCTCTTGGTCTTAAAAAAATTGGTCAAGTTGTAGAGCATGAAGCCAATCCAAATATCCTTGGAATGGTCGCTAAAGTTTCACATTTAGTTTCTGTTGAAGAAACGAACTAATAATACTGAAAAATGGATTTAAGTAATTTAAAACCTGCAGAAGGTTCAGTTAAAGGTCAAGGAAAAAGAATAGGTAGAGGACAAGGTTCTGGTAAAGGTGGTACGGCAACTCGTGGTCACAAAGGAGCAAAGTCTCGTTCTGGTTATTCTAAGAAAGTTGGATTTGAAGGTGGTCAAATGCCTCTTCAAAGACGTGTTCCTAAATTTGGCTTCACGAATATCAATCGTATAGAGCATCAAGGTGTAAATCTTGATACGCTTCAAAAATTGGTTGACGATAAGAAAATTAAGGATACAGTAGATTTTGAAACATTAATGGCTTTAGGTCTTATTACGAAGAATGATCTTGTTAAGATTATGGGTCGTGGTGAATTAACTTCAAAATTAAAAGTATCTGCACATAAATTTACCGCTTCAGCAAAAGCTGCAATTGAGGCTGCAGGAGGTGAAGTAGTAACGTTATAATCTAATTTAAGCGCATGAAATTTATAGAGACATTAAAAAATGTTTGGAAAATAGAAGAACTAAGAAACAGAATTATTGTTACATTAAGTTTGCTATTAGTTTATCGTTTTGGTGCTCAGGTTGTATTACCTGGGATTGATGCGGCGCAATTAGAAGGTTTACAAGGTAATACTGAAGATGGTTTATTAGGTTTATTAAATGCTTTTACAGGAGGTGCTTTTGCAAATGCTTCTGTTTTTGCATTGGGTATTATGCCTTATATTTCGGCCTCTATTGTAGTTCAGTTAATGGGAATAGCTATTCCTTATTTGCAAAAACTACAAAAGGAAGGTGCTAGTGGTCAAAAGAAAATTAATCAAATTACGCGTTGGTTAACCATCGCTATTTGTTTAGTTCAAGCTCCAGGTTATTTAGCAAGCTTACCGGCTTTAGGAATTCCGCCTTCGGCATTCTTGTTAGGTCAAGGTGGTTTGTTTTATTTCTCATCTATAGTCATTTTAGTTACAGGTTGTATCTTTGCGATGTGGTTAGGTGAAAAGATTACAGATAAAGGTATTGGTAATGGTATTTCATTATTAATTATGGTGGGTATTATTGCTACATTACCTAAAAACTTCTTATTAAATGCTTCTTCTAGATTAGAATCGAACAGTGTTATGCTTATTCTTTTTGAATTGGTAATCTGGCTTTTAATCATTCTGGCATCAATTATGTTGGTTATGGGAGTTAGACGGATTGCTGTACAATATGCAAGAAGAACTGCTTCTGGTGGTTATGAGAAAAACGTATTTGGATCAAGACAGTATATTCCTTTAAAGCTTAATGCTTCAGGTGTTATGCCAATTATATTTGCACAGGCAATTATGTTTGTACCAGGTTTAATTGGAGGATCATCTTTCCTGAAAGATACGGCAAGTGGACAATGGATGGCTACTAACTTTGCAGATATATTTGGTTTCTGGTATAATTTAGTTTTTGCATTATTAATTATTGTTTTTACATATTTCTATACGGCAATTACGGTACCTACCAATAAAATGGCAGATGACTTAAAGCGTAGTGGTGGATTTATTCCAGGGATTCGTCCAGGAACTGAAACATCGGAATATTTAGACAGAATTATGTCGCAAATAACCTTACCAGGTTCAATGTTTTTAGCCCTTATTGCTGTGTTCCCGGCGATTATCGTTTCACTTATGAACGTACAATCTGGATGGGCATTGTTTTTCGGTGGTACATCACTATTAATTATGGTTGGAGTGGCAATCGATACTATGCAACAAGTTAATTCATACTTGTTAAATAGGCATTACGATGGCTTAATGAAAACAGGTAAAAATAGAAAAGCAGTAGCTCAATAAGTATACTATGGCAAAGCAATCAGCAATAGAGCAAGACGGAACGATTATTGAAGCATTATCAAATGCTATGTTTCGTGTTGAATTAGAGAATGGTCACATTGTGACAGCACATATTTCTGGAAAAATGCGTATGCATTACATTAAGTTGTTACCAGGTGATAAAGTGAAATTAGAAATGAGTCCTTACGATTTAACGAAGGCTCGAATAACTTATAGATACTAAAAGGATAAGCCGTAAGGTTTTATCTAACAGTTTAAAACTAATAAAAAGGAACAGATGAAAGTTAGAGCATCAGTTAAAAAAAGGAGTGCAGACTGTAAAATCGTCCGCAGAAAAGGTAGACTTTACGTCATTAACAAAAAGAATCCTAGATTCAAACAAAGACAAGGATAATTATGGCAAGAATTGCAGGTGTAGACATACCAAAAAACAAAAGAGGTGTTATCTCGCTTACTTATATCTATGGAATAGGTAGAAGTAGAGCAAAAGATATTTTAGCAGAAGCTAAAGTAGAAGAAAGTACAAAAGTTCAAGATTGGACAGATGACGAAATCGGAAAGATTCGTGAAACAATCGGTTCGTTTACTATAGAAGGTGAACTACGTTCTGAAACGCAAATGAACATTAAGCGATTAATGGACATTGGTTGTTACAGAGGAATCCGTCATAGATCTGGACTTCCATTACGTGGACAACGTACTAAAAACAACTCTAGAACTAGAAAAGGTAGAAGAAAAACTGTTGCTAACAAAAAAATGGCAACTAAATAATTATTAGACATTAGTCATTAGAGTTTAGCCGTTAGATGAATCTGTTTGAAATAGCAATGTTTAGGATTCTAACAACTAAAAACTAACAACTAGAAACTATAACAATATGGCAAAGTCAATTACAAAAAAACGTAAAGTAATAGTAGACGCTGTTGGTGAAGCACATATAGCTGCATCATTTAACAACATCATTGTGTCTCTTACCAACAAAAAAGGCGATGTAATTTCGTGGTCTTCAGCTGGTAAAATGGGATTCCGTGGATCTAAAAAGAATACACCTTACGCTGCCCAAACGGCTGCTGAAGATGCTGCAGCTGTAGCACAAGCAGCAGGCTTGAAGAAAGTGAAAGTGTATGTAAAAGGCCCTGGAAATGGTAGAGAATCTGCTATTCGTTCACTGCATAATGCAGGTATTGAAGTAACAGAAATTATTGATGTTACACCATTACCGCATAACGGTTGTCGTCCTCCAAAAAGAAGACGTGTATAATTTATATATTAAGTAAACTTTGACATCAGCTATTTTTATATAGTTGATGTCAATATTTATATGTAAATTTGCAAACTGAAAAAAAATTAATAACAAGTATTAACGAGAGATAAAATGGTTATCGAAGGATAAGATTAAGACCTTAATTCATAAACCCTCTCAAAACAAAATATAAAATGGCAAGATATACTGGTCCTAAAACTAAAATAGCGCGTAAATTTGGCGAAGCTATATATGGAGAAGATAAATCTTTTGAAAAAAGAAATTATCCTCCAGGTCAACATGGTGCTAACAAGCGTCGTGGAAAGAAATCTGAATATGCAATCCAATTAATGGAAAAGCAAAAAGCTAAATATACTTATGGTATTTTAGAGAAGCAATTTAGAAACATGTTTAAAAAAGCAACTGGTGCTCCTGGAATTACAGGTACTGTGTTGTTACAATATTGTGAGTCACGTTTAGATAACGTTGTTTTCAGAATGGGAGTTTCTCCTTCAAGAAGCGGTGCTAGACAATTAGTTTCTCACAGACATATTACCGTTAATGGTGAAATAGTAAACATTCCTTCTTACCAACTTCAAGCTGGAGATGTTGTAGCCGTTAGAGAAAAATCAAAATCACTTGATGCTATAACAAGTTCTTTAGCTAATTCAAGTAAAGTTTATGAGTGGATTACATGGAATACATCTACGTCAGAAGGTACTTACGTATCTGTTCCTGCTAGACTTCAAATTCCAGAAAACATCAATGAGCAATTGATCGTTGAATTATATTCTAAATAATATATTAATTATATTGGTGTTTAGCCAAAGGATTTATAAGTCTTCTTCATACTCTTAAATCGCGCAACTAAATAACAATTAAAACGAAGAAATTATGGCAGTATTTAATTTTCAGAAGCCCGACAAAGTAATCATGATTGATTCAACGGACTTTGAAGGGAAGTTCGAATTTAGACCTTTAGAACCAGGTTATGGTTTAACGGTAGGAAATGCTTTAAGAAGAGTTTTATTATCTTCTTTGGAAGGTTTTGCAATGACATCAGTTAGAATAGAAGGAGTAGATCACGAATTCTCAACAATTGCTGGTGTGGTTGAAGACGTAACAGAAATTATTTTAAACTTAAAACAAGTTCGTTTTAAAAGACAAATAGAGGATGTAGATAATGAGTCTGTTTCTATTTCTATTTCTGGTCAAGATCAAATCACTGCTGGCGATTTCCAAAAATTTATTTCAGGATTCCAAGTATTAAATTCAGAACTAGTAATCTGTAATTTAGATCCTAAAGTAAATATTAATATGGAACTTACTATAGAAAAAGGTAGAGGTTATGTGCCTGCTGAAGAAAATAAGAAAGCTTCTGCACCAATTGGTACGATTTTTACGGATTCTATTTACACGCCTATTAAGAATGTTAAATATAGCATTGAAAACTTCCGTGTAGAGCAAAAAACAGATTACGAAAAGTTAGTTTTCGAAATCATGACAGATGGTTCAATAAGTCCACAAGACGCTTTAACCGAAGCTGCTAAAACACTTATTCATCACTTTATGTTATTCTCTGATGAGCGTATTACATTAGAAGCTGATGAAATTGCACAAACAGAAACTTATGATGAAGAATCGCTTCACATGAGACAGTTATTAAAAACCAAATTGGTTGATATGGACTTATCAGTTCGTGCATTAAACTGTTTAAAAGCTGCTGAAGTTGATACATTAGGCGACTTAGTATCATTCAACAAAAACGATTTAATGAAGTTCCGTAACTTCGGTAAGAAATCTTTGACAGAGCTAGAAGAGCTTGTAAACGTTAAAGGTCTTAATTTCGGAATGGATTTATCAAAATACAAATTAGATAAAGATTAATTCCTCATATTTTGCTCCTCAATAAAGGGTAGCAGCAAGATGAAGGTTAAAAACAAAGGTCATGAGACACGGAAAAAAAATAAACCATTTAAGTAGAAAAACTGCTCACAGAAAAGCTATGTTAGCTAATATGGCTTGTTCATTAATTGAACATAAACGTATTAACACAACAGTAGCTAAAGCGAAAGCGTTAAAGCAGTTTGTTGAACCTATGATTACTAAATCTAAAGTAGACACTACGCACAACAGACGTATTGTAATGGCTAGATTAAGACAAACGGATGCAGTTACTGAATTATTCAGAGATGTTGCTCCTAAAATCGGTGATCGTCCAGGTGGATATACACGTATTATCAAGTTAGGTAATCGTTTAGGTGATAATGCTGATATGGCCATGATAGAATTGGTTGATTACAACGAAATCTATAATGTAGATAAAGGTACTAAGAAAACTACGCGTAGAAGCAGAAGAGGTGGTTCTAAACCAGCTGCTGCTCCTGCAACAGATGCTAAAGCGTCAAGCGAAGAGGAAGAGTAGACGTTAAATTATATTAACGATAAGTAATAAAAAAGGGTAAATTGTATAATTTACCCTTTTTTGTGTCTAAATATTAGTGAATTTTTAATAGAACTTTAATGTATCTAAAAGTCCATGTAATTTTAACTAACGTTCTTATTAAAATCTACTAAAACTAAATAGTGAAATAAATAAAATTTTGTTTGTTTTAAATGCTATTTATAAGACAAATGCTACTATGATTTTCAATCAATAATTAATTAGTCCATAAACATTTTAGTTTATCCTTTTTTTTGTGCAATTTTGCCAAACTTTTCTAACGTATGAAATATAATAAAAGAGAAAAAGCCATCGTTCTTTTAGCAGACGGAACTATCTTTCATGGCAAATCAATTGGGAAAAAAGGTACCGCTTTTGGCGAAGTATGTTTTAATACAGGCGCCACCGGTTATCAAGAAATTTTTACAGATCCATCTTATTTCGGACAGTTAATGGTTTCAACCAATGCCCACATTGGTAACTACGGAACTCATTCTGATGAAATGGAATCTGATACTGTAAAAATATCAGGTCTTATTTGTAAAAATTTCAGCTTTAGTTATTCTAGAGATTCAGCAGAAGGTAGTTTAGAACAATTTTTTGATAAGCATAACGTATTAGCTATATCAGATGTGGATACTCGAGCTCTAGTGAGTTATATTCGTGATCACGGTGCTATGAATGCACTAATTTCTACAGATGTTGATAATATAGACCTTTTGAAAAAACAGTTAGCTGAAGTGCCAAGTATGGATGGTTTGGAGTTAGCTTCAAAAGTATCTACGAAAGAACCTTATTTTTATGGCGATGAAAATGCTACTTATAAAATAGCAGCTTTAGATATAGGCATTAAAAGGAGTATTTTAAAGAATTTAGCTGATCGAGACGTATATATAAAAGTGTTTCCTTACAATGCTAAATTTGAAGAATTAGAAGCTTTTAAACCTAATGGGTATTTCTTGTCTAATGGACCTGGAGATCCGGAACCTTTAGTCGAAGCTCAATCTTTAGCAAAAGAAATTATTGCTCGTAACTTACCATTATTTGGAATTTGTTTAGGACATCAGGTAATTGCACTCGCCAATGGGATTTCAACCTATAAAATGCATAACGGACATCGCGGAATTAATCATCCGGTAAAAAACTTGGTGACGTCAAAAGGTGAAATTACATCTCAAAACCATGGTTTTGCTATTAATAGAGAACAAACTGAACAACATCCTGATATTGAAATCACCCATGTTCATTTAAATGATCATACTGTGGCTGGTATTAAAATGAAATCTAAAAACTGTTTTTCTGTTCAATATCATCCAGAAGCTAATCCAGGGCCTAACGACTCTAACTATCTTTTCGATCAATTTATTGAAAATATCAAGAACGCTTAAACATAAAAACCCCAAACTGCTTTAAAGTTGTTTGGGGTTTATTAGTTATTATCAGCGTCTCGTAAAAATTAATTATAATAGTGTCAGTCCCCATTTACCATAATTGAATGATTTCGTAAATTTACGGCGCTAAACAATAAAATAAAATTTAATCTTATGAGCATTATTATAGATATTCACGCTAGACAAATTTTTGATTCTCGTGGTAATCCAACTATTGAAGTAGATGTAACTACTGAAAATGGCTTTTTAGGTCGTGCAGCTGTTCCTTCTGGAGCCTCAACAGGTGAGCATGAAGCTGTAGAGTTACGCGACGGTGGAACCGATTTTATGGGGAAAGGAGTTACTAAAGCGGTTAAACACGTGAATACAATTATAGCCCAAGAATTATTAGGAACATCGGTTTTTGAACAGAATTCAATAGATCAGATCATGATTGAATTAGATGGGACGCCTAACAAATCTAATTTGGGAGCAAACGCTATTTTAGGTGTTTCTCTAGCAGCGGCAAAAGCGGCTGCTCATGAATTAGGTTTGCCATTATATAGATACATCGGTGGTGTTTCAGCTAATACACTTCCGGTTCCTATGATGAATATCATTAACGGTGGTTCACATAGTGATGCCCCTATTGCTTTTCAGGAATTTATGATTATGCCGGTTAAAGCAAATAACTTTAGCCATGCTATGCAAATGGGAACAGAAATATTTCACCATTTAAAATCCGTACTGCACGATCGCGGTTTAAGTACATCTGTTGGTGATGAAGGTGGTTTTGCGCCAAATTTAGAAGGCGGAACCGAAGATGCTCTGGATACTATTAAAAAAGCAGTTGAAAATGCAGGATACAAATTTGGAGATGATATTATGATTGCTTTAGACTGTGCAGCAGCAGAGTTTTATGTAGATGGTAAATATGATTATAAAAAATTTGAAGGCGGTTCAGGTCAATTAAGAAATAGTAAGGAGCAAGCTGATTATATTGCTGAATTATGTAGCAAATATCCAATTATATCTGTTGAAGATGGTATGGATGAAGATGACTGGGAAGGTTGGAAATACCTAACCGAATTAATTGGTGATAAAGTGCAAATAGTAGGTGATGATGTTTTTGTAACTAATGTAGAGCGTTTGTCTAAAGGAATTGAGCAGAACACAGCTAATTCTATACTGATTAAAGTAAATCAAATAGGAACACTAACCGAAACGATCGCTGCTGTAAATATGGCGCATAATGCCGGATATACGACTGTAATGTCTCATCGCTCCGGTGAAACAGAAGATTATACAATTGCCGATTTAGCAGTGGCTTTAAACTGTGGACAAATTAAAACAGGTTCTGCATCGCGTAGTGATCGTATGGCCAAATACAATCAATTACTGCGTATAGAAGAAGAATTAGGAGATACGGCGTATTTTCCTCAAAATAAAGCTTTTAAAATAAAGAGATAATGCGTGTTTTTACACTAAAGCTTTGTTCGTTTTTAACGTAAATCAAATAATTTATAATAGCCCTTATTAGAAAACTAATAAGGGCTATTTTTTTGTATCAATTTTACCAATATCTTTATTGATAAAACCTTGTTAATTGCCTTTAAAAATAGGTAGATATTTCGTATTTTCGTAGCACTGAAAAAGAATTGAATTACAAATTATAATAATTAAATACATATATGGCAAACACGGCTACTTTAGAGATTAATGGTGAAAAGCACGAACTTCCTTTAATTAAGGGAACAGAAAATGAAGTTGGTATTGATATTAAAAATTTAAGAAGCATAACCAATGGTGTTGTTACTATCGATCCAGGCTATAAAAATACTGGCTCTTGTGAAAGTGCTATTACGTTTTTAGATGGTGAAAAAGGAATTTTAAGATACCGTGGATATTCTATTGAGGAGTTAGCTGAAAAAGCAGATTTTCTAGAAGTTGCATACTTGTTGATTTTTGGTGAATTACCAACACATACACAATTAGATAAATTTCATACAGATATTAAAGCGCAATCAGTTGTAGATGAAGATTTGCGTAAAATTGTAGATGCGTTTCCGAAATCTGCACATCCAATGGGTGTTTTAGCCTCTTTAACAAGTGCGTTAACGGCGTTTAACCCATCTTCAGTCAATGTAAAATCTGAAGAGGATATGTATAAAGCTATTGTTAAAATATTGGGGAAATTCCCAGTTTTAGTAGCTTGGACTTTTAGAAAAAAGAATGGTCTGCCATTGGACTACGGTGATAAAAATTTAGGTTATGTAGAAAACATCTTGAAAATGATGTTTAAACAACCTAACGAAGAATATAAATTCAACCCAATAGTAGTAAATGCATTGGATAAATTATTAATTCTTCACGGTGATCATGAGCAAAATTGTTCTACATCAACGGTAAGAATTGCAGGTTCTTCTCATGTAGGATTATTTGCTTCTCTTTCTACTGGTATTTCGGCGCTTTGGGGTCCTCTTCACGGCGGTGCAAACCAAGCAGTTCTTGAAATGCTTGAAGCTATTAATGATGATGATGGAGATACGGCTAAATACATGGCGAAAGCTAAAGATAAAGAAGATCCATTTAGATTAATGGGCTTTGGACATCGTGTTTATAAGAATTTTGATCCAAGAGCTAAAATTATCAAAAAAGCTGCAGATGAAATTTTAAACGATTTAGGCGTAGAAGATCCAATTTTAAATATAGCGAAGGCTCTTGAGGAAGAGGCGCTACAAGATCCATACTTTGTAGACAGAAAACTATATCCGAATGTTGATTTCTATTCTGGTATTATTTATAGAGCTATGGGGATTCCAACCGACATGTTTACGGTAATGTTCGCTTTAGGTCGTTTACCTGGATGGATTTCTCAATGGCGAGAAATGCGTTTAAATAACGAACCAATTGGTCGTCCACGTCAGATTTATGTGGGTGAAACTTTAAGACCTTTCAAAGCTATCGATAAACGATAATTATTTTTATTATATTAAAGAGCTTCATTTTTTTATGAAGCTTTTTTTTGTTCATATTTAAGATAAAAATCACCATTAAAATATAAATTAATTAGGTTTACAATATTATGATAAAACTTAAAGTAAATAATGAAACATCAAGACTACGTGCCGTGGTCTTAGGTACAGCAATTAGCAATGGACCAACTCCTGACGAAAGTGAGGCGTATGATCCGAAATCATTAGAGCATATTAAAGCTGGAACGTATCCAATAGAAGCTGATATGGTAAAAGAAATTCAGGCTTTTGAAGATATTTTCAAGAAATACGATGTTAAAATTTATAGACCAGAATTAATCAAGGATTGCAATCAGATTTTTACGCGTGACATTGCTTTTGTAATCGATGATGTGTTTGTTAAAGCCAATATTCTCCCTAATCGTGAAGAAGAGTTGGAGGCAGTTCAGTATATTATAGATCAAATAGATCTTAAAAAAGTAGTGCGTCCGCCAGAAGAAGCTCATATTGAAGGTGGCGATGTTATGCTTTATAATGATCACGTTTTTGTTGGAACTTACAAAGGAAGTGATTATAAAAACTATATCACAGCTAGAACCAATATGGCAGGTGTGCAATTTATTAAAGATTTGTTTCCAAATAAAATTGTAAAGGAATTCGATTTAGTGAAATCGAAAATAGAACCACGTGACAATGCGCTACATTTGGATTGTTGCTTTCAACCTATAGGAAAAGGAAAGGGTATTATTTATAAAAGTGGATTCCGTGAGGAAAGTGATTATATGTATTTAGTAGATTTAATTGGGAAAGAGAATCTATTTCATATTACACGCGATGAAATGTATAATATGAATAGTAATGTGTTTTCAATTTCGGAAGATGTTGTTGTTTCCGAGAAAAATTTTACACGCTTAAATACTTGGTTGCGTGATAATGGTATGACTGTGGAAGAAGTTCCTTATGCTGAAATTGCTAAACAAGAAGGTTTGTTGCGTTGCAGTACAATGCCGTTAATTCGCGATTAATTAATTTAAAACACAGGTGATGGTTACGGTAGCTGATTTACCAACGCGAAAAGTTCCGTAATCTTCACCGATGTTATAATTTAAACGGTTAATTTCAAGTTCGCCTTTAAATGTATTATTTTTAAACGTAAATGGTATACTAACTATTTTAGTGACGTTTCGAATAGTTAAACTTCCCGTTGTAACATAGCCTTCATTAGTTTTGGAAATCGAATCCGATTTATAACAAATAGTTGGATAGGTTTCAACTTCAAAAAAAATATCAGACCGCAAATCGATATCTCGTTCCGCGTTTTCGGTATCTACGGATTTAGCATCTACGCAAATATTAAAATTAGAGCTTTCTAATTCTGATTCATTAAAATTAAAATCACCTGTCATTCCGGTAAAGGTACCATTCACATTAAAAAAACCAACTGCCCCAATTTCAAACGCAATAATTGATTTATTGGAATTGATAGTTTGTGCACATGTGAAATATGCAATTGTTAAACTACCTAGAAATAACATGATAGACCTTTTCATTTTAGAAGGTGTTAGTAACGTCAATGTTACTAAAATTACATATTTTAAAGGTAAATTATCATGTTTTTGATACTTTAATTTGGTTTTAACCAAAATAACTTAGAAGAATCTTGTAAAGTCTTTCTTTGGTAAAGGGTTTAGTTATATAATTTGTCATTCCACTGTCTAGTGCTTTTTGTATAGCTGTAGTGGTTACGTTAGCAGATAGGCCTATAATAAGAATTTTATGATCTTCTTTTCTAATAATTTCTGTTGCTTCACACCCATCCATTTGTGGCATATGTATATCCATTAGAATTAGGTCGTATTTATTTGCTCTAAACTTTTTAATAGCCATTTCGCCATTTGTAACTGAATCAACATGAATACCAATATCTTCCAATAGTTTTCTAACAACAATAACATTAATACTATTATCGTCAACAACTAGTACTTTAAGATATGGCATTTTTAAATTCTCAAATGTTTCATCGTTTTTAAAGGTGTTTTTATTGCTAATATTAAGGAATGTTGTACATGTAAAAGTGCTGCCTTCATTGAATGAACTTTGAACGGTTATGTTTCCTCCTAGTAATCTTGCGAAATCTTTACTAATGGCCAAACCAAGACCACTGCCTTCATGTTGTTTTTTAAAACTACTTTCTATTTGGGTGAATCGATCGAATATCGTAGCTATTTTATGTTTAGAAATTCCAATGCCAGTGTCTTTTATGTGCATTACTATTTTTAGCTTATCTGCAATTTTCTTTTCGGTATACGTGACTTCAATACCACCATTATTGGTGAATTTTAAAGCGTTTTTTAATAGGTTAGTTATAATTTGTGAGAATTTATTCATGTCGCTTAAAACATTCAACCCATAAGAATCTTTTATAATCAATTTTAAATAAAGACCTTTCTTTTTAAAATGATATTCATAAGTCTCCACCAACTCCTTTAGTTTTGTCGAAGGGCAAAATAAATGTTCATCAACGTGTATATTGCCAGATTCTATTTTATGTATTTCAAGTATATCGTTTACAATAGCTAGCAGGTTGTTTGATGACTTGTCCATTAGTTCAACGTACTCCTTATCTTTTTCTTGAAGAATACTACCTTTTAAAACCTGAATGAAACCCAAAATAGCATGAAGTGGTGTTCGTATTTCATGGCTCATATTCGATAAGAAATCTGTCTTAGCTTTGGAAGCTTTTTCCGCCTTTAATTTTTCTTTAATAAGGCGAATATTAACACTGGCTAACTTTCTGTTTATATTTAAAACGCGAGATGTGGCTTTTAAAGATTTCAAATAAAAGTAAATAAGCATGCTTATAAGCAATGACATTATAACACCAAATAATAGTGTTGAATTAATTTGAGTTCGCTTATTTGTTAAAAATAATAAATCGTTAGTAGGGTAGAGCTTTAAGCTCCAAAAATGATGATTCAGATTATTAATAACAACTTGGTTATTGTAAGTGAGCTTATTGTCAGTCTTGGCTTTTTTATCCATGTTGTATTCATAGATTACGGTACCTTCCGTATCTCTTATTTCTATGCAATAATCGTGAAGCCTGCTTGAGTATTTATTAAAGTCTTCTGTAAAGTCCATGCCTGCCGTTACAGTTCCTTGAAATTTATTGGAATAATAAGCAGGTACATCAACTAGTATTAACTTGCCTCCTTGAGTCATTTCGGACCAAGGTGTTATATTTATGCTACTATCTTGGGCATGATAATTCCATTCCTTATTTCTATAATCTATTTTTGAAACATCAAGATTCAAAGCACCTTCATTACCTTTTAATGGCGTTATTTTTTTAATAACCATGGTGGAGTCAATCCATTCAATAAATTTAATGGAATTGGATTGTTCTAATATCATGTTAGCATCAATATCCCAATACTGATGATGGCTTCCATCGGTGAATTCTATTCTTTTTTTTAGGTTCTTAACCTTAATTATTTCCGATCTTATAATAGTAATAAATTCTTGTGTGCTATTATCTCCAGCTTGTTGTATATGTTGTTTTACCCAAACCTGATAATCCTGAACCGATTTATGCCAAAGTATAAAAACTAATGCTGTTATCGCTATAAACGCAACAATAGGAAGTATTAATGTCCTTTTGATGAGATTGGTGTAAGTTGACGATAATAGTGTATTCATAACTAATGAATTAGCGTATAAAGGTATCAACTTATTTTAAAATAAAAAAGAACTGCTTTCACACAGTTCTTTTTAGTTTTCGTTGTTGTTTTATAGAGCCTTTACAAATAGGCCATCATCTGTTTTTTCAACATGGGCGACTTTGTTTTTAGTTAAGTCTTTAATGGCTTTATCCCATTTTTTATTGCTTAATCCGGAGGCGGTTTTTAAATCGTCTAATAAAATTTTTTCTGATGTTGCTAATATATTTAAAACTGCTTTAGCATCCTCACTAATTTCTATAGGCTTTTTCTCCGGTCTCATTTGTGGGAAAAATAAAACTTCTTGAATAGATTGATTATCGGTTAAATACATAATCAAGCGATCCATACCAATTCCCATGCCTGATGTTGGTGGCATACCGTATTCTAACGCTCTTAAAAAGTCGTAATCAATAAACTCTGTGGCCTCATCGTCACCTTTTGCTGCTAATTTTAACTGATCTTCAAAACGTTCGCGCTGATCAATAGGGTCGTTTAATTCTGAATACGCGTTTGCAATTTCTTTACCACAAACCATCAGTTCAAAACGCTCTGTTAATTCTGGATTGTCACGATGCTCTTTGCATAGTGGGCTCATTTCCTTTGGATAGTCGGTAATGAATGTAGGTTGAATATAATTGCCTTCACATTTTTCCCCGAAAATTTCATCTATTAATTTTCCTTTACCCATGGTGTCGTCTACTGGAATTCCTAAACCTTTTGCGGCTTCGCGAATTTCGTTTTCTGATTTCCCAGTAATATCAAATCCTGTAAAGTGCTCAATAGATTCGGCCATAGTTACTCGTGCATAGGGTGCTTTAAAATCAATATTATGTTCACCGAAGGTTGCTTTAGATGTTCCATTTACAGCAATTGCACAATGTTCTAGTAATTTCTCACAGAAATCCATCATCCAGTTATAGTCTTTATAGGATACATAAATTTCCATAGCGGTAAACTCGGGATTATGCGTACGATCCATTCCTTCGTTACGGAAGTTTTTAGAAAACTCGTAAACACCATCAAAACCACCAACGATTAAACGTTTTAAATAAAGCTCGTTTGCAATTCGCATATATAACGGCATATCCAAAGTGTTGTGATGCGTTATAAATGGTTTAGCGGCAGCACCTCCTGGAATTGGTTGTAAAATAGGTGTTTCTACTTCCATATACCCAGCGTCGTTAAAAAAGTTACGCATGGCCGAATATAATTTGGTGCGTTTTACAAACACGTCTTTTACTTGAGGATTTACAACTAAATCTACATAACGCTGTCTATAACGTAGCTCTGGATCTGTAAAAGCATCATGAATTTCTCCATCAGCATCTTCACGTGGCTGTGGCAAAGGCTTTAACGCTTTACTTAAGAGGGTGAAGTTTTTTACCATAACGGTTTTTTCGCCAACCTGGGTCGTGAAAAGTTCGCCTTCAATACCTATAAAATCACCGATATCTAATAGCTTTTTATAAACAGTATTGTACTTGGTTTTATCGTCTCCTGTGCAAATTTCATCGCGATTAAAATATACTTGAATGCGACCAGCGCTATCTTGTAGCTCGGCAAAACTAGCATTACCCTGAATACGTCGAGTCATTAAGCGTCCAGCAATAATCACTTTTTTACCTTCAGAAAAATGCTGTTTAACCTGTTTCGAAGTTTCTTCTACAGGATATAAATCTGCTGGATATGGGTTAATTCCTAACTCACGTAACTTGGCAAGCTTTTCTCTTCTTACGATTTCTACCTCTGATAAATGCGACATATATATAAATTGATTGTTTTTTTTCTAATCAACAAAGATAATTACTATTCATTAGGATTTCAATATATTATAGTAAAATTGATTGTAACGTTTTGGAGCTTTTTGAGTCCTATATGTACATCAATCATTAAATCAATTATAATATGAGTTTTTGGCGCGTGCTGCTTTCTATTTTATGTCCACCTTTAGCTGTTTTGGATAAAGGCTGTGGTTCCATTCTAATTGTTTTTATCCTCTGGATTTGTGGTTGGGTGCCAGGCGTTATCGCTGCTTTAGTTATTTTGAATAATCCGAATAGGTAGTGTTCAGTGAGCAATATTAGTTTTTAGCAAAATGTATCTCTTTTAAATGCTAGTTACCGGATATTCAAAATTCAGAATAATTTATTGTAATTTTGCTTAATATGAATAAGCAGATAACTTTACAAGAACTAGGTCAACGCGATTACAAAGAAATTTGGGAATATCAAGAAGCTTTGTTTCAGGGCATTGTTGATGCTAAAGTTAGAAATAGGCGAGAGGATGCTAATCTAGAAACGCCAAATTATTTCTTGTTAGTAGAACATCCGCATGTTTATACGCTTGGTAAAAGTGGCGATGTATCTAATTTATTAATTACTGAAACCCAGTTAGAAGAAAAAGGCGCCAAATTTTATAAAGTGAATCGTGGTGGCGATATTACCTATCATGGCCCAGGTCAAGTTGTAGGGTATCCTATTTTAGATTTAGAGAACTTCTTTACAGATATCCATAAGTATTTACGTTTTTTAGAGGAAATGGTTATTCTAACGTTAGAGGAATACGATCTTAAAGCGGAGCGCAGTCCAGGTGAAACTGGAGTTTGGCTAGACGTGGGAACGCCTTTTGCTAGAAAAATTTGCGCTATGGGCGTTCGTGCGAGTCGCTGGGTTACTATGCATGGATTTGCTTTAAATGTGAATGCTGATTTGGGTTATTTTGATCATATGATTCCTTGTGGTATTAAAGGGAAAGCGGTAACGTCTTTAAATGTAGAATTAGGAATGCAAAAAGTAAATGAAAATGATGTAAAAGAGAAACTTTTGAAGCATTTTTCAAAACTTTTTGAATCGACCTTTATCTTGGAGTCAGCATCAGTTGAATCTTAAGTTACTTACCTTCCCGATGTTCCATGAATTTTTTAAATGGATTCGTTGCACGATTTTTAAATCCGTGAACACCCGAACTAATCAGTAAAATAGCAGCTGCAATAAGTGCTGATACATATATAGTTTCATGTTCCATTTTGTTGGCTATAGCAATGGCAACTAATGCCCAAGAACCAACTAATGCAAATTCCCTCATATTGCGTTTCCATGTGATAATCAGGTTAATTAAAGTAGCAATACCAATCATAATAAGTGTCCATGTTACAGGAGAAATACCAAATCCATCCCAATTAATTTTTATTAAATAGGAAGATACGTTTGCAATACTTGCAACTGTTACCCAACCGCTATAAAACACAAAGGGCCACCATACAAATACAATCGTAGGAAGCGGTGCATCCCAAAGTTCCATAGCATTGGCATAGACAATTTTAAGAAGTGATATTAGCAAAATAAAAATGAATACACAGGATAATCCGGTATAACCATATAGCCAAGCAAATACCCATGCACTATTAGCCATGCAGGAAATTACAAACCACCAGCCTGTTTTTAAAATGAAATCGTTGTTTTTTACTTTTACAAACAAACTACGACCCTGATAAATAATAAAGCTTATAAGGAGTAAATAAATAAAACCCCAAATAGAAAATGCATAACCTGCAGGTGTGAAAAGCGAATTTAATTCTTTTGAAACCTCTCCTATGGTTGTAGAATTAATTCTACCGGTATTTGATAAGTAATTAATGATAATGGTAGAAACCAATGCTACACCATTACTTATTTGAAGTGTTTTTTTCATAAGAATAATAATCTGTTTAAACCTAAATCTACAATTTTGAAAATGAAATTTTCGCTTTTTTAATAAATTTCTTTAAAGACTATTCGGGTAGTTCTGTAAACTTTATGGAATGGAGTCGTATATTAACTAAAAATCTTCAAGTCAGTAAAAATACATTACCAACCTTGAATGTTTGTGCAGTTAGTTTAAATAGTAAAGTTTATAAATAAGTGACGATATCAGTATCAAGTTTTTATCCATATGAGAGCGGGTTAGAAAATTTGGATTCTAATGAAGCCGTATTATTATCTTTTGATGAGTTCTAATGTTTTTGAAGATTATTGGAATAACTTAACATCAGAAAATAGACCAATATTTGTTATTTTGTAATAATGAAATTGATAACTAAAAACGGTTAATACCAATCACCAATCAATTAACCTTCCGTATTAAAAAACACTTTATAATAATGCATTTTCTTTTCTTCATCGTAACCGCGTTCTAAATATTCGCTAGATGCTTCAGGTGCATCAATATCCAACTTAATCTGAATATTGGTATCGAGTTTAATATCGGTTTTTATCTTTTTCTTCTCTTTGTTTACTACTAATTCAGCCACATCAAACTGGTTTCGAATCACCAGATTTTTCTCGCCTTCAAAAGTTTTCTTATAATCGTCAAATAAGGTTTTGTGTTTGTCTTCTTCAAACAATTCATCTTTAAAAGTTTCCACATTTACGATTTCGTGCTCTTTAAAGAAATCAATGGTTTTTGCTAAAAAAGTATTGCGCTCTTGATTACCATAAGATATTTTTAAAATATCCTCCGAAAAATCTTTACATAACTCAATATATTGTTGGGTGTGACTATTGGAATCATCGGCATATTTAATGTTTAAAAAATGATTTATCCAATATTGCGTATCGTAATCATTATTATCTGCACTAAAAATAATGCGACCTTCAGTATCACTTTGATTTAGAATTAAACAACCTTTATCTACTTTTTTACTGCTAATACCTTTTTGAACCAATACATCATAACTATTATCCTCTAAATAGGTTTGAAAGAAATTGACTTTATTCTCAATTTTAAAAATGCCAATGGCGTTTGTGGTTATTTCATTAAACTCGACACCTTCAAAAAGGACTACTAAAACATCACCCGTTTTTATTTGTGCCGAGTTGGATTGTTCAAACAAATGCTTAACAATGTTCTGTGAGGTTTCAATGAAGTTTTCTTCATCTGCAAAAACTTGTGCGCTGTAGGTGTTTATTTCATTCAATGCAATATCTGCATGGTGATTAAAGCGATACGACTGCACGGCCGATGCGAATGGTCGTAATAAAAACGGTAACATAAGCTCGTAACTAGCTTCATCAAAAATGACTTCTTTTTCTGAAAAAGCATTTTTAGTACTGTTGTGTTTATTACCTACTTTGTGGATAATACATTTAGAAATGGAAGCGTTTTTGCGGGATATCATAATATTAAATTTGAGACTACAATACTAATCAATTCGCCTCAAATAGATATAAAAAAAAACCGAAGTGTTTAGCTTCGGTTCCTTCAGGATTTTTTTAGTAAGATTACGAGTCTAAACCAAATTGATACATAACGTATTTATATAACAGTTTTTTAATTCTTAATAAATTATTGCTATATAATAGCGTATTCAAATTGGCTAGTTATTCATTTACATAAACTCTTTTACAATAATATTATTATTATGAGAATTATAACAACCAGAGTCAATGTAAGCATTTGTTGCAGTTCCGTTAACAGATTTTACCCATACGCTTATGGTATGATCGCCTTCAGTTAAACCAGGGAAAACACCATGTATAACCGCCGGTAAACTGGTGTTGGTTGTTTTTAATATTAAAGTAGCCTTTCCTAAAGTTGTAGCATTATCATCTACGCGAAGTTGATACACAACAGCGGTCGTCCCTGTGCCAAATGTTACACTAAAATTAGTTTGGTAATCAATTTCTACAAAGCTAGAATTTTCTAATTTTGTGAAATCTCCTAAATCTGTAATTTTTTGGTAACCAGAATTGGCGTTCGCAACTCTTTGACAGCCTGGTGGGGTAATTGATGTAATATTAATAAAGGCATCTTGTCCTTGATTTCCTTGATCTCCTTGAGGGCCTTGTTCACCTTGCGGTCCTTGTTCGCCCATTGCACCATCATTACCATCATTACCATCTTCTGGTGAACATGCAAAACTAAAAGCTATTAGAAATGCGAGTAGCACAAATTTTGTTTTTGAGATAACTGTTTGAATTGTTTGTGTTTTCATAATATTTAAATTTAAATGATTTTTAATTACACGTTTAATGCTTGATTTTTAAAAAAGTTAACAATAAAACATAAAAAAGACCGAAGTGTTTAGCTCGGTTTAAGTTATTTAGATATTCTACTTACTAAAGTTTAATTATTTTTAAAACGATATTAAAATCAGTTTTCACTAAATTCATGACAAAAGCCAGAAAACTACTTTCCGGCTTTTTAAGTTGAAGACTAATTCAAATAATATAACATAAGGAGAGGCTTATAGCTGATAGAGTATTCCTGCATTTACTATAACTTGCCCAAATTCACTAGCTACATATTTAGGCTCTAAATACACACTTAATTTCTCTGTAAACTTATATTGTGCACCAGCTCCTATATTTGCACCAAAAGTGCTATTGCTAACTTCGCTTGTTTGGAAGTAATAGTTAGAGTATCCTGTTTTGTAACTAGAAAAGTTAAGGCCTACTAATGGATAGATTTTAAGTTTATCGTCCATAATATCAAAGAAGTAATGGCCATTAACATCAACAGCTATCATATTTTGATTAAAACCGTAAACCGCAGTACCGAAAAAATAGGTAAAGCCTGGTGAAATAGCAATCTCGTTTGTAATATTAAATTGAGCTTTGGCGGTAACACCCGCACCAGAAACTTTTTCATTGTAGCCCAAACCACCACCAATGGCTATTTGTGCTTGCATATTCGCACTCATAAAGAATAGTAAAGCACTTGCTATAATAAAAGCGCAATTTCTAAAGGAGTTTTGGTTGATTTGATTCATGTTTTTCATTATTATAAGATGTTTTTGTTTGACCATTTAATGGTGTTTGTTCAATTAGGTTAACATGAAAGTTGTTTTTATCTTAAAGAGATATAGAATTGTAAAAATCGTAGGGGGTCTTTTCTTAAAATAAGTTATTTTAGCAGAAGTGTGTTAACCTTTTTAATTTTAGGATATTAAATGGAAAGCGTTCAAGAGAATATAACTGTTGAAGATTTAAAAGAGGGCTCCGATTTGTTGTTCAAACGTATTTATGAAGACAATCGAGATAAGTTTATAAATTTTGCTAGAAAGTATCGTTTATCGGAAGATGATACAATCGATGTGTATCAAGATGCCTATATTATTTTCTATAATAACGTAATGCAAGGTAAAGTGGAAGTCTTCACAAGTTCTATTTCAACCTATTTATTTAGCATTGGAAAGTATTTAATTTTTGATAAAATGAAAAAAAATAATAAGACTATAAATCCCGATTTCGATTTGTCGCTTATTAGAGAACGCGACACCTTGGTTGATGCGTCATTCGATTTGGATCAAGACGAATTAACGACAGAGCAAGTCTTATTAAAAAAACACTTTTCCACACTTGGAAAAAAATGTCAGGAATTACTAACTTTATTTTATTACCGTGGTTATACCATAAAGGATATTATTTTGGCAAGCGACTATACGAGTGAAAACGTTGTTAAAAGCGCAAAATCACGATGCATGAAAACCCTTAAAGAACGTATTAATAGCAATAGCAATGACTAATCAAGATTTATTATACCACTACTTTTCTAACAGCTTAACAGCTGAACAGGAAGTTGTTTTTCGAAAACTATTGGAAACAGATGCAGAATTTAAAGCGGAATTTGAATACGAAAATAATTTAAAAAAGGCTATAAAAAGTCATGAGTCGGATGTAATGAAATCAAAACTTAAAGGTTTCGAGCGCAATTTAAATGCGAAAAAACTATTTATTTTCAATTACAAATATCTGGCTGTTGCCGCTACTTTAGCTTTATTAATAGGTTGGTTTGGTTACAATTCAATTTTCGGAACAAATTACTCTAATTTATATGCTAGTAATTTTACTGAATATCCAAATACGGTTTATACTATTACAAGAAGCGATGATTCTAATACCATAGAACGCGAAGCTTTTATTGCTTACGAAACAAGAAACTACCAAATAGCTATTGATAAGTTTGATGCTATACCAGAAACTAGTCAGAAATCATATATGTCATTTTATAAAGCACAAGCTTATTTAGGTCTGGAAGATTTTGGAAATGCTAGACGCTTATTTCAACAAGTTTTAGATGAAAATAATGAGTTTCAGGGAGAGTCCACATGGTATTTAGCGCTGATTGCTATCAAGTCCAAAGATAAGGATCAGGCAATAACTTATCTTGAGAAATTGATAAGTAATCATTTTTACAACAAGGATAAAGCAAAAGAATTACTAGAGAAGCTTAATTAGATTTTCGGCGTTTAATTAGAAGAAAACCTATAGCTAGAACTCCAATACCAGCCAGTGTAAACCAAACCCATGTGTTATTAGATTTTACAATGGCACTTGTGTTTCCAGATATAACAAAACCAGACCAATAATATGGATGAGCCAAAGCATTTTGGCTGTTGCCGTTTAAAAAAGACATTTGTGCTTTGTTTAAAGCGGTGCTTTTATCGTCTCCTTCAGATAGATTTTTATAAAAATTATTCATGATATTTAAGGACGATGCATCATTAATTTTCCATAATGTGCTGGCAATACTGGAGGCGCCACTAAAATAAAATCCGCGGGCTAAACTTGTAAAACCTTCACCACGATTTAAGTTTCCAATGCCACTTTCGCAAGCACTTAACGCTACCAAACTCGTGTTAAGGTTTAAGTTGTACAAATCACTTACATATAATAGGTTGTTTTCTGTGGTGTTTGGTTGAAACGCTAAATATGAATATTCGGGATTAATATCATCTAAAATAGCATGTGTGGCAAAATGTAAAATACCGTAATTGGCGCTTTTGCTATTAAAATTTTGAAGTGATGCTTGACTACCCGTTAAAGTTTCCCCATTAAAAAAATTTAAAATGCCTTCCACTTCAGTTTCATTATGAGGCAATGCCAGTAAATTAGTATTATTTAAGCTATTAAAACTTGGTGCAAATGCTAAAACATTGGTGTTAATGGATTCTTTTTCTGACAACTGTTTTAGCAAAGTTGCAGAGTTTACATAACTAATAGCATAATTTCCCACAACATATTGGGAAGATCCATTTATGGATAAACTAGAAAACGGAATGTAATTTAATAATCCATCACTTATAATAATCACATTTTTCTCCGAAATATTAGTAATACTAGGGGCTAATACTTTTAGATATAGTTCGTTTGACATTTTATTCAGTTCTTGCAGATCTGATTTTGGTATACTCAACATATTATAAACCGAAATAATAGCATCATCCAATTCTTGATTTCGTATTATACGTTGAATAGATTTATTATTTTTTGTTATAGTAATACTATAGATGGCATTATTACCATAAAAATAAGAAACTAATGCGGTGTCTGAATTTAAAAAGGCTTGAACCTCCTTTAATGTAATAACTTTAGCGTTATATTTTAAATCGAAATACGATTTGTATTCGGTTTCAATAGTGGTAACCAATTCTCTATAGCTTTTTTTAGCTTCAAATAATTCAGATTCTAGTTCTGATTTTTTAGATTGATTCAATTCCTTCTCTAAATGTGTAATTCTAGATTTTAAAACCTGTTCCTGTTCTGTGATTTTTTTAGGAATATTCGCGAATTCTGTAGCTCGCGTGCTTAAAATTGATTCCATTAATAGAACACTTTTACTTTTTTCAGAGTAATAAAAGGCACTATCAATTAATGAATCCTGATTGGTTTCAGCGAATAACTTAAAGTTTGCTTCCAAAGCGGATTCAAAAACAGGAAAAGCCTCTTCCATTAAAAAGAGTTTGTCCTCGTTGTTTTTAAAAGAAGGTTTTAAATCATCTAGAATTTTTAAAGCTTGATGCGTTATTTTCAAACTTTGGGTATGTAAATCAAAAGTATTTAAGACTTCCGATTTGTTTTTAAGCAGCTTTAAATCTGTTTGTTGCTTTAAGTCATTGGTATTTACATTTTTTAAATAATTTAAGGCTAAATCATAATGAACTAATGCCTTATCATAATTATTGAATTTTTTATGTAAATCACCTATTTTCTTGTAAGCTATTGCAACATCGTTATGTGGATTATCCTTCCATCTTTCTTGTGTTAATGCCAATACTTCTTCAAGCTCTTGTAGCGCCAAATTATAATTATTAGTGGCTTCATGAATTTTTGCCTTTGCTTTGTGGTAAATGTTTGCTTTAGTAGCGTTTTCGACAACATACGTCTTAATAATATCTAGATAATAAAAAGCACTATCTGTTTTAGATTGACTTAAATAATTGTCCAATAAATGATTTGCTTCAGTAATAATATTATTCGAGCCTCCATGGTTGTTGAGGTTATACGCTAATGATTTTTTAAAATACACATTGGAAGATTCAATTTGGTTTTGATTTTTTAAAACTTCGGCCAATAAACTATAGGTTCTATTTATTTTACTAATATCGTCTGCCTTTTTTGTTTCTAAAAATTGAATATTTTTAACATAATAGTCTTTTGCTAAATTAAACTTTCCATCATTGGTGTACATTTTAGCAATAAAGCTATAAGCACTTGTAATTAAATCTATGAGGTTAACATTGAGTTCGCTTTCTTTTAAGCTTTCAATAGATGTAATTATAGATGTAAAATTTTCTCTTGATTGCGAATAGTTATTTAAACGAAAATAATAGAGGCCTCTGTCAAAATCAATAGTGTTAATATAATATAGGTAGTGTGGTGATTCTTTTAATTCTTTATGATGTTTTGAAACCACAGAATCTAATTCACTTAAATTGTGTTTCATTTTTTCAAGATCGTAAAAATAGGCTGCGGTTTTGTTTGAAGCGCAAGTACTACTTATAAAAGTTTCAAAATCATGATGTTTTTGAGCTTCTTTATTTATTTTATTGAAATAATAATATGCGGAATCTTGTTTGGAATATATGTATTGATAGGCTTTTCCGTAAAAGCTGGTTACGTTTACGCTATATAATGAATCGTTATTGGCTTGAGAAAAGGCAAGTTGGAAGGCACCTAAAACAAGCAAAAATAGTAGTGATGATTTCATAAAAATTAGTCTTCAGTTTTGCTAAAGACTAATTTACACTTATAATAGAGGTTTAAAACTTTTTTATTTAAAGTTTGTGGAAATTTAAGTTAATAGTATAAGAATGGTTATTAGTTTCTACTATAATAAAAGCTTCGCCCGTAAAGTTTGGTTTTTCTGGTATAAAAGGTTGATATTTTCCTTTATTGCCTGTGTTTGGTATAGTTTGCAACTTAACATCGCTATTTGTGCTAGCAATTAAGGACTCATCAGTATTGGACATTATGGTGATACTTATGTTTTCCGTATTTGGTAATAGTACAATATTTCTTGCTGTATTGTATACATTTAAACAATTACATGGCGATGGTACTGGAACTGGTGGAAGAATCGGTGGCTTAATTACAAAGATAGCGGATGGGTTAGCAATTCCTGTAATTTCTAACTTATTGGTCTCAATTTCTGCAATAGCAAGAAATATCTCTTCTTGAGCGTTTTGGTAATCAGGGTCATTAGGAGTCACAGCATTCCAAATTTCAATTTGATTTTCAAGATAGGCTATTTCTGTCTGTAGATAGAATTTTCTTAAATCGCCTTCATAAATATAATTTGTGGAAGTTAAAGGTTCTTCGTTTACAATAACATTGTCATCTTTATCTTCACAACTTAAGTTTGTAAAGCATAATAAAGGCATCATTAAAAGAATAATTGTGTATTTTTTCATAATATTTTTAAAATTTAAGTATGCTACTTAATGGTGTAATTTTATAGAAGTTAACACATTAAGCTGTAATATATGAAAAAATATATTATTCAACTCAAGTTGTTCATTATGAGTTAGTTTATCTGGTAAATTAGAACCGTATTATTATCGCCTTTAGTCACAAACTCTAGGTTTGGTCCTTTATCCATGTTGGCCATATCTATAGCGGATGTTCCGTAAACTGGAAAATTCTGAAGGAGTTTTGAATTACTATCAAATAAGAATACTTTTTGGGTTTGCTTATCCGTTACTGACACGTATATTTTATCATTTAAATAAAAGATATTCGGTTCACTATAGTTGCCGTAATCTAACTCGTAAGTGTTTGTTTTAATAGTCAGTCTATTTTCCGATAAAGCTACAAGTGTTTTAGTAGTAGTCTGTAAATGGTGTAGATCTGTTAAGCCTAAGTCTTTGGAAGCCGTGTTACCTTTGGAGTCAATGGTTACAAATATCCCTTTGGATGTTGTTGTTGCAAAATTACCATTATACTCATAAACCGCTTCTTTAGAGAAGTTATAATCCGCTTTTGGCGTAACACGTGTTTTTCCAACTCGATCTAAAATATGCAGTTTATTGGCAGTTTTAAATAGTAAATAGTCTTTTCTTCCAATTCTAATATGCTGTGGTTGGTGAATCAAGTCACCATCAGCTTTACTGAAATTAAAGCCTTCTACGGTTTCTCCTTTTTCATCAATCATGAAAATTTCTTTACCTTGCGTAATCAGTAAACGATATTTTCTGTTCCCATCATAGTCAAACACCGACAGCGGCTGTGTAATAGGATCATTAAATTTTAATGGAAATGCTTTAACGTCTTTACCGTTTCTATCTAATAAATAAACGCGATTGGTAGTGGCGAAAGCTAATTGCAGTCTGCCGTTTCTATACATATCTATTTGCTCAATCCTTCCTAAAATAGGACCTTGAAGTTGTTTTTTCCAAAGAATTTTTCCACTACTAGAAATTAAATATAAGTTGTTTTTAATATCTTGAACCGCAATTTCCTTCTCACTCGTAATATGGTTAGTTACTAATTGTGGATTGTTCAGTATGTCTGCATCAATTTTTACCGCGGAAATTTCACTTACGGAATTTTCTACAGCACGCGTTCTACCTTTTTGAATTACCATATTTACATGGGCAAAATTTGTGTCGTATATTAACTGTAAACCAGTTGATTCAAAGGCATCCAGCTTTAAATTTAAACTATCACTTAAGTTTTTGTTGATAACTGTGTTTAAACTGGACGAATTTACCACGCTTAAAAGAGAGGACTCATTACTGAACTGTTCTTTCAAACTTTGGTAATGGTTACGGGAACTATACGTAGTTTGGTTTTTATAACTAGCAATAATATTATGAAGCATTTCTATATCGTTGGAAAACACAATAAAATTATCAATTATACAATACTTGCTAGCATCTTTAAAATTAATAAACGGGTTTAATGTTTTGTTGAATAGTTCTGGTTGGCTGAAATTAAAAACATCAATATCTCGATAAGTTTCAATCATGTCTTGATCGTTCAGTAGCGCATCTTTCGTAATATAAACATCCAAAGAATTTAAAACAATAGCACGATTGGCTCCTTCATAAATAACGCCTATTTCAATTACATTATCCATGAGCGCCGTGGTTTGGATAGAATCTACTTCCCGGAAGGCGTTGAGGTTTTTACTGAAAAGCGTGTAATCATTAAAAGTTAGACTTAAAAAACCATCGCTATTTGCAGGTGTAATGGTAGCCAATTTGTTTTCTTGTGGTTTGGTGTTTTTAAAAACATCGATTAGTTTTTTAGTAGAATCGGCAGATTTTACAACACCATTAAGTATTAATGCACTTTGTTCAATACCCACATCAAAGAATAAATAATCGGTTAGGGTTAGCGAATTGATACTATCGTTGATGAAAAAATTATTAATATGACCATCTTTTCGTTTGTTTATAAAAACCGAAAGCTGATTGTCGTTATTTGATGAATTGATAAGCTCTTTAATTTGCGAATTAATTTTAGCACCTTTAAGCGAAGCCTGAAGTAAAGCTTTTGATGATGCAGCTATAAAAACACTATCCTTTATAACACTGAAGAGCTCATGTCCGCCCACTGCACTTTTGGTGATGGTTTGATTTTCGTATTTTAATACTTCAATACTACGGTTCGGTAAGGAGTCAATTAGAAATAGATCCGGTTTCAACTTCGTGATTATAGAATAATCTAAACTATCATTCGTATTAAATATAGAAAGGTATAAATCGTCTTCTGTCTTTATATATTGTAGTAAATCCAGTTTTCGAGAAAGGTGCTCGTAACTTTTAGATTTTTCTAAAGCTTGGAGAAAAGTATTGTTTTTTATATTGCTTTTTAAGCTTCCAATATTTTTTACCTTAATAATAACAGCAGCTTCATTGTTGAGGTAATCCATTAATTGTGTTTTTTTTTCAGAAGAATTACATCCTAAAAAAAGCAGACTTAAAGCACATAGAAACCAAATATTTTTCATTGAAGAGGGCGTTTGTACAAAACTACATAAATAATTAATAGCTTTAAAATGAATACTCCCGAAGTTATATCGGCATTTTTAGTTGTTCTGGTAATAGCTTAAAGGACGTACGATGATATTTTGTTATACCATACTTTCTAATAGCAGCCCGATGTTCCTTGGTGGGATACCCTTTATTTTGTTTCCAATTATACATAGGAAACTCCTCATGAATCATTTCCATATAATCATCTCTATATGTTTTTGCTAAAACGGAAGCGGCAGCGATACTCAAAAATTTGGCATCACCCTTAATAATGGTTTCATGAGGGATATCTTGGAAAGGTTTAAATTTATTACCATCGACAATAATAAAGTCTGGGCTAATTTTTAAAGTATTAATAGCGTGATGCATGGCTAAAATGGAAGCATTTAGTATATTTATACTATCAATTTCTGTGGGATAAACATGTGCGAAACCAAAAGATAAAGCTGTGCCCTCTATAATAGGTTTCAGTATATTACGTTTCTTTTCAGAAAGTTGTTTGGAATCATTTAATAATAGGTTTTTAAAATCAGCTGGAAGAATAACCGCTGCAGCCGTAACTGGACCCGCTAAACAGCCTCGGCCAGCTTCATCTGTGCCGCATTCGTATTTAAAATTTGAATATTGTAATTTTAGCATGTAAATAATTCTTAATACAAGGGTGTTATTATAAATTGTATATACATTTGCAAGGTCGAAAAAATAATTATGAGGAAAATAATTTTATCCGTTTTTTTAATATTTTGTGTAAATTTAGTTGTTGCCCAAGTATTGCAACCATTAGATAGTAATAGAAACATTGATGACCGAAACAGACCGTATGGTGATTCTCTATCTAGAGGTTCTACCGAAAGCACTAGTATTAAGGATATTAAAAATTATGATGCTAAAATAGAGCAGTACCTTGTTATATCTCATAAAAATGATACCACTTATGTGGATACAACGTTAACTATTCAAAAAGAATACAAGTTTAACTATTTGCGTCGTGATAATTTCGAGCTTCTCCCATTTTCTAACGTTGGTCAAAGCTACAATGCACTAAGTTATAATTATAAAAAGGATGAATTAATGCCTCTGTTTGGTGCAAGAGCGCGTCATTATAATTATATGGAGATTGAAGATATCAATTATTACCATGTACCTACACCTTTTACCGAGCTTTATTATAAAACAGCTTTTAAACAAGGCCACCAACTAGATGCGTTTTTCACGGTAAATACGTCTCCACAGTTTAACTTTTCTATAGCTTATAAAGGGATCCGTTCATTAGGGAAATACCAGAATATATTGACTAGTACCGGTAACTTCAGATTTACAAGTAGCTACAAAACAGAAAACCAACGTTACTTTGCCAATGCACATATCGTGATGCAAGATTTAATGAATCAGGAAAATGGAGGCATCCAAGATGATAATGTCCCATATTTTGAATCTGGAAATCCGGAGTTTTTAGACCGAGGTGTACTGGCTGTTAATTTTGAAGACGCCGAAAACATGCTAAAGGGAAAACGTTTTCATTTAGATCATCATTACTATATTATAAAACCTACCGATTCCTTGGCTAAAAATGCCTTGCGTGTAAATCATATAATATCTTTTGAAGATAAGTATTATGAATACAATCAAAAAAAGGAAAGTGCATACTTTGGTGACTCTTTTCAGCCCGAAGGGTTAAGAGATCGGGTAACGCTTGAGAATTTCTACAGTGAATTAGGTTTAAATTACCGTAATAATATAATAGGGGACGTTGAAATTAATTTAGGCTACAGCAATTATAACTATGGTTATGATAAAGTTACTATTATTAATAGTCAATATATTACTAACAGACTAAAAGGAGATATTGTTTCAGTTAATGGTTCTTATAATAAAACTATAAACGGTTTCCAATTGGATGCCAAAGCGGGATTAAATGTGGTTGGTGATTTTGATGGGAACTATCTATTAGGAAATGCCTCTTATAAGTTAAACGATAATTTGGAGTTTGGTGCACATGTGAGTCACAACTCCAAAGCACCGAACTATAACTTCCAATTATATCAAAGTGTTTATAAGAACTATAATTGGCAAAACAGTTTTAAAAACACTAAAACACAGCAAGTCGGATTCCATGTACAATCTAAGTTATTTGGAACCGCCACCGTAGACTTTACCAATATAAACGACTACACCTATTATATGAAGGATGGTGTTGATGATTTGGTGAAACCATTTCAGGCAGGAGCTTCTATAAATTACGTAAAACTGAAATGGGAGAAAGGATTTAATTTCTTTAGGAAGTTTACCTTATATAACACCATTATGTATCAGAACGTACAAGACGATGGTATGATATTTAATCTACCCGAACTAACCACTAGGAATACGTTGGTGTATTCCAATAGATTTTTTAAAAACGCACTATTTCTCCAAACAGGAATCACCTTTAGTTATTTTACTAACTATAGAATGGATGGTTATGATCCGTTGCTAGCTGAATTTTACGTCCAAAACGATCGGGAGTATGGAAACTTCCCAAGGTTTGATTTTTTCGTGAATGCTAAAATCAGTCAAATGCGTATCTATTTAAAAGCCGAACATTTCAATTCTGCGTGGACGGGTTACAATTTTTATTCCGCTCCCAACCATCCTTACCGGG